>CALUOR010000051.1 GCA_944322285.1 uncultured Bacteroides sp.
GAGTTCGATAAAAAGAAAAAGTATCTGCTCTACTACGGCATCTATGTCGTTTCCCTCGTTGTCCAGTTGGCGACTTTTTATCTGTTGCTTAGCGGGGTGTGAGGGGATTTAAATTGAAAAGTAAGAATAATTATGAGCTATATTACAGCAGAAAGATTGGGAAAAGTTCTTATATGGGCATGGAACAAGTATGTGAAGAAAACTGCCATTCCCTACAAGGAGATTGATTTCCATTATCCGGATTGGGGCTTTCTCCTGACAGGTCTTGTCTTTTGTGGAATTGCGCTGGGCATTATCCTGCTTTATTTTGCATTCTGGAGAACGTAATTCATCAAATATATATGGGTAAGGAAAAGAAGCGGTTATTTACTTGCCCCAACTATCTTTGAATACTTTGCCATTTATCCAAGGATACTTGGGGTTTTATCCTATATTATATCTGCGCCAACTCCTGCAACAATGCCCTGCGGTTGCGGTACTGTGTTTTCAGTTGTCCGGCAAGTTCCATCGCCAAGGGCTTACAGCCTAACTTTATTATTCGACGGAGGTATTTGCACACCATCTCATAATGGTTGCGCCCCACATGGTTGGGCAAATAATCCACAATCAAGTCACGATACATGCCGGCAAGTTCTTCGGCATAGTTAGCAGCCAAATACTTTTCCGCTTCCTCCACACGATAGAAATCGGGATATTTCCGGAGCAGTTCAAAAAGCTTGTCAAACTGTTCTTCCCACACGTATATTTCCGCCACACGGTCGTAATCCACTTCCCAGCATGACTTTCCGCTAATGGCCGCAATAAGGTTATCCACGTATTTCCGCCATTGCAGTTGGGGAATGAGGGATTGCAACAAGTCATAATAGTATTTGCGTGGTTGGTGACGGTCGCTTCCGTCCACAAAGAAATGACGGGCGAGGCTGATAACTCTCTCCGTATCATGCGTAGCTTGGTAAACCTGCAAGAGGTAGTAACGCCAATCTTCGACCAATCCGAGGGATTTTTCTCCGTCTTTCTCCACTCCTTCATTGGCCAACCGCTCCGCCTTTGCAAAATCCTCCTCGCGCATAGCTTTCTCTATCAACTCTTTACGGAAGTCCGAATTATCCAGATTGGTTTCCATAAAACGGATGGCAGCCGACTCGTCTTCGGTTTTCTCAATCAGTCGCAACCTTAGCTTTTGCGCCAACCGATAGTCCCAGTCCCAATCTTTCCCGTTCGGTTTAATTTGCTCCAAGTCGGTCCGGATACGTTCTTTCTCCTCCTTTGTTCTTACCATATTTATGGCAATCTCCATCAAATCGGTATGCCAGTTCCAGCCTTTCATGGTCTTTGCCTCGTGATGATGGAGCAACCAATCAAACATTTCATCGTGCAACGGTTCGTCCAAACCGGATTCGGCAAGTTGCGAAAGCACGCCAAAAGCGCTATTCAAGCATCCGCCTATCTTACCGTTGCTGTCATCCGCATTCTCTATGGCCTCTATCATACCTTCAATAATGGCCTCCACCATATACAATGCTTTTTGTTTCTTCCCTGTTTCTGCGCTTTGTTTGGCTTGCCCTATCATTTCATAGATGGATTTTCCCAATTTGGAAGCCTCGTAATAACCGATGAACCCGTAACGGTCCATATAAGTATCCACCAATTTTTGCACTTGCGTATCATAAAGCCCTTTCGATTCTGGGTACAAATACGAAACGTATTTGGCTATAAACAACCTCCTAAGGCTCTTGTCCCCGGCACAGACTTCGCGGAGGAAAGTTCTCAGTTCATCGTGGGAAAGCAGTTTCAGCAACTTTTCAAACTGCGTGGCTTCCGATTCCTTTTTTGGTTTGGAACGCTTTTCCTTTTGAGACAAACCGTCCGACTCCAACAAGTCTTTCCGCAAATAGAACAAAACTGCCACAACATGTTTGCACACCGCCCCCCAATCATAAGGGCAATCGCATTCATAGTCTGTCACTTCATTTCCATCCACATGCAGGCGGACAGTATAAGTTTCCGACCCTTCCACGGTTGCCTCATAATCACCATCTCCCAAGTCGTCCACGTCCGTAATGTAACCTTTCTTAAAATACTCATACCCCCGCTTCAAAATGGCCGGGTCTATCTGTTGTTCAAAATTGTCTAACTGAATTGTCATAAGCAAATAACCTCTGTAAATTACCACACCGTTATGTCGATTCATTTCCCTAATCCTATGAAATTTTTATTGGTGTAATAATTTATAATTGTTTCTACTATATATTCAATTTACAGATAATGGGGACAAAGATACTTTTTTATTTCGATAAGCCTAGCCTTGTCTTATTATCGTTTCATCGGCATCAGACATCCTATTCCATTCTACCATACTTCATCTCCTCCCCGTTTTTATCATATTGCTTGCGTTTCCCTGTAGGAGCTGAGGCCAACGTGATACGGACTACCGCCGTGCGGTGCAGGCTCCGAGTGACAGCCTCCTCAAAGGCATTCATGTGACCGGGTAAAAATCGTTCGCTGATGATGCGAAGAGCCTGTATCTTCTCGTTCTCGTTCGTGACCAACTCCGCCCGGCCAAAGGCTATAGCCGAACGGTATTGCAAGGTAAACGAACCATCCTTCGGTCCTACGGTCGGCTTGCACTGCGTCACGGCCGACAGGCATACTTCGGGATGGACGGCTATGGCATCGAGCTTGTCTCCCTCCAAGGCGCAATGGAAGTACCACACTTCACCATCCGATGAAGCCAATGACAAAGGAACACCATAGGCCGTGCCATCGGGACGGGTGAAACTGACGGTGATATACGGAGCCTTGCGCATCACCTCCAAAGCCCACTCTGCTGGCATTTCTCTGCTTATTTTCCTCATTTCTGCTGCGAATATTTTTTTTGCCAATTCTATCATCCCCAACTTTCTACCTCAATCGGGATGAATGCTGATATTAAACGCAACAAAGATAAGGCTTTTATTTCGAGGAATAAGTACCATTTCCCCATTTTATATATTAACTCATGGCTAGCTAAGGATACAGCTTCCTATCTAAAGCTATTATTATATTAATGATGCCCCTTTTATACAAGAAAAGAAACATGCAAACCCCGCTATTCCTTGTATGTTTTCATACAAATCGGCACGATTATGGCAGAGACGCATCACCCTTATTTTGAGGATTAAGAAAGATTTTATATTCTTTTTGCCGAACTTTCAAGACTTTTTGCTACCTTTACGACTTGTTGGAGAAATGTGCTCACCGGCACGTCCTGACAACATGAGACTTGGAAAAAGAAAAAACAATATATAAAATGACTCACAAATGGAATTACCGACCCATTACACCCGAACAGGAAGAGGCAAGCCGAAAGTTGGCGAAAGGATTGGGCATCAGCCCGATACTAGGACAGCTACTTATCGAGCGAGGAATTACGACCGTAGCGTCTGCACGGAAGTTCTTCCATCCGCAACTACCCGACTTGCACGACCCGTTCCTTATGAAGGATATGGATGCAGCCGTGGCACGTCTGAACCGGGCAATGGGAAAGAAAGAACGTATTTTGATATACGGAGATTACGATGTAGACGGCACCACGGCCGTGTCACTAGTCTACAAGTTTATTCAACAGTTCTATTCGAACATTGACTACTACATCCCCGACCGTTACAACGAGGGTTACGGGGTGTCTTTCAAAGGGGTGGACTATGCCGTAGAGACGGGAGTAAGCCTTGTAATTGTATTGGATTGTGGTATCAAAGCTGTGGAAGAGGTAGCGTATGCCAAAGAACGAGGTATTGACTTCATCATTTGCGACCATCATGTGCCCGATGAAGTAATGCCCCCCGCTGTTGCCATTTTGAATGCCAAACGACCGGACAACACGTATCCATACGAACATTTGTCAGGATGCGGAGTCGGTTTTAAGTTTATGCAAGCCTTTGCCATAAGCAATGGAATTGAGTTCCACCACCTTATCCCTTTACTGGATTTGGTGGCCGTCAGCATCGCATCGGACATTGTCCCCATCATGGGCGAGAACCGTATTCTTGCCTACCACGGTCTGAAGCAAATCAACTCCAACCCCAGCGTGGGCTTGAAAGCTATCATCGATGTGTGCGGACTGACTGAAAAAGAAATCACCATCGGTGACATTGTGTTCAAAATCGGTCCCCGTATCAACGCTTCGGGACGTATTCAGAATGGAAAGGAAGCCGTAGACTTGCTCACTGAAAAGGATTTTACGGCAGCATTGGAGAAAGCCGGACAGATAAACCAATACAACGAGACGCGCAAAGACTTGGACAAAAGTATGACCGAAGAGGCCAACCATATCGTAGAAAGCTTGGAAGGATTGGCCGACCGACGCTCCATTGTGCTCTACAACGAGTCATGGCATCGGGGAGTCATCGGCATTGTGGCTTCCCGCCTCACGGAAATCTATTACCGGCCAGCTGTAGTATTAACCCGCACCAATAACTTGGCCACAGGTTCGGCGCGCTCCGTATCAGGCTTCGATGTTTATAAGGCCATTGAATATTGCCGTGATCTGCTGGAGAATTTCGGTGGACATACGTATGCCGCCGGTCTTTCCATGAAGGTGGAAAACGTACCTGCTTTCACCAAGCGTTTCGAGGAATTTGTAGCCCATCACATCTTGCCCGAACAAACATCTGCGGTGATAGAAATTGATGCAGAGATAGACTTCAAGGACATCACACCCAAGTTCTTCAACGATCTGAAAAAGCTCAATCCCTTCGGGCCGAAGAATGAAAAGCCTGTTTTCTGCACGCACCATGTGTATGATTACGGAACAAGCAAAGTCGTAGGACGCGAACAGGAACACATCAAACTGGAGCTGGTGGACAATAAGTCGAACAAAGTGATGAACGGCATAGCCTTCGGCCAGAGCTCTCAAGCGCGTTACATCAAAACGAAGCGCGCTTTCGACATCTGCTACACCATCGAGGAGAACACGCACAAGCGTGGTGAGGTCCAACTCCAGATAGAAGACATCAAACCCAGTTAAGAATCGTGCCCGACTACGCATCCATACTCAGACAATATTGGGGCTACGATTCCTTTCGGGGCATACAGGAAGACATCATCCGGAGTATCGGCCAAGGGCGTGATACCTTGGGCCTGATGCCTACGGGTGGCGGCAAGTCCATCACATTTCAAGTGCCCGCCTTGGCGCAAGATGGCTTGTGCCTGGTCATCACGCCGCTTATCGCCCTGATGAAAGACCAAGTAGAAAACCTTAAAAAACGAGGCATACGGGCATTGGCCGTCTATTCGGGCATGTCAAAGCAAGACATACTTGTCACGTTAGAAAATGCTATTTTCGGTAATTATAAATTTCTCTACATCTCGCCCGAACGATTGGCCACTGACATCTTTCGTGCCAAGCTGGCCAAGATGAAGGTTAGTATGATAACCGTAGACGAAAGTCACTGTATCTCGCAATGGGGCTACGACTTCCGTCCCGCTTATCTGAAGATTGCCGAAGTGCGCCACATGCTTCCGGGTGTCCCCATACTGGCATTGACGGCCACCGCCACACCCGAAGTGGTGAAAGACATACAGAAAAGACTGGAGTTCAAGGAAGAGAATGTATTCCGCATGAGCTTTGAGCGTACCAACCTTGCCTACGTAGTACGTCATACGGAAGATAAGCCCAAGGAACTTCTGCACATCCTCCAGCGTATGCCGGGCAGTGCCATTATTTACGTGCGCAACCGTAAGCGCACCAAGGAAGTCACCGAATATCTCATGAAGCAAGGCATCACCGCCGACTTCTATCACGCAGGATTGGACGATGCGACTAAGGATATCCGCCAACACCGCTGGCAAAAGGGAGAAAGCCGTGTCATGGTTGCCACTAACGCCTTTGGCATGGGTATTGACAAACCTGATGTACGCCTGGTTATCCACCTCGATTTGCCCGATTCGCTCGAAGCTTACTTCCAAGAAGCCGGACGAGCCGGGCGTGATGGAGAAAAGGCGTATGCCATTATCCTCTATGCAAAGTCCGACAAAGCCACCCTTCACAAGCGCATCCCCGATACATTTCCGGAGAAAGACTATATATTAGATGTATATGAGCATCTACAATATTATTATCAGATGGCTATGGGCGACGGGCAGGATTGTGTACGCGAGTTCGACATCGAGGACTTCTGCCGTAAGTTCAAATACTTTCCCGTGCCCGTGGACAGTGCTCTGAAGATTCTGACCCAAGCCGGCTACCTCGAATACACCGACGAGCAAGACAATGCCTCGCGCCTGCTCTTCATTATCGGGCGAGAAGAGCTTTACAAACTACGCGATTTAGGAGAGCCTACCGAGAAACTGATACAAACCATTCTACGTTCATACACTGGACTATTCACCGACCATGCATTCATCAACGAAGACTCCTTGGCCGTACGTACCGGACTTACCCGCCAGCAAGTGTATGAGTCTCTGATACGGCTTGCCAAATTACGCATTGTCAGCTACATTCCACGTAAGAAAATTCCCTACATCATTTATACAAGAGAACGGATGGATATCAGCCAGATGCGTATTCCCTCCACCGTCTACGAGGAACGGAAAGCCCGTTACGAGCGGCGCATACAAGCCATGATAGAGTATGTGGAAGAGGATAACATCTGCCGGAGCCGCATGCTATTGCGCTATTTCGGTGAAAAGAATGAACACAATTGCGGCCAATGCGATGCCTGCATCCGGCGTGCACACCAAAAGCCGTCCACCCCTTCCCTACATCCTGATGAAATCTGCCAAGCCTTAGCCCCAAGCCCGCTTACCCCCGCCGAACTATGCGACAAACTAAATGCCGACAAAGATCAGTTAAACAAGCTATTACACCAATTAGCAAACGATAACCGCATAATAACCCAAAACGGTATGCTGCAAATTCGGAAATAATCACTATTTTTGTCCCATTATCATAAAAACATACGATTATGGGATTTTTCAAATCATTCTTCTCCGCACGACCCGCCAGTCCCGAAGAAGAGCAACAAAAAAATAAGCAAAAGAATTTCGATATATTCAAGTACGATGGTATGCGTGCCCAACGAATGGGCCGTTCCGATTACGCCATCAAATGTTTTACCGAGGCTCTTGCCCTGCAAGAAGACTTTGAGACCATGGGCTACCTGGTACAAGCCTACATGCAGACCAACCATCCAGAGAAAGCACGTCCCCTGTTGGAACGTATGGCCAAGTTAGAGCCCGAACACATCTCCACCTTCCTCAACCTGGCTAATGTCTGCTTCACGCTGGAAGACTATCCCGCCATGGCCGAAGCCGCCCGCAAGGCCATTGCCATTGAACAAGGAAACGCTATCGCCCACTTCCTGCTGGGCAAGGCCGACAACGGGCTGGGCAACGACCTGATGTGCATCGCCAACCTCACCAAAGCCATCGCCCTAAAGGACGACTTCACCGAAGCCCGCCTGCTGCGTGCCGAAGCCCTGATAAAGATGCAACAATACAAAGAAGCTACACAGGACATTGACGCTATCTTGGCGAAAGATTGTGAGGACGAAAGTGCTTTGTTGCTCCGGGGACAAATTAAGGAAGCCACCGGACAGGCTGAAGCGGCCGAAGCCGATTTCCGCCAAGTGACGGAATTGAATCCTTTCAACGAGCAAGCCTATCTCTATTTAGGTCAACTGTATATCGGTCAAAAGAAACTGACTGAGGCTATCGTCCTCTTTGATGAAGCCATCGAACTGAATCCAAACTTTGTAAAGGCCTACCACGAGCGTGGACGTGCCAAACTCCTGAATGGAGACAAAGAAGGAGCTACCGAGGATATGAAAAAAGAACTGGAGTTGAATCCTGAAGAAGCCGAAGCCCTTAACGGTGAATATCGCAACCAGCCGGGAGGCATACGCCAGACTGATATTTTAGGACTTTAACATAAAATCATCATGGAACACAACCTATGGACAACTAAAGCAGCCTTGGCATTATGCGCCACCATCGCCATCCATGCTAATGCGCAAGTGGTAAAGAACGAGCGACTGCTCTCGTTTGAAGACGAACAGGTGCCCGCTTTCATCACCGGAAGCGACTCGCGCCTGGAAATCAACGACGAGCATTATAAAGACGGGACACATAGCCTGAGCTGGACGTTCAATCCCGGCGCCGTCCTTTCCATCAAAAAAGACTTGACATTCGAGCCGAAAGACCCTACCGGGAAAGATACTTACCTATCGGCCTGTATCGTCTGGGTATATAACGAACAGGCGCAGGACAAGCAAATCACATTCGAATTTCTGAAAGACGGGAAGAAGTGTACATCCTTTCCCTTTGGCATCAACTTCACCGGTTGGAGAGGAGCCTGGGTCTGCTACGAGCGCGACATGGAAGGTACTCCCGAAGTCGGTATGAACGAAATCCGCATCCTTGCGCCCGACGTGAAAGGACGCCTGTTCATCGACCACCTCATTCCCGCCAGCAAGGTAGACGCCCGCCAGCAAACAGCTGACGTACAGGTTCCTTTCGTCAACAAAGAAACCACGAACCATTGGTTGGTTATCTACAAACATTCCCTGATGAAGCCGGACATACCCCTGACTCCTGTCACGGACAAGCAACGCGAAGAGATTAGACTCTTGGAGCAACGTTTCCGCGACATGCTTTATACACCTTCCGCCCTGACCGAAAAAGAGATGAACACCATCCGGAAGAAATACGCCTTCTATCAGATAACATATAAGAACGGGAAAGTGAGCGGCATGCCCATTTTCATGGTGCGTCAGGCCGAAGCCTACGAACGCATGATACCCAATTGGGACAAAGATATGTTCACAACGTTAGGCATGGAGATGAACGCCTATTTCAACCTGATGAAGCGCATCGCCATCGCTTACAACAACGCCAAGCAAACCGCCGACAAGGAGGAACTGCAACGAATGTTCCTGGCCATGTACGACCACATCACCGACCAGGGAGTGGCCTATGGAAGTTGCTGGGGCAACATACACCATTACGGCTATAGCATGCGCGGCCTTTACGTGGCTTACTTTCTCATGAAAGACGTGCTTCGCCAAGCCGGCAAACTGAACGAGGCCGAACGTACTCTGCGTTGGTATGCCATCACCAACGAAGTCTATCCCAAACCTGCCGGGAATGGCATCGACATCGACTCGTTCAACACCCAGACACAAGGCCGCATGGCCAGCATCCTCATCATGGAGGATACGCCGGAGAAGTTGCAATACCTGCGTTCCTTCTCGCGTTGGATTGATTACGGATGTCGCCCTGCACCGGGACTGGCAGGCTCGTTCAAGTCCGATGGAGCCTGCTTCCACCATTGCAACAACTATCCCGCTTATGCCGTAGGCGGGTTGGACGGCGCCACAAAGATGATTTACCTGCTAAGCGGAACCGAATTCAGCGTTTCGCAATTGGCGCATGAGACCGTAAAAAAAGTGTTACTCACCATGCGCTTCTATTGCAACCTGAAACAATGGTCCCTCTCCATGTCCGGACGCCACCCCAACGGAAGCGGACACCTGATTCCCATCCAATACGCTACGATGGCACTGGCCGGTACTCCGGACGGCAAAGAGAAATATGACGCCGAGATGGCTTCTGCATACCTGCGCCTGATTGCTTACGATGACAAGCCCGACCCTAACGCTCCCGATTTCCTTCCCGTCACCTCCACTCGTGAGGAGAAAAAGATGAAGGAACTCTTCGAAAGCTTGGGATTCAAACCCGAATCGGATCCGCAAGGCAACTTGGCTTTAGGTTACGGATGTGTTTCCGTGCAACGCCGGGACAACTGGGCGGCCGTCGTGCGCGGACATTCCCGTTACCTATGGGCGGCCGAGCACTACCTCCCCGCCAATTTCTACGGACGTTACCTGGCGCACGGTAGTATGGAGATTCTGACCGGAAAGCCCGATGAGATGGTCACCCTGACCACCAGCGGCTGGCAGGAAAACGGTTTCGACTGGAACCGCATACCGGGTACTACGAGCATCCACTTGCCTTTCGACCAATTACGCGCCAAGGTACTGAACGTTGATGTTTATTCAGGCATGGAAGAGATGCTGTATTCCGACGAAGCCTTTGCCGGAGGCCTTTCCCAAGCCGGGAGTAATGGAAACTTCGGCATGAAGTTGCACGAGCATGACAAATACAACGGCTCGCACCGTGCCCGCAAGTCTTTCCACTTCTTCGACGGAACCATCGTCTGTTTAGGAACGGACATTGAAAATACCAATACAGAGTATCCTACGGAGACCACCGTATTCCAACTGGCCATGACTCCGCAAACTCGCTCTTATTGGGAAAACTTCACCGACAACGGACAGACTTACATCGACCCGAATGGCGTAGGCTATTATCTTCCCGCCTCGATGAAGAAGATTGCGTTGTTCGAGAAGAAGACTCCGCAAGTGACTATTGGCGAGCGAAGCGTCGAGCCGACATCGGGCGACTGGGTATCATTGGTGCTGCAACATGGCAAGGCACCCAAGGGAGCGTCTTATGAATACGCTGTCCTGCCGCATACCGATGCGCAGACCTTGGCCGCATTTGCCCGAAAGCCTGTCTATGAAGTGTTGCGACAAGACCGTAACGCGCACATCGTCCGCATGGGGCAGACCACTTCCTACGTTCTGTTTGAAACACCCCAACAAGCACTCCCTAAGGACGGACTGGTGCAAAAAGCCGACACTTCCTGTCTGGTCATGGTGAAGGAAGGAAAAGACAAGGTTTTGCTTACCGTTGCCCAACCCGACTTGGCTCTCTACCGCGGTCCCAGTGACGAAGCTTTCGATGCCAATGGCAAACGCATCGAGCGCAGTATCTACTCCCGTCCCTGGAAGTTCAACGAAAGTCTGGAAATCCCCGTGACCATCACGTTGAAAGGCCGTTGGAATGTAGAAGAAACACCTTATTGCAAAGTGCTTTCTACGGATAAAAAGCATACCGTACTGCGATTCACCTGCCGCGAGGGCGCCAGCTTTGAAGTTCTCTTGACGAGATAAATATATCTAATGTCGGGACTGCGGTACTTCTATAGAGAGGATAACAATCCGTTTATAGAAATACCGCAGTCCTTTTTATTGAAGAATTATTCCTTAGTCTTTTCCCGCACCCTTTCACTGCTTCTTATAGAGGAAAACATCATTTATCCGAAACAAAAGATTCTCATTTAAACAGAACGTCGGTCTCATTTAAAGAGAATATCGGTCTGATTTAAAGAGAAGAAACGGGACTTTAAAGAAAGCACACACCACATAATAGCTATCAAAATGCTCGTGTTTTCATCTTTTTGCTTACTCGTCATTTTCACAAAATCCGCGAACTAGAAAGGCGAAAAAAAGCTCCTTTCTGAAATAGTGCGCTATCTGCTCCGAGATAGTTAAGTGTTTTGGCACTAACAGCACGCTATTTCAGCGTAAACACTTCGCTGACTGAGAGCAAATAGTGCAGTATTTCAGCGAACACTTCTCGCCGTTCTGCCAAAAACAGTTAATTCCATCTTAACAAACCTTTTAAATCTGGGGAAAATACGTTTCTAGAATTTGTAAACATTCTGATAAAAATCATCATATCTCTCTGAGAACAAGGAAATAAGCGATTTGAAAATCCGTTTTTTTCGTTCCCCTCGTCCTTCGGTCCGAAACAAGCGATTCTCAGCGATTAGGAAATACAAAGTGTAAGGAGTGACAAAATGATAATTTAGCGGGCTGTTTTTAGGCACGGATTACACGGGTTTGTCACGGATTTCTTTTGTCAAGGGAACGTAGTGAAGCATCTCCTAGTGCGTTCGGGAGATTCTTCGCTTCGCTCAGAATGACAAATACAAGAGATTTTCTTAAAAAATCAATATGTAAATAGGAATATATTAGAAATAAGCTACTTATGAGACATTCTCAAAGAACGAGGTAATGACTTGGCAACAGTCGCTATTTCTGCGATATACAGCATTCTACTTCATCAACTCCAATGCAAAGGTAGTATATTTTCATTAAACAGTAAAAATGTTTGCCCATTTATTTATTACAAGCCTCTGGGATTACAAACCTCTGCATGAGCAATTTTTTATCATACAAATCCACTTTCTCTTTGTTATTTCAGATTGTTTGTGCTTTTAGTTGGAATAGCGTGGAATACACCATTTTCAAGTGTTTTCATTTTACCATACAGAAAAGTTTCTCTTTTGATTGGTTAAACGATGTAGCTCTTTACTATTGCAAAATAAAACATTATTTTCTATTAAGAAAGGCATAATCAATTGGATTTTAGGCATGTTTCTGCTTTCTTCCTTGCTGTTATATCATTTTTTTTGTAACTTGCACTTGTTTTTCAGTCTGTATGGTTGAATATTGCGTCTTACCTTTACGGTTTGAAGTTTTTAAAGACATTACAACTCTTTAATTGACCTGCTGATTGAAATTTAAAGGTTCTGACATTTAATAATAAAATACTTCTGGCATATGAAAACATCCGATTTTTTGATAAAATTAATAGCAGGATATGATGTTAGGCAAAAAGAACGTCAGCTATCTAAAGACAATGCTAATAAAAAACAAGAATTGGAATCTGCTCTTAGCAAAATAAAAGAATTAGCAGCTAAGATAGAGGCATTATCGCTGAAACTGACCAATGCCCAAAGAGAAATAGCCAATCATGAAAGCACCATTAAAGACTTATATACTGAAAAAGAAGACTTGACATCTCAAAACAATTGCATGAGAGAAAAGGCCACTGAGCAAGCACAAGAGATTCTTTCCCTAAGAAATTTACTCAATGATGCCCAACAAAAGAATTCCGATTTGCTGGAGCATGTGCAAGAAGTTGAGAGAAATCTTTCAACGTTAAACGATAAGCTGGCTAAGGAGCTTGAAAACGCAATTGCAAATCTTAAGTCATCAGAATCAGAAGAAGACCTGTTACATCAAAAAATAGCCAAATTAGAAACAACAATCGAAGAACAACAAAAGGAGATTGAGAAGAAACGAGTAAATGAGCAGTCACTAAATGCTACTATTAAAACTTTATCCGAACAACTGACTCTTCTTGAAGAAGAGAAAGAGAAATGTCGGGTAGAAAGCGAAAAAAAAGAGGACCGAAACGAAAACACCGAACAAGAAAGGAACATTACGAGAGATCATGAAAGTTCCGAAAATCAAATTATAAACCAGGAAGTTTCGATGATGGTTCAGAATAATGTGGAACAAAAACAAGTTGAATCGGACAACTATCATGCGGAACTCGGTGAAACGGAGGATAATGAAAATCAATCCGCCAACGAAGAACCATACATTGAAGAAAAGGTGTTAGAAGATAATACACCTAAAGGAGATACACAGCAAGAAGAAATAAAGAATGCGAATGAGATTGAATCCATACCTGTAAACGATAGCACAGGTGTAATTCCCGAAGGGAATGCAACTGTCGACAAGGCACTTCAAGACAAATCAAAAATTGCAGATGAAGGCACCAAGAGCGACTGTTTCCATTCAGAAGCTGAGTTAAATCCAATAGCGGATTCGGAACAGACCATAAACAACATTGTGGAAGAAGAACGTGCAAAAGATGATACAGATGAAGCAAAGGTTGCTACAGAAGAATCAGCAGAACTTGTTACGGAAGAAAAGTCAAACTCAAAACTTGAAGAGCAGAAAGAGGAAATTGAAGATGTTCACACTTCAATCAGGAGAATTGAGAAGATTTTCGATACTGAAACAGAAAAGGAGATAGATGCCGAAGAATTCTTTGCCCGCCCCGAGTCTGAACTTATCAAATGGCGTGAAGAGTTTGAGCGATGTATCAAATTTAGCGAAAAACGATTTCTGTGTCCTTTCTGCAGACAACAGATAAAGATTGCTGGCAGAAAGTTTGAGCGAGGACATATTTCTTTTTTCGCCCATCTGCATGATAGTGCCGATTGCCCCATCAAGACGAGTGTAAACATGTCAAAGGAAGAAATTGAAGCCCGAAAATATGGACTTTGTCAGGAAAGCAAAAGACACAAGAAACTTAAGCAGTGGATATATGATGGATTAAATGGTGAACAGAGTAAGCAACAAGGTGTTGACAACATAAAGATTGAGCAACGTATCAATGCCAATATACCCTATCTTAACTGGCGACGTCCCGATATCTGTGCCACCTTTAAAGCGTTGAATGTGGTTTTTGAACTTCAACTCTCCACGACCTTCCTTAGCACCATCGTTGACCGGGATATTTTCTATAGACTACATCATTATTTCATTATTTGGATATTCAACTTTGAAGAAAATGTCAAGTATGTTGATTTGAGTAACCTTATGATGAAAGATATCTACTACACCAACAAACGTAACATATTTGTATTTGACCGTGAAGCACGTGAGGAAAGCGAGAAAAGAAAGGAACTGGTATTGAAATGCAATTGGCTCACACCAGAAAATAAATGGAAATATCCTGTCACTAAAAATGGAGATGGCTTGGATGTGTCCGGCAAATTAATTACATTGTCCGACCTCACCTTCGATGAAACATCGGGAAAAGTCTACTACGTAGATGCAGAAGAGGAATATTATTGTGCACATCCCGATACCAGGGAAATAGAAAAACGAATTGAAAATGACAGAAAGCAGCTTTTGGAACGCTGGATGGCACATGTGAAGCGTAATAACGATGTGCCTGATGAACAGGAGATGATGGAACTTGTCAGCCAAATGGTAGCGAAAGCAGAGCGTGCTGTTATTTATAAAGTGAATAACAGAATGGGCCTAATGTATAACTCCAAACACCTTACGGCTCCGCAATATTCATCCATTGAAGCGCTGGGTGACTATTTCTTGGCAAAGTACAACCGCAAAACCGCTTTATATGACCAGTATGGCAGACAGATTCTTCCTTGCGAATACCTGAATATTTATCAAAGAGAAAATGGATTGATTTTTGTAGAATCAACATCAACATGGTCCCTGTTGTTTGATGACAAGATTGAAAAACTATGCGACCGAAACCCCCATGACAAAATCACCATTCAGAACGAGGGAATCCGCCTGAGAATCACAATTGAACACCCATATAATGGCAGCGAAACAAGCTATGTGCTGACCGATGGAATAAACATCATACCGTTTATCTATCAGAGTATTAAGAATTGTAAGGACGGAGAACACATCATTGTTTGCCGCAATAGTTTGTATGGCATCTATTCCAAAGATTTGAGATTGATTATCCCCATAGACTATAAATCCATCACCCCCATAGAAAACAGCCAAAAGTGTGTTGCAGTGAACCAGGATAATGCAATATGCTTGATAAATTTAGCCGATGCAACACAGCTGGTTCTTCCTTATGAGCAGCTACGCTTTGATAGCGGTAATTTTATTGTCAGTCAACAAGGCAAAGAAGGAGTCGTAGATACGAATAACACGGTAATAGTACCTATAGCATATCAACGATGCACTGCGATTGCCAACAACTATTTTAAAGTAAAGACAATCTGTGACAACGCAGCGGAAAATTACGGATTGTATGATTGTCACGGCAAACAGATTCTGCAAAGCCAGTTTAATTGGATCGATTATATAGGCGACGACTTGTTTATTCTAAAAAAAAATGATGGAAAATCCGCATTATACAATGCAGCTTGTAGCAGATATATGTTTGGCGAAGAAGGGTTTGATTACATCAAAACATATAATAACCACACACTTTTCCAGTTATTGAAAGATTACAAATATGCCCTTGCCAATCTTGACGGAGTCATATTAACACCCTTTAAATATGACTATATGGACTTTTCGCATAAAGACTACATCAAAGTGAAAGTGGGAAAATTTATGGGAACGTTAAACTATAATGGAAAGGAAATTTATGATAATGAAGTTACGCTGCGCGATGGATATGTTGCAACATCCTTCTTCAGTAAGTGGAATGTGATGCATAATGAGAAGGAATGCCTGCCACGAATATACGACGCCATTGAGCTACTTACCGACGATTGGCTAAAGGTCAGCCAAACTAATCTATGGGGTATATGCGATTTGAACGGGAAATGTCTACTACCGATAGCATATACTTCTATCACACTTTATGAAGAGCAAGGTTATATCGTCGTTAGCCAAAGAAAGGATAGCAATTTTCTTCAAAAGATTTACGGTATTCTAAATATGAACTTAGAAACTGTTCTGCCAATCGCTTATACAGAACCTCTTAAGCCTCTCTCAAAAGAATATACGTTGGTGGGTAGTTCAACTTTGGGCATCTTAGCAATCTCTTCCAACCAGATGATTATTCCTGCATCTTATTCTGAAATCAAGTTACTTACAAACAATTTATTTGTTGTTGCGAAAAGAGGAAACAGTTATAGGAATAATCCCTCGGCCAAATATGGATTATATGATAAAGCCGGGAAAAGACTGTTGCCTTGCGAATATGATGAGATTAAGCCTTTCACGGACAATCTTTTGAAACTATGCAAAAGCTCCCAATATTTGATATTCCGTACTTCGGGCCAGCAAACACTGGATAAACAATTCTACAGTTTCATCGGACAGCCTGACAAAGAAGGGAACATCAAGGTACAGGGGAATGATACAGAAAGCTATATCAATAGTGCTGGCGAACCAATCTATACAGACACAGAAACGTTTGATGATGGTTCCATAAAAATCTGTTTCCTCGGCAAATATGGTTTGAAGTCTTCAGCAGGCGACCTCATCCTTGGTTGCGAGCATAATAACATCCGCTATTTGACAAGGGGGGTATACGCCATAAAGATTGGAAACGAATGGGGAATAAAAAACCAAAAAGGGAAATTGCTTTTAGCCTGCAGCTACAGTTCCATTGAAAAGGTTTCAGACATATTGTTAAAAGTACAATCGAAAGGATATTATGGCTATGGTGGCACATACAGCATATACAATATGGCCACCTGCCAGTTGCATAAAGAAACCTATGACACCGTCGGTTATCTGGATGAGAAAGGACAGATACCGGTTACCTACATTGGATACACATTCTACATTGGGGCGGACGGTGCGCCGATATATTACATTAATGAAACAATCAACAATGCCTACGCCATTGTTAACCGTTTGGATCAATATGGTGTCAACGGCATAGATGGTTCAATACTTATTCCTTGTATGTACCGTCATGTTACTCCTATCAAGGATGATTTATTTGCCGTTCAAAACACAGATTATAAATGGGGCATAATCAGTATCAATGGTGATGTACTGTTACCGAATGAATATAACTCGATAAGCATTCTTTCCGATGTACTGTTGAAAGTAGAAAAATACTCAAACTACTATAAACACGCATATATCATATATAACATTTCCACACGTCATTTATTGGATGAGATGGCATATGACCATATTAACGACATGGACGAAAATGGAGAGATAACGGTTAAACTCGCAAACCGAAAGGGTAAGATTGATAGAAACGGCAACAAGATATACGAGAAAAATGCAGTGGAAGACGGTTATGTCATCTATAGTTTTTTGGGTCAATATGGAATAGAGTCCGATGGTACAGCCATTACAGCATGCAAGTATGAAAGCATAACCTACTGGGGGAATCACTATTTTATCCTGACAAGCAACAACCTGCATGGATTGTTCTTATCTAACGAGCAAATCCTGCCCATCAATTATCAGACGATTATTAAACTGACAAATAACCTGCTAAAAATAAAAGATTCATCAGGATGTCAGCTGTATGACCTGACCCAACGCAAAGTTATAACTCCATATTACCAGAATATCCAAGCACCTGACGAAAACACAGGTATGCTTACGGTTTCTACCAAAGCCGGCAAAACAGGATTTATCAACCAACAAGGAGAAGTACAGTACACGAAAAAAACGATAGGAGAAACCTATTATATTATAGAAGCTTTTGGAGAATTTGGGCTTGTTGACACCAAGAATAAGCAGCTGTGTCCCTGTCATTATAAACAAATCAACCATCTATACGGTCACTTGTTTGCAGTCTTGTCTATGAAAAAGAAAAAATGGGGATTATATTCAGCAAAGGAGTCTAAAGTATTAACCGGGTTTATTTATGATGAGATATGGGTGGATAAGAATAATTCAACACTATTGGCCAAACGTGATAATAAAACGGGGAAACTGTCAGAGAAAGGAGAAGAAGTCCACAATATCCTCTCCCTTAATCTGGGAGAGAATGTTGCAGTAATTCAGTGTTTCGACAAAGTTGGCATCCAAAACAAAGAAACCGACGAATGGCTATTGCCCATGAAATATCAGCAGTTTAAGAAAGCCGGTACATTTCTTTTGTTCCGGGAAGGCCATCTGTGGGGGCTTATGGACATGAAGTTTCATGTGCTGATAGAAGCTAAATACAAAATAATGAAGATTTGGAATTCTGATATTTTTATTGTAGCGGAAACTCAGTACAAATCTTATGGATATGATATATATCCAAAGACGCGATATGGAATCATTTCTGCATCAGGCATAAATCTACTCGCTTGTAATTATGTGAAAATCCATATCGTTAATTCTAAATTGGTAGCAGCAATTCGAACAATGAATGAGCAAGCACTCTATTTCACCGTGAATAATGGCACTTTGCAAACAGTGAAAAGAGAAGACCTTACTCAATATATCAATAAATGTGCCTTCAAAGTTAATGAGGAATATGAAGGAGTTATTATCAATAAGAATCCGTACAGTGGAATATTTGTAGAAGTCAAAGGGGAAGGTATAGGGTGTATACCCAGACCCGCATTGCCTAAAGATTATATGCAGAATAAAAATATGAAGAAAGGAATGCCAATAAAGGTTGAAGTCACAAACATAAACGAACTGAATCAAGTGAAATTTAAACTTGTTTCAGTTAGATAATCCGTGCTTGTTTGCCAGCGAATGACAACCGCTCTTTGGTTGCTGAACTGCTCGGCACACACTGTACGCTAAGATAAAACAGTACGGTATATGGCAAAGCCCGACTGTAATTACAATACACAATTGACCAACGGGAGGGCGGCAAGCAGTTTTTGGTCTGCCCAAAACACAAACTTGCTCTCCTCCCGTTGGCATCGTTTATACCCCCATGCCCTTGCCTCTCCTAAGCGGCTCAACCGTCCTTCTAACGGACAAGAACAGTCTGCCAAATTGCTCCTTGAACCATTCGCTAATCAGTTGCCCATTGATGGCAAGTGCGAGTTTAGCTTTGTCTTTCGGATCTTTCACCACTTGGAAGCCTGCTTTTTCAGTCGTGAACTTCCGCCTGTGTTCCTCCGAATAGAGTTCGCCCTCGTAGAACAACGGCTTGCCGCTAATAAGCGTGGCGGCCTGCCTTTCGTTGAAGCCGACTTTAAGGCAGAAATTCTCCATGTACACCAACTCTTGGAACAGCGGAAACCACTTCTTGGCTTTCCGGATGATGGATTTCAGGAATGACACTTCCTTTTGATGTTCCGCTTCCTTGTCCGCCATTTCCTTGCGGTGCCGGGCTTGCAGTTCCATAAGCTGGCGTTGGTGTTCCTCCTGCTGCCGCTCCTTCTGCTGTTGCAACAATTCGATGCTCTCGTCACGGGCGGCGACCTCGCCTTGCAGGGTGCGGTTGTTGGCTTCAAGCTCTCCCGTCTGCCGTTTCAGGTCACGGTAGTATTGGGCGGTGGTGGTGTGCCGTGCTTCCAAACCCCGTATGCCACGCTGCAATCCGTATTTCGCCATCGCTGCGGCGTAGCTGTCGTGGTAGGCAACCAGCCTTTCACGGGTCAGGAGGTCATCGGCACACAAACGCACGGCGTTGACTTTCTTGCGGTAGGTATGTTTGCCGTCTGCTTGCTTCTTCTTGGCTTTCCTGCGCTCGCCCGTCACTATCGGTACGACCGTTGCGTGGATGTGCGGCGTGTGCTCGTCCATGTGCAGCACAGCCGAAACGGTGTTCTCCTTGCCGAATGTGCGATGCAGCCATTGCAGGTTGTCATCGCACCATTCGGATAGTCTACCCTCGTCCTGCACTCTCATCATGTCCTCGTGCGTACCCGAAAGCACGATGCGGATTGCCCGTACTTGGTCGGGCGTTATCTTCCGCCTGATGCCAGCCGTACGGATGCGGTGGCTTATCGCTCCGGTGCGGTCTGCCACGCCGTCGGGGAATTGCACCAGCTCACGGTTGAGGTGGGTGCGTGTGGGGTCTGCATTCTTGGGCGTGGTCTTACGTTCGATGTGGTCGGATGCGCCCGTGTCAGCCGACCCTTTCGCCTTGTTGATTTGGATGCTGATATATCCCATGTTCATTTCTTGTTTTTGAGGTTTTACAAACTTGTTTGTCGGTGTCCGCCTGCCTGCGGTCATAGCCGCACGTGGCAAACGGGGGTGTCCGGAGGGGTGCAACCCCGCTGGCTCATTGGGGCGTTTTTAGCATGAGCGTCAGCGGTGCGTGAAGAAAACGCCCTAATGAGCTATGGCTTTTTGCTTCTAAAAAACTGTGGCGAAGCTGGGAAATTCGGGGACGAGGGTTGCGGAGGATTTTCGGCGTTGTCCCCGGCGGGGAAAGTGCTTGCGGAAGTTTTTTGCGTCCGTCCCCGGCGGGGACAGCAGTTGTAGAAAATTTCAAGCCCTGTCCCCGCTGAGGACAAGGCTTGAAAAAGTTTTTTAGCACCACCGCCCGAAACGACGGTG
>CALUOR010000052.1 GCA_944322285.1 uncultured Bacteroides sp.
TATTAATTACAGAGACTTTCTCCAAATCTCCAGATTTTACACTCTCAACAGCCCCCGTCAAATTCACTTTCTTTTGTATACCATATCCTACTACCACCACTTCATCCAGCATCTCCGTATCTTCCGACATCGTAACTGAAAGTTCTTTCCGTTTTCCCACTACCACATCCTGCGGAGCAAAACCTATGTAAGTAACTTGCAACACTGCTCCTGCCGGAACATCTATTGTAAACCGTCCATCTATATCTGTAATCGTACCTATTGAAGAATCTCCCTTTACGGTTACATTGGCACCGATAATGGGCTCGCCATTGGCGTCTTTCACCGTACCGGTAACTTTCCGCCCTTGCTGTACCACATTGGGCTGTGACGTTATTTTCCTGACAACAACATTTTTACCCTGAATTTCATAAGTCACCTGCTGGTCTTGCAAGATTTGTTTGATTGCTTCCTGCAATTGGTCGGCATCGACCGACACGATCCGGTCTGTATCCACATCGCCCGCAATGTAGACAAACGAATATCCACTCTTGGCCTGAAGTTCGGCCATCGCTTTTTTTACCGAGACATTCTGCATCTTTAAGGACAATGATTGGGCGCATATTCCTAAATGGAAGCCCAACAAAGCTACCGCTAATAGCACTGCCTTTCTTCTATAATTCATAAAATTAGCTTTTTTAATGATTAAAATTGGGATAAAAGGCGTCCTCTAAAGAATGTTTTCGTACCTTTGTACATTCCTTAGACAACAGTTCGCACATGTACATGTAAGAAGAGGAATCGGGCCGGAAGAACTTGCACACACTTCCGGCTTTTCTGTTCCTATATAGCTACCTTCTTACCTCACAAAAATTTGGGGTGGTTCTGTATTTTCCATGGTTCATTGATATTAATAAGTTGTTAGTTAATATAATACGACATGACTGTCTTTCAATGTATAATGTATTTTGCCCGTAGCCGCCAAAGCCTCAAGCACATCTTTGATACTTTGCTCCGTTCGGTTGAATGTACCGTAGAAACGATAAGTGGCCAACGAGTCGGTCTTCAAGGCAATCTGGACATTGTAACTGCGCTCCAATGTCTGAATGACTTCCGGCAGCAGGACTTCATCGAACGAAAGCCGACCTTTTTTCCAATCTGTATCGGACTCTATCCGCTTGGTCGATTCAATCTTCATCACTCCGTCCGACTTGTCAAGGACAACCCGCTCGTCCGGCATCAAACAACGGTCCGCTTCCTGCCGGATCTGATTGTGCAAAGCCACTTTTCCTTCTAATAAAGAGACAACGACTTGTCGGTCTTCGGGATAATCCCGGAAATTAAATTTTGTACCCAGTACCTTCACCTGTAAGTTCTCTGAACGGACATAGAAAGGTATCTCCTCGTTGTGAGCCACCTCGAAATAGCCTTCGCCTTGCAGACTTACTTCACGGTTATCTACTCCGAAATCCTGCGCATACGTCATGCGCGACCCTGCATTCAATGTCACCAACGTACCGTCCGGTAAACGCATCTGTGCTTGTGAACCCATGGGAGCCACCACTTCGATGTCGGCCAACGCTTCTCTCAGATTGCCTTCGCCTTGCCTATAAGAGAAGTAAGCCACCAGCCAAACTAATGCCACCACGGCTGCATACCGCATCCACATCCGCCAAGAAGAACGGACATACGACATTCTTCGTTCGGATTTGGCGGCAGCCACCCTCTGCCGGAACTGGCGGAAAGCGGCTTTCTGATTATAACGGGTGCTTTCTTCTTCCGTTAAAGCCGAAAACCACATCTCCTGGCGTTGCAAGAAATACCTGCGATGTGCTTCCGACTCATCAATCCAAGCCTTCAGTTCGTCCCGTCCTTCCTGCTTTAGTTCTCCACACAAAAAGGATACGATTAAATCATCTATGTTACGGTTGTTCTCTTCCATTTTTATAAAGGGGTCTATAGGTATGACGACAAAAAAGAAAATGCGGGTAGTCAAAAAAGCTAATTTTTCAGGCTATAGCGCAAAAAAGCGCCAGACAGGGCAACAAATATTCGCCAAGCTCTTTACAAAGCAAAGCTAAGGCGTTCTTTATGTGGTACTTTACGGTATTGATTGAAATGCCTAACTCACGGGCTATCTCTTCGTACTTCTTCTCTTCGAAACGGCTTTTCAGGAAAACACGGCGGCATTCTTCCGGCAAACGGCTAATAGCCCTACGAATCTCATGGTCGAGTTCTTTCTCCAATAAAGAACCCAACGGATAGTCGTCAGCCAAGATATAGCGTTCGCCCAACGAATCGCCCCCTTCCAGTTCCGAAAAAGTGATTTCATGCTTCTGCTTGCGTGAATCAAGGTAATCCAAGCAACGGTTGCGGACGGCACGCACCAAGTAACTACGCAAGGAGATACGGATATCCAGCGATTCACGCACCTCCCACAAATGGAATATCACATCGCCCACCAGATGTTCAGCCAAAGCCTCATCACCCACATATTCCTTGGCGACATGACACAACGCGACATAATGATGCTCATAGAGGTATCGGTATGCCTCTTCTTTGCCTTGTTTCAGTCCTTCAATAATAAATAGTTCTGTGTTTTCCATGTCTGTTTGAAGCTATTTTATTGATATAGGAACTTCTTCCATCCTTACCAACTCATATCCCCGGATTTGCGCTACAATAGGATGCAATTCAGTTCCTGTGGTCAGCAGACGTACCTTCTCGCCTTGCGCATAGGTTTTGATTTGCTCCAATGCTTCCTTCCATTGACTTTCGGCTTTTGCCTCCGTATCCGTTTTCGAGATGTATTTCAGTTCTAAAATATAACTGTGCTTCACCATCGGCCAACGTTTCAGGTCCGGCATCAGGAAGAAGTCGCAATAACCGTGGTTTAACTCCACTTCCGGAGCCGTCAGGTAATAAGCGTTCAAGCTGAGGTAAGCATTCATGAATCCTTGCAGGTTACGTTCACCCTCTATGAGGCTACGCACGGCAGTCGTGTCATGATAGGCTTTCAGAATGTATTCCATCATGGGCTTCCAGTTCCCGTCAAGAGCGGCGTCATCGTATGTATCCGACAGAGCAGATACGTCCACCCGGCAAATCTTCCGGTATTCCTGTAACAAGTAATCGTAGTATTGCCGCCGTACATTGTTGTTCGGAATACCCAAAATCATCTTGCTGCCTCTCATGCCCGTGATGGTCACCATGCCGTAATAGAACAACAGGCTTTTGAACATGTCCGGGTCTGTCAGCCGTGCGGCAGGAAAAGAGTCCGCGACATTACCCAGGATGCTTCCCTTCTCTGCCACTTCTAATAGCACGCCCTTACGGTCACCGTCCAGTTTATCCAGTTTGATGAGTTTGTCTAACTTCAGATAATCTGTACGGGTATTGCGGTCTATCATATCTTCCGGAGCGCGTCCATGCTGAATGATGTAATTTATGTAATAAGTTACCATGTCGCAGTTGAACATCTTAGGGCTTGTGCACACTACGCTTTGAGAGAAACAATATCCGTCATACCAAGGTTTCATTTCCGCGATCAGCTGCTCTTCATTGGCATGGAGTGCTCCCATGGACTGGTAATAGCGAATCATTTCCCGCACATCAGTTTCACTGAATCCCAGCATCTGGTTGAAACGTTCGTCCATGGTGATGCTGGTTGCGATGTTGTACCCGCTGGTGAGGTCATCCAATGTCACGGGACTGACGCCCATCATCAGAATACGGTCAAAGTTCCCCTTAAACTTCTTGAATACATCCCGATAAAAGCCGCTGGCATGTGTCATGGCGTGATAGATGGCCTCTCCCTGTTCGTTGAGCACGGTGTTGGTGAAGTTGTCATATTCATCCACTATCAGATAAAGTTTGTGTCCACGCGCCTGAGCCGTTGCTGTAATAAGGGCAAACTTGCTGTCCGCGTCTTCCCGTTCCCTGACCCGTTCCACGAAGTCTTCGGGGTAATAGGCAGCATAACGTTCTACAAAATCATCCAGCCGGATGCCGAAGTACTGATTGAATTTTACGGGAAGCACTTCCGCATCTCCTCCTATTTGCGAGAAATCGAGATGTAGCACTTGGAACTTTCCTTGCCACGGAGTAGGATGATCCGCTATCCAAAGTCCTCTGAACATTTCCGCAAAGTTCTCCCCTGCATTGATGTCGTAATAATAGCGGAGCATGGAGAGGAACAGACTTTTGCCGAAACGGCGCGGACGGATGAAGAAGAGAAAATGTCCGGCTTGCTCTATTGTTTCCAGATACATGGATTTGTCCACAAAATAGAGAGATTCTCTCCTTATCTGTCGGAAGTCCGATATCCCATAAGGTAGTGCTTTGTATGCTTCCATGATGTTTTTATATAATATAATGGTGATGTGCAAAGATAATGATTTCGATTGAAATCAGTACCTGTTTTTATAAAATCCGGCATTTTAAGTATACGTATAGAATTAATTTATATGATAAATGGGAATTTAGCAGGGCGGAGCCCCGCAATGTGCCAATGTGCTGTGCCAATGTGCTAATGCCCTGCGGCATGAGAACACGCCAGCGCAAACACAGCGCAGCCCCATTAGCACATTGACACATTAGCATATTAGCACATTAAATTATCATTTAGTTAGTATAAACGAAATGTGCTTAGTTACTTACACCTCAAACGGGATGATTTTATATGTTTTATCAGCAAGGGCCGGGCCAATCCTCCATGGCTATGGTATCGCTATTGCCCATTTGCTCACCTTTAGCCTCCCATTTCTTACGGATGGCTTTCATTCTCGCCTGCCTTTCACGACGAAGGTTGTTTATCTGCTCGCAAGATAAATTTTCGTATCCGGCGCCTGAAGTCTTCATTACTAGCAAATCACTATAAATTTTATAGTAAAGATCATTGGCTTTATTAAAATGATATACATCCGAACCAGTTTTTACACCCTTTGAATCATCAGATGAACTTGCCAAACGTGAGCTTGGAGTAGAGCTTTCTGTAGACGCATACGAATCACCGCTCAATTCGTCCTCCAACGCCCGGATGCGTTGCCGACAAGCGGCTATACGGCGGTCCACACTTTTTATTTTCACCTTACTTCCTGCAAATTCATAGCTGTTTCGTTCGGCTACCCCACGACCATAGTTTCCTTGCCCCGGCCTGTACTGCCCTCTGTTCAGGCGCAATGAGGTTCCCGCTCTTCTCGTTTCCCTGACTCCTTGCCTTGAAGTGGATTTTATCAGGGCTGTTTGTTGCTTCACAAGTATCTCACGTTCGGCCTGAAGTTCTTGCAATTTCGCCCGTTCTTGAGCCAATTCCATCATCACCGGGTTCGAGGCGTTATTCATCGGTGTATAGTTTACATTGCTCACATTATTACTACTATAGTCCGTTGGAGTTGCAGTGCCATTCATCACGGCATCCACATCTACAAAATTGCTTCCGCCTTTAGCGGCCTCAACCGCATTGTAGGTTGTAGCAGCTACGCCCAGTGCGACTTGCGCTGTCTCCAAACCTTTCATAACACGACTCCAACGGCGCTCTTTCCGGTCTTTCTTGGCTTGTTCTAAATTGGCTTCTATCTGTTTATTGTCCGGATCAAGACGGTTGGCTAGTTTCAGTTTCTTTATGCCAAGACCGTAGTTTTCAGCCTCCAGCTCCATGATACCGAGATTGTTGTACGCCAGCGCATAGCCGGGGTTTATATCAAGTATGTTTTCATAGAGTCTTCTCGCCTCTCTCCCTTTACCACTTTCTTCAAACAATACAGCCGAGCGGTAAACATTGTCCAAAAAACCTTCTTGCAAATTTCCGTCAGCATCTACCCATCCGGCTACGCCATTTATCCAAGCCCTTGCTTTTGAGCCTTCAAAATCCTCAATCGCATCAAGGCTGACAGGCATTACTTCAATGCCGTTTGTGTCGTAAAGCCCATAAAGGCTATCCTTTTGCACAATAAAAAGTCCCAAATCATCTTTCAACTCCACGCTGAGATACTCGCATGGAAGCACAATACGTCCATGGTAATCTGCCACGCCCATAAACCTCTCGTTCTCTTCTATCAGCATAAGTCCCCGGTCAACCACCTCTACATCCGTATAACGGGGAGGCAATATCCATGCCGAATCTTGCTCAAGGGTAGTCACACCTAAGAGACCGTTTTCCACCTTAGTCACATATTCCAACTCCGGTATGGGTGGCAGGAATGAGTCATCATCGATCAACGCATCTACTTTCCTACTAACACTTTCTATTTTTTTCAATGTCTCGTCAAACGCTCCGCTTTCACGTTTCTCCTCGTTACTTTTCGCAGCCTTACGATATTCTTTATTCGAAATGGGGACATTAATCATGGCCTCCTCCAACTTATACTTGCACGGCACCACCAGCGCACCGGTGATGTCAATGGCTCCATATTTACCGCCTTGCTTAACCGAGGCCAGCAGATTGTCACGAAAATTATCAGCCCATTCATAAACCGGCTCTATTACAAATTCCCCGCGCTTGTTGATAAAACCATATTTTCCATTCACGCATACCACAGCCAAACCTTGTCTAAAGCTTTGCAAATCTTTCACCGCGTCAAACTTTGGCGGTATGATGAAACGATTCTTCCGGTCTATAAAGCCTACTTTCCCATTAAGTATCACACCCGCCAGTTTCTCTGAAAACTTTTTAGAAACCCGATCGTATTGCGCCGGTATAGCCCAATCGACATAGCTTACGCTCTTTTTATTGAAAACCAGACTTCCTCCCATGCCCCAAACCTCCACTAAATCTGTTTGTATGAGACTATTGGGCACCGTCCACCGTGTAGCGTTATTCTTACGTACTCCATTGGCATAGCCCATGCGCTCTGTCAACGGATTCTCCCAAGGCACTATTTTATTTTCTTTATCCGTCTGCTGCGCTTGCGCACTTCCCATCATAAGAATTCCGACAAGCAAGATTAGAAATTGTTTTTTCATATATAACTTCGTTTTTTTACACTACAATCCTTTTCTCAATATCACGTCTGAGCACTGAAGTTTCATAAGACCTCTTTTTACATCTTTGTTTGAACTTTGAGATGGCATTTTATATTTCTTCGTTGATACGTTTCCGCACAATGGAATATGCCTTTTGGAATAAGGCCGATTGTTCCATGGTATTCATCATTTCCTTAAATCGGCAGGCCGGTATGGTAAAAGTCAGTTCATCTCTTGGAACTAACGGACGCGCCGATGGGTCGAGCATACCGATGAAACACCGACGTCCGCCTTTTGCGTTCTCTTTGGCGGCAAATGTCACAATGCTGCAACAACCCGAAGCAAACCGTGCACATACCGCGTCATCCTCGTTGTTGTCATAAAACGCCCAAGAGCATAGGCCGGACAACACATCGGGCGTGGCAAAGAAGAGCATTCCTTCTACTTCATCCAGGCTAGTGACGTGATCCATGCGAACAAAATTAAGGTACGGTTTCTCCGACAAGTGGATTCCCAATCGATCAATATAGTCCTTTACCTGTTCCTTGGTTTGCTTATAATGTTCCGTTTCCGAGACAAACACTGGAACACGGTCGGGCATGGGCGCAAAGGCTGTATAAAGACTGCCACCTCCACAAAGCACATTGTCTACCGACAGCGTCAACACCCCTCCGTCACAAACTTTGCGTATCGCACCAATCATGCAGCGGGGTATCCGTCTCACTTCCGTCACAGCTTCGTTACTATAACCGAAAGAGATGGGAAGAGGTGCGTTTTCACCGAAAGCCTCCTTGTATTTAACGATAAATTCCTGTATGCTCATTGCCATATCCGATAAACGTATTTGAATGATAACCATCACAAAAATACGAATTTTACTTAAAAAAACAATCATTCCAAAATTTACCTTTAAGATTATTAAACTTGAATTTCCCAAGCCCGTTTCCCTCTGTTACGCCATTCATCACTCAGTTCAACATCTTTTGGCCACACCTTTTAAGAGGCATAGATCTCTAATTCCCGACAAAGCACAAAGATTCCCTATATATAATATGGTGTATCTCCTATCGTTCCTATAGACAATAAAACTAAGATTTTATTTTACATATAAATTTAACTTCCGTTATATCTTCAGCAAGCATACCCTTAATAAATGTATAAGGAAAGCTTCTGAAATCCCAAGATCAATGTAATGATTTATATATTACACTGATATACAGACAATTAAAGTCAAAAGAAACACTGCGCTATTTCCGCTGAATCAGCGCAGTGTTTACCCCTGAATCAGCGCAGTGTTTCAGAACAAATACTGCAGTAATTGAACGCAAATAGCGCAGTGTTTCAGAAGCAATATTGCGGTCGTCTTTCAGAAACAGAAAATCACTGACAAAAACGATGTTTTGAAGCCTAAAAAACCAACTATTCCCATGAATAGACGAAATATTACACATTGCAAACAAGTTCTATGTATATCTTTGCAGAAAATAGTTTTCATAGGTTGCTAATAAAATGTCAAAGAAACACGCCTTTCGATAGAGTTTCACTGAAGAAAGGCATTCTTTGCAAAAAGAGAGGGATGGCCTTGCGAGAAGGACGTCCCTCAAACTTTTTTATATGCTACTTGCGCTTATGCTTGTCGCGATATTCTGTAGGCGTCATGCCCATCTTCTGCTTGAAACATTTACTGAAATAACGAGGATCGTTGATGCCTACCATATAGGAAATCTGTGTCATGGAGTATTCACCGGTCTCTATCAAACGGATGGCATGATTAATGCGTACTTCTTTAATGAATTCTACGGGAGCAAGGCCGGTAAGTGTCTTCAGTTTTTTGAAGAATACCGAACGACTGACGGCTAACTCACGCACCAGATCATCCACCACCATATCACCGTTATCCAGATTCTTCTCCATCAACTCCATCAACTTGTCCATGAACTTACGGTCATTGGGCGACATTTCCGGAGCAGCCGGTTCTTCTTCTTTATTTTCGTCCGTCTGAAGAGTGGTCTGCATTAATTTGTCACGATATAAATCCTGCAATTTCTGGCGTTGTTCATGCAAAATCTTAACACGGGCTTTCAGGTAGGTAGCGCTAAAAGGTTTTGTAATATAATCATCCGCCCCGTATTCCAGTCCTTCCAGTTTACTCTCAAACGTGTTTTTAGCAGTCAGCAGAATGATAGGGATATGACTGGTTGTCATGTTGGCACGCAATTCACGGGTCATCATTATGCCATCCTTACCGGGCATCATCACATCACTAATGATAATGTCGGGCAATAGAGACTCTGCTTTCTCTAAACCTTCCACTCCATCGGAAGCCTCGGCTATGCGATAATCTGCACCAAAGATGCTACGTAAGAACAGGCGAAGTTCTTGATTGTCCTCAACCAGCAACATAGTAGGACGCGATGCATCTGTTTCATCTCCGATGTTAACTGTCTCTAAATCGGATACATCCACCGAAGCATCGTCCTGCAAAAACTCTGTCGACTCATCATAGTGCTCCTTTCCTTTCAGGAACTCCACACTGAAACAACTTCCTTTGCCCAACGTACTCTCCACCGTAATGATGGCCTTGTGCATATCCACCAGTTCTTTCACTAGCGAAAGCCCGATACCGGTGCTCGACTGGTTGAAAAGATTGTTTTCAATGAGATTTTCAAATCGCATGAAAATGGATTTGCGTTTATTTTCGGCTATGCCGATGCCTTGGTCGCGCACGCCTACTGACACCGACTGCTCATTCTCATGAATAAACACGCTTATCATCTTGCCGTTAGGCGTATATTTAAAAGCATTGGAAAGCAGATTAAAAACAATCTTCTCATACTTATCGGCATCCACCCACAAATAAAGTTCCGGTTTTTCAGTCTCGAACAAGAAATCAATCTGATGCTCCTCAGCCACTGCGTTAAAGCTGTCCATAATCTTGCGGGTAAAAGACACTACGTCAATACGCTGCACGCGCATCTTCATCTTCTGGTTCTGTATTTTGCGGAAATCCAATATCTGATTGACCAAATGAAGCATACGTTTAGTGTTCCGCTCTACGACCTGCAACTGCTCGCGTGCATCATCGGGCAAGTTCTTATTGGTCAGCACATACTCCACCGGACCGGAAATTAAGGTCAATGGAGTACGAAGTTCATGAGAAATGTCTGTAAAAAAACGCAGTTTCATATTAGTCAGTTGCTGCTCAATAGACACTTTATGCTTCAGCCGATAAATCGTGAAGAGAATATAAACCGCCGTCACAATAAATAACAACACAAACAAAACGTATAAGAAATAAGCTATCGGAGTTTCCCAAAACGAAGGTAACACTTTGATAGACAAGGAGCGAACGTTGTCCGTCCATTGCCCGTCCGAGTTGGTTGAACGAACCTTAAACACATAATCGCCCTGAGGCAAATTGGTATAAGTGGCAACGCGCTGCTTGCCTACATAGTTCCAATCCTTTTCAAATCCTTCCAGCATATAGGCATACTGAATATCGGCCGGTTCCGTATAGTCGAGCGCCGCATACTGAATAGAAAAAATATTTTCCTGATGAGATAACTCTAAAGAATGCGTAGCATCCAATATTTTTTTCAGAAATGAATGCTCGCCCGGCACTACGGTCTTATTCTCCACCAACAATTGAGAAAAAGCAATGGAAGGCACAAATGTACTCTTGCTGATAGAATCAGGATTGAAATGAAAAATGCCCAACGTACTACCGAAAAGCATCTCGCCTGTACGGGTGTACTCAGAGGAAGCCTCACTGAAACGTGTACGGGCCCCAAACCGCTTATCCCGATAGTTCTCAAAAGTCTCATTTGCAGGCACAAACTTGCTGACACCATTCTCCGTACTTATCCATAATGACCCTTCCCTATCTTCCCGAATAGATAAGAGGATGTCCGAAGGAAGACCATCAGCTATGGTGTACGACTTGAAAACGGCTTTTCCACCTGAATCCAACGATACCAACTTGTTCAATCCTCCTCCGAAAGTAGCGATATAAAGTTCACCTTTCTTGGTCGGAATAATCCAATGCACATCATTATTGCTCAAACTGCTCGCATCGTCCGGCACGCGCAAGTAGTGATGAAAGACCGCATTTTCAGGATTTTCAAAATTCTCGTCTACCATCAGCGCACCCACAGTGGTACCTATCCAGATATGTCCACGTCCGTCACCTGTAATAAAACGCACTTTGAAGCAATAATCTATGGGATAACCCTTCAAATGATTGCGGTGACTGATAAAGATTTCCTTTCCGCTTTTATCTTTCGTCAGATAATTGACACCGGCGGCAAATGTTGCCACCCAAATGCGTCCTTTCGTATCCTCATAGACACAATACACATCATCACTGCTCAGACTATAAATATCATCTTTATCATAACGATAACGAGTCAATTTATAACGGAAAGGAGTCTGCATGGGTTCGGCTTTCACCACGCCGTCACCTTTTGTGGCAATCCACAAGTTTTTCTTGCTGTCTTGCATCATAAAATAAGCGTTACCCGCCATGGGTTTACCCGAACGGGCTACAACTCCCGACTCAGTTAAATATCCCAATTCTTTTCCTTCCGGTGAATATAGCCTGAGCATACCATCTTTAGTTCCTGCCCAAACATTACCCTCCGTATCTTCACAAAGCGCACGGACTTCATTGCTTAAGGACTCAGAGTGACCCGGTGAAGGAACCAGCAAATGAAACCGCTCCTGATAAAATACAATTTTCTCCAAACCTTTGGAATGAGTGCACATCCATAAATTTCCCTGACGATCGGAATACACCGAATGGATTTTATTGGAAAAACGCCGGTTGGGGTCTTTGACATCATTGTAGAAAGGACGCAAACGGTCTTCGCGCCGGTCATAATAAGAAAGTCCTCCTCCATAAGGATGTACCCACAGGTGACGATAAATGTCCTCATGAATATGAAAAGCCGGCCGCGAACGGTCCGTACTGGTAGGTTCTACCGTCAGATGTTCCTCCTTGAATCTTCCCGCGTTTACATCAAAACGAATGATACGGCCAGAAGTGTATTGTTCGAACCATATATTTTTATACCGATCCACATACATGGAGTAGACCGATGCATGGCGCAAATGTTCGGCACCATAATGCTCCATTCTTCCGGAAGAAGGTTTGTAGAGGACAAAACCATCGTCCATCATGGCAAAGGCCAACGTTTCGTCATCCACCCGTTTAATATCTACCAGCCTACTTTCACCCGATAACCGAATCAATGAAAACTGTCCGTTTTTTTTATTATAGCACCATACACGTCCTTTGTCTGATCCAAAATAAATTTGCCCTTGCCACTCGTATGCCACAAAAAAGGACTGGCTACCCATATCCTCCCCATCGGCTCTATCTACAAAGAAAGGAACAGGCTCTGTCTCCCTCCCCGGCACAATCTGCATCAATCCGTTATCGGTAAGCATCCACTCGTTCTTGTCTGAGTCCTCGAATACATTATGTACAAGCGTAGCCGGGATAAGTCCATTCGTAGCGGAATACCAAGTAGAGGAGAAAGCTAACGTCTCCGCATCGGTCCGTACCCGGATAGCCCCTTCATGTTTCGCCAAAAGCCACACCGTACCGCCCGGCAACACCTTAATAGAAGAAATCTGCTGCGAGCGACCCTCCTCATTAGCTTGGGGAACACGCTCGAATAATTCTGTCCGCGGGTTAAAACGAAATACACGGTCATCATAGGCTTGTAACCACAGATTCCCGTGACAATCTTCGTACATATAATCCACGCGATTATTAACCAGCTCCACATGATTGTTCGGCTTGGCCTTATATACCTTGAACGTATAACCATCAAACTTATTCAGCCCATCCCATGTAGTGAACCACATATTTCCCCGGTGGTCTTGCAAAATATCCATCACCGTATTTTGCGACAAGCCATCTTCGGTGGAATAATGGGTAAACGAACAAAATAATTGCGCCCTCAACGGAAGTAAACACCAAACAATACAAAGTAGGATAAAAAACTTTTTCTTAGCCATAACCGTTTTCCTCCTAACGCTTGACATCCAACAACGCATTGCCGTTTTTCACCGGATTCCATCCATCCTCACCGGCCAATACAAGCTCCATTTCATAGCCATCCAGATTAGACAATTGGTGGGAAAAGGCGGCACGGGTATTAGGATTGGCTCCTTCACCTTGACTTTGATACTCGGCAAAGAAAGCTGTTTTTTCGTTTTCTTTCTTACCCCAATTATTCCAACCTATGGGCAGAATATGTTTACCCATGTCGCAACGAATATATACGGCCTGACCGTAGGGACGCCATGGTCGGGACAAATAGACCTTCCGCACACCATCAGCCGCGGTCAGCTGGCAATCGTAGAATACATAACCATATTTCTGCCCTTGGTCCGTAGAAGGAGCCGTCACATATCCATCGCCCACACTATGAATGCGGCAACGGTTGAAGACGGCCGTTGACCAACCAAAGATAAAATCAACGGTACCCTCGATGTAACAATCTTCGTAATATTGGCGACATCCCTTGCCATAGGTGTAAAGTGTATCCTGAAAGCCTAGGAAACGGCAATTCTTAAAGTAAGCTCTGTCGGCACTGACAAAACACGCCACCGCCTGCCCCACAGGCCCTGACGTATTGGCAAAGGTTATACCTTCCGCATAAAAATCGGGCGCATAGATGTAACAAGAGGCCGAACCGGACGTGCTCATTTCTTCGCCAAAGCGATTGGGACGGCTGGCATAACCATCATACTCCAATACGGCTCCTTCCTGACCTACCAACGAGACATTGATTTTACAGGCGGGGACTATCAGTTTCTCCTTATACACACCCTTGCGCACCAATATCGTTGTGCGGACATTCTTACGAAAATCAGGCACAGCATTAATGGCCTCCTGCACCGTGAAGAAATCGCCACTCCCATCCTGTGCTACAACTAAGTCGTAATGGCAAACATAGGAAGCCAAGGCTGGCACCGCCTCCGCAATGGCATCCACCGTAAGTCCGGCAATGACACGCGCTCCATATATATTAAGGTGCGTATTGTCCTCACGTCCTTTCGGCATGGCGGGCACCGTGTTCGGTTCTACCCACATGAAGAGCTTTTTCGAAGCTTCGGGGCCTAAACTTTCCACCAAATCATGGGTAATCTTATTCATATCCACAAAAGGCACATTCAGCTCGCGAGCCACATTGCGAGGAGAAAACAGATAAGCACCGTGTGTATCTATCAGACGACCGCCCCGTCCTGCAATGCTGCCCGTATTGGAGTCTTTACGGAAATCATCCTGATTGACCGCAGCATGTATTGCGGCACTATCAGCCATAGGTCCAAAATTGCGACGTACGATAGAATTGAATAAGACGGGAATGCCACCCTTAGCACGGGTCTCGCTCACAAAACGGCGCAAGTTGTCATCGAATGTCGTTCCCGGGTCGGTATGGCGTTTGAGGTCGGGCTTCTCATCGTTATGCCCGAATTGAATGAACACATAATCGCCTTTCTTTATCTGCGAAAGCACCTTGTCCCAACGGCCTTCGTCAATGAAATTCTTGGAACTACGCCCGTTCACCGCATGATTGTCTACCCGGATATCCTCCGTAAAGAATCCGGGCAGCATCTGTCCCCATCCACGCTCGGGATTATCTCCCGTCAAATTCTTATCGGCCATGGTGGAGTCTCCAATCATAAAAATAGTAATCACCGGCTTATCGGCCCTGAAAGCCGTAAGCATCAAGAAAAGTCCTAAACAAAGAATCAATCGGTTTTTCATGGTTATTTTTCTAATAAACTTTGGACAAATATAAAGAAATATCCGGAGAAACAAACATTATAGCGCACTTTCGAGGCATGAATTATCACGTATCACTCCACAATCCACTCCTTACACATCTTATATATACACTCCGGATTGGACAATCTTTCGGCTTGGCTTTGACTTAGCGGAACAATCCAAGGCACTCTGCCTTGCATTGACGCGCCCTCGCCCGTGTTGCCATATTCGCCATAACGAGCGGTTTTCTCGTTATCCGGATTGCGCCAATTGTCCCACCCCGCCGGACAAATATGTTTTCCCAGCCGGCAACGAATAAATACGGTTGCGGCATACGGACGCCAAGGACGCCCCAGGTAAACCTTGTCCACACCGGGAGCAGCAAGGAGTTCACAATCGACAAACACATAACCGACCTTTATGTCTTGCGGAGTGGAAGCAGCCGTAATGTAAGAATTGCGTTTGCTATACAATGTACAATCCTCGAAAAGTGCGGTAGACGGCCCGAAGATGAAGTCCGTGGTCCCTTCTATATAACAATCCTTGAAATACAAGCGAGTGCCCGCCACGCCTGTATAGACGGTATCCTGATTGCCCAAAAAGCGGCAATGCACAAACTTCAGGCGGTCGCCCTCCGTATGCAGCGCAACAGCCTGCCCCAATGGCTCCGCATTGTTTTCAATGGTCAGATTGCGGAAAGTGATGTCATTTCCTTCCACTTTTAATGTATACGTGCGGAAAGTGCCCATGTTGTCTATACGGGCATGATCATCGTAGGTGATAATGGTTTTCTCCGCATCTTCGCCCACAAACTCTACGTTTTGAAGCCAGGAAGGCACTACAAGTTTTTCTTTATACACCCCGTTCCTGACGTGTACGGTCACTTTATAATCCATAAACGCGCGGATGGCCTCCATGGCTTCGGTCAAGGTGCGATAATCACCCGTCCCGTCACGAGCCACCACAATATCGCGTTTCCATTGGGTCTGAGCCGACACATTTAGGATGGAGCATACGCCCATCATCCATGCCACAAAGATTTTACAAACGATTCGTCCTCTCATAAAACAACTAAAAAAAGGATTACACTTCACATCATTATAAAAACAAAGGTAGCATTTTCTTGGAAAAACGAAGTGGATTTTTCAGTAGAGTTCGTGGATATTTTGATTTTCCGTGTGCGAAAACGAGTAAATCTGTGCAAACTAACTACTATAAAAGTACAAAAAACTCATTTTTTCCAAGAATTATGGCTTTCTTATTTGATTAATGAAGAAAAGATTTTAAATTTGACGCCGTTATTCGTAATTGTACCATTGTAAAACATTAATTTAAACATATCAAATTCATAAAAGAATGGAACAAGTATTCGGTTATATCATTAGCCTGGGCGCATCGGTAATGATGCCTATTATCTTTACAATTATTGGTTTGTGTATCGGAATGAAGTTCGGCAAGGCCCTGAAGTCCGGCCTTTGCGTGGGAGTCGGTTTCGTAGGTCTGGGTGTAGTCACCGCCCTGTTGACCACCAACTTCGACAGCCCGCTGAAAGCCATTTCCGACCTCTATCACCTGCAACTGAACGTATTCGACATGGGTTGGCCCGCAGCAGCAGCCGTAGCCTACAACACCGCCGTGGGCGCATTGATTATCCCTATTTGCTTGGGCATCAATCTGCTGATGCTTATCACCAAGACCACACGAACGGTGAACATCGACTTGTGGAACTATTGGCACTTTGCTTTTATCGGCGCCGTGGCCTATTTCGTCATGGGCGAGAGTCTGGCGTGGGGCTACTTTGCCGCCATTGTCTGCTACGTCATTACATTGGTATGCGCAGACCTTACAGCCGACAAGTTTCAAAAATACTACGACTTGCCCGGCATCTCCATTCCCCAGCCTTTCTGCCAAAGCATGATGCCTTTCGCCATCCTTATCAACAAAGGTTTAGATAAGATTCCCGGTTTTTCCAAACTGGATATTGACGCTGATGGATTGAAAAAGAAGTTCGGCGTAATAGGCGAACCATTGGTGCTGGGTGTTATCGTAGGTATGCTTATCGGAGTGGCCGCCCAAGTGGACATCAAGAAAGTGCTCTTCTTGGGTATCACGATGGGGGCCGTAATGGAACTTATTCCCCGCATCACTTCCCTCTTCATTGAAGGATTGAAACCTATCTCTGAAAAGACTTCCGAATTGGTGAAAACAAAATTCAATGGTAAGAAGGTACACATCGGCATGAGTCCCGCCTTGGTTATCGGACATCCCGCTACGTTGGTGGCATCCGTCATTCTGATTCCGGTTATCTTGGCACTTGCCGTATTCCTGCCCGGCAACCAATTCCTCCCATTGGCTTCATTGGCCGGTATGTTCTACCTCTTCCCCTTGGTATTGCCCTATACAAAAGGCAATGTTGTGAAGACATTGCTCATCGGATTGGTCGTACTGATTGTCGGCCTATATTTTGTAACCGATATGGCTCCTGACTTTACGATGGCCGCCAACAACGTATATGAAGCCACACACGATGCAGCAGCAAAAATTCCCGAAGGTTTCTCGGGTGGCGCGCTTGACTTCGCGTCTTCTTCCTTCGGATGGATTATTTATAGAGGCGTCAAGCTTTCGTACGTAGGTGGTGCTGTACTCGCCTTGATAGCTATTGGCATGATGCTTATTAATCGCCGCATCATCATCCGTAGCGAAAGAGAAGCTAAAAAGGCCGCTAAATAAATTGGGAAGCCTACTTAAAAATGAATCTATCTATTAATAAAATAAATTACTGAACAATGAAAAGATTAGCAATTGCAATGATGATGGGCATGGCAGCTATTACGGCCGGTGCCCAAATGAATTACAAGGTACAGACTGCCTGTCACCCGCAGGACGTTAAGCATTATGATACGGAACGCTTGCGCAGCTCTTTCATGATGGACAAAGTAATGGCTCCGGATGAAATCAACATTACTTATACGCTTTATGACCGCCTCATCTACGGTGGCGTAATGCCGGTTAACAAAGTGCTGAAGTTGGAGAAATTCCACGAGTTGGGTCCGGAAATTACTTATTTCCTGGAACGCCGCGAACTGGGTGTAATCAACATCGGCGGTGACGGTGTAGTGACCGTAGACGGTAAGGAATATGAAATGAAATATAAAGAGGCCCTCTATGTAGGTTGCGGCAATAAGGAAGTGACATTCAAGAGCGTAGACCCGGCTAAACCTGCCAAGTTCTACATCAACTCGGCCCCTGCTTACAAGCATTTCGTTACCCAGCTGATTACGACCGATGCCAAGTTGCAGAAGGCTAACCCCAAGAAGTATGCTTTGGCCATCTCTGATCACTACGGAAAAATGGAAGAAAGCAACGACCGCGTAGTGAACCAGCTCATTGTAAAAGACATTCTGGAAAGAGTTGAAGGCGGTGGCACGAACCAATTGCAGATGGGTCTGACCGAATTGGCTCCGGGTTCTGTATGGAACACCATGCCTGCCCATACCCACACTCGCCGCATGGAAGCTTACTTCTATTTCAACGTAACCGGAGGCAACGCCATCTGCCACCTGATGGGCGAACCACAAGAAGAGCGTCTCATCTGGCTGCACAACGAGCAAGCCATCACTTCACCCGAATGGAGCATTCACGCTGCCGCAGGAACAAGCAATTACAGCTTCATCTGGGGCATGGCCGGTGAAAACCTGAAGTACAGCGACAAAGACGAAATCAAATATCTGGATATGAAATAATTCCGGTATAAAGAAAATGGGTATAGATAGCTCAATCTATGCCCATTTTCTCATTTTATGCATGATTTCAGTCAAATTTTACACAAAGGGACAAACTAAAAAAGGCTACTTTTGCAACAAATTATCATTAACTCAATATCATGAATCAAACTATCCAAAAAGCAATGGGCAAGATGACCAATTATCGTTGGACGATTTGCGCCATGCTATTCTTTGCGACGACAGTCAACTATCTCGACCGCCAGGTATTGTCACTGACCTGGAAAGATTTCATCGCTCCCGAATTTCACTGGACCGATTCTAATTACGGTGACATTACAGCTATTTTTTCCATTGTATACGCCATTGCCAACCTTTTTGCAGGACGTTTTATCGACTGGATGGGCACTAAGAAAGGTTACATCTGGGCTATTGGCATCTGGTCACTCGGTGCCTGTCTGCACGCTATCTGCGGCTGGGCGACGGAACATGTAGTAGGCATCCATGATGCTGCTGAAATGATTTCCGCAACGGGAGCAGTGGCTTCAACCATCGCTATCACCAGCGTATATTTCTTCATTGCCGCACGCATCGTACTGGCTACCGGTGAAGCAGGTAACTTCCCTGCAGCCATCAAAGTTACAGCAGAATACTTCCCCAAAAAAGACCGTGCTTTCGCCACTTCCATATTCAATGCCGGCGCAACGGTAGGCGCATTGGCAGCACCGGTCAGCATCCCGCCTTTGGCACGCTATTTCCAGAACATCGGCGTAGGCAACGGCTGGGAAATGGCTTTCGTTGTTATTGGCGCCTTGGGCTTCATCTGGATGGGCCTGTGGATGTTTATGTACAAGAAACCTCGTCAGAACTCGCACGTCAACGCAGCCGAACTGGCATACATCGAGCAAGACAAAGAAACTGAACAACAAACAAAGCCCGTAGAAAAAGAAGAAAAGAAACTTTCGTTCTGGCAATGCTTAAAATACCGTCAGGCATGGGCATTTGCCGTAGGTAAGTTTATGACAGACGGAGTGTGGTGGTTCTTCCTCTTCTGGACGCCTGCATACATCTCCGACGTTTACGGCTTCTCATCAGACAGCACTACTGCCCAGTTGCTAATATTCGTACTCTATGCCATCACCATGCTTTCCATCTATGGCGGCAAACTACCGACCATCATTATCAATAAGACGGGTATGAATCCCTATGCAGCCCGTATGCGTGCCATGTTCATCTTCGCCTTATTCCCACTGCTGGCCTTGTTTGCCCAACCTCTTGGAGCTTACTCTTATTGGTTCCCCGTCATCATCATCGGTATAGCCGGAGCAGCCCATCAATCATGGTCGGCCAATATCTATTCCGTTGTAGGCGACATGTTCCCCAATAGTGCCGTAGCTACCATTACCGGATTAGGAGGTATGGCAGGCGGTGTAGGTTCATTCCTTATCAATAAGGGTTCAGGTAATCTCTTCGACTATGCAGCCGCCACCAACATGCAATTTATGGGATTTGAAGGGAAACCGGCCGGTTACTTCATTATCTTCTGCATTTGTGCCGTAGCTTACCTCTTAGGCTGGTGCATCATGAAGGCATTGGTTCCGAAGTACAAACCTATCGTAGTAGACTGATAGCACACCATCACTTTTTCATAATTGAACGAGTGGAAACCACTGACGCTATTCAAGCGGTTGTGGTTTCCACTTTTTTATGGGGCATTTTTATTCCTCCTTGTACTCCAGCAAATCCCCCGGCTGGCAGTCCAGCACACGGCAGATGGCTTCGAGCGTGGAGAAGCGCACGGCCTTGGCTTTCCCCGTCTTCAGGATGGAGAGGTTGGCGGGGGTGAGGTCTATCTTCTCCGCCAGCTCGCCCAGCGATATCTTGCGGCGGGCCATCATAATATCCAAATTCACGATGATAGGCATAGGCTCTCCTCCGGTTAAATGGTTAAATCCTGTTCTTCCTTCAGCTTGACGCCGATGGCGAATATCTCGGTGAAGAGGGCCAGCAGGAAGTAGG
>CALUOR010000053.1 GCA_944322285.1 uncultured Bacteroides sp.
CCATTATGCCGTTTTCCTTATCTACAATGCGCATATCACCTATTCCCATAGCCATACGGATTCCATATATTTGGAATAGTTTTTTCCTTTTTGATTCTGCGATAGGGAACGACTTAATGCAACTCTTGATAATTAGAGCAGCCCTAAAGCCGTCCTTAGTCGATGGCAATAGGCATTCCATATAATCCCCTTTTATTAGTCTACCCCAAAATCCGGGAAATCTCTTTTCAAGAATAGAAAACAAATCTTCTATTCTCTGTTTTAACGCAATGGTTTCCTCTATGCACAAAGATGTGGAAGAAACAATATCGGCAGAAATAGCTGCATACATAGATTGATTCTATTGATTACTATGAATGCAAAAGTACAAATAATATTTCTACCAGCCAAGGATTTATAAGCTAAATGACTTATAACAGTCAGACATAAGCAATTTGACTTATTATGTAAGCATATAAGGTTAAGCTCTTATACCCCGTTATTTATGATAATCTCTAGCCGCATACTAATAATCAAAAGTTTCCATTATGATAAGCAGAAAAAGAAATAGGATAAAGTATGATACTAAAATGGCACTAAATTCTATTTATCTCTATAATTATATATTATAAAACATTCAATATCAATATATTATATTTTTATATAAATTGTCTTCCACGCTTCGCTAAAGTCGAACAGTGTCGGATAGAACCGGGTATTTATGGCAAGCAAGGACATGACGGCTTTCTGTACTTTCAGACGCAGCCATTCATCCGAGGGTGTCTCCGTGTTGTCCGTATAGGGCAGGAACGAATCGAACAGGCTTTTTAATGCCGTTGTCTGTGGCAGTATGTTCGGAGAGGGGGTGGGATAAGTCCGGACTTATCCTGCCTCACTTCCGAGGGGTTCCACAGACGGGTTAAACCCTGTCGCAAGATAGGAAGATTTTTTGACGTGGACAAGCGTGTTTCTTTCTTTATCCGATTAATCTCCCGTTGTCATTCCATTCGCCGTACATGATGCCGAGGCGGGTGTTGTCAATGAACTTTTTCAGACGGCTTTCAAAGAGAGGGCGTTGTTTTTTCTTAATTTGTATCGTATCGATGCGCACGCGCCGGTATAAGAGCGGGAAGTTTTGGAAGTTGCGCCACACGATGGGGTCTTGCCGGAGGGCTGAAAGGATTTCCTTGTCGATGGTGAAACCTCCAGGCGACATGTCGGGCAGCACAGCGCGTCCCGCATCCGTCATGCGCCCCAACCGCTCCATGCGGAGGCACCGTTCCTTGTTCAGTTCCGACCACAGACTACCTTTCGCGCGTGGCGCAAACCGTTGGTATGCCTCGCCGTCCAGCCGTTTCAAAGTGCTGTCAATCCAGCCGAAACACATCGCTTCCTCCACTGCATCGATGTACCAGAATGTTCCGTCGTCCATAGGACGCCCGCGCTTGACTTTCACCCAACACTCCTTCTCGGTGGCATGATGCGTCATGAGCCATTGGCGAAATTCGTCACGGCTTTGTATGGACAATATATTTTGCGTTTTGATGACACTCATGTTTTTACTGGTTGTTTCGTTTGCGAAGATAAGGAAAATCGGGGAGCGAGGCAAGGGTTATTTCTCCTAAACGTTTCTTTTCATCGTTTATTCCTCCTGCAATTTGTTATATTCCTCATCGGTTACAGGCTCAAGCCATTCGTTGCTTGTCTTTTCTCCGGGCACTTCAATGGCAAGATGGGCAAACCAACTGTCGGCTGTGGCGCCATGCCAATGTTTTACTCCGGCTGGGATGTTTACCACATCGCCTGGGCGGAGCAAGCGTGCAGGCTTTCCCCATTCCTGATACCAGCCTGTGCCTGCCACGCAGACCAGCAGTTGTCCGCCGCCTTTCGTGGCGTGATGTATGTGCCAGTTGTTGCGGCAACCCGGCTCAAATGTCACATTGTTGATGCCGACCTGTTCCGAAGATACCGGCGCCAAATAACTTTGTCCGATAAAGTATTTGGCATAGGCATCATTCGTCTTACCGATGGGGAATATCATTTCCCGCTCGAATTTTGCTTTCTCGTCCGCAGCTTCCGTTTCTTCCGTCCATACATCCTTAGCCAGGCGGAATGCAGCCCACGCTTTGGGCCATCCGGCATAGAAGCCGACTTGCGTCAGTATCTCCGCTATCTCGGTACGAGTGATGCCGTTCTTCCTGGCGGTCTGCAAGTGATAGGTCAAGGAAGAATCCGTAATGCCCGAACTGACAAGTGCGGTAATCGTAACCATGCTCCGGTCTCGCAAGCCGAGTTTGTCTGTCCGGCTCCATACCTCGCCGAAAAGCACGTCATCGTTCAGTTCCGCAAATTTGGGTGCGAAATCGCCCAACTGCTCTCTTCCGGCAGTCTGCTTGATTTTTGTCTGTGCGTTAGCCATAGGTGTAATCATTAATAGTGTGAATGCAATGCAAATAATTGTTCTCATGATTGTATGCTTTTATCGTTGATACTCAGAATCAGCACATTGGATGCTCCCCATGACCATGTGCCCAGGGCGATTTTAGGATAATTCTCATTGTTTGCCATAACGATGTTCTTTTAAAAAGTTTACGGCTGCAAAGTTAGGACGGTTATTTCATAGCTTCGTTGTTTTGCGGCTCAATTTATGTTTGTGTAAGGCTCAATTTGCCAATATGGGATAAAATGTTTATGTTTTAGGAATTCTTACTACCGAATTTATCGCTATGGTACTAAATATAATTCATCCCTATGCTTTTATATTATAAATACATAATATCAATATATTATATTTGTATATTGTCAACCACGCATACTTGTTAACCCATATAACTTCCTCATAATAATAAATCTAGCTTCATATAAAATCCTTTTTTCCTAAGTATATTCTACAACCGAAGGTTTCGGTTATACAACCGAAGGCTTAAGTTGTACAACTGAAAGCTTCGGTTGTACAACTGAAAGTTTAAACTCAACTTTATACTTAATCTCATTCGATTTTCCGGCAAAGATTATTCCGTTTTAAAGCAGTCCCGAGCAAAGTATAAAGCATATCCTTGGATAAATAGCAAAATATCCAATAATAATTGGGCAAGTAAGCAATAATACAAAGAGGAGCCTGTTTTCCGTACAAATGTCTTGCGCAAAGGCCGCATCATGGTTAAACAAATAAAAAAAGCGAAATCCCTATGCAGTAAACACATCGTCAGAGCGTTTTTATTAAAAAGTCCAACTATTTTTCAAATTTAATTCATCAATGAAAATGAAAGTGCTGTTGTCCATTATCATGTTTCTGTCCGTATTCGCATTCTCATCCTATCATCAGAAGCCAATGTCTGATGGAGCAAACAAAAGATTGGAGAATGGATGGTATTGCATCGCGGACGAGCCGAAAGACTATATTATCCCGACTCCTATTGTCACCGTAAAAGAGTTTGTTGCGTTGAAATTGGATTCAGATTATTATGGTATGCATATCATGATGGGACAAGTGTGCCGTTCCAAACGGGAAGCTTGGGCGGATGCGACCGAGCGATGGATAGGGAAACGCATCGGCTTTGTTTTCAACGATTCCCTCATTACTTCCCCGCAAGTCAACATGAGGATTGAGAGTGGCACGTTTCAAATCACCACTCCGCAAGGGCGCGGCATTCAATCACTCTATCGGAAATTGCTGAAAGAGAAAGAAGACTCAATAGACGCCCTATTCAAAACCCATAGTTGGGAGAAAGATACCCTTCTCCTCCAGCGCATTGATGCGGAAAGCCGGGATTCCCTCATCAACGCATTGGACTATGGAGACGCCCGCGCTTTGGCAGAAGGTTTTGAGGATTAAGCGCAGCGTTTCACTTCGCCAAACTTTACGCGAGGCTTGCCGAAAGAAAAGCTTCGTCTTTGTTTTGCTTAAAGGTTGCCTGCCCACATACCCAATAATTCTTAATCTTTTTCAAGCAAGCAGATTAATGACCCGTAATTCCGTGAAAATTACGTATATTTGCCGGCAAAGCAAAAAAGAGCGAAAATCCCTAAAGCGATAAGCACGCCTCTAAACAGGGACGGATAGTTATCAACAGAAAAGGCGAGTTATCAACCGTTTCTGCAATATCTTCCGCTCTCGTGCAGGGCCTATCAGAAATAATCGCTTATTTCGCCGCCGATAAAATATAAGTATATGGGAAAAATTATTGCTATGGCAAATCAAAAGGGAGGCGTGGGCAAGACCACAACAACCATTAACCTGGCTGCCTCACTGGCCACCCTTGAAAAGAAAGTGCTTGTTATAGACGCTGACCCGCAGGCAAACGCCTCATCGGGACTGGGCGTGGACATCAAACAAGCCAAATGTACCATCTACGAGTGCATCATCGATCGTGCTGATGTACGCGAGGCTATTCATGACACCGAGATTGACACGCTGAAGATTATCTCTTCGCACATCAACCTGGTAGGCGCCGAAATTGAAATGCTCAACCTGAAGAACCGCGAGCGGATACTAAAAGAAGTGCTCGCACCGTTGAAAGATGATTTTGACTACATCCTGATTGACTGTTCCCCGTCATTGGGACTGATTACCGTCAATGCGCTGACGGCTGCAGATTCGGTCATCATCCCCGTACAGGCCGAATACTTTGCCTTGGAAGGAATCAGCAAACTGCTGAACACCATCAAAATCATCAAGTCGAAACTGAACCCTTCCTTAGAGATTGAAGGTTTTTTGCTCACCATGTACGATTCACGCTTACGGCAAGCCAACCAAATCTATGACGAAGTGAAACGGCACTTCCAGGAATTGGTGTTCAACACCGTCATCCAACGCAACGTGAAATTAAGCGAAGCACCCAGCTACGGGTTGCCCACCATTCTATATGACGCGGATTCGACCGGAGCTAAAAACCACATGGCCTTAGCCAAAGAACTGATTGAACGAGAAAAGAATAACGGATAAAGAGTTATGGCACAGAAAAGAAATGCATTAGGACGAGGATTGGACGCGCTGCTCTCCATGGACGATGTGCAGACGGGCGGTTCGTCTTCCATCAACGAGATAGAATTGTCGAAAATCAACGTCAACCCCAACCAGCCGCGTAGAGAATTTGACCCTACCGCCCTGCAAGAGCTGGCCGACTCTATTGCCGAAATCGGAGTGATACAACCGATTACCCTACGCCAAGTATCGGACGATGAATATCAGATTATTGCCGGAGAGCGCCGTTTCCGTGCTTCGCAAATGGCCGGACTTACCTCCATACCGGCATACATCCGCACGGCCGATGACGAAAACATGATGGAGATGGCGCTTATTGAGAACATTCAACGCGAAGATTTGAACTCGGTCGAAATAGCTTTGGCTTATCAACACCTGCTGGACCAATATGGCCTGACTCAGGAACGCCTGAGCGAACGCGTAGGGAAAAAGCGCACCACCATTGCCAACTATCTGCGTCTGCTCAAGCTGCCTGCCCCGGTACAGATGGGCCTGCAAAACAAGCAGATAGACATGGGTCATGCCCGGGCGCTGGTGACACTGGACAACCCAAAGCTGCAAGTAAAAGTCTATGAAGAGATATTGGAGCATGGATATTCTGTCCGCAAAGTGGAGGAGATTGTAAAATCACTGAGCGAGGGCGAAACCATTAAAAGCGGCAACCGCAAGATAACGCCCAAACGAGGGAAGCTGCCCGAAGAATTCAATATGCTGAAACAGCAACTTTCGCATTTCTTCGATGCCAAAGTACAGCTTACGTGTTCGGAGAAAGGAAAAGGGAAAATCAGCATACCATTCAATAATGAAGAAGAACTGGAACGCATCATCGGCATACTTGATGCGCTAAGAAACAAATGATAGGGAAAACGTACATATACCACCTAATAGGAATCCTGCTGTTATGCTTCATGCAAGCGGCAGGAATCATCGCATACGGACAGGAACGTCCCCGTGCCGCATCCAAGCGTGCACATATCGCGACGAAAGACTCAACCCGGACAGTGCGTCCACTCAATGTCGCACCATCAGATTCACTGCTCAACTTAAACGAAATGATAGCGGACAGCATTGCGGAAGAAAACTCCAAACACCTGCAAGAATTGACGGAAAGTCCTGAGTTGAAAAACAATGTATCCTCAACAGACAGTTTGTCCCACGAACTGAACCGCAAACAATGGGTGCCTAACCCAACAACAGCCACTTGGCTGGCATTGGTGATTCCGGGTGGAGGACAGATTTATAACCGTAAATATTGGAAACTTCCTATTATCTATGGAGGGTTTGCCGGCTGTGCCTATGCATTGACATGGAACGGGAAAATGTACAAAGACTACCAAGCCGCCTACGTAGATGCAGTAAACGAAAATTGGAACGCAACCAGCATCACCGACTTGTTGCCACCGGGTTATTTGGACCGGGTAGGGAAAACACAAGTCACCGAAACATTGAGAAGACGAAAAGACACGTACCGCCGTTGGCGCGACTTAAGCATATTCGCTACCATCGGAGTCTACCTGATATCCATTATAGACGCTTATGTAGACGCTGAATTATCCAATTTCGACATTACGCCGGACTTGAGTATGAAAGTTGAACCGACCATTATAAACAATCGGCCAAACGATGTCTTCAAAACGACAAACTCACTGAACGACACATCAGTAGGATTGCAATGTAGTTTTCGTTTTTAAATTATGCAGTTTATGTCTGAACACACAATAGTATCTGTTATGAAGAAAACAATATTTGGTTTCGCCTTTCTGGTATGCCTGCACACAGGACTTCCAGCAAATGCCCAAGGAAGTATAAACGTCACAATCCACGAGAATGGGACAGAGCGTCAAGACACCATCGACTTGCCCCCCAGCATGACCTATCCTTTGGACAGTCTGCTGAACGATTGGAAAGCCAAGAATTATATTAATCCAGCCAAGGATTGCCAGACGTCTCAGGAAAATCCGCAATTCAGCGATTCAGTCTACATTGATCGCCTTGCGAGGATTCCCTCAGTCATGGAAATGCCTTATAATGACATTGTACGCAGATTCATTGACCAATATACGGGTCGGTTGCGTACACAGGTTTCTTTCATGTTGAGTGCCTGCAACTTCTACATGCCCATTTTTGAGCAAGCGCTCGATGCTTACAACCTTCCGCTTGAGTTGAAATATCTGCCCATTATCGAGTCTGCGCTCAATCCGTCAGCCATGTCGCGCGCCGGTGCTTCCGGCCTATGGCAATTCATGCTGCGCACAGGAAAACTCTACGGACTGGAAAGCAATAGCCTGGTGGATGAACGCCGCGACCCCATCAAGTCCACTTGGGCCGCAGCCCGTTATCTAAGAGATATGTATGATATTTATAAGGATTGGAATTTGGTCATAGCTGCCTACAACTGTGGTCCCGGCAATGTAAACAAAGCCATCCGCCGTGCAGGAGGCAAGACCGATTATTGGGAGATTTACAATTTCCTGCCCCGCGAAACACGCGGTTATGTCCCGGCTTTCATTGCAGCCAACTACGTGATGACTTATTATTGCAAGCACAACATCTGTCCCATGGAAACCAATATCCCTGAAGTGACCGATACGGTGCAAGTAGACAAGCAACTCCATTTTCAGCAGATAGCCGACATCTGCCACCTGCCCTTGGAGGAGATAAAAAGTCTTAATCCTCAATATAAACGCAATGTTATCCCCGGCCATACAAAGCCACAGACTTTGCGCCTTCCATTGGACGCCATAAGTTCTTTTATTGACAACCAAGACACCATTTATGCACACCGTCAGAAGGAACTATTCAAGAACCGGCGTCTTGTAGCAGTGTCCGACACACGCCCACGTGCCGTTGCCGGAAAAGGGAAACCTACTATCTATAAGATACGCCGTGGTGATACACTGGGGCAAATTGCCGAACGCTTCCATGTCCGGACACGCGACCTTCGTTTGTGGAATGGCATTGTAGGAAATCGTATTACCGCAGGTAAAACATTGAAGATATATAATAACTAAGTATTTTATTTTTCATTTTATTGGCTCAATCGCTTGTCCAGTGTCAAAATTTGCTTATTTTTGCGGAAAGAGAAGTAAATCGATACGGATATGGAAGAGAACCTTAGTCTGAAAGAAAAAGAAAAAGCCGAAGAGGCAATGATAGAACAAGCGTTTCAGGAACTGCTGAACGATTATCTACAAACGAAGCACCGCAAGCGTGTAGAGATCATCACGAAGGCATTCAACTTTGCCAACCAGGCACACAAAGGCATCAAACGTCGTTCGGGTGAGCCTTATATCATGCACCCCATTGCAGTTGCCAAAATTGTCTGCAATGAAATAGGCTTGGGTTCTACCTCCATCTGTGCCGCTCTTTTACACGATGTAGTAGAGGATACCGACTATACCGTAGAAGACATTGAGAACATCTTCGGGCATAAAATTGCTCAGATTGTAGACGGACTAACCAAAATCTCCGGCGGAATCTTTGGAGATAAAGCATCGGCACAAGCTGAAAACTTTAAAAAGCTGTTGCTGACCATGAGTGATGATATCCGTGTCATCCTCATCAAAATAGCAGACCGCTTACACAACATGCGTACCCTCGGCTCCATGTTGCCAAGCAAGCAATATAAAATTGCCGGTGAGACTCTCTACATCTATGCTCCTTTGGCTAACCGATTGGGGTTGAACCGTATCAAAACTGAGCTGGAAAATCTCAGCTTCAAATACGAACATCCAGAAGAATACCACGAAATAGAACGGAAACTGGCTGCAACTGCTGCCGAGCGCGATAAAGTATTCCAGGAATTCACTGCTCCCATCCGTGAACAATTGGACAAGATGGGATTGAAATACCATATCTTGGCACGTGTAAAGTCCATCTACTCCATTTGGAACAAGATGCAAACCAAACACGTTCCTTTCGAAGAAATCTACGACATATTGGCCGTACGCATCATCTTCACTCCGCGCAGCATGGAAGAAGAGTTGAACGATTGCTTTGACATTTATGTAGCTATCTCCAAAATATACAAGCCTCATCCAGACCGTCTGCGCGACTGGATTAGTCATCCGAAATCAAACGGTTACCAGGCCTTGCATGTCACCCTCATGGGAAACAACGGGCAATGGATAGAAGTACAGATACGTAGCGACCGGATGGATGATGTGGCAGAGCAAGGTTTTGCCGCCCACTGGAAGTATAAAGAAGGTGGTGGTAGTGAGGACGAAGGTGAATTGGCCAAATGGCTCAAAACGATCAAAGAAATATTGGACGACCCGCAACCGGATGCCATAGACTTCCTGGATAACATCAAATTAGGATTGTTCGCTTCCGAAATCTTTGTATTTACCCCCAAGGGTGAGTTGAAGACGTTGCCACAGAACGCCACGGCATTGGATTTTGCTTTCTCTCTCCACACGGACATTGGCTGCCATTGCATAGGCGCCAAGGTGAACCATAAGTTAGTGCCTTTAAGTTATAAGCTGAAAAGCGGTGATCAAGTGGAGATTCTGACCTCCAAATCACAACGAGTGCAACCCGAATGGTTAAACTTTGCCACTACCTCACGCGCAAAAATCGCGTCTATTTTACGTAGAGAAGATAAAGCCAACCAGAAAGTTGGCGAAACCATGCTGGCAGCTTTTTTACAGGCAGAAGGTATCCGCATGGATGAATCTGCCTTGGATAAACTGACTAACTTGCATAACTTCCATACTCCGGATGAACTGCTGTCCGCTATTGGCGCCAAACGCATCACGCTGGGCGATGCTGACCGAAACGTATTTAAAGAGAAACAAAACAAGAGCTGGAAAAAACTGCTCAGTTTCTCATTCGGGAGCGGAAAGGATAATAAAGATAGTAAGGACAGTAAAGAACAGGCTCCATCAGAAACTAAATCGGCTGAAAAGATAAATCCCAAAGAAATACTGAAACTTACCGAGGAAACCATCTCCAAGGACTATATCATGGCGGATTGTTGTCATCCCATCCCCGGAGATGATGTATTGGGATACATTGATGAACATAACCATGTCATTATACACAAGCGCCAATGCCCTGTAGCTGTGAAGTTGAAAAGCAGTTACGGCAATCGTATTATCGCTACGCAATGGGACACCCACAAAGAATTGTCTTTCCTGGTTACTATATATATAAATGGTATAGATACCATCGGACTGCTTAACGAAGTGACCCAAGTCATCTCACGACAACTGAACGTCAACATCCGCAAACTGGACATTGAGTCTAACGACGGCATCTTTGAAGGGCGCATTAAACTTTACGTACATGACGTAGACGATGTGCGAACCATCTGCAACAACTTGAAGCAGATACAGAACATCAAGCAAGTGACACGCGTAGAAGACTAGTAACGTCTTCTACCGCGTTCCGTGAACTCAGTTTCCGGCTAGAGGAGTAGGCACTGCTTCTCCTTTCAAGTTCTCAATATTCTCCCGCAACGCCTCTACGTCATTGTAAGTAAAAGCGTCAAGCGCATCACGCATGCTTACCAACTCTTCGCGAATGGCTTTCAGGCGGTCTACGACTTCATAATTACGTCGTGCCGCCTCTCCATTATCCCGCAAACGCCGTTGAGCACCATCCAAGGTCATGCCCCGTTCTTTTACTAAATGATAAATCATCTTAGCCGTTTCCACATCCTCCTGACGATATTGGCGTATATCACGCCCCGCCCGCTTCGGATTGAGCTGTGGAAACTTCTTCTCCCAAAAGCGCAACAATGTCTCACTAACCCCCAACATCTGCGCCACTTCACCAATGGAATAATATAACTTGAGCTTCTTATCTGTATTCAGCATACCGGTTTTCTTTGTTTGCGCAGACAAAAATACGCTTCTTTTTCCGATTTAACAGCATATTGCAGGCATTTTTGTATCACAAACATTAATCCATCATCTTGCCATGATTGGCCGCCAATTGTATCATGCGGTCATAATCCTCTGCGCTGAGATCCATAAAATAATAGTTGACGGGATTCACCACACGCCCTTTGACGTGAACCTCGTAATGCAGGTGAGGGCCGGTACTCTTGCCGGTATTGCCCACGGCGCCTATCACTTCGCCACGCACTACCTTACGCCCCACTTTGGTATGATAGTCACTGAGATGAGCGTACACGGTCTGATAGCCAAAGCCGTGGTCGATGACAATCGTCTTGCCATAACCGGTTTGCCAGCCCACTTTTATCACCTTGCCATCGCCCGTGGCATAGACATCGGTGCCGATGGAAGCCGAGAAGTCCATGCCCGCATGAAACTTGGTCGTGCCGTAAATGGGGTCTACACGTGTGCCGTATCCGGAAGCCGTTTTCTTCAAATCCTTGTTGGAAATAGGCTGAATGGCGGGGATGCAACGGAGCATCTCGTCGTGGTTCTTGCACATTTCCACCACTTCATCAAAAGAATTGGATTGGATGTAAAGTTGCTTGGTGAGTGCATCTAACTTCTGCGTGGTGTTTATCACCAAGTCGGCATTGGCCATATCCTTCAGATGTTCATACCGATTAGTGCCTCCGTACCCTGCCTGGCGGATGGCGGAAGGAATAGGGTCGGCCATGAAGATGACCCGATAGAGGTTGTCATCACGCTGCTGGATGTCCTGCAACACCGCCATTGCTTCGTCCATGCGGCGCGAGAGCACGTTGTATTGAGCCTGCAACTGGCTGTTCTCCGCCCGCAATTCTTTCTCCGAAGGCGAGCCGAATATCAGTAAAAGCACAATGACACTGCCTGCCCACAAGCCCATGCCGATGAACAAACGGCGCAGATAACTCATGATGCGCTGCCGCACAGTGGGGTAGATGCGGTCGTAGGTCTGCGTCTGAGGATTATAGATATAGTAAACTTTACGCATGTTTTTGGAAATATTTCGGTGGTCGATGCGGCAAAAGTAATAAAAACAAGCTATCTTTGCGCAGATTTTTGAGTTTTTAAGTTATTGATAGTATATATGTTGACTGCAAACGAAATCAGAGACTCGTTCAAGAGTTTCTTCGAGAGCAAAGGACACCACATCGTCCCCTCGGCTCCCATGGTTATTAAAGACGACCCGACGTTGATGTTCACCAACGCAGGCATGAACCAATTCAAAGACATCATCTTAGGCAATCACCCGGCTAAATACAAACGGGTAGCCGACTCGCAAAAGTGCCTTCGCGTCAGCGGCAAGCACAACGACCTGGAGGAAGTGGGACACGACACCTACCACCATACCATGTTCGAAATGCTGGGCAACTGGTCCTTTGGCGACTATTTCAAGAAGGAAGCCATCTCCTGGGCATGGGAATACCTGGTGGATGTATTGAAAATCAACCCTGCCAATCTGTATGCCACGGTATTCGAAGGTAGCCCCGAAGAAGGCCTGAGCCGCGATGACGAGGCCGCGTCCTATTGGGAGCAGTTCTTGCCGAAAGACCATATTATCAATGGTAACAAGCACGACAACTTTTGGGAGATGGGCGACACGGGTCCCTGCGGGCCTTGCTCGGAGATACACATCGACCTCCGCTCTGAGGAAGAGAAGAAGCAAATCCCCGGACGTGACATGGTGAACCATGACCATCCGCAAGTCATCGAAATATGGAACTTAGTATTCATGCAATACAACCGCAAGGCAGACGGTTCATTAGAGCCGCTGCCCGCCAAGGTAATAGACACCGGCATGGGCTTCGAACGCCTTTGCATGACCCTGCAAGGCAAGACGTCCAACTATGACACTGATGTTTTCCAGCCTCTTATCCAGGCCATCGCCACGATGTCTGGAGCCAAGTATGGCGAGGATCCGCAAAAGGACGTGGCCATGCGTGTCATTGCCGACCACATCCGCACCATCGCTTTCTCCATCACCGACGGGCAACTGCCCAGCAACGCCAAGGCTGGTTACGTCATCCGCCGTATCTTGCGCCGTGCCGTTCGTTATGGCTATACGTTCTTGGGGCAGAAGCAAGCCTTCATGTACAAGTTGTTGCCGGTGCTGATTGAAGACATGGGGACGGCATATCCCGAACTGAACGCGCAGAAGGAACTGATAGGAAAGGTTATCAAGGAAGAAGAAGAAGCCTTTCTCCGCACCTTGGAGACGGGCATCCGCCTCTTGGAAAAGACCATTGCCGAAGCCAAAGCCGCCGGGAGAACTGAAATCAGCGGCAAGGACGCCTTTACGCTGTACGACACCTTTGGTTTCCCCTTGGATTTGACCGAGTTAATCCTTCGCGAAAATGGCATGACCGCGAACACAAAGGAATTCGATGCCGAGATGCAGCAACAGAAGCAACGTGCCCGCAATGCCGCCGCCGTTGAAACAGGCGACTGGATCACCTTGAAAGAAGGAACCACCGAATTTGTAGGCTACGACTATACGGAGTATGAAACGAGCATCCTGCGCTATCGCCAGGTGAAGCAGAAAAACCAGACGCTGTATCAGATTGTATTGGACAAAACACCCTTCTATGCCGAAAGCGGTGGCCAGGTAGGCGATACGGGCGTATTGGTCAACGAGTTTGAGACCATCGAAGTAATTGACACCAAGAAAGAAAACAACCTTCCCATCCACCTCACCAAGAAGTTGCCCGAGCACTTGGACGCTCCGATGATGGCGTGTGTGGATACGGACAAACGGGCCGCTTGCGCCGCCAACCACTCGTGCACGCACTTGCTGGACGAGGCCTTGCGCACCGTATTGGGCGACCATGTAGAGCAGAAAGGCTCACTGGTCACTCCCGACTCGTTACGTTTCGACTTCTCTCACTTCCAGAAGGTGACGGATGAGGAAATCCGCAAGGTAGAACACTTGGTCAACGCCAAGATTCGCGCCAATATTCCCTTGCAGGAATACCGCAACATCCCCATTGAGGAAGCCAAGCAACTGGGAGCCATCGCCCTTTTTGGCGAGAAATACGGCGATCATGTACGTGTCATCCAGTTCGGATCGTCCATTGAGTTCTGCGGAGGTACCCATGTGGCCGCTACAGGGAACATTGGTATGGTGAAAATTATCTCAGAAAGTTCCGTGGCCGCAGGCGTACGCCGTATTGAAGCATACACCGGCGCCAAGGTAGAAGAGATGATGGACAGCCTGCAAGACTCCCTGCGCGACTTGAAGGCTCTCTTCAACAACGCCCCCGACCTGAGCGGTACCATCCGTCGGTACATCGAGGAGAACGCCGGGCTGAAGAAGCAGGTGGAAGAATTCATGAAGGAAAAAGAAGCCCAGTTGAAAGACAGACTCTTGCAAAGCGTCAAAGACGTGAATGGCGTGAAACTCATCAAGTTCTGCGCGCCTTTGCCCGCCGAAACCGTTAAGAACGTGGCTTTCCAGCTTCGCGGCCAAATTACGGAAAATCTGTTCTTCGTGGCAGGTACCGTATTTGAAGGGAAGCCCATGCTGACCGTGATGCTGAGCGATAACCTCGTAGCGACCGGATTGAAAGCGGGTGCTTTGGTGAAGGAAGCCGCCAAACTGATACAAGGCGGCGGAGGCGGACAACCTCACTTCGCTACGGCCGGCGGTAAGAATCCCGATGGATTGAGTGCTGCCGTAGATAAGATTGTAGAATTGGCAGGTATCTGACAGATACGATTATAACTTAAAAAGGCTCAGAGCTTCTTCATCGCTCTGAGCCTTTTTTATATTTCTAGTTTTTACTTTTTAAAAGGTTATTCGGAAACCGTTGGGTGCCAATAATAAAGAGACATCCCGCTTCCGCTTAGTCGGTTGATAATAAGAAGTAGTGGAATTCAGCATGTTGTATTGAGTGGCTATCTTTTTCATTTTCTTCTGCCCCGAACTATATAACAAAACACCGCCTGTAATAGGACCAAGCATTACGCAGCCCCCACTAACATACCCTGCGATATCAGCACTATCTAAGCAGCCACATATTATTCCAAAACCTGCACTTGAACCAACTATAGGCAACACCCATCCCCAAATTTTGTTTCTCTTGGCTTTCTTATACTTAAAATACAAGTCCGGCGTATCCGCAAAAGCCATGCGAAATCCGCTATCCAATCACCGAAAAAACCTAACAATCAAATTTAAGAACTATTCAGATTTGGATACCTCAATTGTTAATCAACGTATAAAAATGAAAGCAAAAACATCTCTCAAATGTCCAACAAAACGATATACACCTGAATATCAACTATTTAAATCATTCAGAAACACTGCGCTATTCGCGTTTAATCAGCGCAGTGTTTACCCCTAAAACACTGCACTATTTGGGCAGAAACACTGCGCTGACTGAGAGCAAATAGTGCGCTGATCTAGAAGCAAAAATGCGTCCATATTTCCGGAAGAGAAAAGAATGTACAAAGATTAGGCTGTTTCCACATCATTTTATACCTTTGCAGGCTCTCTTTTGACACACTTATGAACCGGATAGACAAACAAATATTGCACATCGCCCTGCCCTCCATCGTGTCGAACATCACCGTGCCTTTGTTAGGACTGGTGGACGTGACCATTGTAGGACATCTGGGCAGCGCGGCCTACATCGGCGCCATTGCCGTAGGCGGTATGCTGTTCAACATCATCTACTGGATATTCGGCTTTCTTCGCATGGGTACTAGCGGCATGACATCCCAACTATATGGACGGCGTGACTTGACAGAAGTAACACGTATGCTGGCACGGGCCGTAGGCATCGGCATGGCAGTAGGCGTATGCCTTGTGATATTGCAAGTGCCTATCCGCGAAGCGGCTTTTCAGGTGATACACCCCACGGACGAAGTACGCCGGCTGGCCACCACTTATTTTCACATCTGCATTTGGGGCGCACCGGCCATGCTGGGACTTTACGGATTGACAGGCTGGTATATAGGAATGCAAAATTCGCGCATCCCGATGGCGATAGCCATCACGCAGAATGTGGTAAACATTGTGGCAAGCCTTGCCTTGGTGTATGGCTGCGGAATGAAGGTGGAAGGCGTAGCACTGGGCACGCTGATAGCTCAATACGCCGGTTTCCTGATGGGAGCAACCTTGTGTATGCACCATTATGGCCGGCTAAAGACCTACTTCAAACAAAAAGGATTATGGGAACGGGCGGCCATGCGAAAATTCTTCTCGGTGAACCGCGACATCTTCCTGCGCACGCTTTGCCTGGTGGCCGTAACCCTGTTCTTTACATCGGCCGGAGCGGAGCAAGGCGAAGTGGTGCTGGCGGTCAATACCTTACTGATGCAGCTCTTCACGCTCTACTCCTACATTATGGACGGATTTGCCTATGCGGGCGAAGCATTGAGCGGCAAATATATCGGCGCACAAAACCGAGAACAATTCGGACGCACGGTGAAACACCTCTTCGCATGGGGCTGCGGGATGGCTCTATTGTTCACTTTGGCATACGCCACAGGAGGCAATGCTTTCCTGAATCTGCTGACAGATGAAGCTGAAGTCATAGCCGCCGCGGGCAGTTATTTCGGATGGGCACTGGCTATTCCCGTGGCCGGCATGGCGGCTTTCATTTGGGACGGTGTCTTTATAGGTGCCACAGCCACACGGGGCATGTTGCAATCCATGGCCACGGCAACCGTCTGCTTCTTCCTCTTATACTACGGACTGCACACACTATGGGGGAATCACGCCTTATGGGGAGCCTTCCTCGTTTACCTGCTGATGCGCGGACTCATGCAAACCTTGCTCAGCCGGAACGTCATCCGGAAAGCCTTCACCCCCTCCTACTCCACCTGATCCTGCGGATAATTCACTAAATAAAGAGTCCCCGTAGCACGGGTAAAGGCGGTATAAAGCCAACGGAAATAATCGGGCGTCAAGTATTCATCGGACATGTAGCCTTGATCGAGAAAGACATTCCTCCACTGCCCACCCTGTGCCTTGTGGCAAGTGACGGCATAGGCATACTTCACTTGCAAGGCGTTGTAATGGGGGTCAGCTTTCATCTTCTTCATCCGGTCGCGTTTCAAAGGTATGTCGGCATAGTCTTCCAACACGGTTTGAAACAGACGCTCGTGTTCCTCGCGCGACAAGGCAGGTGCCTCGCTATGCAACGTATCGAGCAACAAAGTCACTTCCAATTCCAGTTCATCGTAATCGGGAAAGGCCACCACAGCATCTGCGAAGCGGAAGCCATACAGTTCGCGCGTACGTCTCACTCTGCGCACCACTACCGTCTCGCCATTGGCTATAAAATCCAGAGTCTTCTGTTTCTCCGTCCAATAATAGTTATTTTTGGCCACCATCAGGCGGTCGCCCGACTCCAGCTCCTCTTCCCGCCAAAGGATCTGCGCCCGTATACCATTATTATATATATTGGCCCGTTTGTTAGAGCGGCACACCACGATCGTCTCATCCAGCCCGTCCTTATCGTAGCAGGAAACCAAAGCGTCTATCAGTTCGTTACCCGGCACCACCTTGATGTCTGCAAAGCCGGACAAGCGTACTTTAGGCAGCGTATAACACGCTTCCTCGGCAATGAGCCGACGCAATGCAGTGGCATTCCATAAGATTCCCGACTGCTGTTCTTGCCGGACGACCTGGGTCAGTTCCGCCTCTATCACTTCCAATCCATATCCCCGCAAGGCCTCGGCATACAATGCAGGGCTAAGTTCCTCGCCCACTGGTGGAAGCTGAGCCGTATCGCCCATAAGCAACAACCGGCACCCCTGACCGGAATACACAAACTGCACCAAGTCATCCAGCAACCTCCCCGTGCCGAACACGGCTCCCGACAATCCTTCATTGGAAATCATAGAAGCCTCATCCACTATATACAAAGTATGGGTCGTAAGGTTATCGTTCAAAGAAAAATTATCCATCTCGCCGGAGAAAGACTTCTGCCGGTATATCTTCTTGTGAATGGTGAAAGCAGGATGTCCGGCATACAAAGCAAAGACCTTGGCTGCACGCCCGGTAGGCGCCAACAAAAAAGACTTTTGTTTCAACTCGTCCAACGCACGCACCAATGCTCCCACCAATGAAGTTTTGCCCGTCCCCGCATAGCCGCGAAGCAGGAAAACCAGCCCTTCCTTAGGCGAACATAGGAAGCCGGACAACTTTTTTATTGCATTTTCTTGCTCAAGTGTTGGCAGATAAGGAAAAAATTCTTTAATTTGCCTCTCCAAATAGTTATTTATCATTTTTGTATGAGAAAAAAATAAGAGGAACTATCATTTTTAATTTTATTTCTTTTATTTTTGCGGTGCGAATATAATAAACTAAAAAAACATATTTATCATGAAAACAGTATTTAATATCGTTTTGGTCTTATGCGCTTGTGCGTTGGTTTACATTTGCTACGCTAGCATTATGGGTCCTATTAACTTTGAGAAAGAGGAGGATATCCGCGAGAAGGCAGTTATTGCACGCTTAGTTGATATCCGTAAAGCTCAGACTGAGTATCGTAACTTGCACGACCAGCAGTACACGGCAAGTTTCGACTCTCTGATTAACTTCGTGAAGACAGCGAAACTTCCGTTCGTATTCAAGAAGGGTGAGCTGACCGACAAGCAATTGGAAGATGGTCTGACAGAAAAGAAAGCCGTTCAAATCATCGAGAAAGCTAAGAAGACCGGCAACTACAATGAAGTTAAGAAATGGGGATTGGAGAACTTTGCACGTGATACCCAATGGGTAGCCGTAATCGACACCATCTTCCCGAAGGGCTACAATGCAGACTCTATGAGATATGTACCTTTCGGTAACGGCGCACAATTCGAAATGGCCATCCGCAACGATACAGCTAAGTCTGGCGCTCCGTTCTGCCTGCTCGAAGTGAAGACTCCGTACTCTGTTTACCTGAATGGCTTGGATCGTCAGGAGATTGCCAACAAGATTGATGTACAGACCAAACTGAACAAATATCCCGGTCTGATGATTGGTAATCTGGAGACTGCCAACAACAACGCTGGTAACTGGGAATAATAAGCTCCCGATAAAAAGAGTTGTATGACAGAAACGATTGATTATAACAAATCGGAACAATATACATTATCCATCCGTCTCAGTACGGATGGATTTTCTTTTTCTGTGCTCAACCCTTTGGAGGATGGCTCGCCTTGGATTGACAATCATGCGATAGACGAATCGCGCTCCCTGACAGCCAATTTGAAACGCACTTACCAAGACATAGAATGGCTGAGTCGCCCTTATAAGCGCGTCAATATCCTCTCCGCAAACAAACGATACACTTTCATTCCTTTGGACTTTTTCGAGGATGAACAAGCCGAACTGATATTTTACCATAACCACCCGCAACGCGAGAATGAACAAGTGCTATACAACATCCTGCATGGCTGCAATGTTGTCGTGCTGTTTGGTATAGACAGAACGGCCTATACATTCCTACAGGAAAAGCATCCACAGGCCAAATTCTATGCGCAGGCAACTCCACTCATCGAATACTTTGCGGCAAAAAGCCGTTTAGGAAACAACCGGAAGATGTATGTCTACCTCCGCAAAGAAACCGCTGACGTATATTGCTACGAACGCAACCACCTGCTATTGGCCAACACCTTCCCATGTACGGTAACCGCCGACCGCATCTATTACCTGCTGTACATCTGGAAACAATTGGAATTCGACCAAGAACGCGATGAATTGCATCTAAGCGGCCTATTGGATGAAAAAGAACTATTGCTTAACGAATTACGCAAATACATTCAGCAAGTGTTCGTCATGAACCCTGCCGAAAATATTGACTTATACGCCATCAACCAATGCGAGTAATCAGCGGTATTTATAAACGGAGACGATTTGACGTTCCCCACACCTTCAAGGCACGTCCTACCACGGACTTCGCCAAGGAAAATCTGTTCAACGTACTAACATCCAACTACTTCGACTTTGAAGACAACGTACGTGCGCTTGACCTCTTTGCAGGCACAGGCAGCATCAGCATCGAACTGGTGTCGCGCGGATGCGAGCAAGTCATCAGCGTGGAAAAAGACCGGGAACACTATGCCTTCATCTGTAAAGTGATGCAGGAAGTGAAAACCGATAAATGCCTTCCCATACGAGGCGATGTATTCAAGTACATACAAAGCTGCCGGGAACAGTTCGACTTCATCTTTGCCGACCCGCCCTATGAACTGCCAAACTTAGAGACGATCCCCGACCAGATATTCGCAAACAACGTACTGAAAGAAGGCGGCCTTTTTGTTCTGGAACATGGCAAAAAGAACTCGTTTGAAGACCATCCGCATTTTGCTGAGAAACGGGTCTATGGCAGCGTGAACTTTTCGTTCTTTCAGTGAGAGCGGTAATATGTCTTATACTGATATGGGTAGACACATTTATAACCCATAAAATGTGTATCTACAATGAGTAAGAAGTACAAGAG
>CALUOR010000054.1 GCA_944322285.1 uncultured Bacteroides sp.
ACGCTTCTTCTTTTCCATAATAGAAACACATTTAGTTATTACTTATAAATGTGTCTACCTATGTCAGTATAAGACACCCATTTTTGGTCTGGACGTATAAAACAAACAAGCCTAAGTATACATAAGAATTGTAAACTTGGGCTTGTCTGGAGATATAAATCCGAAAAAATCATATAAGAAAGCCGCACCGATGATGTGATGAAACTCCGATAGACATGATTTGAGTGCTCGTCCTCTTTGTAATCCACCGACTCAAAGGTTACCCCGAAGGGCGTGGCCCGCCATTGAGAAGCGAAGCTTGTCTCGGTATTTCGTATAATTTGATGAGTTTCCCGATCCAATCAATGCGGCTATTTTTTCTATAACAAAGGTATGAAGTTTTTATGAAAGAAACAAGAAAATAATAAAAAAAGTGCCGAAAACTTTATAAGTTTATCAGCACTTTCCTATAAGTTTGTTGTCAGCTATACAAAAAACCGTTTTATGCGGCCTTAGCCTTAGCAACAATAGCCTTAAACGCTTCGGGATGATTTACAGCCAAATCGGCTAATACCTTGCGGTTGATTTCAATTCCTGCCTTGTGCAATGCACCCATCAATTTGGAATAAGACAAACCCTCCAAACGGGCTGCGGCATTGATACGTTGAATCCACAAAGCACGGAAATTTCTTTTTTTCGCCTTACGGTCACGGAATGCGTAAGTCAAACCTTTCTCCCAAGTATTCTTGGCTACGGTCCAAACGTTCTTGCGCGCACCGAAGTAACCTCTAGTTAGTTTCAGAATTTTCTTTCTTCTTGCTCTCGAAGCAACATGATTTACTGATCTTGGCATAGTTTTACTTGTTTTTGAATGTTAGCGCCGATGCTTCACACACCGGACTTTTAGCTAATGCATTCGGTTAATAACTTAATTTTTTGTCTTTACACACATGCGTTTCCTTTACTTAATCGCTAAAAGCTCTTTTATCTGACTTACATTGGTGCGATCTACCAATGTGAAGTGACACAGATTTCTTTTTTGCTTTTTCGTTTTCTTAGTCAGGATGTGACTATGAAAAGCATGCTTTCTCTTGATTTTACCTGTTCCGGTAAGAGCGAATCTTTTTTTAGAACCGGAGTTAGTCTTGATCTTTGGCATCTTACTTAGTTTTATTTAATTATTAAATTATTAATATGATAACGCACTATACCTCGGCGTTATTCATCTTCTTTTTCCGATTCAGCTTCCACGAAGACTTTTGGTCCCGCAGACTTCTGAGAAACGGCACTCTTCTTGGAGGAACCGAGCTTCTTGGGAGAGAGTTGGATAGTCATCCGCTTACCTTCCAAAATAGGCATCTGATCCACCTTGGCATAATCCTCCAAATCGTTGGCAAAACGAAGCAGCAACACTTCACCTTGCTCTTTGAAAAGGATAGAACGGCCTTTGAAGAACACGTAAGCTTTCACTTTATCGCCGTCTTCAAGGAAACCTTTGGCATGTTTCAACTTGAAATTGTAGTCATGATCATCGGTTTGAGGACCAAAACGAATTTCTTTTACATTCACCTTCACCTGCTTTGCCTTTTGTTCCTTCTGACGTTTCTTCAACTGATAAAGGAATTTAGAGTAATCTATAATACGACAAACAGGAGGTTGTGCGTTGGGAGAAATCTCTACCAGGTCTGCTTCATGCTCTTCAGCCAGTCTTAACGCTTGCGCTATCGGATACACTTTGCTTTCCACTTCATCGCCCACTATACGGACTTCTTTGGCACGGATTTGTTCATTAATCCGGTGTTGCCCTTTTAAATTGTCATTCTTCATTAAATAACGTTGTACTACCTATTTGTTTTTTATTTTTATGTTACTACTAAATTGGCCGCAAATTTACCACTTATTTATCATATTCTGAACTTCTTCGCTAATTTTTTTAGCGAAATCTTCCAATTTTACGGTTCCTTGGTCGCCTTCACCCTGTTTACGTACGGAAACTTCTCCGTTTTCGGCTTCTTTTTCGCCCACGATAAGCATGTAAGGAATGTGCTTCAACTCGTTATCACGAATCTTGCGTCCAATCTTTTCATTACGTTCATCCACTAATGCTCGGATATCGTACTTTTTCAAGGTCAGGCGCACTTCGTTGGCATAATCGTTGAACTTCTCGCTGATGGGCAAGATGGCCACTTGGTCGGGCGTGAGCCATAAAGGGAACTTACCTGCGGTATGCTCGATGAGTACGGCCACGAAACGCTCCATGGAACCGAACGGGGCACGATGTATCATGACCGGACGATGCTTTTGGTTATCGGCACCGGTATATTCCAATTGGAAACGTTCGGGCAGGTTATAATCTACCTGAATAGTACCCAGCTGCCAACGGCGTCCGATAGCATCCTTCACCATGAAGTCCAGCTTAGGACCATAGAATGCGGCTTCACCATATTCTATTTTAGCTTTCAATCCTTTCTCCTCGCAAGCCTCGATAATGGCCTGTTCTGCCTTTTCCCAATTTTCATCGCTACCGATGTATTTCTCGCGGTTCTCCTTGTCGCGCAAAGAAATCTGAGCCTCGAAGTTCTCGAAGTTCATCGACTTGAAAACTATCGAGATGATGTCCATTACGCGAAGGAATTCATCCTTCACCTGGTCGGGACGGCAGAAGAGGTGCGCATCATCCTGCGTGAAGCTACGCACACGAGTCAATCCGTGAAGCTCTCCGCTCTGTTCGTAACGGCATACCGTACCGAACTCGGCTATACGCAAAGGCAAGTCCTTGTAAGAACGAGGCGAATTTTTGTATATCATACAATGATGCGGGCAGTTCATCGGCTTCAAGAAGTATTCTTCGCCTTCCTCCGGAGTATGAATGGGCTGGAAAGAATCTTTTCCGTATTTAGCGTAGTGTCCGGAGGTGATGTAAAGCAACTTGTTGCCAATGGGAGGACACATTACTTCCTGATAGTCATAACGTGACTGGATGCGGCGCAAGAAGTCCTGCAAGCGGATGCGCAATGCCGTACCTTTGGGCAACCACATGGGCAAGCCTTTGCCTACGGTGTCGGAGAACATAAACAAGTCCATCTCTTTACCTATCTTGCGATGGTCGCGTTTCTTCGCTTCTTCCAGCATGACAAGATACTCGTCCAGCATCTTCTTCTTCGGGAAGGTGATGCCGTAAATACGGGTCATCATCTTGCGGTCTTCCTGTCCGCGCCAATAAGCACCGGCTACGGAGGTCAGTTTAATGGCTTTGATGGGTGCGGTGGTCATCAAATGCGGGCCACGGCACAAGTCGGTAAACGCACCTTGTGTATAGATTGTGATATGTCCGTCTTCCAATTCGGAAATCAGTTCACACTTATAAGTCTCACCGCGCTCGCCAAACATCTTCAAAGCATCGGCCTTGGCAATATCTTTACGGACTACGGCTTCTTTCTTTGCGGCCAGTTCCACCATCTTGGCTTCGATGGCAGGCAGGTCTGACTCCTTAATAGTAGCCTCGCCCGGATCTACATCATAATAGAAACCGTTTTCAATGGCCGGACCTATACCGAACTGAATGCCCGGATAGAGTTCCTGCAAGGCTTCGGCTAACAAGTGGGCACTGGTGTGCCAAAAGGTGTGCTTACCTTGTTCATCTTCCCATTTGTATAAAACTACCTCGGCATCGTTCTGGATAGGACGACCCAAGTCATACGTCTCACCATTCACGCCACAAGCCAGCACTTCCTGTGCCAAGCGTGAACTAATGCTTTCTGCAATCTGCAGTCCTGTTACTCCTTCGTTATACTCACGAACGGAACCGTCTGGAAAAGTTATCTTTATCATAATAATATGTATATCTCTAAATCTGAGCACAAAAATAGACATTTCTTTTCAATATCCATCTATTTAGCAAAAAAATGTTATTCCTGCACGTCCGTAAACCGTTTAATTATGTTATAAGCCGAGACAATACCCAGTTCTCCGGCCTTGCTCAAATCCATAATACCTTGCTTGTTATTGCCTAAGAAAATGTGAGTAAGCCCTCGGTTGAAGTAGGCTTCGGCAAACTCGGGGTCCAACTCCAAAGCTTTGTCATAGTCCTCCAATGCCGCCCGATAATCTTTTAGGGCAGACGAGACATTTCCCCGGTTATAATAACCATAAACGAAATCCGGAGCCAGTTCAATGACCTTGTCCAAGTCCTTCTTCACCACTTCATAATCTACCGCGGTGATATTCTGCTCTTGTTTGTCCGAAACTGAAGCACCCGACCGGTTATTCTCCGATGCCGCTTCCGCCTTCTTGTAATCCAATTGCTTGTAACGCACTAAAGCGCGCATGAAGTATGCGGGGAAGAAATCTCCGTCCAAGAGGATGCTTTGGGTAAAATCATCTATTGAACTATCGAAATCCTGCACCAGATAGAAGTCCATTCCTCGCATGAACCGCTTCAGGGCGTTGTTCGGGTCGGCCACAATGTCGGACGTGTGCGAATCTATCAACGCGAAGTGATAACGCACTTGCTCTTCGGTCAGAGGTGACTCCATGTTCGTAATCTTCAAAGGTTTGGGCAATTGTTTGGAGAGATTCAACGAGTCGATGCCCGCATAATAATGCACCGCCTTCTTCACCTCGCTGATGCGCTCATAGTAAGACAACGCATACATAGGCTCCAGCTTGATGACCACATTGCGGTTTTGCACGCGTCCCCGATAATCGCTCGTATAGCGTTGGCTTGCTTCATAATCGTCCGCTATCACAATCTTACGATAGTTGCGTATATTCTTGTCCGATTGCTTTCGGGTTTTTCCTTCGTCACCATCCTCCTTCGCTTCCTGATTATCCGCTACATCTTCATCATTTCCAGAGGAAGAACGGTTGTTCAATCTATCCAACTGGGCTTGCATTACCTTGAATTCGTCTTGCTCCGCCCCTTTCCGGTCGCCCATTTTCCGGCGTGCTTCCGCCCGATAATAATATCCGGTAAGGAAATTGGGATATTCCTCTATGACACGTGAATAATCACTGATAGCTCCTTGATAATCTCCCGTCTGGGCACGTAGCAAACCTCGGTTGAAGGTTGCCATCATGTTATCCGGCTCCATCTGCAACACGAAGTCGAAGTCCTCGATGGCACGGTTATCATCACCAACCTGGGCACGTAGCAAACCTCGGTTATAGTGCCCGATAAAATTGTTCGGGTCGATGTCCAAAGCCAAGTCATAATCGCGCATGGCCCCGCGCAGGTTGTTCTGATGGAAGCGGGCTAAGGCACGGTTGATGTAGTTACCCGTATTCTTCACGCTCAGGCGGATAGCCTGAGTCAGGTCGCTTTCGGCTTCTTTATACTTGGCTTGTTGCAGATAGACCATGGCGCGGGCACTCCATCCGTCAGCATCATACTTGTCCAACTCGATGGCCTTGTCGAAGTCTTTCAAGGCACTGATGGTGTCGTTCTGCTTCATGTAGACCTCGCCCCGCATCAAATAGGCACGAGTATATCGGGGAGCTATTTTCAGGAGCTGCGCCAAGTCGTCCTGCGCATCGGCATAATCCTCTTCCTGCATGTGGCACAAAGTCAGATTATGCCATAAGACCAAGTTTTCCGGGTCGTACTTCAAAGCGGTACGATAGTCCTCGATGGCTCCTTCAAAATTATTTTGCTTGATGCGGGCCAGTCCCCGGATTTGATAGGCACCCACCACAAACGGATTGCGCCGGATGGCTTCGTCACAATCGGCCTCGGCTCCTTGGTAATCATCCAAGTTTATCTTGGCTAATCCCCGGTAGAAATAAGGCTCGAACAGATAGGGTTTGGCACTGATGACTTGATTAAAATACTGGATAGACAACACGTAATCCTCAAAATAGAGCGCATTACGGGCTATCATCATCACTCGTTCGGTATTAATCTGCGCAAAAAGGCAAAGCGGGAAGAGCGATAGAAAAATCAGTATTTTCTTTATCATGGGCAAGGAGAGATTATTTCTTTACGGTCTTCACCCGATAAGTGCAATGCGCCTTCCCTTTGAGCAGGGCATTTAGCTTACCTTTTATCATCTGCTTGCGCAGGGGGGAGAGATGGTCGATGAACATCTTTCCCTCCAGATGGTCGAACTCATGTTGCATGACACGGGCCAGATAACCTTCCACCACTTCGTCATGCGCTTCAAGATTCTCATCCAGGTATTGTACATGGATTTTATTTCCACGTTTCACGGTCTCATGAATACCCGGCAGGCTCAGGCATCCTTCCTCCATGGACTCTTCCTCGCCCGACACTTCCAGGATGTGGGCGTTGATGAATGCCTTGCGGAACCCCTTGTACTCGGGCAGGTCATCCGAAAGGACATCCAGGTTGATAACCACCACCCGGATAGGGAGCCCGATTTGCGGAGCGGCCAGCCCTACCCCTTCGGCGTTATCCATTGTCTCGAACATGTTTGCGATAAGTTCCTTCAAATCCGGATAATCCGGGGCAATGTCTTCGGCCACCTTTCTCAATACCGGTTGTCCATAGGTATAAATTGGCAAAATCATAATCTCTATATTATATATGTATATTTATAGTCGTTTACTTTCTAAATAGTCCTGCAAGATAATGGTGGCACTAATTTCATCCACCAACGCCTTGTTCTGACGCGCCTTCTTCTTCAAGCCACCTTCCAGCATTGCCCGATGGGCCAATACGGAGGTGAAACGCTCGTCCACATACTCCACGGGAATGTTTGGCATTGCCTTCCGCAAAGTTCCGACAAAAGGCTCGATGCGCTTCGCGTTCTCCGAGGCTTCGTTATTCATCTGCTTGGGCAAGCCCACGATAATCCGCTCCACCGGCTCGCGGGAAACATAATCCGTCAAAAAGGACATCAATTCACCCGTAGGCACCGTGGTCAATCCGTTGGCAATCAGCTGTAATGTATCGCTAACCGCTATGCCCGTGCGCTTCTTTCCGTAATCTATCGCAAGTATTCTTCCCATAACGGGCACAAAAATACAACTTTAATCGTTACCTCCCAACAATCAATACACAAGTTTTACATTATCTATCCAAAGAGAATTGCCGGGCGAACCGATATAGGCGCCTCCGTGGCTGGATGTGAATTGCAACACCATGTGCGTAGGCTCATCATCCTTTGTGCCCCAAGCCACTTCATGAATGGGCACGCTCTCGCCCATGCTGTTCACGGCATAACGTTCCTCCACTTGCAGGCGCATCATGTGGGCCTTGTAGGCGGGATTTCCCGTAATGTCGCCATACATAATCTCATAGGTGGCGTTGTTCGTCCAGTCGGGAGTAGTCTTGTCATAGCGCACCACCATCGTACCTACACGCTTGGCGTAGATGTTTCCTTCCTTGTCTTCCCAGCGCTTTTGCAGGAGAAGGATGACGGCCGGATAGTCCTTACCGTCCACATCCGTGATGCGGCTGAAACCTGTAGCACGGATGCGCTTCTCGCGTTCGGACATCTTCACCTTATAATCAAATTGGATGGCTACGGGCTTCTTGGTGAAGGGGATACCGGAGTTGAGCATCTTCTGCGGATTCTTCGTCCCTTTGATTGGCTCGTGCACATTGCCCACGAAAATGGAGCCGGCGGCCAGTACCGTGATATTAATAAAGCCTAATGCCTTGACGCTCTCCATGCGGGTGTCCAGCCGGGCGCAATACCCATCGCCCCGTTTCTCGGGGAAGACGGAAGTCTGCGTCTTGGTGATGCCCGCCACCTTGGCCATCACGTTGGACGATGCCCAGGGAGAGCCACCTTGGGGCGTATAAGCCTCGTCTCCCACGATAGTGCCCGTAGGCCCGATGGCGTAAACGTGCTTCGTCTCGCCTCCGATGATGCCGGATTCTTTTATCTGGCGGTCAATCCATTGGTCCATGTCCCCGTAGGGTATCAGCTCCGGTTGCGCCCACAAAGCAGAAGGCAGGGCACACCATAGCGTCCATAAGAAACATATATAGCAAATCTTTCTCTTCTCCATCATCTATATTATCATTTATAATTCATACCCCCACTGCCCCAGCGCAAAGCCCCAATTCTCCTGTACAAGGCGCACGGTGCGGTCGTCGTACTTATACTTGTTCTTCTTGTAGCCCTTCTTGCCGCCCACGTACTTCTCGATATCCTTGCGCGACTCAGGGAAGCCGGGCAGGGAGAGGGCTTGGTAGATGTGCTCCGTCATGCCCATGGCGTCGGCCTCGAAGTCCTCGAACTTCACCTCGATGAGGTTGCCCGCAGGGATGCACGCCTTGTCCGCCTCGTACTTGTGGTAGAGCTTGGCGTAGATGGAGAGGATGTTCTGCTCCAGTTCTTCGGGCGTGATGTCCTCCAGCTTCAGGGGCTGGATGGTGTTGGTGAAGAAGCTGCGGGTGCTCTCGAACACGGTGTAGGGGTTACGCATCAGGTAGATGAACTTGGCATTGGGGAACATCTTGACCAACTCGCGGACGCGGCCCGTGTGGGGCGGGTTCTTGCTGAGGAACTGCGTGCCGTGCGTATTCCAAAGGGAAATCTTGATGAGCTTCACGAAAGTCTCTTCAAACGCCTTCAACTCCTGCGGCGTGATGTCGTTGAATAGCAGATATTTCTCCGCATATTCCTGCTGATACTTGGGGAAGAACCAGAAGTTGTAATACGTGTAGGGCATCATGTTGGCCAGGGCGAACTCCTCTTCCTGGGGCAGGTCTACGGCCAGTTCCATGTTGTCCGTGGGACGCTTGTCGGGCATCAGCCAACTCATGTTCTTCTTGAAGAAGGGCTGGCCCCACATCATGAGGTGCGGGAAGACGGTCTGATACGTGGTGTTATAGCCGAAGTGCTTGTCGCACGAGAAGACGTTGTGCACGAAGGTCGTCCCGCTCCGCCAATGGCCGAGGATGAACACGGGGTCGTGCTCCAACGGCTTGTCGGCCAATAGCTTCCGGTATCTGTTATCTTGCAGGGAAACCAATGTGGAGAGCAGGCGGCACACGGCCTTGGTCAGGCGGTACTTGCCACGGTAGGCCGGGTCGATGACGCGCCCCGCACTCACCGCCTTGAAGGTTTTCCAATCTGCGCCCACCAGGGTGTTGATGGGGAGTTTATTGAATTCTAATAAGCCCATAAAACTATCATTTTAATCTGCACCTGTGCCGATGTCCTGACCCGCCTGTCCGCCTTGGCTGGACGAAGGCCGTGCCTTGACTGGACGGAGGCGTTGCCTTGGCTGGACGGAGGCATTGCCTTGGCTGGACGGAGGCAAAGGGTGCTATGTTACTACTTATTTACTTTAATGGCAATGCCCTGCCGGTCGAGTTCCCTGACCACCTTGTCCACCGCTTCGTACTGCTCGGGGGCGATGCCCAACTTCGGGAGGTCGAGCGTGGGAATGTCCTCGTCCACAAGCATGTCCTTGTCCTCGATGCGGTCGATAATCATGCCCACGGCGCTGGTGTTGTTCGTGATGGGGTCGATGAGGATGAACGAGCCGGTGGCCTTGTTCTTCCGGTAGGGGTCGAAGAAAAGCTCCTTGGCGGTGGTTATCACCACGCGGGCTATCTGGTTGAGCTGCATGGGCAGGGTGTCCCTTGTCAATTGTCCATTGTCAATTGAAAGGTGCTCCATGGTGTTGACGTCCACCTTGTACTTGATGTCCGTGACGTGCGAGCGGCTCAGGTTAGTGGTCTGCTTGATGAAGAACGACTTGTTCATGTCCATCGGCTCCTCGTCCATCCAGACGAGCATGGCCTCGAAGTTGCGGCCTTCGCAAGGCAGGTTGTCGGGATGAACCAGCATCTCGCCGCGCGACACGTCTATCTCGTCCTCCAGCGTCAATGTGACGGACTGGGGCGGGAAGGCGTAATCCAGTTCCCCGTCGTAGGTGACGATGCTCTTCACGCGCGACTTCTTGCGCGAAGGCAGGGCCATCACTTCATCCCCCTTGTGTACCACGCCCGATGCCACCTTGGCGCTGAAGCCACGGAAGTTGAGGTTGGGACGCAGGACGTATTGCACGGGGTAGCGGAAATCTTGCAGGTTGTGGTCGTTGCCGATGTGCACCGTCTCCAGGAAGTCCAGCAGGGCGGGGCCGGTATACCACGGCGTGCGGGCGGATTTCTCCACCACGTTATCTCCGTCGAGGGCGGAGAGCGGGATGCACGTCACGTCGGGCACGCCCAGCGGCTCGATGAACTTCCGGTACTCGCCCACAATTTCATTGAAGCGCGCTTCGGAGAAGTCCACCAAATCCATCTTGTTTACGGCCAGCACCACGTGCTTGATGCCCAGCAGGGAGACGAGGAACGTGTGCCTACGGGTCTGCGTGATGACACCCAATCTTGCATCTACGAGGATGATGGCCAGGTTGGCCGTAGAGCCTCCCGTAATCATGTTGCGCGTATATTGCTCATGCCCCGGCGTGTCGGCGATGATGAACTTGCGCTTGTTGGTCGAGAAATAACGGTAGGCCACGTCGATGGTGATGCCCTGTTCGCGCTCGGCCTTCAAGCCGTCCAGCAGGAGGGCGTAGTCAATGTGGTCGCCGGCATTGCCCACACGCTTGCTATCGCGCTCCAAGGCGTCCAACTGGTCTTCGTAAATCTTCTTGCTATCGAACAACAGGCGGCCGATAAGAGTCGACTTGCCATCGTCCACGCTTCCAGCGGTCAAGAAGCGTAATAAATCCTTCTTCTCGTCATTGTCCAAGAAGGTCTTTATATCAATCTTATTCTCCATAATTCTTCATTCTTAGTTCTTCATTCTTCATTTAGAAGTATCCTTCGCGTTTCTTCTGCTCCATGCTGGCCTCCTGGTCGAAGTCGATGACACGGGTCGTGCGCTCGCTCTTGGTGGTGGTCATCATCTCCTCCACAATCTTCTCGATGGTGTCGGCCTCGCTCTCGATGGCGCCGGTCAAGGGCCAGCATCCCAAGGTGCGGAAGCGTATCTTCTTCATCTGAATCTTGTCGCGGTATTGCTCGGGCAGGCGGTCGTCATCGGGCATAATCAAGTTGCCGTCTATCTCTACGACCGGACGCTCCTTGGCGAAGTAGAGGGGGACGATGGGGATATTCTCCAGGCGGATGTATTGCCAGATGTCCAGTTCCGTCCAGTTGCTCAGGGGGAACACGCGGATGCTCTCGCCCTTATGTACCCGGGCATTGTAGATGTCCCACAACTCGGGGCGTTGGTTCTTGGGGTCCCATTGATGGAAACGGTCGCGGAAGGAGAAGATGCGCTCCTTGGCACGGGACTTCTCCTCATCGCGGCGCGCCCCGCCAAAAGCCGCGTCAAACTTATACTTGTCCAGCGCGTGCAGCAGGGCTTGGGTCTTCATCAGGTCGGTATGCACCTTGCTTCCGTGGGTGAAGGGGCCTACGCCTGCCTTGAACGCCTCCATGTTGCTCTCCACAATCAGGTTCCATCCGTACTTCTTAGCATACTCGTCACGGAATTGTATCATCTCCTTGAACTTCCACTTGGAGTCGATGTGCATCAGGGGGAAAGGCACTTTACCGGGATAGAAAGCCTTCTCCGCCAGGCGCACCATGACCGACGAGTCCTTGCCGATGCTGTAGAGCATGACGGGATTCTCAAACTCCGCGGCCACCTCGCGGATGATGTGTATGGACTCGGCTTCGAGTTCCTTCAGGTGGCTCAGTTTATATTCTTCCATTTGTTATCTGTTTATTTCTTCTCAATCTTGGGTAAAATCAACTCCAACAACTTGCCTACCGACTCTTCCACGCTGAGCACGGACGTGTCCAGTGTCAAGGCCGGATGCTCGGGCGCTTCGAAGGGAGCGGATATGCCGGTGAAGTTCTTTATCTCGCCCCGGCGCGCCTTGGCGTACAGGCCCTTTACATCCCTGCGCTCGCACTCCTCGATGGGCGTGCTGACATAGACTTCCACAAAGTCGTCCTTGCCGATGATGCGGGCGGCCATCTCGCGGATGTCGTTATTGGGGCTGATGAATGCCGCCAATGTCACGATGCCCGTGTCCACGAACAATTTGGACACTTCCGCGATGCGGCGTATGTTCTCCACGCGGTCGGCTTCCGTGAAACCTAAGTTGTTGTTGATGCCGCTCCGGATGTTGTCCCCGTCCAGGATGCGGCACAGGATGCCCCGCTTGTGCAACTCTCGCTCCAAGGCGATGGCTATCGTGCTCTTGCCCGAGCCGCTCAGCCCGGTAAACCAAATCATGACCCCATGCTGGCCGAGCAATTCTTCTTTGTCGGCACGGGTCAGCATCTTGTCGAATATCGGATATATATGTTGTTCCATAAAATAATAATTTATCAATGGGTTTTAGGCGCGGATTACACGGATTTCACGGATTAAGTTTTATCATAGAATTTATGGATGTTAATGGTCTCACAAATAACATATTCGTGAAATCCGCGTAATCCGCGCCTAATTTATATTACACTCGTAAATGGCCATATCAACGGGATAAGGCTTACGGAGATAATCATGACTATCAAGTCCATCGGGACACCTATCTTCAAGAAGTCGGTAAACTTATAGTTGCCGGCGCCCTGCACAATCAGGTTTGTCTGATAACCGATAGGCGTGGCAAAGCCGGCCGACGCCGCAATGCAGATGGCAATGAAGAAAGGCATCGGGTCGACACCGAACTTCTCAGCCGTCTCCAAAGCCAAGGGGAAAGCCAAGGCCGCGGCGGCATTGTTCGTCACCAGTTCCGTGATTATCAGCGTCACGAGATAGAGCAAGGCCAGCGCGCCCCATGCTCCCAAAGAGCCGGCCACCTGCTTGATGAAGTTGGCTATCAACGCCGCCAGCCCCGATTCCTCCATAGCCGCGCTGATGGCAAAAGCGCAGGCTATCGTTATCAGGATGTCCCAGCTGATGTATTTCGTATATTTCTTGGGCGGGAAAAGTTTGAGCCACGCCATCACCACGGCCGTGACCGAAGCGAAGAAGAACATGTCCATCTTCACCCGAGGGAAACTCTCTTGGAAGAAAGGCAACTCGCCGATGGTGGCTCCCACAATCATGATGATGAGAAGCGCCAACGCCGTCCATTTCTTCCATCCGGGCATCTGACGGGTAGGTATTTCCTTCCCGTTGGTCATCATCAGGAAGACGGACGAGTCGCCCCATGTCTTTGTAAAGGCGTCATCGGCCAGCAAGACCAGCGTGTCGCCTTCCTGCAAGCGCACTTCGCCCAGATTGTCGGTTATCACCTGTCCGCCCTGGCGTATTTCCTTGATTTCGGCGCCATAACGACGCTTGAAATCGAATGTTTTCAGCTTGCGCTTCAAGCCGGGGAAGCGGGAAGCAAGCACCACTTCCACCACGTGTTGTCCGTTGCCTTCGGCCACATCCGCCTCCTCCTCCTCAAAGTTGTCGGGACGCTCGGCGGGCAATAGTTTTTTGGATGTCAGGATGATAAAAAGAAGCCCCGCCACCGTGATGGGTATTCCGATGTAGGCCAAGTCGAACATTTTCAGGCCTTCGTAGCCGCGGTCTATCATCATGCCGTGCACCACCAGGTTGGTGGAAGTGCCTATCAGCGTACACAAGCCGCCCAGGATGGTGGCGTAGGAAAGGGGAATCAGGAACTTCGTGCAGGAGAGGCCCACACGCTTCGACCAGTTCTTCAATATCGGGGCGAAGATAACTACCACGGGCGTATTGTTCAAGAAAGCCGAGAAAGCGCTCACGATGGGCAGGATGCGCGTCTGCGCCTTGGCCACGGTTGTTTTCTCGTTGGGAAGAAGTTTCTTGACCACGGTGCTCAACGCTCCGCTCTGCCGGATGCCCTCGCTCACGAGGAACAGCAGAGCCACCGTAATCATGCCCCGGTTGCTGAAGCCGGCCACCATCTGCTGGGGACTGATGATGCCCGCCACCATGAACAGCACCACCACGCTCAGCAGCACGATGCCGGGACGCATCTTGTCTTTAATCAGGGCTATCAGCATCCCTATCAGCCCGAGCAGTACGAAAATTATCTCAAAATTCATCGTTCTTCATTCTTAATTCTTCATTTCTACAATGAACCACGGATTCAACAGGTTCTCTTTGTTATACCGCAAAGGCTCGTTCACATCCGTCCGGTAGATTTCGCCCCCGGCCGCCCGCACAATGGCATGGCCCGCCGCCGTGTCCCACTCCATCGTGGGCGCGAAGCGCGGATATACATCGGCCGTGCCTTCGGCCACCAGGCACATCTTTATCGAACTCCCGCTCGAAATCATCTCCACGCGAGGAAACATGGACCGTGCCTCCGCCACAAATTGTTCCGTCTCAGGCGTCAGGTGCGAACGGGATGCCACCACGACATAGCCTTCGTGCCCCTTGTCGGAGGGCAACTTCACGGCACGTGCCGTCAGCTCCTCCAGCGTGGCGCCTTCACGGGAGGTGACGTTTTCCAGCTTGTAAGCTCCCAATGCTTCGTCGGCAAAATAAAGGACCCGTTTCACGGGCACGTAAATCACTCCCATGCGGGGCACCGAGCCGCTCACCCAGGCGATGTTGACGGTAAACTCCCCGTTGCGCTTGATGAACTCCTTCGTGCCGTCCAGGGGGTCTACAATCCAAAGGCTCTCCCACCCGCTCCGCTCCTGATAAGGGATGGAGCGTCCTTCTTCGCTCAGCACCGGATAGGGCGTGTCCGCCAGCATCGAGCTGATGACCCGGTGCGCCTTCCGGTCAGCTATCGTCAGAGGTGAATTATCGGCTTTCCGCTCTATCTGGAAGTCCGATGCCGGGTCGTCATAAATGGATAATATTTCTTCGCCGGCTTTCAAAGCTGCGTCTATCGCCTTTACTATATATTGTTGTTCCATACTTTAATCCTAACTTCAATTAAAATGGAGCGTAAAAGTAGAAACTTTTTCATTGCGGGAAGTTTTCTAACTTTATTTTATAACTTTCTTTAAGGATTATCTACGGAGTCACATGCTCCGTCCACACCTTCTTAACCGGCAATAAGAATCTTTCCAGCAGCGACAGATTTTCCGTCACGATGTCCGCCCGGCCTTCCATGCCGGACACAAAGGGCAGCTCCTTGCCGTACGTGGTGCGCAGGCCCTGCGGCAAGGTGACTTCCACCACGTAATGGCTGACGTCCTCTACCCTGACGGGCACCAGCGAGATGTTACGCACCTCTCCTTCCACCACCCCGAACTCCGTATCCGGATAGTTGTTGAAGCGGATGTGTACCCGCTGACCTGCCTTCACTTTCCCCGACCCTTCCGTGGGGAGCATCGCCTTGGCAAGTAACTTCCCGTTGTCTTCGGGCACCACGCTGAAGGCCTCCTCGCCTGCCGTGAGGTTCTGGTTCTCCACCCAGAAGTTGGTGAAGGTCACCCTTCCGTCCACGGGCGCTTTCAGCACATAGGCCAGTTCCCAGTCGTGCAGGCCGGTCTGTAGCTGCATGGCGAGCGACTGCAGCTGTAATTCCTGCGCTTCTTTTTGGTCCTCGTGCTGGTATTCCGTATCATACAGTGTCTCATGCAGCTGGGCTATCTGTATCCGCTGGTTCTCCATGCTTGACAGAATACTCTCATAAGCCAGCCTTGCTTGCAGATAGGCGTTGTAGGTGTTCTCCAGCTCCGCGTCCGACAGCAGTTCCTGCGCGTGCAGCAGCGAGTCCCTCTGGTACTGCTTCCGGCTGACGGCCAACTGTTCCTCCGTCAACGCCCTTTGCCGTTCCATGTGGCGGGCGTAGTCCTCTGTCTGCCGGATGCGCCCCTCCATCAGGGCCGCTTTCCGGCGGTAGTAGTCCAGCCGCACGAACTGCCGGTAAGTGGCCAGGGCGGTATAGTAGGAGGCGTAAAGCGACTGCATGCTTCCCAGCGTCAGGTCCCGCCGGGGCAGGCGCAGGCTGTCTGCATCCACCGCCGCCTGCTCCTCCAGGAAGTTCCGGAGGTAGCGCACGTCCTCCGCCCGCGCCTCGTTCTCTATCAGGGCCAGGTAGTCGCCCGCTTCCACCGGCTGGTTGTCTTCCACATAGATGTATTGCAGTTTCCCCGTGGAATGCGCCACCACCGTAGCGGCGGGCCGGCTGCCCGTCAGCGTCACCGTGGCCGTCACCACGTCCGGGTATCGGAACAGGGCGCTGCCCGCTATCAGCAGCACGACCACCGCCGCCACCGTCGCGATGCCCCAACGCAGAATCCAGGGCGGCACGGCTCCCAGCACTTCCTGGAACTCCTCGCTGCGCAGGTCCATGGAAGCCGCCTCTTTTTCCAATGCTCTCTTCGTCTCTTTTTCCGTCTCCATGTCCTTATATTTATGTCCCCAGTTCCAGCTGGTTCTTCACCAGTGTATAATAAGCCCCCTTGCGGGCGGTCAGTTCCCGGTGCGTGCCTTCCTCCGCCACTTTCCCATGGTCCAGCACGACGATGCGGTCGGCGTTCTGCACCGTGCTCAGCCGGTGCGCCACCACCACGACCGTCTTTCCCCGGTAGAACGTGTTCAGGTTTTCCATGATGGCGCGCTCGTTGTTGGCGTCCAGGGCGTTGGTCGCCTCGTCGAAGAACAGGAAGTCCGGATTCTTGTACACGGCCCGCGCTATCAGCAGCCGCTGTTTCTGTCCCTGGCTCAGCCCGTTCCCTTCCATGCCTATCTTCGTGTTGTACTTCAGCGGCAGCGACTCGATGAAGTCCCGTATGCAGGCGGTCTCCGCCGCGTGCAGCAGCCGCTCCTTGTCTATCGTCTCCACGCCCACGGCGATGTTCCGCGCGATGGTGTCCGAGAAGATGAAGCCGTCCTGCATCACCGCCCCCGTATGCCGCCTCCATACGTGCGGGTTCACGTCCGCCAGCTCCGTGCTTCCTACACGCACTTTCCCCCTATTCGGCGGATAGAAGCCCAGCAGCAGTTTCACGATGGTGGTCTTCCCGCTCCCGCTGGCTCCCACAATGGCGGTCACCTTGTTCTTGGGTATTTCTAAGTTCAGGTCCTCCAGCACGTAGTCCCTCTCCGCCCCGTCATAGCTGAAGCTCACGTGCTCCAGCCGCAGTGCGTCGTAGTCCGGCAGCTCGTCCAGCCGGCCTTCCCTGCCCTGCTCCTCGTCCTCCCGGTTGTGTATCTCGCCCAGGCGTTCCAGGCTGATTTTGGCGTCCTGCAGCGACTGCGCGAACGTGATGAGCTGGCTCACGGGCGCCGACAGCTGCCCGATGATGTAGCTCACGCTCATCATCATGCCCAGCGTGATGTCCCCCTCAACCACCGCCCTGGCCGAGAGGTAGGAAATCAGCAGTCCCGTTGTCTGGCTGAAAAACACCGAGCCGAGTTGTTGCAGCTGCCCCAGGGCCGTGCTCTTGATGCTGATCTTGAACAGCTTCACCTGGATGCCTTCCCACTGCCACCGCTGCTGCCGTTCGCAGTTGTTCAGTTTGATTTCCTGCATCCCTGTCACCATCTGCACCAGGCTGCTCTGGTTCACGGACGCCTGCGCGAAACGGGCGTTGTCCAGCCGGCGGCGGTAGCGCAGGAAGAACACGATCCACGCCACGTACAGCGTGTTCCCCGCCAGGAACACCGCCAGGATGGAGAGGTCGTAATAAGCCAGCACGCAGGCGAAGACGATGAAGTTGAAGAACGAAAAGATGGTGGACAGCGTGCTGCCCGTCATGAACGACTGGATGCGGCTGTGGTCGCCGATGCGTTGCAGGATGTCGCCGATGTTCTTCACGTCGAAGAAGTGCAGCGGCAGCTTCATGAGCTTCATCAGGAAGTCCGATATCAGCGTGATGCTCACCCGCGCGTTCATGTGCAGCGTAATCCAGCTTTGCAGGAAGTTCACCCCCGTCTGCGTCACCGACAGCACCAGCTGGGCGATGAGTATCAGCGTAATCAGGTTCAGGTTGTTGTAGGCCACGCCCTGGTCCACCACCGCCTGCGTCAGGAAGGGCAGAGCCACGGCGAACACGCTGCCCAGCCCCATCCCCACCGCCAGTTGTGCCAGTTGGGACTTGTAGGGGGACAGGTAGCGAAGGAAATACCCGAACCCTCTTCCCTGCCGCTCCGCCTCGTCCTCCCGTTCGTAGAAGTCGGGCGTAGGGGCTAGCACCAACGCCACCCCGCAGTCCTCCCCTTGCTCCTTCGTGGAGCACCAGCACTTGCGGAAACCCGCTTCGTCCATCGCGTACTTCCCTTTGGCGGGGTCGGAGATGTAGAACGTATAAGCTCCCTTCCGGCTGCGGCGGATGCGGTGGCACACCACGAAGTGGTTCTGGTTCCAGTGCAGGATGCAGGGCAGCGGCACGTCGTTCACCAGCTGTTCCACGGTGACGCGCACGCCCTGCGTACGGAAGCCGATGCTCTCCGCCGCCTCGCTGATGCCCAGCATGGACACGCCCTGCCGGGTGATGAAGCTCCGTTCCCGCAGGGTTTGCAGGGAATAGCTGCGTCCGTAGTGCTTCGCAATCATACGCAGGCAGGTGGGGCCGCAGTCCATGGTGTCAAGCTGGGTATAGTGAGGGAAAGCGTGTCGCATAGTAACTGTTTATTCAATGAGATTACAACTTACACGGTGATTCTCGTTTTCAGGATTTCCCAAATGTATTCCATTTTCATCTTCCACAACTCGAAGTTTCCTCCCGGATGCCGGAACATCAGATAGTCCTGAAGGGAAATCAGGTAAGGATAGCGGGTGCAGGCGTTTCTGTAATAGGAGATGATTTCATTGCCGGCTGACTGGGACAAGGCCAGCCGCAGCATATTGCGGTGGTAATTCAGGTACAGCACGTCCGACAGTTCGTCCTCCACCGTCTTGATAAAGCGGATGCACGACTCAAAATCAATCGTTTTAGGTTCCATAGAGAAATAATAGACAGTGGTTGCCTCCAGCTTCGGGCAAAGGCGGTACTTCCTGCGGTAACGTACGATGAAGTCGTAATCCTGATGCCGGTTCAGCGTCTCGTCCCATAAAATATCCTTGGCACTCTCGGCGGTCATGACTAAAGTAGAGGTCTGCGCCCCATACCCGTTTGCCAATAGGAAATCAATGGTGGATTCATCTTGTCGTATCGTGCGGGTTGTCACCTCCCGGTCTCTTGTTCCCCGCAGTATCAGGCTTCCATACACTCCGTCCGCCCCTTCACGCTGCAACACCGCCAAGGAGCTTTCCAGATGCTTCTCCGTCCATTCATCGTCCGCGTCCAGCATGGCGATGTATTCCCCGTGACTGTGCATGATGCCGTAGTTGCGGGCTACATTGGCATTGCGGTGAGGCAAACGGTGACAATGAATGCGCTCGTCCTGCAACTGCTCTATTAGCGACAAGCCTTCATCGTCCGAACCATCGTCTACGACCCATACCTCTATATGCGGGTAGGTTTGGCGCAGGACGGACTGCACGGCGCATTCGATGGTGGAACGACTGTTGTACATTGGAATAATAACGGAAATCAATAGTGAGTCCACAAGAAACTTATTCAAAATAACAAATAGTATGAATGAACAAGTTATCTAACTTTTTAAATAACTTGTCCTCCATTGATTAATAATGCGAATCAGGAGTTGAAAATTGCTTCTGATTCGTGTTTTAAAAGTTTGTAATTCAGTTAATTATCTCA
>CALUOR010000055.1 GCA_944322285.1 uncultured Bacteroides sp.
CCGTCTGCCTGTTTTGCCAGCTTTCCCGTTTCGAGCGTGATGGTTCTTCCATCGGGCAGCTCGATCGTCTTAACAATTGGGTTAATCATAAAAAATTTCTTAGTATCAATGTTTCTTTCTAAAAATCGTGCAAAGATACATAAATAATTTATTTAACTCGATGGTTATGAGATAAAAACTTAGCTATTCATACTTTTTTAATGTTATCGGACATGACGTTATGGCACTAACCATGCTACCAGCTAGTGCAGCTTTCAGCCTTCATCCTGTTATTTTAATAGAAAAACATCTTCATATCTTTGATTTTCGCAGATTTGTGCTAACTTTGCGAGAATTAAGATACAAATAAGCCTGTTGGCAGAATTAATTTCAAGCAAAGAAGGCTTAAATATATTACTAATGTGCATATATCATGAACGAAAAATTTATAGTAAACATCGGACGTCAGCTGGGAAGTGGCGGACGCGAGATTGGCGAGAAGCTGGCTCATCGCCTAGGCATTGATTTCTATGACAAAGAATTGATAGAACTGGCTTCGCAAGAAAGCGGACTTTGTCGCGAGTTTTTTGAAAAGGCTGACGAGCGGGCTTCACAAGGTTTCATGGGAGGCCTGTTTGGCATGCGCTTTCCTTTCGTGGGCGATGGTGCCATACCTGCCAACAACTGTCTGAGCAACGATAATCTGTTTAAACTACAGAGCGATGTCATACGTCGATTAGCCAATGAAAAATCTTGCCTGTTTGTAGGCAGATGCGCCGATTATGTATTGCGCGACCATCCGCGTTGCGCCAACGTATTTATCTCCTGCTCCCGCGAAGAACGCATACGCCGACTATGTGAACGCCAAGGCATTACGGAACAAGCCGCTGAGGATTTAATGGAAAAGGCAGACAAAAAGCGTAGCGAATATTACAACTACTACAGCTATAAGACATGGGGAGCTGCCGCCACCTACCATCTCTGCGTAGATTCATCCGTATTAGGCATCGATGGTACAGTGGAGTTCGTGGAGGAATTTGTGCGGAAGAAACTGAAGTTGGGACTTTGATTGAATGAGGCAAAGGGTGTTATAATGCGTATATAAACATCATCCTGTCTACGGAAGTATCAAAGTCTTTTTATCTTATAAAGCAAAAGGGATAGTCTCAAAATTGGGACTACCCCTTTCATCATTTTTAATAAGATGTGTGCTTTATTATTCGCCAATCCATGCGCCGGCCAGCCAGTCACAGGCAGCCTTGATGGCATCGAAATCAGCGAAAGTCAGGTTGGTGTCTACCTTATTGCCAGCATCGGCCAAGAATGCTTCGTTCGTATAAATGTTCTTCTCACTATCAACATTAGCACTGATAGTAGTATTGGTAATGAAAGCATCCGTACCTGCTAACAGGGCGTTTTCAGTTTCTTCGCTTTCTACAGTTAGAGGTTTACCCTTACCACAGATTTGAGCGTTGTTCATCTTCACATAAGTGCCGCGACGCAAGCGCACACCTTGCCCATCGGCCCCGTTGCCTACCAGGATAAGATTACTCAAAGTGGGCTGTGCCACAGGTGCGGCCACGTAGTTATTCTCATTGTTATCAGCCTCAATCAGGCAATCGCATTCATAGCCCAAAGTCTCCACAGGTTCTTGATAAGCCACCAAGTCAGTTGCCGTACCGTTCCATCCTTCTGTCCAGTCGAATGAATCATCGCTACAGCTGATTACAACCATATTGCTGACATTCACAGAGCCACCGAAGAACTCAAAGCCATCATCACTTCCTTTGTAAGCTACACAATGATCTACGCTCGTACCGTTACCTACACCATAGAAAGAAATGCCATTAGCTTCGTGCTCTTCATCGAAAGCGTACCCGGTGTACTCCAAGCGAACGTATTGCAATGTACCTGAATTATCGGCATCGTCATCACCTCCATAAGCGGCATTACCGATTTCAGACATTCCTTCACCACCTTCAGCATTGGTATGAGCGCGACCGCAGATGTGGATACCACCCCATGCACCGGCCTCTTTCTGTTCAGAAGTCATCACGATAGGATTTTCGGCCGTACCTATGGCATTAATTTTAGCACCTTGCTTTACCAAGATGTAATCTACATTGTCGTCATATCTGGCTATCAGAGTAACGCCTTCCTGAATATTCAGTGTAGCGCCTTCCTCCACGGTGTAAGCGCCGCTCAGATAGTACGTATTTCCTGCGCCCAGCGTTGCATTTTCCGTCAAAGAAGCGTTCAGTTCAGTGCCGTCAGGAATAATGTTTTCAGCTTCCTCGCTGCTTGCCCCCCAAGTACGCGTCCAACCGTTAATCCACGAATATTCAGCCGCAATGGCATTATAGTCAGCATACGGATTGCTTTGGTTAGTCAGGTTGCCGTCAGCCAGGAACTCTTCATTCGTATAAATGCCATCTTTGTTAACCAATGCGCCGCTGATTTTTACATTTGCCATTGTAGATGTACCATCCAACAAGAAGTTCTCTGTTTGAGCACTCTCCACGTACAAAGCATCCGTCTTGCCATAGATTTGTACATTGTCCATCTTCACCTGAGTACCACGACGCAGATGTACGCCCTTGCCTTCAGCACCATTGCCGATGAAGAGTGCGTTACTGATTGTTGGGGAAGAAATAGGAGTCGCATCGAAGTTATTTTCATTATTGTCGGCTTCAATCAAGCAGTCGCAAGCATAGCCCAACGCGTCTTCACTTTCTTGTACTGCTATCAGGTTGGTAGCCGTACCGTTCCAGCCTTCTGTCCAGTCAAAAGAGTCATCGCTACAGTCGGTTACCACCATGTTGCTGATATTTACAGAACCTCCGAAGAATTCAAAACCATCGTCCGATCCTTTGTAAGCTTGGCAGTGGTCTACCGTCGTACCGTTACCCACGCCATAGAAAGAGATACCGTTAGCCTCGTGTTCTTCATCGAAAGCATAACCCGTATATTCTACACGTACATATTGCAGCGTACCGCTGTTGTCGCTGTCATCGTTACCACCATAAATGGCACCACCGATTTCAGAGCTACCCTGACCACCTTCTGCATTAGTGTGAGCACGTCCGCAAATGTGAATACCACCCCATGCGCCCGGTTCTTCTTGTTCGCTCGTCATCACAATAGGCTCCGATTGAGTACCTACAGCGTTGATCTTGGCACCTTGTTTAATCAATATATAATCTACCACATCGTCATACTTAGCTACAATCTTTACACCCGGTTCGATGTTCAACGTAGCGCCTTCCTCTACCATATATGCACCGCTCAGTTCATACGTTTTTCCTCTTTCCAATGTAACATCTTCCGTAATGCTACCTTCAAGAACAATGGTTTCCTCCTCATTACCACCCGGAACATCTGGAGTTTCTTCGTCATCACTACATGCAGTGAAAAGCGTCAGACCGGCCAAAAAAGCCAATGAATAAAGTTTTTTGTTCAGTTTCATAATAACCACTATTAAAATATTAATAATTAAATATGAATTTCTCAGTTGATGTGTTTTCTAAAATTTATAGCTGAATCCCACTTCAAAACTAGTTCCTTCCTTATATTCTTCTACAACCACTTCGGCACCTGTCATCGGAACTTCTTGTTTGAACACCATGGCTCGGTTCAGCAAGTCTTTTACTTGCAGATTGATACTAAAATGACTATTGAAATTGTAACCGGCATTGAAGTTCATCGTGTGTACCGGCATCTGATGCACGTCTCCCAACTGGGATACGCCTACAGCATGGATGCGCTTGCCTTGCAGGTTGTAGAGCAACGCAAGGTTGAGTTGACGCTCCTCATCAAAACGGGGAGAGTAAGCCAAATCCGCATTCAACAAAATAGGCGACGCGCCTTGTAGCGAACGTTCCTTATTGGTGTAAGCTCCTCCTTGAGGCAATTTCACGTTGGTATACATGTAGGAGACATTGGCTCCTAAGCGCAAATCTTTAACCAGTTGTTTACGCAGTTCCACTTCCAAGCCGGCAGCCATACCTTGATCGGCATTTTGAAATGAATACATTGTAGCGCCACCGTTCAGTCGCTGAATACGTTCTATAGGATTATCCAAATGCTTGTAATAGGCGGTAGCCGAGAACATATCTCCATTCTCGCCGAAACGCTCGTAACGGATATCCAGATTGTAGTTGTAACCATTCTTCAAATCTTCATTACCACGAATCTGAGCCGATCCATAAGACTCTTGGTAAAGGAACGGAGCCATTTCTATGAACGAGGGACGTGTCACCGTGCGCGAAAGCGAGAAACGCAAACTGTTCTTGTCATTGATGGAATACTTCAAGTTAACGGTAGGGAACAGGTCATGCTTGTCCAAGTCACGCCGACGCTGGTATTTTTGATCACCTTCAATGGCATATTCTACCCACTGCTTACTCATCTCGTAACGCAAGCCCACATTCACCAGCAAGGAAGCCAACGGATGAAAATCTGTCGAGGCATAGGCCGCATAGATATCCATACCGGCCCGATAGGTATCATGTGACTGCATACGGCGGTTAATAGCAATGGTGCCGTTCTCTATATTCTCCTGATTAAGATACTCGCCCGGATTGTAGATATTGTCTACATTAACATTCAGCTTGTTGATGTTATAGAAGAAACGTGTGCCCATATAGTCACGATTCTTGTCCTTATAACTGAAGCCGAAGCGCACGAAGTCGTTTTCTTTCCAGTTATATTTCGCAGCAATGCCACCTACCCATTCATCTTCCGTCAAGTTGCCATAATAACGCATGGTCTCTTGGCGATTCAGCTTGAAAAGGCTGTACGTGCCATCCTCGTTGCGGGTGTACATCACCTGGCGACGGTCGGGTTCTTCACTGCTGGTCTTGCTATACGAACCTCCCCAAGTCAGCTCCCATTGGTTGCCCAAATGATGAAGTCCGTTTAACTGATGATTTTGCAAGGTATAAATATGTGTCACATTGTTGCTACCCGCCAACGAATGATCTTCAGCATCCATACCTTGACGATTTTCGTAAGAATCACTGGCATTACGGGCATAGAAAAAAGAGTAACCGATGCGGTCGGCCTCGCGTAGGGTGAAGCTGGCCGAAGCCAAACCAGCCAATTTCAAGGCTGTGGTATATTCATCATAAGTAAAGTCATTTTGCGCCTCACCGGTAGATGCTTCCAAGGTTTTATAAACCGCGTCATAGATGTTTTGTGTTTCATTGCTGGCACTAAAAGACATAAGCAGACTCAATGTTTGGTCTTTGATGTCGAAATTCTTGCCAAAACCAATGTTCCCGCCAAACTGGGGCAACGCTTTTTTCTTGTCTACATCAAAGGATGTCTTAAATATATTATGAGTTTTCACGTATTCATCGAACTCACGCAATTCCATATTATAAATAGCCTCATCCAACGAAGGTGTTTTAAACAGCGTACCATCGCGGTCCATCTGATAAAAATCCTTGCCCATCGTATTGAAGGCGCCGCCCACATTAAAGCTGACATTAAAGAAATCGTCTGCTACGTTTTCCTTCGTGCTGATATCAATGTGTGCCCCGCTGTAGTCGGCAAATACGCTGGCATCGTACACCTTGCTGACCGTAATATTCTGTACGGTGCTCGAAGGGAATAAATCTAAGGGTATCAGTTTGTTATCCGGGTTAGGAGAGGCTATAGGCAATCCGTTCAACGTCGTAGTACTATAACGGTCACCCAATCCGCGTACAATCAGCTGTCCGGCATCAGCAATGGAAATACCAGTTATCTGTTTTACACCTTCTTGCACATTACCAATGCCTTTAATACTCATCTCCTTGGCTCCCAAATTTTCAATGGCCAAAGTCGCTTTTTGACGTTCTACCTGCAAGGCGCGTTCACTCTCTAAGTTCTTTCGTGCCGTAATGGACACTTCACCAAGGGTTTGTGTATCGCTTTCCATCTCAAAGTTCATCACCATTTCACCGGACACCTCTACATTATTGACCATAATATCCACATAACCTACGTATTTTACGATGAGATTATATGTTCCGTTAGATACTTGCAACGTATAGTTACCATCAATATCGGCCACCGCACCCTGCGTAGTTCCGGCCACTTGCACAGTTGCACCTGTCAGCGGCTCCTTTGTCTGTTTGTCTGTAATAGTTCCTTTAATCGTTCCAGCCATGGCGGTCATGGCGGAGAGTGTGAGGAATAAAATAAGGAAGAGAACCTTACCTAAATCTACTTTCATACTCATTTATTATTCGTTTCTTTTTCCGCTGCAAAGGTCCGAATAAGGTATTACACGTTCGTTGCAACATAAGTACAAGTACATTGCGAAAATATTTCGGGAATGTTTCAAGAAAGAAAGCGATTAAAGAGATATCTCGGTTAAGAATCTAATCATGTTTAGTTTCATGCAAACCCCTTTTTTCCTAACTATATTCTATAACCGAAGACTTCGGTTGTAAAACCGAAAGCTTAAGTTGTACAACCGAAAGCTTCGGTTATACAACCGTAAGCTTGAACACAACTTTCTACTTAACCTCATCCAATTTTCCGGCAAAGCTTATTCAGTTTCTTAGTTCATTTACTTATTATATTCTATATAAGTAACTAATTATATTTAGTTTATAGGACAAATGGGAATTTATTTTTAGGCACGGATTACGCGGATTACATGGATTCTTTAAAGGGCTTGCCCTGTCACCCCGAGCGTAGTCGAGGGGTCTCACGTAGCACATACTCAGTATAACATGAGATGTCTCGACAAGCTCGACATGACAGACACCATTCGTTTAAGGAAATCTGTCTAATCCGTGTAATCCGCGCCTAAAAACAACCCGCTAAATTATCATTTGGCAGAAATTAAATGTTAGCATAATTCCGCCAATTGAGAGTATTCAATATAAAATGGCCAAGTATTCAAGGATAAATAGGCAAGTATCCAATAATACTTTGTCCGGTAAGCAATAATACTTGAAAAAGCTATTCTCTAAAGAAACTTATCCGCTTGAGGACTATCGATATCGCAACCGGGTTTTTCGGACCGATCCGATTTTAAGCGAGAAGTAGTATTTCTGCGATTAATGCATTGAAAAGCATAAGAACATAAAAATGTGCGGAGCGAGCAGGGAGGAAAACGGAAAGGCATTCGTCCTACTTCCGTTTTTCCGGCCTCTCACATCACCGTACGCGCTATTCCGCATACGCATGTAGAAAAAATTAAAACTCCTTGTATCCCCTTGCTTATACAATATTCATATGCCTTTAGAATGAATATCCGAATCCGATATTCAGATAAATGGGATACATGGCGAAAGTAATCGTCTGGAAATCCTTTTGGAAAATATCATTCAAACCCCACGTCAGGTCGGCAAAGACATTCAGATGCTTGAAGGCACGCCACTCGCCACCTACTTGCACACCCCATTGAAACTTGCGCAAGTTATCAGAAAAATCATAAGTGGCAATACTCTCACCCGTAAAATCGATGCGTTGCCCTGTAGCATCCGGAGTACGGAGATGACCTTCATACACATTGCCGGAGAAGTTTCCGTCTATCATGTACGAGAAGTAAGGGCCGGCCACAACTTTCCAACGATTGCTGATACGATAGTTGGCCAACAAGGGCATTGTCAGATAAGAGTTATTTACCTTGGTTTTTACATTGCCCGTCCAAAGTCCGGGAAGCGAACGACCATTCTCGGCATTGATGATTTCCATGCTATAGTTTTTCACACGGGCGTCCGTAGACATTTTTTTACTCTCCAGTCGCAAGCCAATGGTGAGTCCCCACTTCTTTTCCTTGTCGAACCATTTTGTAGAGTTCCCCTCGATGGCTATGGCCACACCTCCCGGTCGGAAGCTATTAATGCTCCGTATTTCTTCGGGCAACGGCAGGGGAGAAGTGCCTCCGATGCTGAATCCGGCTTTCAATGAATATTCCCAGCCGCGCAAATAAGACTGGATAATGCCTTGATTCCGCTCCTCTTGCGCCCGCAGGCCGACAGCACTCATCAGCAAAAGAGTCGTGAGGAGCATACTGTATATCTTTGTCTTCATATTTGTTATTTCTATTTTAAGATAATTATTCGCAAATCAATTCTACTTCGTCTATCCACAACGTGCTGCCCACCGCACCATTGAAGTAGTCTCCCTCGATGCTCGATGTAAACACAATGCCCAGTTTGTACTTTCCTTCGCGCAGCTTCTGTTGGTCCACCGTCTTGCCATTCATAGGCACAAATGGAATATTGAATTCTGTCCATTCATTGGTTTCCAAGATGTCGGCTTGGTCTATACGGGCCAGCAGCGCAATGTTTCGGTCGGTCTTTCCGTTGGAACCGTCCAGCATGAAGGCGTTGTCTTCTGCCTCGTAGAGCATGGCGTAGATGTCAAACGAATCCTGCTTTCCTTCCACTTCCACTCCGCTCTCGGTATATACTTCTCCACGCCTGTATTTGTAATATCCTTTCAGGCTGACCGGTTTGCGGTAGAATTGCACGCCGAAACGGGTAGACTCCAAAGGAGCGTTGAGCGCATTGCTCAGGTCGAAGGAGCCGATAAACAGGTTACCTGCGGCTATGTACATCTGCACCATTTTCCCGAATTCGCCCGTATTGCGCGTCTCCAGCTTAACGCAGCGACCCACATAGCCATTCTCTACCAGCACGGTGGGAAAATCCATATCCGTATCATACATTTTGGTCAATTCGAAGCCCGGATTTCCGCTGCTCCATTGCAGAACACGTTGTAGGCCATCGGTAGTCATGGCTTCTTCCTCTAAAAGTATGTGATAAGGCTGGTCGGTCGTCTGCAAACGCTCAAAATGATATTCCGTAGGAAGCTCCATCTGGATGATCTGAATCAGATAAGTAGCTCTGTTTTCACCGTCTTCCGAGGTCACGGTCACAAAGCGGTTATGGTTAGTGTTGTCAAAATTCAGTGTCGCGCTATACGTGCCATCCTCATTTTGAGTAAAGGCACTATCACCTGTGACGGCATCATTGGCGGCAATGGTGGCACCTTGAGGGATAGTGAACGTCAGTTGCTGGCTGGTGAGGTCGGCACCGCGATTGATGTAGATATTGAAGCCGCGATTGCTTGCAAGGGCATTGGTAAACTGTACGTTTGTGCCCGTACATGCATCAATGGCCGCTTCTTTATTCAACGCTTCATCCTGGATGCAGGAAGCCAACGTAACCACACCCAGCAGACATGCGGGCAAGAAATGTCTAAGTCTCATAGTGTTTACAAATAATGTGTAAATGCAAATATTTGCGCAAAGGTACGTTTCTTTTTTGAATTATAAGGAATTATCCGCGGAAGATTTTCTTCTTTCCGACTATTTGCACCATAAAACGTTTTTTCATACCTTTGTCGAATCTAAATGAATGCATAAAATGATAAACGAAATAGAACGGAAACAAATCATCGCCTTGATAAAGCGTGAAGTAGTGCCTGCCATCGGGTGTACGGAGCCTATTGCGGTAGCTTTGTGTGTGGCCAAAGCCACGGAGACTTTGGGCGTCAAGCCAGAAAGAATCAACGTCCTGCTCAGTGCCAACATCTTAAAGAACGCTATGGGCGTAGGCATACCCGGCACAGGCATGATAGGTCTGCCCATCGCCATCGCCCTGGGGGCATTGGTAGGGAAGTCGGCCTACCAGCTGGAAGTGCTGAAGGATTGCACGCCACAAGCCGTGGAGGAGGGCAAGACTTTCCTTGGCGAAAAGCGCATCAATATTGCGCTGAAGCCGGACATTGAGGAGAAGCTTTATATAGAGGTGTGCTGCGAAGCGGGGACAAATAAGACCGTGGCCATTATTGCAGGCGGGCACACCTCGTTCGTATTCGTAGCACGGGGGAGTGAAGTCTTGCTGGACAAACGAACGAAAAGTGCCGAAACGGATGAAGAGACCGAAGTTCCCGAGCTGACCCTGCGCAAGGTGTATGACTTTGCCATGACCGCCCCGCTGGACGAAATCCGCTTCATTCTTGATACGGCACGAGTAAACAAGGAAGCCGCAGAGCGTTCCTTTCAGGGCGATTACGGGCATGGATTGGGCAAAATGCTCCGCGGTACGTACGAACACAAAATCATGGGCGACAGCGTGTTCTCACACATCCTTTCCTATACTTCGGGAGCCTGTGACGCCCGCATGGCTGGAGCCATGATACCCGTCATGAGCAACTCGGGAAGTGGCAACCAAGGCATATCGGCCACCATTCCCGTTGTTGTATATGCTGAAGAAAACGACAAGAGCGAAGAAGAACTGATTCGCGCTCTGACCTTGAGCCACCTGACCGTTATTTATATAAAGGAAAGCCTAGGTCGCCTTTCTGCCTTGTGCGGATGCGTGGTAGCCGCCACGGGTTCCAGTTGCGGCATCACATGGCTAATGGGCGGCTCTTATCAGCAAATAACGTATGCTGTACAGAATATGATAGCCAACCTCACCGGAATGATATGTGACGGAGCCAAGCCCAGTTGTGCCCTGAAGGTCACCACAGGCGTGTCTACCGCCGTATTATCGGCCATTATGGCCATGGAGAATCGCTGTGTCACCTCCGTAGAAGGCATCATTGATGAAGACGTGGACAAGAGCATCCGCAATCTGACCCGCATCGGTTCGCAAGGCATGAACGAGACAGACCGTCTGGTGCTGGACATCATGACGAGCAAGCAATAGGCTGACCGGAAGACACGCTAAGACACGGATGTAAAATGCGCGAAGATTCTTTTCATGACATATACACCTCTTATTATAAGAAGTCTTTCTTCTTCGTCCAGTCGTATGTGCACAATGAACCGGTGGCAGAAGACATTGCCTCCGAATCACTCATCAAGCTATGGGAACGGATGAGGGAAAGGAATGTGGACGAGGCACATGTGCTTCCATTGTTGCTTACTATCTTGAAAAACAAAGCTTTGGACTATCTGAAGCATGAAGAAGTGAAACGTGTGGCCATTGAATCGATGGCCGAATGGCAACAATACGAGTTGGACACCCGCATATCGGCTCTGGAGGCGTGTAATCCGGAAGAGATTTTCTCGAAAGAAGTGCAAATCATTGTAAACCGTACGCTTAAGCAACTTTCAGAGCAAACAAGACGCGTTTTTATCTTAAGCCGTTTTGAAAATAAGACAAACCGTGAGATAGCCGACATGATGCACATTTCCGCCAAAGGAGTAGAGTATCACATATCCAAAGCGTTGAAAGCACTCCGCATTGCGTTAAAAGATTATCTGCCCCTATTTTATTTCTTTCTATATTATTCTTAATGGGAAGAATATGATACGAGACTTCACATATTAAGTAGAACAAATAGTTGATAGCTTAAAATGAAAAAAAACATGGAGCAGAAGCGACTTCATCCCATGATGTTGGTCGGCACGGGGAGCGATGTGGGTAAAAGTATCCTGGCTACCGCTTTCTGCCGTATCTTCCGGCAAGACGGTTATCACCCTGCACCCTTCAAAGCACAAAATATGGCACTCAACTCATTCGCCACGCCTGAAGGCCTGGAAATAGGACGCGCGCAGGCCGTGCAAGCGGAAGCGGCAGGCCTTCCGTGCCATACAGACATGAATCCGTTGCTGCTGAAGCCCCAATCCGATCACATCTCTCAGATAGTGCTAAATGGTCGTCCCATCGGAAACCGGAATGCCTATGACTATTTTTACGGGGAAGAACGCGAAAAGCTCAGGCGAGAAGTATTTGCCGCATACGACCGCCTGGCAGCACGCTATAACCCCATTGTGCTGGAAGGAGCAGGCTGTATCTCCGAAATAAACCTGCGTGACACAGACTTGGTGAATATGCCCATGGCTATTCACGCCGAAGCTGACGTGTTTTTAGTAGGAGACATTGACCGCGGCGGTATATTTGCCAGTGTATACGGTTCATTGGCTTTGCTCAGACCTGAAGAACGGCGGCTGGTGAAAGGTATCCTGATAAATAAGTTCAGAGGGGATTTACGCCTATTCAAATCAGGCGTAAAGATGCTGGAAGATTTATGCGGCATCCCCATACTTGGTGTAATACCCTATTATAAAGACATTGTGATTGAAGAAGAAGACTCTGTATCGTTAGCCACCAAGTCAATGGAAGCACGACAGGGAAAGGTGAACGTGGCCGTAGTCCTCTTACGCCATCTAAGCAATTTCACCGACTTCAATGCGCTGGAGCAAGATTCACGAATCCATCTCTTTTATACGAACAACATCCATGAATTGGAAAAAGCCGACATTATCATCTTGCCAGGTAGCAAAAATACCATAGATGATTTAACTGAGTTACGACGTAATGGAGTTGCTGGAGCCATTCTCCGCGCCCATCGTGAAGGCACAACGGTTTTAGGCATTTGTGGAGGCTATCAGATGATGGGACGCGAAATACTTGACCCCGACCATGTAGAGGGTGACACAGAATGTTCTCCCGGCTTAGGACTATTGCCTGTGTGCACTCGTATGACCAGCAAGAAGGTAACCCGTCAAGTCCGCTTCCGCCTGAATATACCAGATGAGACAGCATGGATGGAAGGCTACGAAATACACATGGGCATTACCACCCCTGATACAAAAGAACCACTTTTGCCCCTGACATACTTATCAGACGGAACAATGGAAGGATATATTATCAACCGTCATTGCATGGGAACTTATCTGCACGGCATTCTAGATAATCAGCCATTTATCGACTTTCTGCTTGCTCCTTACACCGAAAAGCAGAAAGAGCGAAACGTTTTCAATTACCATGCTTTCAAAGAAGAGCAATACGACAAACTGGCCACACACATCCGCGCACATGTCAATATACCTTTATTATATAACATTTTAACAACCGACAACTTATGATAGAAGGACACGGAGACGATCTCTACAAATATAGTTCCCCGATAACCGCCAATTTCAGTTCGAACCTCACTAACTGGATAGACCCTACACCATTGAAGGATTATCTCCATGAACATATAGACGAAGCAATATCCATCTATCCGGAGCCACAGCCTTATACGCTCGAATCCCACATAGCAGAAACATTAGGAGTGCAACCCGGACAAGTCTGTGTGACCAACGGCGCTACGGAAGCAATCTATCTCATTGCCCAATCATTTGCTGGAGAACGAAGTACCGTGCTGCAACCTACTTTCAGCGAATATGCCGATGCATGCCGCATCCACGGACACCATGTCACCTCTCTTTTTCATTTGCCCCAAAATGGCAAACTGCCAGAAGCCCTGCGGATGCTCTGGCTTTGCAATCCGAATAATCCCACGGGGGAAGTGCAGGAAAAACATACTCTGCTCCAATTGGCAGAAAACAATTCGCACGTCATTTTCGTCATCGACCAGTCGTATGAAAACTTCACCTTAAAGCCTCTTCTTACAACCCAAGAAGCCGTAAAGAGGCCCAACATTCTACAAATCCATTCCTTGACGAAACGCTACTCCATGCCCGGCTTACGTTTAGGATACCTAACGGGAGACTCCTCTTTGTTGCATCACTTACGCACACGTCGGATGCCATGGTCGGTCAACGGAGTAGCTCTAATGGTGGGACTATTTCTAATGAATCATCCTGAGTCTATGCCTTTTGACCTACCAGGTTGTCTGGAAGAAACTGCCCGTCTGCAATCCCGTCTCCGGCAAACTGGCGGTGTAGATGTGTGGGATACGGACACACACTTTATGTTAGCGCGCCTACGGATGGGGAAAGCTTCCGCCCTAAAGGATTATCTTGCTCGTGAACATGGCATTTTGATACGGGACGCTTCCAACTTCGATGGATTGGATGCTACCTATTTCCGCATCTCCACTCAATTGCCACAAAACAACGAACAATTGATTAAAGCCATCCAACAATGGATTGAAAAATAAGTCGAATGGAATATTTTGTATTAATACTTCCTTTATTATTGGCCTGGGGACTTGACCGTTGGTTAGGAGACCCTGTCTGGCTGCCTCATCCCATAGTAGCTTTCGGACATGCTATTGCTTTCTGTGAGCATACCCTTAATAAAGGAGATGGACGTTTCGTTAAAGGTATGCTTACAACCATTACGCTGGTAGTCTCCGTTTATTTACTGACAAAAGTATTGCTATGGGGCGCATCTGTATATATTTCCCTTTGGCTGGGAGTTGTATTGAAAACAATACTTATTTTCTATTGTCTGGCAGGAACTACACTCATCCGCGAAGTGAGAGAAGTATTCCAAGCCCTCGACCGCTCTTTGGACGAAGGACGCAATCAAGTGTCCCGCATTGTAGGACGTGACACACAAGCCCTTTCCGCACAAGAAGTCCGTACTGCTGCCCTGGAGACATTGGTAGAGAATCTGAATGATGGGGTCATTGCGCCTCTATTTTGGTATCTATTGCTCGGAGTGCCTGGGATGATGACGTACAAGATGATTAATACGTTAGACTCAATGATAGGCTACCGTAATGAGCGCTATCATCGCTTCGGCTGCTTCGCGGCCAGACTAGACGATGTAGCCAATTATATCCCAGCTCGTTTGACGGCCTTACTGATGGTACAGGTATCCGGACGCCCCGCATTACTAAAATTCGTTCTACGATATGGGAAAGAACACGCAAGCCCCAATTCCGGATACCCTGAAGCTGCTTTGGCCGGCATTTTGAATTGCCGTTTTGGAGGGCCACACAACTATTTTGGTGAAGAAGTCTGGAAACCCTACATAGGCTCAAATCCACGTTTGCTTACTACAAAGGATATGCAACGGGCGGTCCGTATCAACCGAAGAGCGGAAAACGCAATGTTCCTATTTGCAAGCTTTATTACACTTGCCGTAGCTATGGCAGGCGGATAAGGACAATGCCTCCATATCTAGGCACACAACAGAAAGCTTCCTTTGGACGCACCAGTCCTGCATAAACTTGAGCGCAGGCTATAACCCCTCCGTGAGTGAATATAGCCACACGCAGATAATTCTTCTTCTGCAACTCTACAAAGAAGGCCTCCACACGATGCAGTTGCATCATAAAAGATTCACCATCCGTGGCTGGCACGTGCAGATAATCGGCATACCATTCCGCTAAATGTGGGTCACAAATCTCATCATACTGCTGCATCTCCCATGTACCGAAATTCAATTCCAATAAACGGGCATCACGCACGGCATCAGCATAGCCACAATATTCCGCCAAACGAACGCACCGACTCAACGGGCTGGTGTAAACAATATCAAAAGGTGTATATCTATTCAGCTGCCTGCTTACGACTTCCGCCTCTTCGGGAAAAGTAGCTTGCAAAGGGACATCGGTCTGCCCATAACACGTACCGGGCAAAACATCTACCGAAGTATGTCTGACAAGTATCACTTCCATATTAATAGCGTCACACCTATATAAAAAGAAAGTTCGCATAACAAGAATACAGCCCCACAGCAATCGCCCGTATACCCCCCGATACGCTGCTTCATCCATCCGCAAAGTAGCAGGAAAATGACCGGAGGGTAAAGGCAAGCCCACCATAACCCGGCTGGCAACATAAAAAGCAATGGTAATCCTCCACCAACAAGACCGACAATAAACTCTGTAAGTGTCATCCGGCTATACGTCACCTTGGCCTTACTCTCTTCTTTCTTACGAGCATAAGGGAGAAGATTGACTATGTGTGATGCGCACCACTTTGCATAAACATCAGCACAAAAGGCCACAGCACACAATGTAACAAGAGGAAAACATACAGTCATCTGCGTCCATAATAAGAAATAAAGAATCAACCCCACTACCCCGTAAGTGCCGATGTGCGAATCTTTCATAATGGCTAATATCCGCTCGCGCGTTGTCCCTCCACCAAAACCGTCACAAAAATCGGCCAGTCCATCTTCATGCAAACAGCCGGTCAATAACAGACGGGCCACAATCGCACCAACCCAAGCAACCTGCATCGGGAGCACTTGGGCCAGCAGCCAAAGCGTGCCTGCTAACACCCCTCCTGTCAGCCAACCTACTATGGGCCAATAAGGAACAACATGCTTGAAACACTCAGCTGGCACCATAGCCATCCGCCAAAACGGAAGACGGGTAAAGAAGATAAAGGCTGCAAGCAATCGTTTCATTGGACACATCAAAAATATTTAGTTATTTCCGCATGGGCAAAACTATCCATCTCGTTCAGCATTCGTACGGCTGAATCCACTATCGGGTAGGCGCAAACCGCACCGGAACCTTCGCCTAAGCGTAAGCCCAAGCTAAGCAATGGACGGACATGCATCCAATCCAGCAATAATTTATGCCCGGCCTCATCACCTTGGTGGGCAAAGATTGCATAATCTAACACCTCCGGATAAAGGCGGGAGGCAGCCAATATGCAATTCGTCATGATGAATCCGTCTACAAGGACCAGCATCTTCAACTCTGCCGCCTGAAGCATCGCACCCACAACCATCACCATCTCCAATCCTCCAAAGTGTCGAATAATATCAAGTGTGCTTCCATCGCCTCGATAATGCTCTACGCTCCTCTTCAACACTTCGTATTTATGCTGGACACCCGCATTATCCAAACCACTACCTGCCCCGATACATCGCTCCAGCGATATGCCGGTGAGCAGATGCATCCATACGGAAGACGGAGATGTATTGCCGATACCCATTTCCCCGAAACTCAACACATTGCTTCCTTCATCGTAACATTGCCTGACCACCTCAGCTCCAAACTCAATGCATTGCTCCAATTCTTTCCAGGTTAAAGCAGCTTCGTGCAGAAAATTACGGCTGCCTCTGCGAACCTTTTTATCTATAATGCCCCGTTCATACGGCAAGTCATGATCTACACCGGCATCGACCACTTTTAAAGCAAACCCATGCTGACGACAAAGGAAATTAATGCCTGCCCCGCCACTAAGAAAATTCAAAGTCTGCTGCCAGGTGACATCACGAGGCGACACACTGACGCCTTCTTCCGCAATACCATGGTCGGCTGCAAAAATTATGTTCTGCGGATGCCGCAATACGGGAGACAAGCTTTGCTGAATAAGCCCTATCTGCAAAGCAACTTCTTCCAGACGCCCCAAAGATCCTTTCGGCTTGGTCAGATTGTCTATCTTCTCGACAAGCATGAACCGAAGTCTGCCATCTGGTCGAGTGATGTGAAATGTCCGTATCATAATAATATCATTTTATAGTCAAAGCTATGCCGGAAACCATCAGAATGACTTCATCGGCCCGAGAAGCTATATACTGGTTCATCCATCCCAACAGGTCGGTGAACCTCCGTTGCAATTCGTTATGCGAAGTACCACCCATTCCTATTTCATTGGTTACGAATATAAAAGTGGCCTCCTGACGGATAAAGGCGTCAAACTCTTGACGAGCCGCCCCGAGAGCACGGTCTATATCGCTATTGAGGTCGAAGAAAAAGTTGGTGCACCACAACGTCACACAATCCACCAACACCACACGCCCCTCTACATCGAGTCTGCTCAGGAATTTTTCTTCTTCAAAGTTTGTCCACTCAGGTCCGCGACGTTCCTTATGACGGCGTACACGCTCGCGGAAGTCATCGTCCCAGATACGCGCCGTGGCGATGTAGACCGGACGGGAAGACAAAGAAAGGGCCAATTGCTCGGCATACGTACTTTTGCCCGAACGTGCTCCTCCGGTGATAAGAATGATTCGCTTCATCTTGGTTTTACTTCCATTTAAATACAAAATATGGGCAAAGTTAACAAATCATGCGAATCAGGAGTTGAAAATTGCTTCTGATTCGTGTTTTAAAAGTTTGTAATTCAGTTAATTATCTCATTATA
>CALUOR010000056.1 GCA_944322285.1 uncultured Bacteroides sp.
TGGCGATTGCTCTACTTACCTATGTCAATTTTTAATTCTTGAATCAGAACGCCAACTCCTGATTCGCATTATTTATATTAATTTTGTCGCGAAATGCTGAATCATACAGACGAATCAGATAACTGTATCCGCCGCACGATTACCAATCATACATACGAACGATTACTAATCGCACAGACGAACGATTATTAATCGTGCCTATGAAACAGTTCTCCGACACGTATGACAGAGGAATGGTATTTGGTCAGAGAAATACGGACGCTTTGCTGTTTTTATACGAAGAGTCCGGGAATATCGGACTCTTGCCCTGTACATTTGCATTGATTATAACAACTAATAATAGATTCGTTTATGAAACAATTCTACCTAAGTCTGCTACTCCTGCTAGCAGCCGTCTGCGCCAAGGGCCAGACCTTTACAGGCAAGGTGACGGATAGTGACAACGTTCCGCTGGCCTACGCCAATGTCGTATTGCTTTCTCTACCTGACTCTACTTTCGTGACGGGTACGGTCAGTGAAGAAAGCGGAAGTTTTACATTGCAGGCACCAGCCGAAGGGAAGCCATTATTGATACGCGTTTCCTCCATCGGTTACGCCACGACTTACAAGCCCTGTACACAAAGCGACTTAGGCGTGATCCGCTTGGCATTTGATTCGCAACTATTGGACGAAGTTGTGGTGAAAGGCGACTTGCCCAAGACGCAAATGAAAGGCGATGCCATGGTGACGCAAGTGCAGAACAGTACGCTGTCTAAAGCAGGAACGGCCAATGACGTGCTGAGCAAGCTGCCCGGTCTGGTGGACGATGGAGACGGGCTGAAAGTGTTGGGACGGGGAGCGCCGGAATACTACATCAACGGACGCAAAGTGCGCGACGCGTCGGAACTGGACCAATTGGGTAGCGACGAGATACGAAGCGTGGAAGTAGTGACCAATCCCGGAGCACGTTATGACGCTTCCGTAAAAGCAGTGGTACGCATCCGCACCGTGAAGCGACAAGGCGAAGGCTTCGGCTTCAACAACCGCCTGTATGGGGAATACAACAAGAAGCCCAGCTGGCTGGAGCAGTTCAACTTCAACTACCGCAAAGGCGGATTCGACCTCTTCGGCCTGCTGTTCTACTCGGACAGTTATTATTGGAAGGAACACCACACCGTGCAGGACACCTATCTGGACAAGCACTGGATGCAGGATGCATGGACAAAAGTCACCAGCCGTACCCACTCGTTCATCGGGAACTTAGGAGCGAATTATGTGATCAACGAGAACCATTCGCTGGGCGCCACCTACCGCATCAGCCACCGGCCTTACGGAAAAGACGAAACATATGTAGCCACAGATGTGGAACAAGATGACGCTTTCTACGAGAACTCCATCAACATCGGCGGGGGCGGAAGCGGATACACCAGCCATACTGCCGACTTTTATTACGACGGGAAAATAGGCGGATGGAGCTTGGATTTTGACGGAAACGCTATCTGGCAATCGTCCGACGGGAATAGTTTTACGCAGGAAGAAAACACGGACGCAGGCGGGACACTCACGGAACGCCAAGTGACGACCATGAGCAACACAGACTATACGTTCTATGCGGGCAAACTGGTGCTGGAGCATCCTTTGTGGGGCGGTAACCTGACGATAGGAGGTGAATACGGACACATGAACCGCCAGATGGAGTACCGGAACCCGGAAGGCATTATAGCCAGTACAATGGACGAGATAAAGGAAGGAAACGCCGCCGCCTTTGCCGAGTATGCCCGGAGTTTCGGCAAAGTGTATGCCCAAGTGGGCGTGCGCTACGAGTATGACAACTTTGACTATACCCTGAACGGCACGCACATGGACGAGCAAAGCAAGGTGTATCACAACGTGTTCCCTTCGGCCTCATTGGTATTCCCGGTGGGGAAGGCGCAAGTGATGCTGCAATACCGAAGCGAAATAAAACGCCCCAACTACTCGATGCTGAGCAGCAGCATCTCTTACGTCAACCGCTATACATACGAGAGCGGTAATCCGTTTCTGCGTCCTGTCCTGACACAATCGGTCAGCCTGGGAGCCTCGTATAAATGGCTGACCCTGCAAGCCGGATACCAGCACATCAAAGACGACTTTTTCGACACCAGCGAACCTTACTCGGATACGGACCCTACCATCGCCTTAATGAGCAAACGAAACGGACCGGAGTATGACGCCTTGTTCGCAGCCGCCTCAGCCGCGCCTACCATCGGACTTTGGTCGCCTGTGCTTTCGGCCTCGCTCAGCAAGCAATGGCTGAAGACGGAGGCTCTCGGAGGCATGATAAGTTTGGACAAACCGCTGTTCATGATGGGATGGGAGAACAGCTTCAACCTTCCCGCGGGATTCCTGCTGAATGCCGGCATACGCTGGATGACCACCGGTGACAGTCAGAACACACACATACTGGACCACATGTGGACAACGAACGCCAGCCTGTATAAAGAAATCTGGAAAGGACGGATGAGTTTCCTCCTGCAAGCCAACGACATATTCAATACCCAAAAGATGAACGGAGTGCTTTATACCGGCTCGGTGCGTACCATGCAGATGTTCAACGAGCCAAACTCACGAAGCGTGAGCCTGACTGTCCGCTTTAAGTTCAACGCCACCAAGAGCAAGTACAAAGGAACCGGTGCAGGAGAGGCTCAAAAGGACCGTATGTAAAAAACCACTTTACCAATCATAACTCTAACATGCAAAAAAGAGGATGTGTCGGGATGCAACGTCATTGTCATTTCGGCACGTCCTCTTCTTCGTTTTTATTCCTCGCAGTATTCCGCCGCAACTTTAATCTGCGTATAGACGTGCCCGCTGCGCACACGCAACGAGTATTCCGCCCAGTCGCTTCCCGAAATGTAGAAGTCCGGCATAGTGACAGTCAGCGTGCGACCCTGCACACTGTGCGTCAGCCACTCGTCGGCACCGTCCAGGTATTCCACCTCGATGTCACTTTCGGGCAGGTCGATGCGGACAGGTTCAATCCGGTCAGCCCTCTGAACAAAGTAGATAGTCCCTGCCGTACTGTCCCACGCAGGCATACCATTCGCCGGTTTGCCCAATAAGAAACGCACGTTGGCGCCCGTAATGTTGTCCTCCTTGTCACGAATCCAAGTGTCCACATACACGCGGTAGACATCGGAATACTCGGCAATGGCGTACGTGCCGGACGGAAATTGGCGTACATAGTCGGCGTTGCACACCACGTAGCCATGCCCCGGCTCCACGGCCACGGCGGGCGCCATGTTCACAAAGTCCGGCAGGCGGATGTCGCCTATGCCCCGGCACTGCCCCATGTCAAACAGCGGGGAAGCGTCGCTGGCGAAGTTCCCTTCGCGGGTGATGTATACGTCCGAGTTGCCCAGCAACGTCCGGCCGTTGTCCTCGTTCATCATGCGCAACGAGGCCGTCCCTTCGGGGAAGAGGTCGATGCCGTCATCATCGCTACAAGCGGTAAAACACAGGGCGCACAGGAGCAGCCCCGTCAGAAAAGTCGTCTTTTTCATCGTTAAGAATTAAACTGTTTACTCAATCTTCACCGCCGTGCCCGCCGCCGTCACCATCAGCATGGAGCCGCCGTCGCCCACGGTCTCATAATCCAGGTCTACACCGATAACGGCGTTGGCGCCCAAGGCCGCCGCCTGGTCCTGCATCTCGCGCAGGGCAGTCTCTTTGGCTTCGCGCAACACCTGTTCGTACGCTCCGCTGCGTCCTCCGAAGAAGTCGCGGATGCCGGCCAGGAAGTCGCGGAACACGTTGGCACCGATGATGGTCTCGCCGGACACGATGCCATAGTAGCGGGTAATCTTCCCGCCTTCAATCATGGAAGTTGTTGTCAGTAACATAAATCGTATTGTATTGGTTTAAAACATCTTTCTTACCCGGTCAATGCCCGCCACGAGCGCGTCCACCTCTTCTTTCGTGTTGTACAGCCCGAAGGAGGCGCGCACCGTTCCCTCAATGCCGAGGCGCTCCATCAGCGGCTGGGCGCAGTGATGGCCCGTGCGTACGGCGATGCCGAGACGGTCGAGCAGCGTGCCCATGTCGAAGTGGTGGATATTCCCTACCAGGAAGGAGATGACCCCGCCCCGCTCCGGCGCCTGGCCGAAGATGCGCATGTCGGGGATTTCTCCGAGGCGCTGCAGGGCATATTCCGTCAGTTCGTGCTCGTAAGCGGCGATATGGTCCATGCCGAGAGCGGAGACATAGTCCAACGCCTTGGCCAGTCCCGTAGTGCCAATGTAGTCCGGCGTGCCCGCCTCGAACTTGAAGGGCAGTTCGTTGAACGTAGTCCGCTCGAACGACACGTGCTGAATCATCTCGCCTCCGCCCTGATAGGGGGGCAGACGGTCCAGCCAGTCCTCCTTGCCGTAGAGCACGCCTACACCGGTGGGTCCGTAGACCTTGTGGCCGGAGAAGACGTAGAAGTCGGCATCCAGCGCCTGTACGTCGACAGGCATGTGGGGGATGCTCTGCGCTCCGTCCACCAATACGGGGACGCCGTGGCCGTGCGCCGTGCGTATCATCTTCCCGACGGGATTGACCGTTCCCAGTACGTTGCTGACGTGGGCGATGCTGACTAATTTCGTCTTTGGGGAGAAGAGTTTCTCATACTCGTCTAACAAGAGGTTGCCCGCATCGTCCATGGGAATGACCCGCAGGACAATGCCCCGCTGCATGGCCTGCAGTTGCCAGGGGACGATGTTGCTATGGTGTTCCATGGTGGAGACTATCACTTCGTCGCCCTCCTGCATCTGCGACTGGCAGAAGGTGGCTGCCAGGAGGTTGACGCTCTCCGTGGTGCCGCGGGTAAAGACGATTTCGTTGGTGGAGCGGGCGTTGATGAAGCGGCGCACCGTCTCGCGGCTTGCCTCATGCAGTTCCGTGGCTTGCTGGGAGAGGAAGTGTACGCCGCGATGCACGTTGGCGTTGGTGTTGTAATACTCGCCCGTGATGGCCTCCACCACGCAGCGCGGCTTTTGGGTCGTGGCGCCGTTGTCCAAGTAGACCAAGGGCTTTCCGTAGACGGTGCGGCCCAGGATGGGGAAGTCGGCGCGTATCTGTTGGATGTCGTACATATATTTATATATTGTCATTTGCGGGGGCAAAGATAACATTTTTCTACGAATTGTTGCACGAAGCGAAAGTTTGTCTTACATTTGCGAACGAAAAACTAATATCAAACGAAAAACTGAAAGTTTTATGGATACAAGCAAAATTGTAGGCGAGAAAATCAAGTCGCTCCGCGAGAGCAAAGGCATTAGTATGGAAGAGTTGGCCGAACGTTCAGGGTTGGCCATTGAGCAGGTAGAACGCATTGAGAATAACATCGACCTTCCTTCGTTAGCACCGCTTATCAAGATAGCCCGCGTATTGGGCGTGCGTCTGGGCACTTTCCTCGACGATCAGGACGAAACGGGTCCTGCCATTTGCCGCAAGGCCGATGCCAGCGACACCATCAGTTTCTCCAATAATGCCATACAGAGCCGCAAACACATGGAATATCATTCGCTGGCCAAAGCGAAAGCCGACCGTCACATGGAGCCGTTCATCATCGACGTGGCACCTACGCAGGACAATGAGTTCGTCCTCTCTTCACACGAAGGCGAAGAATTCATAATGGTGATGGAAGGCGTGATGGAGATATGCTATGGCAAGAACACCTATCTGCTGGAAGCCGGAGACAGCATTTATTACGACTCCATTGTGCCCCACCACGTGCATGCCTATCAGGGACAAGCGGCCAAAATACTGGCGGTCATTTATACACCAGTGTAAACAGGGCATGCGTCTACATCTGTTATATAGAATCATCGTGGGCGGAGCCTTGCTGCTGTTTGCCTGGAGCGGGTGTACGGTTACCCCTGAGGAAGAGTTGGCGCGCATCAAGCGGAACTACGCCAAGATGTTTCTACCTTCCGCGACGGATAAGTTTGGCTTAAACGAGACCTTGTCCAAATTTTCTACCAAAGAAAAAGGCTCGGACCAAGTGGTGGTGGAGTTGTTTCAACGCTATCCGTCCAATCCGGAGACCATCCGCGCATTTTTGTCTGGTCAGACAGATGAAGGTTCTTGGCCGGATATAAATTATGCGGACAAGAAGCGTTCGGGATGGGAGCCGCGCATCCATACGGAGCGTATATTGGAGCTTGTCAGACTTTATCATACGAAAGAAAGCTCCTATTATCATTCTCCCGATGTGGGAAAGGCCGTCCACAAGGCTCTTGGCTGGTGGTTTGCCCACAAACCGGTATGTCTCAACTGGTGGTATAATCAGATAGGGGTACCAAAGACATTGGGCACAGCCTGCCTCCTTTTCGAAGCGGAGCTGACTCCTGCGGAAAGAGAAGGCGCTATTGAGGTTCTGGAAAACGCCCGTTTTGGCATGACCGGACAAAATAAGGTTTGGCTGGCAGGCAATGTACTGATGCGTGCTTTGTTGCAAAACGACTTTTCTTTGGCCAAACAAGCGCGGGATAGCATTGTGTCGGAAATCGTGACCGGTCGCCCCGAAGGCATCCAGCCGGATTGGAGTTTCCATCAGCATGGCCCCCAGCAGCAATTCGGCAATTATGGTCTCTCTTTCCTTTCCAGTATGAGTTTCTATTCGGGCATATTCGCCGGGACTTCATTGAAGCTTGCGGATAATCAGCTTGAAATTGTCCGTCGGCTGACCGATGAGGGCTATCGGTGGATATTATGGAAAGGAACATTGGATATCAGCGCATTAGGCAGACAATTCTTTCAAATGTCTCAAATACACAAAGCATTGGGCGTGGCTTTTGCGGCTGTGGAGTTGGGAGGGGGAGAATCCTCGTCCTGCAATGCCACGGCAAAAGCTCTGTGTGAGGAGAATTACGGCGATGCACCGGTAAATACACTGATTGGCAATAAACACTTTTATTGCTCCAATTATACGATACACCGGAGACCCACATGGATGCTCTCCGTCAAGATGGCTTCCCGCCAAATAATAGGCACTGAGACACTGAATGGGGATAATATGAAAGGATTTTACTCGGCCGATGGGGCTACTTATCTCTATCAGGATGGGCGTGAATACTTGGATATTTTCCCCTTATGGGATTGGCGCAAGCTGCCCGGCGTAACTTCGTTTGATACAGATGCTTCCGTACCGGTAAGCCCTGCACGTAATCAAAGTGATTTTGTAGGGGGCTTGTCGAACGGACAGCAAGGCATGACTGTCATGGACTTGAACCGTGCAGGCATCCAAGGAAGCAAAGCGTGGATATTTACCGACAATTTCGTATTATGCTTGGGGGCAGGAATCAAGGCTGACAGCACACTGGCCGTAACGACCGCCATTGAGCAATGTCACAGACGGGGCGACTTGCTTTTGCTGGATGATAACGTTTGGCGGGCGATTGACGGACGTAAGCAGGTTAGTGGACAAAAGGAAGCCCGCTTCTTCCATCACAACACGGGATACATCGTTTGGGGAGACAGAATGAAAGCCGTGGCCTCCACTGAGCATCGTACAGGCCGGTGGCATGACATTATGCAAATGTATCCTCCGAAGGACGTGACGGGTGAAGTGGCTCAGCTTTACTTGAATCATGGCAAGAATCCGCGTGATGCTTCCTATCAATATGTCTTATTGCCGGATGCCGATTGTGAGAAAACTGAAAGATTTGATTTGAAGGAGGTGAATGTCTTGCGCAATGACCATAGGGCTCAGGCTGTTGCTTTAAAAGATGGACATTGTTGGATTGCTGCCCGTCAACCTATTGATTTGATGCTTCCGGCCGATGTGCAAGTTCGGATAAAAACTCCCGGAATTTATCAGATAGCTCCGGATAAGAATGGAAAATATAATGTTTTATGGACTTCTCCGGCACAGCAATACCGAGAGGCATCGCTCCAAATAGACGGAAAGGAAATGAATCTGACAGATTATTATTGGCAAACTTCTAAACAAATGTAATGATATGCTTTACGAACGAACTCTCGGTCAATGGTTAGAGCATTGGGCCGAAACTACTCCTGATAAAGAATACATCGTTTACTCCGACCGCAACCTGCGCTTCACTTGGAGCCAGTTCAACCATCGTGTAGACGATATGGCTAAAGGACTTATCTCCATCGGTGTAACCCGTGGCACTCATGTGGGCATCTGGGCAGCCAATGTGCCGGACTGGCTTACGTTGCTTTACGCTTGTGCAAAGATAGGGGCTGTATATGTCACCGTGAATACCAACTACAAGCAGGCCGAATTGGAGTATCTTTGCAAAAACTCGGACATGCACACGCTTTGCATTGTCAATGGTGAAAAGGACAGCGACTTTGTGCAGATGACTTACCAGATGTTGCCGGAACTTCGCACTTGCCAACGCGGACACTTGAAGAGCGAACGTTTCCCGCGGATGAAGAACGTGGTGTACGTAGGTCAGGAGAAGCACCGCGGCATGTATAATACCTCCGAATTGCTTTTGTTGGGAGAAAACATTGATGACAGCCGCTTGAATGAGTTGAAGTCACAGGTCACTTGCCACGATGTAGTGAACATGCAATACACCAGTGGTACGACGGGTTTCCCAAAAGGCGTCATGCTGACTCACTACAACATAGCCAATAATGGTTTCCTGACTGGTGAGCACATGAAGTTTACACAAGACGATAAACTGTGTGTTTGTGTGCCTTTGTTCCATTGCTTCGGTGTGGTGCTGGCTACGATGAATTGTCTGACCCACGGATGTACGGAGGTGATGGTGGAGCGTTTCGACCCGCTTGTTGTATTGGCATCTGTCCATAAAGAACGTTGTACGGCTCTCTATGGCGTGCCTACCATGTTCATTGCCGAATTAAACCATCCCATGTTCGATATGTTCGATATGTCCAGCTTGCGCACGGGCATTATGGCAGGTTCTCTTTGTCCCGTTGAGCTGATGAAGCGGGTGGAGGAAAAGATGTTCATGAAAGTGACCAGCGTATATGGCTTGACCGAGACTTCACCCGGCATGACCCATTCCCGCATAGACGACCCTGCAGAAGCGCGTTATACAACCGTCGGGCGTGACTTTGAGCATACTGAAGTGCGTGTGATTGACCCCGAAACGGGTAAGGAATGTCCGGTAGGCGTGCAAGGCGAGATGTGTTGCCGGGGATATAATGTGATGAAAGGCTATTACAACAATCCGGAAGCCACGGCCGAAGTTATTGACAAGAACGGATTTTGCCATTCGGGCGACTTGGGCGTGAAGGACGAGAATGGCTATTATCGTATTACGGGCCGCATCAAGGATATGATTATCCGTGGAGGAGAAAATATTTATCCACGGGAGATAGAAGAATTCCTCTATCAGCTTCCCGGAGTGAAAGACGTACAAGTGGCGGGCATTCCTTCCAAGAAGTATGGCGAAGCCGTGGGTGCTTTCATTATCCTGCACGAAGGAGCCGATTTGCATGAAAGCGATGTACGCGATTTCTGTATGGGCAAAATCTCACGCTATAAGATACCGAAATATATCTTCTTTGTCAAAGAGTTCCCCATGACAGGCAGTGGCAAGATTCAGAAGTTCCGCCTGAAAGACCTGGGACTGCAATTGTGCAAGGAGCAAGGAATAGAGATTATCTGATGTGTTTAATCCGATTTGTATGAAAAGATTTTATCTGTTGGTTCTATTCTTAGGATGTATAGCCGCCTCTATCAAGGCACAACGTGTTGAGCAAATAACAACGACGGAAGACAATCCTTGGCAAAGGACACAGCTACGCTTGGCATCGACTTCGACAATAGAGCCTTTAATCAAAGTTAATGGTACGGAAGAGGGGATTCCTTTCCGAGCATGGGGCACTACATTCAACGAGCTGGATTGGGATGCTTTCCTGATGCTGACACGGAATGAGCAAGATGAAATCATGTTCAACCTCTTCGACCCCGAAGGCGATTTAAAGTTTACGCGCGGACGCATTTCCATGAATGCCAACGACTATGCCCGCTCATGGTATAGTTGCGATGAGGTGCAAGGCGATTTAGAGCTGCGCTATTTCAATATAGAGCGTGACAAGCGAAATATCATTCCTTTGATACGTGCGGCCCAAAAGTACAATCCGGCTTTGACTTTTTGGACTTCTCCATGGTCACCTCCCAGCTGGATGAAGATTACGAATGATTATCCTGTGGTAAGTAGCCGCTTCAACGAAATGGACAAGCGAGTGGATTATTTGCTGTTTGGTTCGGTGGAGGATATTGATGAGGACGAAATGAAGTTCTTAGGAGAACGAGCCAAACAATTTCCGCGTAAGCTGGCCACGCAGGATTACTTCATACAAGACCCACGCTATCTACAGGCGTATGCCAACTATTTCTGCAAGTTCATTGATGCTTATCGGGAGCAAGGCATTTCGATAGATATGGTTATCTATCAAAACGAGGCTTATAGTTATACGCCCTATCCGGGTTGTGCATGGACAGCCGAAGGAACAGTACGCTTCAATCGCGACTATTTGGCACCGACGTTGAAAAAACATCATCCCGATGTAAAACTTTATTCGGGCACGTTCAATACGAATCGTCAGGATCATGTAGAGCGAATATTGAGTGATGAACGTTTGCGTCAAAGTATTGAAGGCTTGGCTTTTCAATGGGAAGGGCGTGAGATATTGCCAGCCATTCGCAGCCAATATCCGAATTATCACTACATTTGTTCAGAGAGCGAATGCGGTAATGGGGCTATGGATTGGAAAGCCGGAGAACACACGTTCTTCCTAATAGCGGACAATGTAGGCAATGGGTGTGACGAATGGTATAATTGGAATTTCCTGCTTCCCGACAAAGGGACGAGTCCTTGGGGGTGGAGTCAGAATGCCTTAATACAAGTAGATTCAAAAACGCGTGCCTTCCGCTATACGGCTGAATATTATGCGGTGAAGCATTTCTCTCATTATGTGACGCCCGGAAGCCAAATGGTAGCTTATAGTCCAAAGGGAGAGAACAATATGCCAGTAGTGGTGTATCGCACTCCGGAAGGCAAATATGTGGTGATAGCCGGAAACTTTGGCGACACAAAGCAAAAACTGAGCGTCCAATTAGGCAAGAAATACTTGAACGCAGAGCTGGTCGGGCATTCGTTCAATACTTATATTGTAAAGTAGCACAACCTTTTTTATCCAATAAAGGCGAGGGCGTGTCAAAATGAAACTTTATTTTCATTTCGGCACACCCTCATTTTTTCGCTAATTCATAGCCGATAGATATTCACTCCTCTAACTTAAAGCGCCAGGCACAACAACATGACGGGTCGGTGACATCGGGAAAACACGAGATGCACTCGCACATGATACGATCGTCAATGGTGCGCGCAAATCCGGCATATTCTATTTCACCTACAGCTTTGCAGGGATGGAAAGGCATTCCTTTGCGTTCGCGTGCCCGTTGTACACGACATTCACGGGTGTGGTAGACCAACGTCTTCTTTTCTTCATCCAGTATGATATCTGCCTCATTCAAATTCGCATAAAAACGGAATTGCAGGGCTTGGGCAAGTCCGTTTAATCCCGCACGTTCGGGCAAGCCCAAAAATGCTTTGATGCGTTTGGCTTCGATGACGGTAAACTTCCGCCACGCTTCCGCATCGTGATACATCGCTTCGTCCATGCCGCGTGTCCGTTCTATGGATTGAAACCACACGCCGTCCATCGCTAACCAGTTTTTGGAGTAGTCTTCGATGAGCTGTATCAGTTCTTCCTTCGAGAGCGATCGTAAGATTTCGTTCTTCATCTTTGCTCCGGGTAACGCATGTTCTCTTCTTTCATCTGTTCCAGCACTTCATGCAGGTATTTGGCCGACTCCCAACGTGCCATGGGGAGGTCGTGCAGCAGGTAGTTCCCGCAATCTTGCGGAGCCGCACCGGGCACTTCGCCTTCGTAGTTGGCAATGAAGCGGAAGGTGTCCTGCATCAAAGGGAGAATGTCTTGCGGAGTAAGGTCGCCGCGCATCAGCAGGTAATTGCCTGTCAGGCAGCCCATGGGTCCCCAATAGATGATGCGGTCTTTCCATTGCGGTTCGTTGCGCAGGTAAGTGGCTGCCAGGTGCTCGATGGTGTGTAGGGCACCTTGGCCGAGAGCCGGTTCGCGGTTAGGCTCTTTCATGCGGATGTCGAAAGTGGTGATGACTTCGCCGTTTACTTCATCCTTGCGGGATACGTAGATGCCGCGCAAGAGGCGGATGTGGTCGATGGTAAAACTGGGTATCTTGTTCATGATGCAAATGATTATTGATGTAAATGGTTAGAGTTTTACGGGCAGGGTGGACAGGAAAGCCCATGTCGTATGAAATGAACGGTCGGCCATCGTGCTCCAGAAATCTTTGTATTGGGCAAAGTTGTCGTCATGCGCCCCCGGCGTGTCACTGATGATGCGGAAGCTGAGGAACGGTGTGTCATAAATATAACACGTTTGGGCGATAGCGGCCGACTCCATATCCACCGCCATGCCCTGGGGAAAACGTTGCTTAATGACGCTCAATTCATCCTTGTTCTCCACAAAACGGTCGCCCGTGCAGATGAGGCCACCGTGGATGCGGCTCTCTAAGGAGGCGGATTGGTTCAGGTCGAGGGCATGTTGTAATAACCGGGCGTCGGCTTCGTAGTAGAGGGGCATGCCTTGTATCTGTCCGTACTCCGTGCCGTCGTTGCCGCAATACACGTCGTGGTACACCAGCCGGCTGCTTGCCACTACATCGGCCACCCGCAAACAGGTGTCAATGCCTCCGGCCACTCCGGTGCTGATGATGCACGCCGGATGATAACGCCGTATTAGTTCGGTGGCTCCAATGGCGGCGTTCACTTTACCGATGCCACATTGCGTAAGCACCAGCTCATTGCCGTTCGCGCGGCCTTCCACATAGCGGAAAACACCCTCCTCAATTTCTTTTTTATCATTCAGTCGTTCAGCCAGTTGACGATGTTCGCTATCCATCGCGCTGATAATGCCTATCTTCATTTTTTTTGCTCCTTTTTCTATTTCGGGGACAAATGTACGACTTTTTGGTGTAATTCCTTTCGCCAATTGATGGTAAATAGCACAAGATACGTTATCTTTGCGCATCAGAATTGAATTTAAATTGAGTTATGGACATCAAGAGAATACTCCCCGACCTGCTGGCAATCGTGCTGTTTGCCGTGCTTTCATTTGCTTATTTCTTTCCGGCCGACATCGAAGGCCGTATTCTTTTCCAACACGATACAGCCGCCGGCGCCGGAGCAGGCCAGGAAGCGGCTGCGTACTACGAGCAGACGGGCGAACGTACACGTTGGACGAATGCCTTGTTCGGCGGTATGCCCACGTATCAGATTTCGCCTTCCTACGATTCTGCCAAGCCTTTGCAATGGCTACAGAAGGTTTATCAGGGATTCTTACCCTCCTACGTGCATCTGACGTTCATCCTGATGCTGGGCTTCTACATCTTGCTTCGTGCCTTTGGCGTATCGGCGTGGCTCTCAGCCTTAGGGGGTGTCCTGTGGGCATTCTCGTCCTATTTCTTTATCCTTATCTCGGCGGGTCACATCTGGAAGTTCATCACCTTGGCCTATATACCGCCTACGATAGCGGGCATTGTGCTGGCCTATCGGGGACGATTGCTGTGGGGAGGCGTCGTGACCGCTTTGTTCCTGGCGCTGCAGATTATGTCGAACCACGTTCAGATGTCCTATTACTTCCTGTTGGTCATTTTGTTTGTGGCGGGCGCTTACTTCGAGAAGGCGTGGCGTGAGAAGACGTTGCCCCAGTTTTTCCGTGCCAGTGCGGTGTTGGTAGTGGCGGCATTGGTAGGCGTAGCGGCCAACTTGTCCAACTTATACCATACTTATACGTACAGCAAAGAGACCATGCGTGGCAAGAGCGAATTGGTGCAGACGGGCGAGGCCGCTCAGCAAACAAGTGGCGGATTGGATAGGGATTACATCACGCAATGGAGCTACGGCATCGGCGAAACATTGACTTTGCTTATCCCAAACTTTAAAGGCGGCTCCTCAGTACCTTTGTCTGCCAGTGATACGGCCATGGAGAAAGCCATCCCAATGTATAGCGGGCTTTACGGCCAGTTGACGCAATATTTCGGCGACCAACCCATGACCTCCGGCCCGGTGTATGTGGGGGCGTTCGTGCTCTTCCTCTTCCTGTTGGGATGTTTCATCGTGAAAGGCCCGCTGAAGTGGGCGTTGGTAGGGGCGACGTTCTTCTCCATTGTCTTGTCGTGGGGAAAGAACTTTATGCCGCTGACCGACTTCTTCATCGATTATGTGCCCATGTACAACAAATTCCGGGCAGTCTCTTCCATCTTGGTGATTGCCGAGTTTACCATCCCCCTGTTGGCCATCTTCGCTTTAAAGAAGATATTGGAAGAGCCGGCCATTCTTCGCCGACATCTCAAACCTTTATGCGCCTGCCTGCTTCTGACGGCGGGAGTCGCTTTGTGGTATGCCGTGCCCGGCACGCCTTCGCCTTCCACTTACGTGCCAGCCCAGGAGATGCAGATGCTGCAACAGGCTGCCGCCCAGGGTTATCTGCCGTCCGCGGATTTGCCCGCCATCCTGAATAATCTTTCGGAGATGCGTGCCGCCTTGGTGAGCAGCGATGCGTTGCGCAGTTTCATGATTGTCGTTATCGGCTTCTTGTTGTTGGGACTTTACGCCATGGGCAAGTTGCGTCGCTCGTTCACATTGGGTGGCATCGCCTTGCTTTGCCTGATAGACTTGTGGGGCGTCAACAAACGTTATCTGAACGACAGCCAGTTCGTGCCCCGCTCTACGCAGACAACCACATTTGCCAAGACGCCGACCGATGAGGCCATCTTGCAAGACAAGACTTTGGATTATCGTGTCCTGAATCTGGCTACCAATACGTTCAACGAAAACAATACGTCCTATTGGCACAAGAGTGTAGGCGGTTATCATGCCGCCAAGTTGCGCCGTTATCAGGAGATGATAGACCACCACATCGCCCCCGAAATGCAGGCGGCTTACTCGGAGATAGCCCGGGCGGGCGGACAGATGGACAGTGTGGACGCTTCCAAATTCCGTGTCCTCAACATGCTGAACACCCGCTATTTCATACTTCCCGCAGGCCAGGGGCAGACAATCCCCGTGCAAAATCCATACGCTTACGGAAATGCTTGGTTTGTGGATGAAGTGCAATATGTGAATAATGCGAATGAGGAGATAGACGCGCTGAACACCGTGCTTCCCATCCGAACGGCTGTAGTAGATGCCCGCTTCAAGGACGCTTTGCAGGGCGCCGCCGAACTGCCGAAGGACAGTCTTGCTTCCATTCGCTTGACCAGCTATGCTCCCAATCATTTGGTGTATGAGTCCGATAATGCCCAAGACGGCGTAGCTGTATTCTCCGAGATCTATTATCCGGATGGTTGGCAAGTGACCATAGACGGAAAGAAAGCCGAATTGGGCCGTGCTGACTACCTCTTGCGCGCTCTTTACATCCCTGCCGGTAAGCATACCATCGAGATGCGTTTCGACCCGCAAAGCCTGCACGTTACCGAAGGCATTGCCTACGGGGCTTTGGCGTTGCTATTGCTGGGAGTAATGTTCGGCGTCTGGCAAGGGCGTAAACGGGCAACCCTTTGTTGAAGCCGTTTGATTATCGCTGCTTAAATGAATGAGGGTGTGCCGGAATGAAAGGTATTTTCTATTCCGACACACCCTCTTCAGTATTCAGTCAGTCCGAGGCCCGTAGACTCATGCCAACGGGTCGTCCGTCTCCTCGTCGCCGCCGGATTCGGTGCCGCCGCCCGGCTCTTCGGTGGAGCCTCCGGTGCCCGTGCCGCCCTGTACGGGCAGTTGGCCCGTCTCTTTGTAAGTCAGGTACGAACGAGTGTCGGGGAAGGTGAAGCCTTCTTCCACCACGCCCACGTTCTCGAAGGTCAGGCCGTTCTTAATCTCGGCCATCAGTTCCTTCGAGGGGGTGAAGATTACCTTGATGTTCTTTATCATCGAGGCGGCGTCGAACTTCGTGATGTCCTCCACACCCTCGCTGCCGAAGCTCAGGCGCAACCAGCCCAGACGGCCCAGCTGCACACTGCTGCCCAGCTGCAGCTCGTGAGGGATGCCATCCACCACAAGGTTGAACGATGATTCCGCCTCCGTGGGATAGGTGGTACTGCCGCGGGTGACTATTTTGCACACCTCGCGGGTGGTCTGACGGTTGACGACACTAGGGATGGCGTACCACAACGGGGTATCCGTCTTCTTGATGGGATTCTTACGTCGTGTAAGCTTGTACTTTGCACACATAGTCAATCTGTTTTTAAATGAATACTCTATTAATTTAAGTAACTAATCAAAATTATCTTATAGCACACGGATGACACAGATGAGACTGATTTGCACAGATTATTTTTTAATAATATCTGTGGTCATCTGTTCAATCAGTGTCATCTGTGTGCCATAGTATAAGTTAATTCTGTACACTTACTTATCAATTGTTTTTACTTGTTTTAAAATGCATGTACGTGCCGTTAAAAACGCATGTACGTGTTGTTGAAAATGCATGTACTTCCGTTTTGAACGGCATGTACGTGCGTTTGTAACCGCACGTACATGCGTTTTCGGCTCCATGCAGGATGTCTTTTCCTGATTTCACTAGACACTTTTTTGTTTTATAACCTAAGTTAGTAGACACTTCTTTAACAATGGTGCTG
>CALUOR010000057.1 GCA_944322285.1 uncultured Bacteroides sp.
TTCCTGAATGTGCGGATCGAGTTCAATAAGTTTTTCTATCATTACTTACTAGCCCAACTATCCTTGGATACTTTGCCTTTTATCCTTGGATAGTTGGGCATTTCATATTGGATACTTTTCAAGGAGTGTTCCGTGCTTGAACCGCATCTATCATTCAAAACTCTATAAAAAACTATCGACCGAGCGTACCAAATATTGGCACCTGGGACCTGTGGACTTGTATGAGGAACTGAAAATGGAATTGTGAATCCGAAAATCTTATAAGTTTTTTGGATTTCATTCCGAGAATCTTATAAGTTCTTTGGATTTAGATGATAAATGGCTATATTTGCAAAAGATAGAAAACTGATTCTAATTGATTTGAGATGATACATCGTACACTTGAGGAAAAAATCGCTCCTCTTCTTGAGGGAAACAAGGCCATTATCATTATAGGAGCACGGCAAGTAGGTAAATCTACTTTGCTGAATGGTCTGTTAGGTTCGAAAAAAGATGTGTTGTGGATGAATGGGGATGATATGGATATTCAAGCTCTTTTTGCAGACATGTCCTCTACCAGGATGCGTGCGTTGCTTGGAAATAATAAATTTCTGGTCATAGACGAGGCGCAACGTATTCCGGATATAGGGCTTCGTATAAAATTGATTACGGATCAAATTCCCGGTGTGCAAGTGATAGCTACGGGCAGTAGCTCGTTCGAATTGGCATCGAAAGTCAATGAATCACTTACCGGACGAAAACGTGAGTTTAAGATGTTTCCGTTGACCTTTAGCGAGATGGTAAATGATACGAATCTGCTGGATGAATTGCGTATGATTCCCCATCGTATGGTGTATGGTTATTATCCGGAGGTGGTTTGTAATCCCGGAGATGAAAAATCAATCTTGAAAGAATTGTCGGACAGCTATTTGTATAAGGATGTTCTTTCACTCGACAGCATTAATAAGCCAGACAAACTGGTACGTATGCTGAAGGCATTGGCTTTGCAGATAGGAAGTCAGGTGTCATACAATGAGATAGGAAACTTAATAGGCCTTGACTCGAAAACCGTGGAACGGTATATAGATATTTTAGAAAAAGCGTACATCGTATTCCGCTTAGGCAGTTTCTCACGTAATCTTAGGAACGAGTTGAAGACGAGCCGTAAAATCTATTTCTGGGATCTTGGCATCCGGAATGCTGTGATAGGCAATCTGGCACAAATAGAAAACCGTGCAGACGTAGGGGCTTTATGGGAAAACTTTGCCATATCAGAACGCCTTAAACAAAAGGCTTATCAAGGAAGTTTTGCCCAATTTTGGTTTTGGCGTACCCAGCAACAGAAGGAAATAGATTATATTGAAGAAGAAGATGGCAGTCTTGGCGCGTTTGAGTTTAAATGGAATGAATATAAATCGAAAAATAAATGTCCGGAGGCATTTTCGGCCGCATATCCCCATGCTTCTTATAAGGTGATTACACCTAAAAATATAGAGGATTTCTTGATGTAAGCGGAAATGATAATTACATTACTCAACTCTAACTTTATTTTTTTACGAACCATGAACAGACAAATTTTAACCGGAGGATTATTGAGCCTCCTTTTGGCGATAAATGCCTGTACAAACACCTCACTGGAAAACGAAACAGGAACCTCGACATTTCTTCCCCCTCTGATGGGTTGGAGCTCATGGAATACGTACCATGTAAACATCAACGAGGAATTGATCAAGAAACAGGCGGATGCGCTGGTGGCTACCGGACTGAAGGATGCTGGGTACACCAACATCAACGTGGACGACGGCTTCTTTGGTCATCGGGACGAAACCGGAAAGATGCACGCCCATCCCGAACGCTTTCCAAACGGCATGAGGGTGGTGTCCGACTATATCCATTCATTAGGATTAAAAGCAGGAATCTATTCTGATGCAGGCGACAATACATGCGGATCCATCTACGATGACGACCCCAATGGGGTAGGTGCCGGACTCTATGGACATGAACAACAGGACATGGATCTCTATCTGAAGGAATGGAATTATGATTTTATCAAGATAGACTATTGTGGTGCCAAAGAACTGGGATTAGACGAGGAAAAGCGCTACACCGCTATTTGTGAAGCAATTAAGAATACGGGACGTACGGACGTGTCCATCAACATCTGTCGTTGGGCTTTCCCCGGCACATGGGCAAAACGTTTGGCTCGCTCCTGGCGCATCAGCCCGGACATCCGTCCCAACTGGGCTTCGGTAAAACACATTATCGAAAAGAATTTGTATCTCTCGGCCTATGCGGGCAAAGGACACTACAACGACATGGATATGCTGGAAGTGGGTCGCGGCATGTCATCTATTGAAGACGAAACACACTTCGGCATGTGGTGTATCATGAGTTCCCCTTTGCTCATAGGGTGTGATTTGACCACTATTCCCGACACCGCACTGGCGTTACTGAAAAATCCGGAACTCATTGCGCTCAACCAAGACCCGTTAGGTTTGCAGGCCTACGTCGTGCAGCGTGAGAGGGAAGCATACGTTTTGGTGAAGGACATCAAGGAAAAGCGGGAAACAATGCGTGCCGTTGCCTTCTACAATGCTTCGGATAGTGTGCACACTTTCCGGATAGCTTTGAAAGACTTGGAATTGGGAGGTAAAGTCAAGGTGCGTGACGTTATGAAGCGTACGGATATGGAGGAAATCGAAGACGAATATGCGTGTACAGTTCCTGCCCATGGCGTATTTATCTGCCGCATGGAGGCCGAACAACGTTTGGAACCGGAACGTTACGAAGCTGAATGGGCTTATCTGCCTTGCTTCGATGATTTGGGCAAGCAACCCAAACCTGTTTTATATCTTGCTTCTTCGCAATGTTCAGGCGGTATGAAAGTCTTCCGGTTGGGCGGACGTGAGGAAAACTATGCTGAGTGGCCGGAAGTTTATAGTGAGGAAGGTGGTTCGTATGAGATGACAATCCGTTATTGTTCTCCTTTGCCTCGCAAACTGGAAGTGTGGGTGAACGGCACGTTGCATGAACTGCCCGGCCTTACTTCCGGAGGCTCCGATGTGGTTTCTGAGGTTATACTTCCCATTACTCTTACTGCTGGTAATAACGTTGTACGTATGGGGAATCGTTATGGCTGGGCACCGGACATTGACTGCTTTCTGTTGAAGCAAGTGGAGCACTGATAAGACAAGAAAATGGCTATCTAATGAATGATTTTATTGATAAGAATGAAAATGAATTTTAGAGGAAAGATTATTGTAATGGCTGTTTGCATGCTGATATCCCTATGCGCACAGGCGCAAATTAAACATTTTGATCCAACGTTGGATCCTGATGTAACGCTGCTCCCTTCCAAGTCGCAGGAGGAATGGAAGAGTCAATATATGTGGTATCCGGGGCAGTTGGCGGCATTTTACTAGCAACAATGTGCACGGATATCAAAGGAGCGTTGTGTGAATGTAGGTTATCCCGGTAAATTTTTTGCTCAATGTGATACGGCTTATTTTCAACGTGAGGTTCAGTTGGATAAAGAGGCCGCTTTTCGTTGGGAGGGACCATCGGATGTTATTCTATATATAAATGGTGTAAGGCAAGCGTGTGCGGATAAACGGGTGGTGCTTCCCGCAGGTAGAACTTCTTTGTTGTTCGAGGTTATTACGAACGATGCGCTGCCTTGTATTATCGTAGAAGGCGCCGGTTTAGAAGATACAGGAAAATGGCAGGTAAGCATGGATAAGTTGCACTGGACGATACCTGAGAGTGCCCTAATGTATAACAAACCGTATGTATTGCCGGATGATACGCGGGAACTTACGGCACGTATTAAGCCAAAGGAGATATTTCCCTTGCGCAATGCGGAAGTTGTGAATACGGATCGCATCAGCATTGGAAAGAATGGATATGTTTTGGTGGATTTTTATCATCTGGAAATAGGCCGGTTGGCTTTTCGGGCAAAAGGTACAGGTTCAATAACCGTACGGGTAGGAGAAACTCCTGAAGAAGCTCTGGAACGGAACGACAAAATACTGGAGCAATATCCTCTGGAACCAATAATGCTGAATGAAAACGAAGAAATGACTGTGACTTTGTCAGACCGTGCTTTGCGCTATGTTTCGCTGGAGTGTGATAGAGGTGCTGAGATTACGTCTCTTTACTTCGATGCTTTCGTGTGGCCGGTAGAGCATCAGATGAGTTTTGAAACCGATGACGCATATATCAACAACCTTTTTAAGATGAGTGCCGCAACGCTCCACACCAGTATGCATCGTTTTTATTTGGATGGAGTGAAACGCGACTTCCTTCCATGGTCTATGGATGCTTTGGTCAGTACGGTAGCGGGTGATTATTTGTTTGGGGACCAGCAAGTGTCTAAGAATGGCATCTCCATTGCCTTGATGCCTCTTAATCCTCAGAAGTCGGACATCGGCATACCGGATTATCCGCTTCACGCTTTGTTCGGATTAAAACAGAACTATTTGCGCTATGGTGATTTGGCCACCTCCCTGCAATACAAAGACCGTATTGTCCAATTACTGGATTTCTATGCCTCTATCGTGGATGAAAATGGTTTTGTACATGGTAATTATGGTGACCGCCAATTCGGCTATACGCCCGGTTGGTCTACTTATAACGGACCGGCCCGTAAAGGCATAGCTTCCTATGCGCAGATGATGCTTTACTACAATTACATGGCCGGTGCTTACTTTGCCAATTTATGGAAGGAACGGGCATTGGCACGAAAATATAGAAAACTGGCAAAGGATTTGAAAGAAAAAATATTCGAACACTTTTGGGATGAGGAACGGAAAGCCTTTATTAACGGTACGATGAACGACGGGGTGACAACAGATGCTCGGATTTCACATCATGCACAATATTGGGCTATCCTGGCCGGACTTTTTCCGGAAGAATATTACGACAATCTGTTTGAGCATATTCTTCCGAACTTGCCCAATTATTATGAGGTGGTCAGTTACGAAAAAGGCTATGAGTTTCTGGCTTACGCCAAGGCGGGTCGTGTCAAAGAAATGTGGAAACATATTTATTTAGTGTGGGGCGACTGGATGAATCAGGGACATACCCGTTTCCCGGAGAATTTCATGCCGAATGCTTCCCGTGCCCGTCAACTGATGTTCTACAACCGTCCGTATGGTTTGAGTCTTTGCCATGGTGCCAACGGAGTGCCGGTTGTGGTGGGCGCATTGCAGGGTATCCTCGGCTTCAGTCAGTCGGACAGAAAAACGAACGAATATACTTTTTGTCCGGAATTGATGCATCTGAAACATGTGAAAGCGCGTATTCCTGTAAAAGAAGGGATGCTTGATATTGAATTGAATGTTAATGGTGAATGTTCCATCAAAATTCCTGCCGGGTGCGTGGTGCGCATAATTCCGGGTACGGATACTGATCCATTGACTCTGAATAAAACCGGAATTTACACATTCCGATTAATGAATTAATTTTGACTTTATTAGAATTACTTCTTATTTTGTCGTCACTATTTAAGTTTATCCAATAAATGATTTGACTAAAATTATGAATAGAACAATTTTATGGATACTGACAGCTTGCTTATCGGCATCTGTTATTCAAAATAGTAATGCACAAGAGCAGTCTGTCACGTTAGACGGAAACGCCGGAGGCAAACGTTTCGACGGTATCGGCGTGGTGAATGGAGGCGGAGCAACCTCCGTGTTGCTGAAAGATTATCCGGAACCTCAACGCAGTCAGATACTCGATTTGGTGTATAAACCCAAATTTGGGGCATCGGTTAGTGCTTTGTTGGTGGAGATTCCGGGTGACGGTAATTCTACGCAAGGTTCTATGCCCAGCCACCAACATATTCGTGAAGACTTGAACTATTCGCGCGGGTATACGTGGTGGATATTGAAAGAGGCAAAGAAGCGTAATCCTAATCTGACGCTTGATGGTGCGGCTTGGAGTACTCCGGGCTGGATAGGGGGCGGAAATTTCTGGTCGCAGGATGCGGCGGATTATTATGTGAATTGGCTGAAAGGACTTCGTGACGTGTATGGATTGGAATTTACAGCCATTGGTTGCCGGAATGAAAAAGGGGAGGATTATGATTTTGTGAAACGCTTCCGAAAGACGTTGGATGCCAATGGATTTTCGTCTGTGAGGATTCATGCTTTTGATAATTGGCCTAAAGGGAAATTAGACTTCGTGAAAGACCTGTTTACGGACAAAGAGTTGCATGATGCCGTGGACATTATTAGCGGTCACGTTTTTTACGAGGGGGTACCAGTATCTCCAGAGGAAAGAAGTATGGCTGAAAAATTGGGTAAGCCGATATGGAATACGGAAGACCATGTGTACAAGAAAGGGTTTGATTGCTTGATAAGTTTGGTAGAATGCTTTAATGAAAACTATATCCGCAATGGTGTTACAAAGATTGTGAATTGGTATGACATTGCCGGCATATATCCACTTGAACCTTATGCCGAAGACCCTCCTACGGTGCTGGCTTATGAACCTTGGAGTGGACATTTCCGTGTGCGCGAGGCTCTGTGGGGTTATGCACATTACGGACAATTCTCTGAAGTAGGGTGGGAGTATCTCAACAATGCCTGTATGGAATTGGACGATGGCGGTTCGCTGGTCACGCTGAAGTCACCAAAGGGTGATTATAGCATTATCATAGAAACGAAGGATGCGGAAAGCTCGCAGATTTTGCATTTCCAGCTAGCCGGTGGACTTTCGGAAGAGAATCTATGTGTATGGCATAGCAATGCGCAAGAACAATTTATTCGTTTGGATGATGTGATTGTCAAAGACGGAGCCTTTACATTAGAAGTTGAGCCAAATACGGTATATTCGCTATCTACCACTACCGGACAGCAGAAAGGTTCGTATCCCGCACCGGAGTCGCGGCCTTTCCCATTCCCTTATTATGAAACGTTTGAACAATATGAACGGCCTGAACAGTATGGCTATTTGCCTCGTTATACGGCAGACATCAGTGGGGCGTTCGAGATAGCGGACCGTCCGGATGGACAAGGAAAGTGTTTGCATCAGGTTGTGCCTGTGCCTACTATTTCGTGGGCACCCGACTGGAAGCCTTATACCATTATAGGTGATTCCGCTTGGGCGGATTATGAAGTCAGTGCCGATGTTTATCTCAATCCGGGTGATGCTGCCGGTGTCATGGGGCGTATTAATGATGTAGGGAGTGGTTATGGTTTCATTCCTAAAGGATATTTCTTGCAACTGAGTGATGATGGAAATTGCGAGCTGGTAGTTGTACGAGGTAAAATTGACAAGAAAGCATTGGTGGGCGATGCGGAACAGCGGGCACTCATTAAGAGTGGAAAGGATGAGGGAGAAGGTGGCGAAAAGATATTGGCATCTGTCAAGTTGCCCGCTATATCTTCCGGAAAATGGTATAACCTCAAACTACGTTTTAAAGGAAATGACATCATAGGTTTCGTAGATGAGAAGCAAGTGGTAAAGGCAGAAGATACTTTATATAGTCATGGCATGGCGGGGCTGCTTGTCGAGCAGTATAAAGACAAGGTTTGTACCCCATACTTTGATAATTTACGTATTACTCCGGTAGGAAAATCTGTTGCCCAACCGACCTTGACATCTGTCTCGCAGACACCTATTTATGCAAATGCAGCTTCATATGATTATATAGAAGTCGCGGCACCTTTTCCAATGCCTCCGATAGCGGTATATAAATTTCCGGATAAGGAATTTTGTATTACCGATTATGGAGCAAAGAGACAGGGTACGGACACCGATGAAAATTGCATAAGGGCCAATATGATGGCTTTCAAGATGGCTATGCGGGCTTGCAATGAGGCCGGAGGTGGACGTGTGGTCGTGCCTGAGGGAGTTTGGCCGTCCGGTCCTATTCATTTTGAAAGCAATTGCAATCTGCATTTGGCCGATAGTGCCGTAGTACGTTTTTCATCCAATCCCGGCTATTATCTTCCGGCTGTAGAGGTAAGTTGGGAAGGATTGGAGTGTATGAACTATTCGCCTTTGGTTTACGCTTATCGTTGCAATAATATAGCTATAACCGGAAAGGGTATTTTTGCACCGGAGATGGATACGTGGCGGGTTTGGTTCAAACGTCCGCAAGCGCATTTGAATGCATTGGCACGGCTTTATGACTGGGGAACGTTTGGTGAACCGGTGGGGAATCGGCTGATGGCGGAAGGTGAGAATCATCTTCGTCCGCATTTGATTCATTTCAACCAATGTCGTAATATCCGGCTGGATGGGTTTAAAATTCGCGAATCTCCATTCTGGACGATTCACATGTATCGTTGCAATGGGGGAGTTGTCCGTAACTTGGATGTCTATGCCCATGGGCACAACAATGACGGCATCGATATAGAAATGACCAAAAACTTCCTGATAGAGAATTGTACTTTCGACCAAGGAGATGATGCCGTAGTGATAAAAGCCGGACGCAATCATGACGCATGGCGTATAGGTTGCCCTACGGAAAATATTGTCATACGAAATTGCCGGGTCATACACGGTCATGTCTTGTTAGGTTGTGGTAGCGAAATATCGGGAGGCATACGCAATGTCTATATGCACGATTGTGACGTGGAAGGCGATGTATTCAGATTGTTTTACTTGAAGACCAACCGCCGGCGAGGAGCTTTCATTGAGAATATTTATATGGAGCGTGTGAATGCGAACAAGATGCAACGTGCACTGGCCATCGATACGGATGTGCTTTATCAATGGAAAGACCTTGTTCCTACTTACAAAGACTCGGTGACCTTGATTCGGAATATCTATATGAAAGATGTAAAATGTAAGGTCGTTGATGGTATTTACGAGATAAACGGTGATGCGGATTTGCCTGTTCAAAATGTGAACATAGAAAATTTAGAAGTAGATACAATTCTGAAGTATAAAGAGCGTGCTAAAAATGTGGAAGGGCTTGTGACAAAAAACATTCGTTGGAAAACCTTCCTTGGAGAATAATGAAATAATATTTAGAAGAATTCATCGGATATTTCCGCAGTTTTTCGTAAGTTTGTAACGTGAGATTTTATTTGCGCTAATAGAGAAACAGTTTATTAATGAATGATTTTATGAGAATTCTAAAACCAGGAATGATCGGAATGTTATTATGCATGTCCGGTTGGTTGATGGCCCAGAATGTGGTCAAGACATCGCAAGGCGCGCGTCTGGAAAATTCAGACGGAGCCTGCTATGGCGAAGTGATGTTTTATTCACCTTCCATTGTACGAGTGGTAAAGTATGCCGAAGTAGGTCTGTCAGCGTCAGATTGTCAAAGTCTCTCTGTGGTGATGGCTCCGCAGAAGGTGAAATTCAATCTTTCGCAAAAGGGCGATGAAGTCGAAATAAAGACATCGGCAATGCTCCTTCGAGTGAACAAGATGGATGGAACAGTGCGTTTTATGGATCGTGACGGACGTCTGCTGCTGGCGGAGAAAAGCGCGCCGGTTTTCAATTTATACAAAGAAGGAGCCGATAAGGGCGATTATCGCATCCGGCAGACTTTTACTTTAGACAAAGACGAGGCCATTTACGGCTTAGGTCAGTTGCAGACCGGAAAGATGAGTCAGCGCGACCAAACCAAGTATCTGATACAAAGCAATCTAGAAGACGTGGTCACTTTCTTCCAGTCCGTCAAAGGTTATGGCGTGTATTGGGACAATTATTCTCCTACCACCTTTACCGACAATGCCGATGGCACTACGTTCGATTCCGAAGTGGGTGATTTCCTGGATTATTATTTCATGTATGGAGGCAATGCCGATGGAGTAGTGGCCGAGATGCGTGAGTTGACAGGACAAGTGCCCATGTTCCCGCTTTGGACGTATGGCTTCTGGCAGAGCAAAGAACGCTATAAAAGTCAGAATGAGCTGGTTGGAGTCGTCCGAAAATTCCGTGAGCTTGGAGTGCCTTTGGACGGCATCATTCAAGACTGGCAGTATTGGGGGAGCAATTATTTATGGAATGCCATGGAGTTCCTGAATAGTGAATTCTGGAATCCTCAGAAAATGGTAGATGACATTCACGCTATGAATGCCCATGCCATGATTTCCGTATGGTCTTCGTTTGGTCCTATGACCAAGCCTTATCGGGAGATGAAAGAAAAAGGCATGCTTTTCGATTTTAATACATGGCCGCCTTCGGGTTCGGACAAATGGCCACCTGTTATGGACTATCCTTCCGGTGTGCGGGTGTATGACGCTTATCATCCTGAGGCACGGGACATTTATTGGAAATATCTGAATAAAGGCATCTTCTCATTGGGCATGGATGCTTGGTGGATGGATTCGACAGACCCGGATCATTTGGACATCAAGCCCTCCGATTATGATAATGCTACTTACCTTGGCACTTTCCGCAAAGTACGTAACGCTTATCCGCTGATGGCGGTAGGTGGTGTGTACGACCATCAGCGTGCCACGACTTCAGACAAGCGTGTATTCATCCTGACTCGTTCGGCTTTTGCCGGTCAGCAACGCTATGGAGCCAACACTTGGACAGGGGATATTTCAGCTTCGTGGGACACTTTCAAACGTCAGATTCCTGCCGGATTGAACTTCTCGCTTTGTGGCATACCGCATTGGAACACAGACATCGGCGGCTTCTTCCTTGGCAATTATCCCAAGAAAACGCTCGACCCGGATTATCGCGAATTGCATGTACGCTGGATGCAGTTCGGCACGTTCTGCCCCATGATGCGTTCGCACGGAGCCGATGCCGCACGTGAAATCTGGCAATTTGGAAAGAAAGGTGAGCCTTATTACGATGCTATTGAGAAATATATCCGCCTGCGCTATCGTCTTTTGCCTTATATTTACTCTTCTTCATGGGAAGTGACCTCCCGTCAGGCAAGCTTGTTGCGTGCCTTGTCCATGGATTTTGCTTCGGATAAAGCAGTTTGGGACATGGGGGATGAATACATGTTCGGCAAAGCATTCCTGGTATGTCCTGTGACAGATCCGATGTACACCCGTATGGAAGGTGATGTTCGTGTATCCGACTTCACGCAGGTGAAAACTACTGAAGTATACTTGCCGCAGGGTGCCGATTGGTATGATTATTGGACGAACGAAAAGCTGGCCGGAGGACAAAACGTGACTCGCGAAGCTCCTTTGGACATCTTGCCTCTTTACGTACGGGCCGGAAGCATTGTGCCCATAGGTCCTGACGTGCAATACGCCACCGAGAAACCTTGGGACAATCTGGAGTTGCGGATTTATCCCGGTGCGGACGGAAGCTTCTGCCTTTATGAGGACGAGTTCGACAACTACAATTACGAGCAAGGGGCTTACACAGAGATTCCCATGCGTTGGGACGATTCCTCGCGGACACTCACAATCAATGCCCGTAAGGGGGCTTATAAAGGGATGATTGAAACCCGTAGTTTTGTTGTGAAAACAGCCGATGGCGTAGAAAAGACGGTGACTTATACGGGTAAGAGAGTGAAAGTGAAACTATAGTTTAAACAACGATAAGATATCATCTATTTGAGAGGGTGTGCCATTTTACATTACGGCACACCCTCTGTCTAATGTCTAGAAAGGATTTTCCCTTCCCCGTTGCACCTCGATGCGGATGCCGAACTTCCCGTCTTGCGACTTCAGCTCGAAAGCCCCTTTGAAGTTATTTTTTTGCCAAGGCAAAGCGGACGGATTGGGCACACGCCATCCGTCCTTGTCATATTCACCGTAGGTGTTCACCCTCCATCCGTTTTTCAGGCGGAAGCTGCCCATCTGGAGATTGTCCATCGTGTTGCCGAAACCAAATCCCGTCAACCCGAAAGGATTGCGGCTATAATAAGGCGAGCCGGAGAGCGAAAACATGTTGCTCAGTCCCGATGAATAGGTCACGTCCGGATTGAGCCGGAAGATGCGGCTATAGTCTTTGCTTGCATCGGGGACGATGAGTTTATAGTTTTCCAATTCCGGTGCGGGTGTCCCTATCAGGCTGTTCATGTCTATCAGGAAGCCATCGATATTTTTTGTCTCGTCAGGGAAAAATATTTCTCCCGTGGGGGACGTATTTTCTCTGTCATGGCTTAGAGTGTCGGGCGTTATTTCGCTTTGTGCATAGAGGGCTGTTGCGGTGAGCGAAATCAATAGTATGGATAAAAATCGTTTCATGCTTGTCGTTTTTAGGCTGTTTGATTGCTCAAAAATACTTTTTCTTCTTCGGATAGAGAAATCTTTTTCAATGATTTTTCAAAATCTATCTTTATTTGGACGAGTTTGCGTATATTTGTGCCAAAATCATGGCCGGTCAAGCTATGGGCAAACCTTTGTATAAGATGAACCAGATAATAAAACACATATTTTGCTTTCTATGTTTGCTTCTTGTCGGGATGCACGGAGAAGCAGGGGCGGAGCGGGTACATTCCCCGTCCGGTTCTTCTTCATTATATTTTGAGTCATCGCAGGTTTTGCGGCGTTTGCCCAATAAAGAAGTGCAGGCCGTTTACCAAGACCGCGAGGGATACCTTTGGATATGTACCCGCAATGGTTTGTTCCGTTATGACGGTTATGCCTTGGTGGCCTATAAATCCAACTTTGCCCATCCTGATTTGTTGACCAATAATAATATCTTTTGCGTGGCCGAAGATCGGAATCACCGTTTGTGGATAGGAACGTATCGCGGGCTGAATGTGCTGGACAAGCGTACGGACACGGTGCGCAAATTTACGAATGCGCCTTTTAGCTCTACGGGAGTTTCACAGATACTGGTTACTTCCGACAACCGGGTGTGGATAGGTACGGAATGGGGACTGTATGAGTATGACGAAAGCCGGGATGATTTTTCAGCCTTGGACAGTCTTATGACAGGCGACGGACGTTATAGCGTGGCAATCAAGTCCTTGATGGAAGACGACCGGGGAGACATTTGGATTGGGACATGGAATAGCGGATTATATAGATATGAGCGGGCAACCGGGCGATACATCGCATACCCTCAAATGAACCCGCGCAACTCGGCTCATGTCCTTTTTCAGGATAGCCGGAAAAACATTTGGGTAGGCACGTGGGGATGCGGCTTGCAACTGCTGCACAATGCTTACGAGCCTTCCCGTACGACGTGGACTACCTTCTCAACCTCTGAAACAGATGCTCATTCTATTTCCGATAATATTATTTATTCCATGACCGAGGACGAAAGCACCGGCTCTTTGTGGGTAGGCACACGCCGTGGCTTGAGTGTGCTTTCGTTGAAAAATGTTGTCTCACCCCCCCCCCCGATATTGCTTAGAGTGCATGAGAGACCTGTTTTTGAGAATTATCGCTTCGCAGATGTTTACAACTCGTTGGCTGGTGGAGAAGTCTCCTCTTTGTATAGAGACTTGCAAGGCAATCTTTGGATAGGCATGATAGGTGGAGGAGTGCAGTTTGTCAATCCTCACAAAGTGCGTTTTAAGTTGAATCGTCTGCCCCAAATGGCACGTTGGGTAGGTTCCAATTCCATCCGTTCTTTAATGGCGGACAATCAAGACATTTTGTGGATAGGTACCAGCACTGACGGCTTTGGAATGCTTAATCGGGCGACAGGCCAGTTTACCTATTACAAGCAATGGGCCGAGTTTGGCGACCGCTACAAACTTCCTTCTGTGATGTGTTTTATGCAATCGCCTTCTACGGGGCATATCTGGATGGGAGTATATAATAATGGTGTTTATGAAATAGACATGTCCGCCCCTCCCGGAAAAAAGGTGACGCATTACACCCGCGAGGCTTGGGTGGGAGACGGGTGCATATATGGTTTGCTTGAGGACGAGGAGCGCAATTTGTGGTTGGCTTCCCGTACGGGAGTGTTTGTGCGCATGTCCGATGGCCGCTCCTTTCAATTGGATTTCTCTAAGGTTCTTCCAAAGGATGATGCCATGTTTGCACAGTTGATTCAAGGCAATGGTGACGAGAAGTGGATTGCTTCCGGCACCGATGGCGTGTTGCGTGTCTCCGGGAAAGGTGATTCGGCGGCTGCTTATCAGGTTTCGGCCTATTCGGTAGATAACGGGAAATTGAACAATGACAATGTCAATTGTGTATTTCGGGATTCTCAAGGACGCATTTGGGCGGGTACCAATGGTAGTGGCCTGAACTTGTTCAGTGAAGAAAAAGACAGTTTCATCCCCGTGCATCTCGATTGGAATTTGCCCGGTGACGCCGTGGTGGGTATGCTGGAAGATGAGTTTGGTCATTTGTGGCTGGCCACTAACGCGGGGTTGGTAGAGTTGTGGGTGTCGGATAGCCGGCAATACGTTCGTTCGCGTCTGTACACCTTGTCCGATGGTTTGCAGGATAATCTGTTCAATCGTGGTGCCGTAACCTTGGCGCCCGATGGTGAGATGTTTTTCGGAGGTCATTATGGTTACAATAGTTTTCATCCCTCTCTTTCCAGGGAGGAAGCTTTTTCTTCGCCGGTAGTGCTTACGGATATTAAAATCTTCAATCGTTCATGGATTGATTTGCCGGAGAAGGAACGCTGTGCTATTTCAGAGAATGCGCCTTGTATGGCACAACGGTTGCGGCTGGATCATTGGCACAATAATTTCACGATTGAGTTTGCTACGTTAGAGTATACATCTCCCGAGCGCAACCGTTATGCCTATCGGTTGGAAGGCTTCGATGCTGAATGGCAATATACCGATGCTTCCCGTCGTTTTGCTTATTACAACAATCTGAAGCCCGGTCATTACCTCTTCCAAGTGAAGGCGTCCAGCTCGGACGGCATTTGGGGCAATCAGGTGACTGAGTTGCATGTCGATATTTTGCCTCCTCCTTGGGCCACGTGGTGGGCACGGACAAGTTATGTATTGTTTCTTGCTTTGATTGGTTATTGGATTTTCCGGGTGACCCGCAACCGGTTCCGTTTGCGCGAGGCGCTTCGTATGCAGGAGATGGAAAAGGAGAAAGCCGATGAGTTGAACCATGTCAAACTGCAGTTCTTCACCAACATTACGCACGAACTGCTTACGCCGCTTACCATCTTGTCGGCATCTGTGGACGAATTGAAACGCATGGCTCCGGCTTATCAAGAACAATATAGTGTCATGGTGGGGAATATCAACCGCCTGATACGATTGTTGCAGCAGATACTGGAATTCCGCAAGGCGGAAACCGGCAATTTGAAGTTGCGTGTATCCGAAGGCGACTTGGCGGCCTTTGTCCAAAATAGTGTAGACAGCTTCCGGCCTTTGATGCGTCAACGTTACATCCACTTTTGTGTATCTTGTACACCTCAACCTTTTCCCGCTTATTTCGATTCGGACAAAATGGACAAGATTCTCTATAATCTTTTGTCGAACGTGGCCAAGTACAACCGTCCGGGCGAGGAAGTTTGTGTCGAATTGAAGGAGGAGTCATCTTCGTATGCTCTTCTTACGGTGCGGGACAATGGCCCCGGCATTTCGAAGGAAGCGCAAAAAAGTTTGTTTAAACGTTTCTACGAAGGCGACTATCGACGTTTCAAGACTACGGGCACAGGCATCGGCCTTTCGTTGGTGCACGACTTGGTAAAACTCCATCACGGCACTATCCGGGTGGAGAGTGAAGAAGGCAAGGGTACTGCGTTTATGATAACCATTCCTACTGTGCGCGAAGGATATGCGGCTGAAGAAATTGACAAAGAAGTCCCCGCCATAGAGACGGATGAAAATCCGCTTCTTCCTTCTGTAGAAGTAGGAGCGGAGGATGAGATGGTTGAACCTGCGGCTGACAAGGCCGAGCGCAAGTTGTGGAAAGTCCTGTTGGTAGAGGATAGCGAAGATTTGTTGCAGTTGATGGTGCGTTTGTTGTCACCTTTCTATCATGTGGCTGCGGCTAAAACAGGTAAAGAAGCACTTGCCGTCATCGAGCATGAGCCTGTAGATTTGGTGGTGTCGGATGTCATGATGCCCGAGATGGATGGCATCGCCTTGTGTCGTGCCATTAAAGATAATCCAGCGACAGCCCATATCCCCGTTATCTTGCTCACGGTCAAGCACGAAGAAAAAGACCGGATAGAGGCTTACGACAGCGGAGCGGATGGCTTTATTGTCAAACCTTTCAGCACCAGTGTGCTGTTGGCGCGCATAGCCAATCTTTTGCGCGACCATCAGCGGTGGATGGAAGACTTCAAGAAACAGTTGTTCATGGAGACGAAAGGCGCCAACTATACCAGTCAGGACGAAGACTTCCTGCACCAAGCTATTGATTGCGTGAATCGTCATTTGGCAGATACGGAATTCGATTTGCCCCAGTTCTTGGATGAGATGCACACCACCAAGACGACTTGTTTCCGCAAATTGAAGACATTGACGGGCATGACTTTCGTATCCTTTGTGCGCAGCATCCGTATGAAAGCCGCTTGCCGCATTATGGAAGAGAAGAAAAATATTCGTATTTCAGAGTTGGCCTACTCTGTGGGCTATAACGATCCCCGCTATTTCAGCAGCAGTTTCAAAAAAGAAATCGGTTTGTCTCCTTCGGAGTACATGGAGCAACGGCAAAAGTAAAAGCCTTGGTTACTTGCCCATGTATCCTTACTTATTTTGCCAAGTATCCTTGCTTACTTTGTCCTTTATCCTTGGATACTTGTGAATGGGAATTTAATCCCTATGTCTTTTCCTGATTTCACTAGACACTTTTTGTTTTATAACCTAAGTTAGTAGACACTTCTTTAACAATGGTGCTGTATAAGTAGACACCTCCTTGTAAGTAG
>CALUOR010000058.1 GCA_944322285.1 uncultured Bacteroides sp.
TTAGCAAACTGCTGGTTTCAGCCACTCACCCAAACTTCCTTAGTGACCAGCATTTTTTCAAATGCGGTGCAAAGGTAAGGGAAAGTTTTGGACTATGCAAACCTTTTGCTATATTTTTTTGCTCATTTTCTTATGACGTCACCTAAATGGTTATCGCTCAAAAATATAAATCATGAAAAAAACTTTCTCGCCTCCGGCTTTTTATCGTGCTTTTGAATACGATAAACTACACATTGGCATGGAAAAGAAGCGGGTTTGTTTTGCCTTACGCTCAGTTTTCATTATCTTTGTCCCGTATTTATAGACAGGATAACTAATATTAATATGGATACATTGTTAAGAGAGACCGTAACAGCTGCGGTAAATTCCCGTTATCCGGGTATGAATTTGGAAGGTAGAAGGTTGATTGAGCAGCTCTTGGTGAAGCGTGATTTTGAGAAAGGAGAACGAATTCTGGAAGAAGGGCAGGTAAGCCATTATATAGCTTTAATAGGCAAGGGAATGGTGCGCCAGTTTTATTATAAGAACGGGAAGGACATTACCGAACACTTTTCCTACGAGGGGTGTATCGTGATGTGTATCGAGAGTCTTCTGAAGCAGGAGCCTACCCGGCTGATGATTGAGGCTTTGGAGGATGGTACGGCTTATATGTTGCCCTTCGATAAGCTGATGCTTCAGACGGAGGTCTCATGGGAAGTCAACATGTTTTATAGAAAGATATTGGAGTATTCGTTGATTACTTCCCAAGTGAAAGCCGATTCCTGGCGTTTTGAGACGGCTCGCGAACGATACAATAATCTCCTCACGACCCAGCCGGAGGTCATTAAGCGTGCTCCGCTTTCGCACATCGCTTCCTATCTGTTAATGACCCCCGAAACGCTTAGCCGGGTGCGTGCGGGCGTATTATAATTCTCCGAAAAGTCGTTTGTAATCCCGTTTGGAGGCCGGTATGGTCCATTCTTCGGGGATGAATTTCCATTGGTTCAGCGCATGGGGCTCTATCCGCCCTTTGCGTTCAATGTATTGCATCAGGTAATAACGCAAGTCTTTGTCCGTAGAGGTCAAAATGCGTTTCTCCAATTCCTCTTGCGGGATGCCTGCGCCTTTGGTCAGAAGTTCCCCGCCTCCGTTTCCCCGATAGGAATTTACCGCTACCTTATACATCTTATTCTCATCAAAAGGAGTTCCGTCCGCCATGCTTGTTATGTGTACCTTGTGCCCTTCGGACTTGGTTACGTCTACGGTATAGCATATTCCCGCGGCCGAGTCGAAGTTGTAGCTGGGATGGGCGAATCTCGCACGGTCTTCTGCTCCCAGGCGTGGATTCTTGCGCAATAGTAGGAGGGCATCATCGGCCGAGGCCATGCGGTTTGTCCATAAAGCATAGGACATTTCGAGGGCATTCCGTATCTCGCGTCCGGACAGTTGCATGGTGTAGAGCATGTTTTCGTACTTGTAGAGGTTGAACATGTCGCTCACGCAGATGTCGCCCGCCTTGATTTCGGCATCGAAGGATAAGGGGGCAGCCAGTGATATGTCTGCTCCGCTTATTTCCAATTGCAGCTGGTGGATGAGGTCCACGAAAGCTGAAGGGCCAAAATAGGCGGAACGGGTGGAGATGGTCTGGCTTATTGTGCCTATCTTGCGCGAGATGAAATTATGGACAGTCTTTTCTTGGGAGGCAAAGCGTTGCATGAAAGCCGGGTCGGCTTCGTATTCCTCCATTGGCGTCAAGTGGCATGTTATATGTTTTTTGTTTACACGCCCGTTCTCCAACGTGAGATTTATTTCTACTTCGCTCACCAGGAGTGCGTTGTTAGCAGGGTTTACTATCCACACCGAGTCTCCCGCGGCATTTACCACTTTTTCGCACGCCAAAGCATGGTCATGTCCCATCAGCACCACATCGAAGCCTTCCACACGCCGTGCTACATCAGCCGAAGCGTTTTCGTTGTATTTCCCGTTGAGCAGATAGGGATTCTTGCCCGAGTGAAAAAGGCCTATAATGAGGTCGGGCTTCTCTTGTTCGCGTATCACCTTCATCCATTGGCGGGCGGTCTTTTCCATATCGTCAAAGCGCAATCCGCTCCATAGATTTTCCGATAGCCAGGCGGGGATGGCGGGGGTTATCATACCTAGTATGGCTATTTTTACTCCTTCGCGCTCCAGCATGATGTAGGGCTTGAAGTGAGGCTTCTCTGTGTCTGTCTCCACAATATTGGCGCCTAGCACAGGGAAGTGACAATCGTTCGCCCAGCGGTCGAACACTTTGCGACCCGTCTCCACATCGTGGTTGCCCATGTTGCCTGCATCATATCCCATGTAGTTCAACATCTCTGCGCAGAGGTGTATGGAGGTCGTGTCTATATAATTATAGTAATAGGCTGATGGTTGTCCTTGCAGAATATCTCCGTTGTCCACTAATATCAGACGTTCTCCGTATGTTTGGCGTTCCTCTTGCACGTAACTGCATACGCGCGCCAGACTTCCTCCGCTCTCATTTTGTTGGATAAAGTCGTAGGGATAATAATTGCCATGTACATCGCTTGTCTGCACAATTTTTAGTTTTACTTCCCGTTCCCTGGCTTGTACCAAGGAGGGGAGGAGTAAGATGAGGAAGAGTAAATGCCAACTTCTTTTCATGAATAGTTCGTTAAATGATAATTTAATGTGCTAATATGCTAATGTGCCAATGTGCTAATTGGGCTGCGCTTTGTTTGCGCTGGCGTGTTCTCATGCCGCAGGGCATTAGCACATTGGCATATTAGCACATTGACACATTGCGGGGCAACGCCCCGCTAAATTCCCATTTCAATACTTAAACGCCTCTTCCTTCACATAAATCCGGAAGTCTTTGATGCCGCCCGGCACTTCGCTTTCCATGCGGGGCAGGTATTGGAAGGCACTCAGTGTGTGTACGGCGCCCAGGTCGATGACTACCGCGTGCGGATATTGCTTGCCGCGTTCCGTACTCCAATAGGTAGACTCTTGCAGGTCGAAAGTCTTGTCGGCCGAACGGTTCACGTGAGCCACGTCCTCGCTATCGGCATATTTCACCAGCCATGGCTCGCGCGAGAGGCGTTCACCGTTGGCGTCCAGCAGGTACATTTCGGCGATGCAGGCCAGGTCTTTGCCATCCTGTGCGTTCAGCGCTTCAATGCAGACGTAGCGTCCTTTCACGGGTTGGTCGAACTTCACTTCCTGCCATCCGTTGCCTGGCTTGAAGCTACCGGCTTTCACGGGTTTTTCGGCGCTGAGGTCGAGGTTCTCGCCTTCATTGCGGTGTGTCAAGGGCTTGCTGACGAGCAACTGGTCGAGCAGAGGCTCGGTCAAACCTTCGGATTTGGCTTCTTTCGGGCCGACGATGTCAAACACCAGGATTTCATTCTCGCCTTTCTTCAGCCAGCATCCCGGTACGTAGAGGGTCTGTTGAGGCCCGATTTCCCAAATGCGTCCCAAGCCGTGGCCATTGACGTAAACAAGTCCCTTGCCCCATGTCTCGAAGTTGAGGAAAGTGTCGCTGGGTTTCTTCACGTTGAAGGTGCCCCGATAACATCCGGGGATACGTTGCCCCTTGTCGTCTGTCAGGCTTTGGATGGGCTGGAAGTTCATGCCTTGATAAAACTCGTAGGTGTCTTCCAGGTTGAACACTTCCCAATTCTTCATATTATATACGAAGGGATAGCCGTCAATTTCCATAGTCAGTTCCACCTTCTCCGTGATGCCCTTGAAATCCTTGATGGCGCGTCCGAAGTTGATGCGTCCCATGGCTTCCACCAGGATGTCCAGCCGGGCGCCCTTGGCGCAGGCGGGCAGGGTGAGTTGTTTTTCCCCGTTGCGGCGGTCCAGTTTGCCTATGTATTTGCCGTCCACGAAGATTTGCGCGTAGTCGTGCGCTTCGTTCACGGTCAGTTGAGCCGAAGTCTTTATTTGGGGCAGGGTGGTGCGGTAGAGAATGCTGCCGAAGCCTTGGTCATATTCCTCCATGGTGCGGATGTCCACGTCCTTCTTGGCTTCGGGCAGGTTGGCGAAGAGCGGGGCCATTTCGGTCAGTTGGAATTCTTTGATGGCGATGGGTTTGATGAGCTTAGGGATGCGCGCCTGCTTCTCGCCGTCCATGTACTTGGCCAGCGTCTTGCGCAGGGCGTGATACTTGGGTGTGGTTTGCCCGGATTCGCTGATGGGAGCGTCATAGTCGTAGGACGTCACGTCCGGTGCGAATCCCGGCGAGTTGGCTCCCGCCCAGTGTCCCCAATTCGTTCCTCCGTGGGTCATGTAGAGGCTGAAGGAGATGCCTTTGGAGAGCATTTCGTCGATGCCGGCTATCATATCTTCGGCAGGACGGGTCTCGTGGTTGGCTCCCCACTTGTCGAACCATCCGCTCCAGAATTCCGAGCACATCAGCGGGCTGTCCGGGCGAAGTTCCTTGAGACGGGCGAATTGTTGGTCGATGTTGGCGCCCGTACCGAAGTTCATGGTCCATACCAGGTCGGGCAGGCCGTTCAACTCGAAGTTCGATGCCCAGTCACATTGGAAAAGGGTAATGTCCGGGCCGTATTCCTTGCGAACGATGTCGCGTATCTGGCTCACATACTTTTTACTTTCCCCGTAGGAGCCGTATTCGTTCTCCACCTGAATCATCAGGATGGGGCCTCCGTTCTGTATAGTGAGGTCTTTTACTTGGGCGGCTACAGCTTTCTCGAAGAGGGCCACGCGCTCAATAAAGTACGGGTCGTCCTCGCGCAGGCGGATGTCTTTCTTCTTCAGTAGCCACCAGGGCAGGCCTCCCATTTCCCATTCAGCGCAAACGTAGGGACCGGGACGCAGAATGACGTACATGCCATTGTCCTGGCACAGGCGGCAGAAAGCGGCCAGGTCGTTCTGTCCCTCGAAGTTATACACGCCGGGTTGTGGCTCATGAGCGTTCCAAAATACGTAAAGGCAAATGGTGTTCATGCCCAACGCCTTGCACAATTTGATGCGCTGGTCCCAGTAGGGCTGGGGAATACGCGGATAGTGCAGCTCGGCTGCTTTCACTACGAAAGGTTTGCCGTCCAGCAGGAAGGTGCCCTTTCCGGCTTCAAAAGTACGGCCGCTTTCTGGCGCTTGCGCGTTCGCTCCCAAGGATACGAGGCACAGCAACGCGGCCATCATGATAGATGTTACTTTGTTCATGGTATAAAAAATGTGTTTATATATTCCGTGCACAAAGATAGTATATTTTGCTTTACCTCAAGGTAGGCAAATCGCTCAAAAGGGTTGAATATTGATTCAAAATCGTTCATTTGGGGCTGTTTTTAGGTTAATCAGTCATTTTTTATGCTCTTTTGAGGCTTCGGCGGCAATGCTTCATCGTGTCGGCCCCAATGTTTGGCTGAAATGCAGCTTTTGTCAAGCATTGCCAAGAATGAATTTAATGCCCAACTAAATATCTTTGGACACTTGCCTTTGAGACTGAATGATTCTAATTAGAAAATTGGATGAGGTTAAGTGAAAAGTTGTGTTCAAACTTACGGTTGTACAACCGAAGCTTTAAGTTGTACAACCGAAGCTTTCGGTTTTATAACCGAAGCCTTCGGTTATAGAATATGTTTAGGGAAAACGACGTTTATATGAGACTAAATCTCTTTTTAAAGAGGAATTTTTATATCTTTTCCTTCCTTTTGTCTATAGACGGATTGGGTGCCGAACTTATACTAATCAGATGAACTAATATTCATTTATGTTGAAAAACATAGTTTAGTAACACGTGTTGAAAATTTGTTTATTTGCCGGACTTTCTCTAATTTGCGCCCACTTTTAGTTAAAGGCGTGTGAAGACATGCCACATTATTCATACCATTAATCTTGTATATATCATGAAAGTATATCAGACGAATGAAATTAAAAACATTGCACTGCTTGGCAATGATGGCTCGGGTAAAACCACTCTCACAGAGGCGCTGCTCTATGAGAGTGGGATTATAAAACGCCGTGGACGTATCACGGCCAAAAATACGGTCAGCGACTACTTCCCCGTGGAGCAGGAGTATGGCTACTCAGTATTTTCTACCGTATTCCATGTAGAGTGGAATGGTAAGAAGCTGAATATTATTGACTGCCCGGGAAGCGACGATTTTGTGGGAGCCGCCATTACGGCTATGAACGTGACCGACACGGTCATCCTCCTGCTCAACGGCCAGTATGGGCCAGAGGTAGGCACGCAGAACCACTTCCGCTACACTGAGAAGCTGGGTAAGCCCGTTATCTTCCTGGTGAACCAACTGGACAATGAGAAGTGTGATTATGACATGGTGCTGGAGCAGTTGCGCTCCATTTATGGTTCCAAAGTAGTGCCCGTGCAATATCCGCTGGCTACGGGGCCGAATTTTAATTCGTTAATTGATGTACTTCTGATGAAGAAATATTCGTGGGGGCCCGAAGGTGGCGCGCCCACGATAGAACCTATTCCTGAAGAGGAGATGGAGAAAGCCACCGAGTGGCACAAGGCGCTGGTAGAGGCCGCCGCCGAGCATGATGAGGGCCTGATGGAGAAATTCTTTGAGTCGGAGTCACTCACCGAGGACGAAATGCGCGAAGGCATTCGCAAGGGTTTGGCCTGTCGGGGCATGTTCCCTGTATTCTGCGTTTGTGCCGGTAAGGACATGGGTGTACGCCGCCTGATGGAATTCCTGGGCAACGTAGTACCTTTCGTTGATGAGATGCCACCCGTGCACAATACCCGTGGCGAAGTGGTGAAGCCCGACCCCGATGGCCCCACCTCGCTTTACTTCTTCAAAACCGCCGTGGAGCCGCATATCGGCGATGTACAATATTTTAAGGTAATGAGCGGCAAGGTGCACGAAGGTGATGACTTTACCAACGCTGACCGTGGCTCGAAGGAACGTATCGCCCAGATATATGCCTGCGCTGGTGCCAACCGCATCAAGGTGGAGGAAATGGTGGCCGGAGACATCGGTTGCACTGTGAAGTTGAAAGACGTACACACGGGCAACACGCTAAACGGCAAGGGAGCCGAAAACCGCTTCAACTTCATCAAGTATCCTAATCCGAAGTATTCGCGCGCCATCAAGGCTGTCAACGAGAGCGAGACGGAGAAAATGATGGCCGTGCTGAACCGCATGCGCGAGGAAGACCCCACGTGGATTGTGGACCAGTCCAAGGAGTTGCGCCAAACCATTGTTTACGGTCAAGGCGAATTCCACTTGCGCACCCTGAAATGGCGTTTGGAGAACAACGAGAAGATTATGGTAAAGTACGAAGAGCCGCGCATCCCCTATCGCGAGACCATTACGAAGGCGGCCCGTGCAGACTATCGTCACAAAAAACAATCGGGCGGTGCTGGTCAGTTTGGCGAGGTACACCTCATCGTAGAGCCTTACTACGAAGGAATGCCCGCACCGGACACCTATAAATTCAATGGCCAGGAATTCAAGATGAACGTCAAGGGCACGGAAGAAGTGCCGTTGGAGTGGGGCGGCAAGCTAGTGTTTGTCAACTGCGTGGTAGGTGGTGCCATTGATGCGCGCTTTATGCCCGCCATTTTGAAGGGAGTCATGTCTCGCATGGAGCAAGGTCCGCTGACCGGTTCGTATGCTCGCGATGTACGTGTTATCGTCTACGATGGTAAGATGCACCCGGTAGACTCCAATGAAATCTCCTTCATGCTGGCCGGACGTAACGCTTTCAGTGAAGCCTTCCGTAACGCCGGACCTAAGATTCTGGAGCCGATTTATGATGTAGAAGTCTTTGTGCCTTCGGACAAGATGGGTGACGTGATGAGCGATTTGCAGGGACGCCGCGCCATGATTATGGGCATGAGCAGCGAGGCCGGATACGAGAAGCTGATAGCCAAGGTGCCTCTGAAGGAAATGTCTACTTATTCCACCGCGCTCAGCTCGCTGACGGGCGGACGCGCTTCATTTATCATGAAGTTTGCCAGCTACGAACTCGTGCCGAGCGATGTGCAGGAGAAACTCATCAAGGAGTTTGAATCCAAGCAAAGCGAGGAATAAAGCAAGTGTAGAAGCTTCATTTTCTTTTGATTTCATAGATTTTTGTTTTGGCCGTCGTCCTGTTTCCGGTATGGGACGACGGTTTTTTGCGTTTCTTGGGGAAAATAAAGAGAAATGTGAACGGAATGATTAATTTTTTATTATTTTTGCAAACGATTGGTTCTCAGATGGGCAGTTATGTGCGTGGTGAAACCTAAAAAAACAGATTGGGTTAATTTGCATAAGATAGTAGTTAAATTAAGCTAATGTGTTAGGAATGTTAATTAGGGAGTGTTAATTTTGCGGTATGAAAAAGTCTACTATTTGGATATTAGGTGTTATTATGGGTCTTTCGTTCCTCAGTCTGCTCTATTTGCAGATCAGCTATATGGAGGAAATCGTAAAGATGCGCAACGAACAATTTGATGAGTCCGTAAAGCGCGCCCTGATGTCGGCTTCCAAGGATGTGGAGTCGGCCGAAGTGGCCCGTTGGCTCCGCGAGGACCTGTCCGAAGACGAGCAGAAGGTATGGGCCCAGACGCAAGGAAGCGAGAGCGGAGTGGTGCAGAGCAGCAAATTCCTCTTCAAGGCTCCGGATGGAACTTTGCATTCGTCCGTGGAGTTGAAGACGTTTACCAATAAGCCTTCGCCCTTGCCGCGCGCCATGATATCGCGCAAGCATGGAGCCAAAACTATTCCGCAAACCGCCCGCTCGTATGCCGACATGTTGAAGAACCGCTACCTCTATCAGCGTGCCTTGCTGGATGATGTGGTGTTCAACATGCTGTATCATGCTAGCGACAAGCCTGTAGAAGAACGTGTTAACTTCAAGAATTTGGACCAATACATTAAGTCCGGCTTGATAGACAACGGAATAGGAAATTTTGACTATCACTTCAAGGTGATAGATTCTGACGGGCGTGAAGTGTATCGTTGCTCGGACTATACAGACGAGGGGAGTGAAAGCTCGTACACGCAACCTCTTTTCCTGAATGACCCGCCTGCGCGGATGAGCCTCGTGAAAGTGCACTTTCCTGGTAAGAAAGATTATATCTTCGACTCGATCAGCTTCATGATACCCTCGTTGATATTTACCGTGGTGTTGCTCATTACGTTCATCTTCACCATCTACATCGTCTTCCGCCAGAAGAAGCTGACGGAGATGAAGAATGACTTTATCAATAACATGACACACGAGTTCAAGACGCCAATCTCCACCATTTCGCTGGCCGCCCAAATGCTGAACGACCCTGCCGTGGGCAAGTCGCCCGCCATGTTCCAGCACATATCAGGCGTTATCAATGACGAGACCAAGCGGCTTCGCTTCCAGGTGGAGAAAGTATTACAGATGTCCATGTTCGACCGTCAGAAGGCTACCCTCAAGCCCAAGGAGCTGGACGCCAACGAATTGATAAAAGGCGTAATACATACTTTTGCCTTGAAAGTGGAACGCTATAACGGCACTATCGACTCCGAACTGAACGCTACGGACGCCAGTATTTTTGCCGATGAGATGCATTTGACGAATGTGATATTCAACCTCATGGACAACGCCGTGAAGTACAAGCGTCCCGATGTGGACTTGCACCTGATGGTGAAGACTTGGAACGAGGCGGGCAAGCTCATGATATCCGTACAGGACAATGGTATAGGTATCAAGAAAGAGAATCTGAAAAAAATATTCGATAAATTCTACCGCGTGCATACGGGTAATCTGCACGATGTGAAAGGTTTCGGCTTAGGATTGGCCTACGTGAAGAAAATCATTACGGACCATAAAGGCACCATACGCGCCGAGAGCGAGCCGAACGTGGGAACCAAATTTATTATCGCATTACCTTTATTAAAAACTGATTGATATGGACGAGAAATTGCGTATTTTATTGTGCGAAGACGATGAGAATCTGGGTATGCTCCTGCGCGAGTATTTGCAGGCCAAGGGCTATGCCGCTGAGTTGTATCCTGATGGAGAGGCCGGCTATAAGGCTTTCTTGAAAAACAAGTATGATTTGTGTGTGTTTGACGTGATGATGCCGAAGAAAGACGGTTTCACTCTGGCGCAGGAGGTACGTGCGGCCAATGCCGAGATACCTATCATTTTCCTGACCGCTAAGACACTGAAGGAAGACATTTTGGAAGGCTTCAAGATTGGAGCCGACGATTACATCACCAAGCCCTTCAGCATGGAAGAGCTGGTATTCAGAATTGAGGCCATCCTGCGCCGTGTACGTGGAAAGAAAAACAAGGAAAACAACATCTATAAGATAGGCAAGTTTACCTTCGACACCCAGAAGCAGATACTTTCTACCGCGGAGAAGCAGACGAAGCTTACCACGAAGGAATCCGAACTGCTGGGCTTGCTCTGTGCACACGCCAACGAAATCCTTCAGCGTGATTTTGCCTTGAAGACCATTTGGATAGATGATAATTATTTCAACGCGCGAAGCATGGACGTATACATCACGAAGCTTCGCAAGCACCTGAAGGAGGACGATACGATTGAGATTATCAATATTCACGGTAAGGGATACAAGCTCATTGTGCCCGATACGGAAGGTTGATAAAAAGGGACATTTTACAAGAGTCAAAATAAAGAGAGTTAGCGGCCTCGGCTTCTAACTCTCTCATTTTCTTATTCTTTTTGATTTATACGTAAGCTTCCAGCAACTTTACCTTTTCTTGCGGAATGATGCTTAAAGCTTGTGTCGTGGCAGGTAACAGTACGGTCTCTCCCGCCTGGAGACTTATTTCATTCCCTTCATTGTCCATCATGAGGCATGCGCCTTCCACGCAGATAAAGACAATAAAGGAATCCAGCTCGGAATAATCGCAGGTGATGTCTTCGGTCATGTCATAAATGGACGTAGTGAAGTAGGGGGTGGCCAAAATTTCCACAGGTTCGTTTACCTCCGCTTCATAGTGGGTACGGAAATCGTCTTGCACATCGAAGAAATTAATGGCTTCCATGGCCTGTGTGGTGTGCAATTCGCGGGTGTGTCCGTTGGCATCCTTGCGGTTATAGTCGAAGATGCGGTATGTAATGTCCGAGGTTTGCTGAATTTCCGCCACAAAAGCTCCTGCCCCGATGCCGTGCACTCTTCCCGCAGGCACGTAGAACACATCGCCGGCTTTAATCTTCGAGGAGTGGAGCACTTCGCCAAAGGTTCCGTCATGCACCCGCTCCTTATATTCCCGGGGAGTGATTTGCCGGGAGAATCCCGAAATAAGGCGCGCGTCCTTGTCGGCCGATATCACGTACCACATTTCATTCTTTCCAAAACTGTTATGACGTTTGCGGGCCAGCTCATCGTCCGGATGCACTTGGATGGAGAGGTCTTGCTTGGCATCGATGAACTTTATCAGCAATGGAAACTTGTTTCCGAAGCGGGCATAATTAGCCTCGCCTACCAATTCTTCCCGGTAGAGGCGCACCATCTCGGGCAACGTCCGTCCTTTGTCCGCGCCATTGGCCACTATCGATTCACTACCTTCTACCGCCGAGACTTCCCAACTTTCGCCTACATGATCCAACGAGGCGTGCAAATGTTTAAAAGGGATAATCTTGTCCCCTCCCCAAAGAGTTTGCTTCAGGATGGGCTCAAATTTTAAGGGATACATTCTTTTTAAATTTTATTTTTAAAATTGCAGGCGCAAACATACAAAAAAAACTCATTTCTTCTTGGGAGAACAAAAGAAATTCTGTTTATTTGCAAGAAATTTAATACATACCATGATATGACAAGCTCCATTACAACAGAAGGGAACCTCTCCGGATTGAAAAGAGAAGATTTCCAAAAAACGATAGATGAGAAGAATACGGATTTATTCATCCTGAAAAACAAGTTAGGGATGGAGGTTGCGGTAACCAATTATGGTTGCGCCATCCTATCCATTATGGTCCCCGACAAGAACGGCCAATATGCCAATGTCATTTTAGGGCATGACACGATTGACCATGTCATCAACAGTCCGGAACCGTTCCTCAGCACGACCATAGGCCGCTATGGAAACCGTATAGCCAAGGGACATTTCACACTCTATGGTGAAGAGCACCAGCTGGCTGTTAATAATGGGCCTAATTCCTTGCATGGCGGTCCTACGGGATTCCACGCACGGGTTTGGGACGCTCTGCAGCCGGATGAGCAGACCGTCAAGTTCCGCTATCTGTCGGCAGACGGCGAAGAAGGATTCCCCGGAAACTTGAAAGTGAAAATGTCCTATCGGTTAGCGGAAGAAGATAATGCGCTGACCATTGAGTATCGGGCCACCACGGATAAGGCTACCATCGTGAACCTTACCAACCACGGCTTCTTCAATCTGGCGGGTATCGCCAATCCCACTCCTAACGTCCTCAACCAAATTTTGACCATCAACGCCGATTATTATGTTCCTATTGATGAGGTTTCCATTCCTATCGGCGAAATTCTGAAAGTAGAGGACACTCCCATGGATTTCCGTACGCCGCACACCATCGGTGAGCGTATTGACGATAATTTCCAGCAGCTTATCAATGGCGCGGGATACGACCATTGCTATGTGTTGAACAAGACCGAGGCGGGAGAGCTTTCCTTGGCCGCCACATGCACCGATCCGGGAAGCGGACGAACCATGGAGGTATATACTACGGAGAATGGTGTGCAGCTCTACACCGGAAACTGGTTGAATGGTTTTGCCGGCGCGCATGGCGCAACGTTCCCGGCCCGCAGTGCCGTATGCTTCGAAGCCCAATGTTTCCCCGACACGCCCAACAAACCTCATTTCCCATCGGCCGTGTTGCTTCCGGGAGACGAATATCAGCAGGTGACGATTTATAAGTTCGGTATAGCTGAATAAAAGATGAACAAGATTATTATTAACTCATTAAATTAAGATTTAAATAAACCATGTCACAACAAAAGCAGAATGGTAATATCATTGCCATTATAACTATGATTTTCCTTTTCGGTATGATTGCGTTCGTTACGAATCTTGCGGCGCCGATGGGAATTGTGTTGAAAAATCAGTTTTCCGTGTCCAATGCGCTTGGAATGTTAGGAAACTTGGGTAACTTTATCGCATACGCCGTGATGGGTATTCCCAGCGGTATCTTGCTGAACCGTGTGGGGTATAAGAAGACGGCCCTTATCGCCGTAGCCGTGGGCTTCATTGGTGTAGGCGTTCAGTATCTTTCGGGACATGCCAGTGATTCCGCAGCATTTGGCGTTTACTTGGCAGGCGCATTCATCTCCGGTTTCTCCATGTGCTTGCTCAACAGCGTGGTAAACCCGATGTTGAATTCCTTGGGTGGCGAGGGCAACAAAGGAAACCAGCTTATCCAAGTGGGTGGCTCCTTTAACTCCATTATGGCTACCATTACGCCTATGTTCGTAGGTATCTTGATTGCCGGTTCGGTAGAGAAAGCCACTATCTCACAGATCTTCCCCGTAATGTACACAGCCATGGCGGTGTTCGCTTTCGCGTTCTTCGTATTGCTGTTCGTTCACATCCCCGAACCTCGCACCGCATCCAAGAGCGACGAGCCTATCGGCAAGCTGATGAAAGGCGCGCTTAAGTTCCGTCATTTCGTGTTGGGTGCCTTTGCCATTTTTGTGTATGTAGGTATTGAAGCTGGCGTACCGGGCACGTTGAACCTTTTCTTGACCGATTCTGTAGCGAAAGGCGGTGCGGGTATCGCAACTACCATTTCCGGATTCGTAGTAGGTACGTATTGGTTGTTGATGCTTGTCGGTCGTTTGGCAGGCGCTTCTTTCGGCTCCAAGATTTCAAGCCGTGTGATGATGATTGTCACTTCCGGTGTAGGACTGGTATTGGTGTTGTTGGCCATCTTCTCCTCTACAAGTACATTGGTCAACCTGCCGGTGTTGCAGCAGAGTGCTACGGGTGGTCTGTCATTCGGCATGGCCGAGGTGCCTATCAACGCCATGTATTTAGTTCTTGTGGGACTCTGTACTTCCATTATGTGGGGTAGCATCTTCAACCTTGCCGTAGAAGGCTTGGGCAAATACCTGGCAGCGGCTTCCGGTCTGTTCATGACGTTGGTATGCGGTGGCGGTATCCTGCCGCTTATCCAAGGCTGGCTGGCCGATGTCGCCGGATTCATGAACAGCTACTGGGTTATCATTTTCGCATTGGCCTATCTGTTGTTCTACGGGCTTGTCGGTTGCAAGAATGTCAACAAGGACATCCCCGTTGATTGAGAATAGATTTCCTGCTGAAAGGAAAAACATAATAACTTGATTTATTCACCTATTAAATTATAAGTATCATGGATATTGAACACGTAAGAAGTCGTTTCATCAAACACTTTGACGGAACAACGGGAGCTGTTTATGCCTCTCCGGGACGCATAAACCTGATTGGAGAACATACTGACTACAATGGTGGTTTTGTATTTCCTGGCGCAATAGACAAAGGTATGATTGCGGAGATTAAGCCAAACGGAACAAAGACCGTAAAGGCTTATTCCATCGACCTGAAGGACTATGTGGAATTCGGGCTGAATGAAGAAGACGCTCCCCGTGCCAGCTGGGCAAGATATATCTTCGGCGTATGTCGTGAAATGATTAAGCGCGGTGTAGATGTGCAGGGTTTCAATACGGCTTTTGCCGGTGATGTACCTCTGGGTGCAGGTATGTCTTCATCTGCTGCTTTGGAGAGCACTTACGCTTATGCGTTGAACGATTTGTTTGGTGACAATAAGATTGACAAGTTCGAGCTTGCCAAGGTGGGCCAGGCTACAGAGCATAATTATTGTGGTGTAAACTGCGGCATCATGGATCAGTTCGCTTCCGTATTCGGAAAGAAGGGCAAGCTGATTCGTTTGGACTGCCGTTCGCTGGAGTATCAGTATTATCCTTTCGAGCCGGTAGGCTACAGACTGGTGCTGGTAGACTCTGTTGTGAAGCACGAACTGGCTTCTTCGGCTTACAACAAGCGTCGCCAGAGCTGCGAAGCCGTGGTGGCTGCCATACAGGCAAGACATCCGCATGTGGAATTCCTGCGCGACTGCACGATGGAGATGCTGAACGAGGTAAAAGCCGAAGTGTCCGAAGAAGATTACATGCGTGCCGAATATGTCATCGAAGAAATCCAGCGTGTACTTGATGTATGCGACGCTTTGGAGAAAGGTGACTATGAAACGGTAGGGCAGAAGATGTACGAGACTCACCAAGGTATGAGCAAACTTTACGAAGTAAGCTGCGAGGAATTGGATTTCTTGAACGACATTGCCTTCGATTGCGGTGTGACCGGTTCCCGCGTGATGGGCGGTGGCTTTGGCGGTTGTACCATCAACTTGGTGAAGGACGAGCTTTACTCTACGTTTATCGAGAAGGCTAAAGAAGAATTCAAGAAGAAATTCGGTAGAAGTCCGAAGGTTTATGACGTAGTCATCAGCGACGGTGCTCGCCGATTGGAATAAAGTAAGACCTTAGTCTACACTAATTAGCTTTTTAGACGCGGATTCTCAGACTTGTCAAGTCTCTGATTCCGCGTCTTTTTTATAGGCTCATTCGATGTGAGTAAATGATAATTTATCGTTGTGTTTAATGGCACACAGATGACACTGATGAGACAGATTTACACAGATTTTAAAGGGCTTCGCCATGTATCTGTCATTCTGAGCAACGCGAAGAATCTCCCGAACACACTGGGAGATGCTTCACTCCGTTCAGCATGACAAAAGAAATCTGTGGTCATCTCGTGAAATCTGTGTCATCTGTGTGCCATCTAAATTCCCTCTTATACCTGACGATATGTCACCCCATGTCAGTCCCATCCCGCAGGCGGACGGCTAATAAAAGATGCATAGGTTTAAAAGCGGTGGCCCATCGTTTAAAATGCTTTTCACAAGTTTAAAATCACATTGCGGCATCTGACAGAATTGTCCGCCCGGCACAGTATTTGCAAAACCTTAGGCGAACGCTGAAGCCGAAAGGCGGAGGGGTTCAGAAAGTATTTGATTATAAAACAACTAATTAAAGTATAGGAGATTAAGATTATGACACCGATGAGAAAGTACAACAATCAGAACTGGTTACCGAGTATCTTTAATGATTTCTTTGATAACGATTGGATGGTAAGAACCAACGCTACGGCGCCGGCCATCAACGTCATTGAGAATGACACCGATTACAAGGTAGAGGTTGCCGCTCCGGGCATGACCAAGGAAGATTTCAACGTTCATCTGGGCGAAGACAACGAGTTGGTCATCACCATGGAGAAGAAGAACGAGACGAAGGACGACAACAACAAGAAGTACTTGCGCCGCGAGTTCTCGTACAGCAAGTTCGAACAGGCTTTCGTACTGCCCGACGATGTGGAGAAGGATAAAATCAGCGCCAACGTTACCGATGGTGTCCTGACTATTGAGCTGCCGAAGCGCACGCCGGAGGAGAAAGCCAAAGTAAACCGTGTGATTGAGATTCATTAATCATACCAAGTCTTTCGACACGATTCGATAGAAAACGAAGAGAGCCGCATTCCCGCAAGGGAACAGCGGCTCTCTTTTTGTTTATGCATCCGTGGGCATACTTATGCCAGCGGGTCGTCCGTCTCCTCGCCGCCCTCTTCTTCTCCGCCGGGGGTGGGGGTGACGCCGGGCACATCCACGGGCTTTACGCGGTCCACGCTGAGCTGTACTTCATTGGCGGCGTCGCGCATCTTCTGCTTGGGGGTGAA
>CALUOR010000059.1 GCA_944322285.1 uncultured Bacteroides sp.
CTCCCTCGTCAGCTTCGGTGCCCTTGTCATTCCGCAGACCATAAGCGAAGGGAATACACTTTTTTCTTTCACGGTCGACGAGCAGACATATTATTATGAAGTTCCGTCTGGTGGCATCACGTGGAGTGCGGGAACGGAATATACATACAATGTGACGATAAAATCAGATGCCACCACCCGTTCCGCAGGCACACCCGGATGTGAAGTGAGACTGGTGGAGGTGCAGGATATGAATGCCGAATAATACCCCACGAGTGAGGTATAAAAGCCAGGATTTGGTGTTTGTGTTATTCAGTAAGAGAACGGAGAGAAATGGGAATTTAGCGCGCGCAAGCGCGCTTTAAATGAAGAATTAAGAATGAAGAATTAAGAATGGCAACGGAACTCTCCTCCTTCCGGGAGGAGGAGTCCCCGCAGGGGGAGGTGGTAGGATAAATAGGCCGCTTTAGCGACTCCTATTCTTCTTATTATATAAATAGGTCGAACCATGCTTTTCCTACCACCCCGCCCGGTGGGCACCCCTCCTTCCCGAAGGAGGGGAGTTGATTACTCTAATTCTTCATTCTTAATTCATCATTCTTCATTTAAAAGATAAATTATCATTTAGGAATGCACAAATTTATCCCGCGCGAAGAATAGAAACGGCCTGTAGCAACGCTGCATAAATGGGATTCTGCATCAAAAGTTCCGGCACGCCCACTATAAACATTTGCTTACGGGCACGGGTCAAGGCAACATTCAGCTTGCGGTCTATCGTGATGCCGCCATCGGTGGTGAGGTTGGCCAGGAATTTCATCTGATAAGCCCGGTTCACGCAGAAGGAGTAGATAATGACATCGCGCTCGCTCCCTTGGAAGCGCTCCACCGTGTCCACCAATACATGCTCCAAAGCCGGAATGCCCAAGGCGGCAATCTCCTGCCGGATAAGAGCAATCTGGCTACGGTAAGGAGTAATTATGCCCAATGTATGAGCGAGGTCAAAACCTTGCGTCGCTGAATATTGCCGGTAAACGGCTTCGGCCAGCCGAGCCACAATGCCTGCCTCGCTATGGTTTATCTTGACAGAATCGGCGGCACGCCCCACTTTGGAAGGCAGAAAAGCGACACGCTGTCTCAATACGTCCGCTAACGGATGGCTCTCCATGCAAGGCGCCAACTGCAACGTTCCTTGTTGGTGGGGCAAGCCCAACGTCTGCAACAAGCCATGGTAGAAAGCACGGTTGGGGAACTGCGCCACCTCTTCGTTCATGCGACCTTGGCGGCACAGCATGTCGTATGCCGGACATTTTTTGAAATCATCTGTTTCTTGAGACAGATGACGATACAACCGTTCAAATAAAGAATCTTTCAGGTTGAGAAGGCCAATTTTCCGCAACGCCTCATCTTGCACCTCGGAATACAAGGCTGCTTGCTGCACCACGGCAGGCAACTGTTTGTGGTCGCCTATCAAGATGAACTTGCCGATGGCGTCCGCTCCATCCGGAGTACGGTTACAGAGCAATCCTAATAACTGGGGTTCCAAAATTTGCGTGGCTTCATCCACCAATGCGACATCAAACCGCTTCAAACGGAACAAATCCGTTTTGGAAGAAAGCGTGGCCACCGTGCCTACAAAAATCCGGCAACGGGCTATGCGCTCCTGCACCGCTTGCCGGTTGGGACAATCAGCCAAGACGTTCTCTATCAGATACGGACGGTAAGCCTCCTCGCACGACAATTCGCTGCCCATGCGGATGAAATCGACTTGCGGCGTAATGGATGTCAGCATCTTGCTGATTTCATCCACCGCCCGATTGGTATAGGACAACAACAGAATCTGTTTCCCTTCTCCGTAGAAAGTTTCCACCATTCCCCGAAGCGCACGCGAAGTCTTTCCCGTCCCCGGCGGGCCTATCAATAGGAAAAAGTCTTGCGCAGCCCTTGCCTTCAACGTGATGCGGGCAAAGTCATCGGTGGCGGAAGCGATTGCCTCATCGAAAGCATGATTGAACTCCGGCTTCCTACGACTTAACAATAAGTCTCGCCTACGCTGCGAAGCGGACAGAAAAGCAGCCAATCCGGCATACATACTACGGAAAGAGGTGTCCATGTAATCGTGCTCCATAGCATAACGGCTTTCCATTGGCAGGACGCCACCATTACGCTGGGTTGCCCGTAAACGTATCCGCACGTTTTGAGTCGAGATTTGCTCAATATTGCCTTTGAATACCAATTTGTTGGTCACATTGTCCGCTTCCACATTGCGTTCGTACAGCACGATAGCATCGCCTGCACGGAAATTGGGCAACATGGTATCTGTGGCATGACATTCTAAAGTCAGATAAGGCTTATGCGCATCGGCTGCATGATTGTCCTTGATAGTCAGGTCATACAATATTTCCCCCGCCTCGCACTTCTCGGCAAGCGTTGAGGTCCAAAGCGAGCAGGCTCCCATACGGCATAGTTCATCCACATCGCCCGACTTGGAAGTATACAATTCTTTGGTGATGAAATTATATAAGGTATAAAAATAGTTTTGTTCAAGAGGAGAAAGCGCCGCCAAGCCATCCGTCAGTTTCTGGATAGAAGGGCAAAGGAAACGACTCCATAAGACATTGTTCAAGCCTCGTTCATTCAACACTTCGGGCGACAAGGCTTCCAGTCTCCGGGCTGTATAGGCAGGATTGTTGTGCAACTGGATGCTGTATTCGGCCTCCACAATACGATTGCGCACATCCATCACGCGCCGCACCATCGCCCACGAAGGCCGTGCCGGATAGAGTAACGGATAACGGGTATAGAGTAAATAAGCTTTCACCCGATGGTGGTCCATTCCCATGGCATACTCCAGCACTGCCTGGTAGAGTAGCATCTGCACCCGGTTGTTTTCTTTCGGCTCTATCCTGCCCCGTATGGCATATTCGTCCGCCTTGCCCGACTTCATCTCAATAAACGCGCTCATATCCCGTTGCATATAATCCAGACGACCTTGCAAGCCCAACGCTTCGCAGATGTACGAAGGTTCCAGCACCGCATCTTCCTTATTCAAGTCATAACCCGACGCATGAAAAGTCTCGATGACCGTCTGGCGGATATTCATGAAATGTTTCTTGCAGTCTTCAAAAAATTGCCTTTCAGGTTCTTTGTTTCTCAAATCGGGGCAAGCCGCCAACTCCAGCGGATACATACGAAAGGCTTTCTTCATGCATGCCGTATAGTCCACTTCCCCCTCCGCATGAATCCATTCGTCCAAAAAGAGGTTGGCGATGTTACCCAACAACAAAGGGCGCGTATTCTCCGGCTGGCGCAGACGGGAGAGGATATAATTGGCGGGATGATGCCCGAATTCCCGGAAGCATTCGGCCAACGTACTGATGTCTATCAGGTAATCCGGCTCTAAAATGATAAAGAAAGGGGTCAGAACGCCTTGCTCATCCACAGACACATCCAGCAAGTTGACTTGGGCGTGACGCCACAACAAGCGGCAAGTTTCCGCAAACTCCTCATTGACTTCGGGCACATTGTAGCGCACTTTCAGCAATGTGTCCGACAGGGTATCAACGGGCTGTACATACAGATAAGTCTCGTCGGCATACTGAAAACAGACCCTCATCCGCTTGACGCGCCGAACGGCAGGCGGAGTCACCACGTAAGTGGCGTCGGCACTGGGTAACAAAGCATATAACTCCTTAGGTATGTCCGCCCCCGTCAGCCTTCTGACAAAGAAAGCCAGCGTCTTTGCATCGCGCAGCAAAGCACTCCGCGAAACATTGTCTTCCCCATTCAATACCTTATTGGAAGTCAGGCGCACGGTATGCAACCTGTTTTGCTCTACGATAGAAAGACCGGCCTTTGCCGCCACGAAACTAATGCGTGCGGAAAGGTCGGTCATCTGCAAATGTCCGTCTCCCATCCGGGTACGGCACAAACGCTCCAGCAACTCGCGCAACTGGCGATAAGCTACCCGCAAGGGCATATCAGCCTTGCAGAGATCCAGCAATACATCGAAATATTCCTTCACTTCACTATTCATGCGAGCAAAGGTACAAAAAAGCACTTATTTTTTCTTGTTTCCGGGCTTCTTGTTTGCCTCCTGCAGTGCTTCTTCCTTCTCGTATGCCGGCACGTGATGCTTGTCTTTGGGTTTCTTCGGTTTCTTATTTCCGGCTGCTCCCATCGTAAAACCTCCTCTATTTTAAAGGTGAAACATATTGTTTGGTCAAGAGGGAAAAAGACAAAGAATGTACCAAGATAGGAAAATGTCAGTTAAACTTGTTAAAGAGGGATCCAATAATAAATGTCCAAGTATCCTTGGATAAATGGCAAAGTAAGTAAGGATACTTGGGCAAGTATTCAATAATACTTAGAAAGCGGATTTTCCTTTTTTGATTTCCCACCCCGTCAGCGTATGTTTCCCGCTATCAAAGTTGATTCCCACCTTTACTATAGGAAGTTCGCAGAGGGCAAAGCGTTCGGGATATTGCTTTAAGTCGATCTGACAGATAGCTTCCTCGGCACTTTTGTCCATTTTCAACTCCATTATATATAAAGTGGTATGCGTACGCATCACCACGTCCACACGTCCCTGCGGGGTACGTACTTCCACGTCCGCATAGTTTCCCAACAGCGTAAAGATGAGGTAAAGCATCTGCTGGTAGTGTCCTTCGTAACGGGTGTTCTCGCAGTAAGGCACGGTTGACAATACAGTCTGCATAAGGCGTAAAGCTCCGTCCATATCACCGAAATGGATGCATTCCGCCATTTCGCCCACTAACGTGTTCAGTTGTGCTGGACGTTGCACGTAGTTAACCAACAGACTTTTCATCAGTCCGATGCGCACTTCCTTGTTTGGAATGTCTAATTGATATAAGCCGGAGAACGTTGAGTAATTCTTGATGGTCAGGTAACCACTTTGGTAAAATAAAGGCGTGATATCAGTCATCCGTTCGGTAGGGGCATCGAAGTCCGCCGCTTCACATTTCCGTCCACTTATCTCTTGAGGGATGACTTGGAACTTGTTCAGCATCTCAATCAGGTAAGTCGGCGTGCCGCTCCCGAACCAAAACGATTCAATCTTTCCCTTGCTCAACGCCGCCATCAAGCTGAAGGGATTATAGACATCGGGGGATGGCCATGCAAAATGATAGCCATCATAATAGAATTTCAATTGTTGCAAGGCGTCTTCTTTGCTTGTTCCTAACCGTTGGGCGAACAGTTCGATATCCTCATCCATCTGCGAGCGCATTTCCTCTTCCGTAATTCCGCAGATGGCGGCATAGTTGGCATCCATGCTGATGTTCTCAATGTTATTCAGCTCGTTGAAGATGCTCAGTTGCGAGAACTTGGTGATACCGGTCAAGAAGACATAGCGCAGGTATTTCCCACAAACCTTGAGCGAGCTGTAGAAGTTGCGCATCACATTGCGCAACTGAGGCAAATCCTCGTCCTCGTGCATCACGTCTAACAATGGCGCGTCATACTCGTCAATTAGGACTACAACTTCGCGGTTATACTTCGTATACGCGTTCGTTATCAAGTCCGTAAGTCGGATATTGGTATCTGTCTCATTTTGCGAAACGATTCCCAAACTTTCCTCATTTTTTCGAAGCAGATGGTGTAGATACCGGGTCAAGGCATCCTTGTCCATGTGTTTTCCCAAACTCATGTCAAAGTGCAGCACGGGATAGGCCGTCCATTCCGTTTCCAACTGTTCGATGGCAAGTCCCGTGAAAAGTTCCTTTCGTCCTTCGAAATAACATTGCAACGTGTCAGTCAGCAACGACTTGCCGAAGCGGCGCGGACGGTTCAGAAACATGTATTTGTTATCGGCGTGCGTCATGCGGTAGACGTATTCCGTCTTGTCAACGTAGAGGTAGTTCTCCCGGCGGATGGTCGAGAAAACCTGAATGCCATACGGGTATTTTCTTCGTTCAAAGGGCTTCATATCGCGGCTCGTTTCTATTGGTTTGTTACAAAGATAGGCGTTTTTTTCAGTTGCACAATAGAATATAACCCGATTGGGATTTTATGAAATGTTTTCAGTTTCTTCTTTCCTGTCTTTTATCATCAGAATGCTCAGTTCGTACAATAAATATAAAGGAATAGCCACTACTGACAACGTAAAGGGATCGCCTGTAGGCGTAATGACAGCAGCCAATATAACGATTACAACGACTGCATGCCTACGGTACTTCCGCAAGAATGCTTTATTTACCAAACCCAATAGAGATAATAACCAAGCGAGTAAGGGCAATTCGAACGCTGCACCCATGCAGAGATTCAGCATCATAAAGTTGTCAATGTAGGAATTGAGGGAGATTTGATTTTCTATCAATCCGCTAAGCTGGTAAGTGGAAAGGAAACGCAAGGTCAACGGGTAGACAATGAAGTAACCCAAAAGTACACCGACAAAGAACATCACCGTCCCTATCGCCATGGCCTTACGCACCCCGCGCATCTCGTTGGGATAGAGTGCCGGACTGATGAAACGCCAAACTTCATAGAATAAATAAGGCATGGCCGTCACCACGGACATCCAGAAAGCCGTGGACATGTGTATCAGGAAAGGAGCAGCCAGGTTAATGTTAACCAACTTAACATGAAACTCCTGTGTGAAAAACTCATCGTGCAAATCGAGCTTTTCACCAATAAAGCGAAGAAGGTCATAGAAGATAAAATCATTATTGCACGGAGCCAATATCACCCGGTCGAAAAGCCAAGGCATCGCCATGAAATAGGCCACCGCCAGGACAAACCACACCACTAATACCCGAATCAGGACTTTGCGCAGTTCGTCCAGATGATCCCAAAATGTCAACTCTTTATCAGCGGACATAACTTGTTATTTCTTCGCCTTGTCCGTGTCGTCCAAGTCTTCCTTTGCCTTGTTTATCTCGTCCTTCGCTTCGTTCACACCTTCCTTGAAACTCTTCATGCCTTTGCCAAGTCCTTTCATCAGCTCGGGAATTTTCTTTCCCCCGAATAATAACAGGAAAATAAGGACAATAAAAATCCACTCGGAGCCACTGGGCAGGAAACTCAATAACAATAATTCGGTCATAACTTCATTTATTTATGCGCACAAAGATAGGGCTTTTACAACAAATTTCCCCTACCATTTTTCCTTATTTCTCAATCAATTTTGAAAATAAACCCGCTTGACACGTGCGGATACACTAGTCAGCACTTCATAAGGGATGGTCTCCAGCACATCGGACAAAACCGTGACCGGCAGGTGATCGCCAAAAATTTCCACCGAGTCGCCTTCCTTGCAATCAATGTCCGTCACATCTATCATGCACACGTCCATACAAATGTTGCCCACGTAAGGCGCACGTTGTCCATTCACTAAGCAATAGGCATGGCCGTTGCCCAAGCGCCGGTTTAATCCGTCGGCATACCCGATGGGCAGGGCGGCAATACGAGAAGGACGGGTCAAGTGTCCCTTCCGGCTATAGCCTACGGTGTCTTCCTGCGGCACGTCATGTATTTGCAAAATGGTGGTTTTCAGAGTGCTTACATTATGAAGAATAGAGTTGTCTATCGGGCTGACGCCATAGAGACCGATACCTAAGCGCACCATATCGAACTGCGCGCCGGGGAAACGCTCGATGCCCGCCGAATTGCAAATGTGGCGCAATATCTTATGCGGGAAACCGGATTGCAAGACTTGGGCGGCGGCTTCGAAAGTCTCTATCTGGTGACGGGTAAAGGCATCGAAGCGTGCCTCGTCACTTCCTACCAAATGCGAAAAGACCGAACGCACAATGACCGCATTCTGTCCTTGCAACCTACGTACTAGTTCAGGCATGTCTTCGGGCGCAAAGCCCAGGCGGTGCATGCCCGTATCGAGTTTGATGTGGATGGGGAAATGGGTGACACCGCTCTTCTCCGCCGCTTTTATCAACGCCTCTAACAGGTGGAAGCTATATACTTCCGGCTCCAGTTTATAGTCGAACAAGGTTTTGAAGGCGGTCATTTCCGGATTCATAATCAGGATGTCCGCCGTGATGCCCGCCTTGCGCAAGTCCGCGCCTTCATCGGCCACGGCCACGGCCAGGTAATCCACATGGTGCTCCTGCAAGGTCTTGGCCACTTCATAGGAACCGGCTCCGTAGGCCGACGCTTTCACCATGCACACCATCTTGGTCTCAGGCTTCAATTTGCTACGATAATAATTCAGATTGTCCACCATCGCGCCCAAGTTGACTTCCAAGATGGTCTCGTGCACTTTCTTCTCCAACGCTTCGGTCAGGGCGTCAAAGCCAAATTTGCGCGCACCTTTTATCAATATCAATTCTTTCGACAAGACGATGTCTCCACGAGAGATTGACCGCAACAAAGTTTGGGTGTCCGGAAAGAACACTTTCTCCATGCCGAAACTATCCGCACATGAGGAAATGTTAGGACCTACCCCGATGATACGTTGTACACCTCGGCTATCCGCCAACTGCGCCACGCGCCGATAGAGCGTCGATGCATTTTGTCCCGTCTCCAAAATGTCCGAGAGGATGAGCGTACGCTTCAATCCCGTGGCCAAGGAACGTCGGTATTGGAAATCGAGCGCGATGTCCAACGACCCGAGATCGCTATTGTAACTATCGTTTATCAGCAGGCAACCGTTCTTTCCTTCCTTCACTTCCAGACGCATGGCCACCGGTTCCAGCCGTGCCATCCGCTCGGATATCTTCTGACGAGGCAACATCAGGTAGACGCATACCGCCAGACAATGGAGCGAGTTCTCAATGGAAGCATCGTCAATAAAAGGCAAGGTATAATGATTTTCCATGTCCAAATAGCGATAACTTATCTCCGTGCAATCGTCCTTCTTCTCCACCTTGGTGATGTAAAGCGGACGTTCGGGATCCTTAAGACTCCACGCTATCTCACGAGAAGGAAGAAGGGACTTCGACACGCAATTGCTAATAAACTCGTCATCACCATTATATATAAGGACATCGCAATTTTTGAAGAAAGTCAGTTTCTCCATACATTTTTCCTGTAAGGAAAAGAAATTTTCCTGATGGGCACCGCCTATGTTGGTCAGGATACCGATGGTGGGCTTGACAATAGCTTCCAAAGCACGCATTTCGCCCGGTTCGGATATGCCCGCCTCGAAGATGGCCAAATCATTGTCCTCACTCATCTGCCATACGGACAGGGGCACACCTATTTGGGAATTATAACTACGGGGCGAACGCACGATGTGATGGTCATCACCCAGCAACTGGTTCAGCCACTCCTTCACAATGGTCTTGCCATTGCTTCCCGTAATTCCCACCACGGGGATACCGAACTTGGCACGATGTAGCTCCGCCAACTTCTGAAGGGCTTTCAAGGGACTGGAAACCACCAGGAAGTTTAACGAAGAAGGGAGAAGGGAGAAGGAAGAATTTCCGTCCGGTTTCGATACCACATTAGATTCTTCATTCCTCATTCTTAATTCTACATTTTTATAGTCCTCCTCACTCACCACAAAATTGCGTACACCCCGCTCTATCAGTTCGGGTATGTAGTTAGCGCCCGTATTGCGTTTGGTAGGGAGGGCGAAAAACAAGGTTTCTTCCGGAAAACTCAGCGAACGGCTATCGGTCAGAAGCCAGTTTATCGTGGCAGAAGCCTCGCCCATGCGGCCGGCTCCAATCATTTCTGCTATTTGTTCAATCGAATACGACATGTCTCTATTTCTTTTTCGAAATCTAAGTACGGATATTTTTCTTTAAGTCGATTAATTTTTAACACAATTTGTTCTAAAAAAGACTTATAGGCCTCCGAGTCTGGACGAAAAGGTTTGTGTTCAAGCGCTTTATGAATTTGTTCACATTCACCCATCACACGCACCGATTCTTCAGTAAGGCAAGAGGAACAAAAACGCTCCCATACGTAATCTACCGCCACTTCGGAAGGATGCACCATGTCCGGAGCGTAAAAGCGATAATCCCGCAATTCGTCCAACACAATCTCATAAGCAGGAAAATAAAACAGTGCTTCAGGGAAACGGACTTTCAAGGCATCGATGGCCAACAATAACGTTGATTTGCTCAACTGATTGTCATGCAATCCGTCCCGGATGTGGCGGATGGGACTGACGGTAAACAAGACTTTCAGCTTCGGAGAAACATCCCGCAAAGCTTCAATCAAATCCGTGTAATCTTCCGTTATCTCGTCCACCGACAAGCGTCTCCGATGAAAGTAACGCTCTGGCAACTTATGACAATTCCCCACAATGAGTCCCGTCTGCCGGTCTTCATACACCCAAGCCGAACCCCACGTCAACATCAGATAGTCCAACTTCGGCAACAAGGCACGCATTTCGTCCAGCCGTCCATTCACCTGCTTCAAGGCTTCCTCCGGTGTTACCGCGGAGAAATCTCCGTGGTGCATCGGGCTGTGCCACAAGCCTTCGTGCTCGTACAAGTCTGCCTCCGCATACACCTTTCCAGCCAACGCTTCACGAATGGCCATCGAAATGGATAGCGGATTATAAAGCACGCCGTAAGGATTGACCAGGCACCGAAACTTAGCCTCTCCCAAACGCACGCCTATGTTTGTAGCGAAACATGACCCCATCAACAACAAACGGTTCTGATGTGCCAAGCGGGGCAAGTCCGCAGGAAGCTCTACCGAAGTATAGAAATTCATAACATTATCTTTTTGCAATACTTAGAGGAATCAAAATCGCACTTGAATTTGCGCCTGTAGCAGATTGGAGTTTTCACTCCGATGACGGTCGCAATAAGTATATTGCACTTGAAGGCGACATTTAGGATAGAACCACCATTGTAGACCGGCAATATAATTGGTTTGTTTGTTATCCGTTGCTTTGTCTTTGTTTAAATAATCATACGAGGCAATGACGTCGATTTTAGGCAACACATGGATAGAAGCGGTGGCATAATATCCCTCACTTTTTATCCTGCCATCCTTTCCAGCTAAGTATTCAGTGCGTAAATCCAATGGTTTGGTCATGAGTTTTGCACCCACAGCCCAACGATTGCGTGTGTAATCGTCACCTATTTTAATGCTTGGATTCACATTAGAAGTTGCTACAGCACATCCTTTTCCTCTTATAAACGAGCCACCGATAGAAAGTTCCTTGATTGGGTTCAGCATCAGGTTTCCTACAATGTCTTTTTGATTATTCTTGTCTTTCAGATTAATACCTTGCCCGTTCATGATTGCCAACTTATAGCTGATGAGTTTTTTAAATAAGTCTCCATAAATCATGAGTCCTAAATCTCGACCTGAATGTGAACCATATAGCGGGTCACTTCCATCAATCCCGGCTAGATAATTTGAGGCTTGCGAATAGCAATTAATCAATTCTACGATGGTAGGTGATAACGGATTTTCAATGGTGTACATGGTCTTAAACTCACCGACCCGTACGGATAACTCAGGCATGAAGTGATATTCAGTATAGGCTTCCAGTATCTTAGGAGAATTGGCCAGGCTGAACATGAAGTAACACGACCACCGATCTGTAATTTTACCACGTGCCATCAGGATAGCGCGTTTGATATCGAACGTATTAGTTTTGCTCGATTTAAGGTCATCGTAAGTATAGCCTAATTGAAGATATCCTTCTAAGGTGATGCGTTCTTTCAATGTGTTGACTACATCTTTTAATACGTTTTCTTGTTGCTTCTCTTGTGCGGTTATGTGTCCTGTCAAAAAGCAAACCAATAGGGTGATTAACAGTTTTCTCATAGATGTTAGAAATAGAAAGCAGCCCGCCACAACCAGTGGTGGGCTGCTCTCATTCAGGAATATAACTTTGTTTATATGTTATTCGTTAATAGCTGCGATACCCGGAAGTACCTTTCCTTCAATGGCTTCGAGCAATGCGCCGCCACCGGTAGAAACGTATGATACACCGCTAGCCAAACCGAACTTGTTGACGCAAGCTACAGAGTCGCCGCCGCCTACGAGCGAGAAAGCACCGTTCTTGGTCGCTTCAACGATAGCTTCGCCCACCGAGCGCGAACCGTGTGTGAAGTTCTCAAATTCGAATACGCCTGTCGGACCGTTCCACAAGATGGTCTTTGAACCTTTGATAACTTCGGCAAATGCCTTTTCGCTTTCCGGACCTATGTCAAGACCTTCCCAACCGTCAGGAATTTCGTTTACTTTGCAGAACTTCGTGTTGGCGTCGTTCGAGAAAGAATCGGCAATCTTTGCATCGGTAGCCAATACCAGGTTTACACCTTTCTCTTTGGCTTTCTGCATCAAATCCAAAGCCAGGTCTAACTTGTCGTCCTCACAGATGGAGAGGCCAATCTTGCCGCCTTGAGCCTTGGTGAATGTATAAGTCATACCGCCGGTGATAATCAGGTTGTCAACCTTGTTCAGCAGGTTTTCGATGATTTCAATCTTGGAAGATACTTTCGAGCCACCCATGATGGCGGTAAACGGACGATGGATGTCGTTCAGCACTTTGTCAACGGCTTTCACTTCTTTCTCCATCAGGTAGCCGAACATCTTGTGGTCTTTGTCGAAATATTTGGCAATCAGAGCCGTAGAAGCGTGTGCGCGGTGAGCGGTTCCGAATGCGTCGTTTACGTAGCAATCTGCGTATGAAGCCAATTTCTTAGTGAATTCTTTTTGGCTTTCCTTTACTGCTTTCTTGGCGGCAGCCTTCTCTTCATCCGTAGCGTCATCGGCCAAGCCGCGGGGCTTGCCTTCTTCTTCTGCGTAGAAGCGGAGGTTTTCAAGCAACAGAGCCTCACCCGGTTGCAGAGCGGCAGCCTTAGCGGCGGCTTCTTCGCCCATGCAGTCATTGGCAAACTGAACTTCAATGCCAAGCAATTCGTCCAGGTGTTTCAGGATGTGTTTCAAGGAGAATTTCTCCGTTACGCCTTTCGGACGACCCAGGTGTGAACCGATAATGGCACTACCGCCGTCGGCCAAAATCTTTTTCAGCGTAGGGAGAGCGGCACGCATACGAGTATCGTCAGTGATGTTGAAGTTTTCGTCCAGGGGCACATTGAAGTCCACGCGAACGAACGCCTTTTTACCGGCAAAGTTAAATTGATCGATTGTCATAATACTTATTTATTTAAAAGTGTTGTTTTCGTTTTTTTGTATCATGCCCGCAAAGTTAGCATTAATTTCTTTTTTATCTTCATAAATGAGAATTTATTCTTCTTCTTTAAGGGTGACTTTACGAACTTTATATGTGTTGCAGTAATATTTACACATGGATTGCAAACCACACTTGTCACATTGGGGAGTACGGGCCAGACAAACGTAACGTCCGTGCAAGATGAGCCAATGGTGGGCGATGGGAATGTCGGCAGGCGCAATGTGCTTGGTCAATTCTTTTTCCACGCTCAGCGGAGTAGTGTGGCGGTCACTGACCAATCCTAACCGATGACTGACGCGGAACACGTGCGTGTCGACCGCCATAGCGGCTTTGTTGAACACAACCGATTGGATGACATTGGCGGTCTTGCGGCCTACACCGGGTAGCTTAACCAAATCCTCCAACGTGTCGGGCACTTGGCTTTGGAAATTCTTCACCAACATTTGAGCCATGCCAACCAAATGCTTGGCTTTGTTGTTGGGGTAGGACACGCTTTTTATATATTCATACACCACTTCGGGAGTGGTAGAAGCCAAAGCTTCGGGCGTGGGAAAATCATGGAAAAGCAGGGGGGTGACCATGTTGACCCGCTTATCCGTACATTGAGCCGAAAGTATGACGGCTATCAACAGATGAAAGGGGTTGTTGTCATAGTGCAACTCTGTTTCGGCCACAGGGCGGTTCTCCCGAAACCATGCCACAATCTTGTCATAACGTTCTTGCTTTTTCATCGCAATTTATTTTTTTGATAGTGAGGAGTCACTTTCCAATTAAAATAGATGGTGGATACGATGGTGAGGCATGCACCGAACAAATAAGCTTTGTCGAAAGTGCTGATGTCCGAGATGTATCCGCCGGCCAGCATACCTATGCCGATGCCTACATCCCACGAGGTGAGATAGGTTGATGTGGCTGTGCCTCGTTGGTTGTTGGGAGCCAGATTGACAAACAGGGTGTTGTAGGCGGGAAACATGATGCCAAAGCCCACCCCCAACATCAACGCTACCCCGAAGAAGACAAAGACACAGGCATCCGGATTCCATCGGATGATGTATACACAACCCGATAAAGCAAAGAAACTGACAATGACAATATATAATCCCGCGGCAATGACTTGTGTCACTTTGCCCCTGTCTACTATCTTGCCGGAGAAGATGCGTGAAATGGCCATCCCTGCCGCCATGAAGGTAAAGAATAATCCCGTGCTGACATCCAGCCCTATCTGTTTGGCATACATGGCCACGTAATTGGTCGTCATGCCGTAAGGGATGGAAAGCATCAACAGGCCGAAACCGGCTGGAAGTCCTTTCAGGAGAATAAAGCGGTCTAACGAGATAGGGTCGCGCTTTACAGGCGGTTTATAAGGAGCTTTCACTAAAGTGGCGCAACAAAAACCCGCGATGCATGAGCCTAAAGCGCAACAAAAGATGGTGGTGTAACTCATGCCTGCATCGTGTAGGAAAAGTCCCGACATAGGCCCTACAGCCATGGCAATGTTGTTCGATAAGCCATAATAGCCTAATCCTTCACCTCGGCGCGAAGATGGCATAATGTCAATGACCACCGTATTTCCTCCTACGGTTACCGTGCCAAACGATATGCCGTGGATAATGCGGAACATAATGAATACGGCCAATGTGCTTGCAAAGATATACCCCGTAAATATGCACATGAATACAAAATAAGCCACTAAATAGAGTGGCTTGCGGGCGAATGAGTCCAATAGATAGCCTGAGAATGGACGGATGCACAAGGCTGCCACGGTGTAGCATGACAAGATGATGCCGATGGTGGAATTGTCTGCGCTGAATTCTTCGGACAAGTAAAACGGCAGAACCGGCACAATCAGCCAAAAGCCGAAATAGAGTAAAAAGTTAGCCGCCAGAATAAAACAATAACTGGGAGTGACAAGCTTGTCTTTCATTATGAAGAACGTTTTAATGAAGAATGAAGAATTAGGAATGAAGAATCATAGGGTGGCGCAAGCGCAAATTCTTAATTCTTCATTCTTAATTCTTCATAAAAAGGTCAGTATGCGCTTTCAAACTCGCGCAGGAAGCGGGTGTCGTTCTCGGAGAACATGCGCAAGTCCTTCACTTGATACTTCAAGTTGGTAATGCGCTCGATGCCCATGCCAAAGGCGTATCCGCTATATATCTTGCTGTCAATGCCGCAGGCTTCCAATACATTGGGGTCTACCATGCCGCAACCTAAGATTTCCACCCAGCCCGTGCCTTTACAGAAAGGACAACCTTTGCCTCCGCAGATGTTGCACGAAATGTCCATCTCTGCGCTGGGCTCTGTGAAGGGGAAGTAAGAGGGACGCAAACGGATTTTAGTATCAGAACCAAACATTTCTTGCGCGAAAAGCAGCAATACTTGCTTCAGGTCGGTGAAGGATACACCTTTATCTATATAGAGACCTTCTACCTGATGGAAGAAGCAATGCGCGCGATAGCTGATGGCTTCGTTGCGATACACACGTCCCGGGCAGATGACACGAATAGGCGGTTGGGTGTGCTCCATAGTGCGTACCTGTACGCTACTGGTGTGCGAGCGCAGGATGATGTTCTTGGTCACATCTTCCGGATTAACCTCTACAAAGAACGTGTCCTGCATGTCGCGTGCCGGGTGGTCGGCGGCAAAGTTCAGCTTGGTATATACGTGCAGGTCATCTTCCACTTCGGGACCGTCTGCGATGTTGAAGCCCATACGGGCGAAGATGTCGATGATTTCGTTCTTCACCAGCGTCAACGGATGGCGTGTGCCCAGTTCGATAGGGTAGGCGGTACGTGTCAAGTCCAGTTCGTCCATGCCGGTGTCCTGACTTTCGAAGGCTTCTTTCAAGGTGGCAATCTTTTCTTGTGCCTTTGTTTTCAGCTCGTTCAGCTTCATGCCTACCTCTTTTTTCAGCTCGGCAGGTACGGATCGGAAGTCGGCCATCAGTTCGTTGATGGCACCTTTCTTACTCAAGTATTTGATGCGAAGCGCCTCCAGCTCTTCGGCATTGGCGGCTGTCATGGCTTCCACTTCTTGCAGAAGCGCGTTGATTTTGTCTATCATAGTCAAAATATAATATATGTATAGCGTACAAAGAAAAACGGTGCAAAGATACAACTTCTGTTGCATTATCTTGCTAATTCCGTGAAAAAGTTTCTGCCCGGTGAGAGAAAGTTTCGCGGAAGGTGAGAGAAAAATTCGCAAAGGAACTGACAAAGTCTTGCGGAGTGCAGGGCATATTGAGCACGATTCTCTATCTGCCAATTTGTCAGTCAAGACTGACACATCTTTTAGTCTTTATATCATTTTTCCTTTTGGCACACCATTTGTTTGAATATTAACGTCTGCCGTAAGGCGGACGAAATTAACTAACTTGAATAATAACAAATAAAAAAATAAAGATTATGGGAAAGATTATTGGTATCGACTTAGGAACTACAAACTCTTGCGTAGCCGTATTTGAAGGCAACGAACCTGTAGTAATCGCCAACAGTGAAGGCAAGCGTACGACTCCTTCCGTAGTGGCATTTGTAGACGG
>CALUOR010000060.1 GCA_944322285.1 uncultured Bacteroides sp.
AACATCCACGGAAGCACCCATACGAACACCGACGACACCCCCGCCGAGATGCAGGCCGCTCCCAGCGTGACCCACAGTTTCCCGCTTTCTATCCACGCGATGCCGAACGGTTGCAGCAGGTAGAGCACCAGAAAGATGATAAGCGCAGGCACCACTACCACCTTCCACGGGCTGACCAGCGAGGGGTAAGGCTCGCGCCACCAACGGGTCATGATATTCTTTATACTTTGCCCTTTCATTCTGATTCAATGTGAATTAGATACATATCGTTCCTGTTTTCAGAGGCCAAAGTTACCGATATTTAGGATATGACAAACGGGTATGGCAAGGAATTTATAGAAGAAATCGGTAACTTTGCACGAAACAATTAGGAAGACGAGAAGCGTATGATAAGGATTTTTTTCAAGAAGAACGATATAAGAATAGGAATAGTAATGACTTAGTAACGGGCGCAAATTCCGTGAAATGCGGTGTATTTCTGTCAAACAACTCTGTGCAAAAGGTGCAGGTTGAAATTCGTTTATCGATGCAAAAAAACTTCGGACGGTGCGACATTCAAGTACCGTCCGAAGCGTTATTATTCAGTATGCCTTATTCTTATTTATAGAGAGCTTTGCCCAAATCTTCCAATCCGGTTTCTCCGGGCAAGCCGGGATAGGCTTGCTTCATGGCATCCACGAAAGCCTGTGCCGTCTTGTTGGCTGCAAACAATTCTTTCATTTTTTTCAAATAAGCGATTTTGAACTCCACCGCATCGCGTGTAGCCGCACCGCCATGTCCACCGATGAACAGCGTTGCACCCGAAGCCAACGAGTTTTCAGCTTCTGCTATTTCTGCATCGATAGCGGCAGAGGAAGAGATTTGCAGATGGCTGACATGCGCCTTTGCCGGAGTCCAATGGGTGTAATAAGCCTTTCCGCCAATCAGAATGCTTGCGCCGGGAAAATCCGATGTCGCTCCATGACGGAACTCAAAAGTAACTCCTGCCCACGTCTGTGTCGTGCCGAAAGCCACTTCCGTAGCTTTGCCTGTGGGCATATCTGTCATGGCATCGCCGAAAGCCTGTGCAAAGCCTTTCATCATGCCGCCATAGATTTCACCTTTGGTAAATTCAGGCATGCCCTGAGCCATCACCACGTCATGTTTCCCTGTTCCTCCTACGTGATAGTCCGTGATGCGTTTTTCCACGGGTTTATCCAACTTGGAAAGATAGGAGTCAAATTCAGCCACATTATCCTTGAACAGCGGTTGCTCCATAGTTACAAGAGCATCCTTGCCCTCAATGATGTAACTTGCATCGCCCAACGCATCGTTGGTGTAATAAACGTGCAGTTTGCAATTGCCGAGGTCATGTACCTCGAAACGTCCTTTAGTCTGTGCCATAACTGTAATTGTTAAGAAATTGAACAAAATGAATAATGCTTTTTTCATTGATTCTGCCTTTAATGAATGTTTGACGATTTATTACTTACCAAAAGAGCCTTTGTCCCTTTTGCGCTGCAAAGTTGGGAAGAGTTTTTCAATTCCACAAGTAGGCACTTGGATGTCAGCTACTTACCACGAGGTAACCATTGCTGTGTACGAGCCGTTTACAAATAAAAATATTTTTGAAAAAAGTTTCTTGCTGCTTGAAAGGAATTTGCTTACCTTTGTAGAGTGAATTGAAACACATTATATTATGGATAGAACAATGATAGAAGATGCCCTGTTTCCGGACTGTCCGATACGGAATATCTTGGCAAGGCTTTGTGACAAGTGGTCACTTTTGGTCATCTACACGCTGAACAAGACGGACAAGGAAACAATACGTTTCAAAGAGTTGCAACGTGAAATACCCGACATATCACAAAAGATGCTGACAGTTACTTTGCGGACGCTGGAAGACGACGGATATGTCACCCGTACCGTATATCCCGAAGTCCCTCCAAGGGTGGAATATGCGTTGACCGAGCGGACACACTCTTTGCTTCCACATATCAATGCGCTAATAGAATGGGCATTGGAAAATAAGGATGCTATTATTAAAGACAGAAGAAAAGCCAATAAGAAATAACACGCTTATAGTAAGGCGTGCTGGAGATCCTCGGACTCTTTGCGGTATTGCCGATGGCGGAATTGTAGAAAACGGCGGTAGCCTCCCCTATGATAGGCAATATGGTAAACAGCTTTCTCTTGTTCAACCGCACTTCAACAAAAGCAAACGGATGTTAACGGGACGGGAAGGAGAAGGCGGTACAACGTAAGCAGAAAATCGGTAACTTTGCACGCGCTTTGACGAAGGCGCAGACTGACTAAATCCATTAAGTATGCAGAACAAATATCTCTTCAGACGTTATCTACTTTTCGCTATCGCCCTATTTATCAACGCCATGGGCATTGCTTACATTACGAAAGCCGCCTTGGGCACCTCGCCCATCACCAGCGTCACCTACGTGGCCAGTATGTTCACCCCGCTCACCATGGGGCAGTGGACCATCGTGCTCAACCTGCTCTTCGCCGTGCTGGAACTACCGTTCATGACGAAGCGGCAACTGAGGGAAGACCTCCGCATGTACCTCACGCAAGTGGTCATCTCCTTATTCTTCGGCCTGTGCATCGACCTCTGCATGTTCATCATCCAGGATTTGAATCCGGTGGTTTATATCAGCAAGATAGTCAACCTGCTGATAGGCTGCATAATCCTGGCCATGGGCATCGCGCTGGAGGTGAAAGCCGACGTGGCCATGATGGCGGGCGAATACTTCGTGCGGGTGTTGGTGAAGAAGTTTCACAAGGACTTCGGCTATCTCAAGCTGGCCTTCGACTGGTCGCTGGCGGCACTGGCCGTCATCCTCTCGCTTTGCTTTATGGGCGGGATATACGGAGTGCGCGAGGGCACGGTGATTGCCGCCTTGCTGGTAGGTCCCATCGTGCACTTCGTCACGCCTTACTATCGCTTTCTTGATAATTGGATAACGGACAAGCGGGCTACATCCACCCAATCGGCCGTTCCTGCCCAAGAGGCACCGCACACAGTCATCACCATCGCCCGCGAGTTTGGCAGCGGCGGGCACCTGCTGGGCGAGATGCTGGCCAAGGAACTGGGCATCAAGCTCTATGACAAGGAGTTCATCCACCTGGCAGCGGAAAAGAGCGGCATCGACGAAGCCTATATCCGACGCAACGAACAGTCTATCCTCTCCTTCTGGCTGAAGTGCATCCTGACGGACGGCAACGAATCTTCACGGCAGCAGAGCCTTTCGCCGGACGACGTGCTGTTCGTGGCCGAGAGCAACATTATCCGCGAACTGGCCGCCAAGGAGCCGTGCATCATCATCGGGCGTTGCGCCGACTACATCTTGCAAGGCTCTCCTCGCCTCATCAAGGTCTTCTGCTACACCGACCGCGAAAGCGCCTACCGCCGCTGCACCACGGAATATGGCGTGCCCGCCGACAAGGCCAAAGCGGAAATAGCCCGCGTCAACCGCAACCGCGTCGCCCACTATGAATATTACACGGGCGAACGGTGGGGCGACCCGCACCGCTATGACTTGATGCTGAACACGGGAAGCATCGGGCTGGAGGCGGCTTGCGAATTGGTGGCGGGGCTGTATCGTTCTACGGCACTTCCACCGGAATCTGCTCTGCCATACGGAAAACACTCGACTCGAAAGTAGCGATTAGTTTTCCGTCCTGGTTGGTGATGTCTATCTGATAACATCCTGTACTCCGGCCGATATACCGTTCGCGTGCTTCGGCCGTTAACGTATCTCCTTCGCCGCTGGCACGCAGGAACTGAATGTTGGAGGAGAGTGAGAAAGCCAAGGTGCCATGCGAATTGGCGGCGGCGGCCAGTGCCAAGTCCGCCAAGGTGAACAACACCCCGCCTTGGGTACGTCCTCCTGCATTGAGGTGATGAGGCGTAATAGTGACGCTGGCTTTGCTATATCCTTTGCGCACTTCCTGCAACTTGATACCATTCTCGGCGGCGAAAAGGTCGTTCTTGAAGAAATCTTTGATGTTCATTGATGCGCTTATTTATTCAGTTTCCACTCCGTGCCTTCTTTCCCGTCTTTAATCTCGAAGCCGAGGGCGGTCAGTTCGTTGCGTATCTTGTCGCTTGTGGCCCAGTCTTTGTTCGCCTTGGCTTTGGCACGCTCTTCGAGCAACATATCTACCACGTGGCCGAAGGCTTCTTCGCGGGCGGCGTTCGAAGCGGCTTCGGCTTTCAAGCCTAAGATGTCGAAGCAGAAGAGATGGAAGGTGTCTTTCAGTTCTTTCAAGTCCTCAGCGGTGATGGTGTCATTGCCTGCTAACAGGTTGTTCACCATCTTGGCGCCTTCGAAGAGGTGAGCAATGACTATCGGTGTGTTCAGATCATCGTCCATAGCCTCGTAGCATTTCTCACGCAAGGATTTTACTTCTACGCTGGAAGTCTTGGCGGGCGTGATGCGCTCCAAGCCGTTGACGGCGTCCATCAGGCGATCCAATCCCTTCTCGGCGGCTTTCAACGCTTCGTTGCCGAAGTCCACCGTGCTGCGATAGTGTGCCTGGAGGGTGAAGAAGCGGATGGTCATCGGCGTGTAGGCCTGCTCCAGCAAGGGGTGTGTGCCGTTGAAGAGTTCTTCCAGCGTGATGAAGTTGTTGTAGCTCTTACCCATCTTCTGTCCATTGACGGTCAGCATGTTATTGTGCATCCAATAGTGTACCATGTCATCGCCTTGGCTGGCCACGCTTTGCGCTATCTCGCATTCATGATGAGGGAAGATGAGGTCCATGCCGCCTCCGTGAATGTCGAAGTGCGCGCCTAAGTATTTTCGCCCCATGGCCGTACACTCGCAATGCCAGCCGGGGAAACCATCGCTCCAAGGTGAAGGCCAACGCATGATGTGTTCGGGCTGGGCTTTCTTCCACAGGGCGAAATCGGCGGGATTATGTTTCTCCTCCTGTCCGTCTAATTGGCGGCTGGTGTTGAGCACGTCGTCCAAATTGCGACCGGAGAGCTTGCCGTAGTGGTGGTCCTTGTTATACTTGGCCACATCGAAATACACCGACCCTTGACTTTCGTAGGCATATCCGTTTTTCAGTATCTCCTCTACCAATTCTATTTGTTCGATGATGTGTCCGCTGGCCTGCGGTTCGATGCTTGGGCGCAACACGTTCAGTGCATCCATGGCCTCGTGGTAGCGGTTGGTGTAATATTGCGCCACTTCCATCGGTTCCAATTGTTCCAAGCGCGCTTTCTTGGCAATCTTGTCCTCGCCCTCATCTGCATCGTGCTCCAAGTGGCCTACATCGGTGATATTGCGTACGTAGCGTACTTTATATCCCAAATGCTTCAGGTAACGAAAGAGTAGGTCGAAGGTAATGGCCGGACGGGCATGACCCAAGTGCGGGTCGCCATAGACGGTAGGTCCGCAGACGTACATGCCCACATGCGGGGCGTGCAACGGTTTGAATACTTCCTTTGTCCGGCTCAGTGTGTTGTAGATAAGTAGTTGATGTTCCATATCGTCAGTTTTTTATTTTCCAATTGAATGTACAAAGTTACGTTTTTTCGGGAAAGTAGGATGCTTGAGATAATTTTTTTATGATAATGGTGTGAAATAAATGAAGTCAGTTGCTTGGTAAACTGATGGCAAACTCGCTAAAGTTTCTCCCGTCGCTCTCCACACGGATGCTGCCCCCGTGCGCCCGCACCACTTGCCATACAAAATTCAATCCCAAGCCGAAGCCGGAAGTTTGAGCGGTGTGTTTATCGGAAGCGACACGTTCAAATTTCCCGAAGATGCGTTGCTGGTCGCGCAAGGGAATACCGATGCCATTGTCCCGTACATGGATAGAAACGGTATTATCTGACTCTGTCTCGGCCGAGAGACGAATGGTGACTTCTTCACGGGAATATTTGACGGCATTGTCTATCAGGTTGGAAAGCACTTCGCGCAGGCAAAAGGCATCGGCCATGACACATAGGTTTTCATCGCAAACTATGTTAAAGGTAATCGGCTTGGAGGTTCTCAGGCGGAACTTCCCGGCAAGGTCTTCCAAGAGCGGGCGCAAGGTGATGGATGTCCGGTGCAACTCTAATTCGCCACGTTCCATTTGCGTCAATGTTATCACACGCTCGGACAATGTTAATAAGTGCTCACATTCGGCCAGCATAGCTTTGCGAAGGCCTTCGGCACGGTCGGGCTTGTCGGCCATGCGTCCGCTTGCCATGATTTGCGTGCCCATCAGGACGGATTGCAGGGGCGACTTCATGTCGTGTATCATAGAGTAGGTGAAGTCTTCACGGAATTGTCCCAACTTGCGCAGGCGACGCCCCACGTACCATAAGCCGATAATGCACGCTAAAGTGAAAAGGGAAAGGAGGCGTAAGGAGATGAACAGATACCAGGCCGAACGGAAGATGTAGGCGAGAGGAGCGGGCACGACACCTTCCATCCACCGCGTCCGTTCCTTGTTTACAGAGACGGGATACGTGAGCAAGTCTTTTCCGAGGGTGGTCAACATAAAGGTTTTGTCCGTCAGCCTTTCGGGAGCCCGGCTGAAGAAATGGATGTGTCCGGCGGGTAACCCTTTCTCTTGCAGGAAGGCGTTGAATACGGAATCCATATAAGCACTATCAAGCGGAATGTAGGCGCAACCGGCTTCCGCAAAAATCTCCTGATTGTTGTAGGCACGACGCACGCGGGCATTCTCTTCCATATTCATCCCTCTTCGCCGAACAAAGGCGTAGCCTATGCGAAGCTTTGACAAGTCCTTTGCTTCGGAAAGCCAAGAGTCATACTGGGCGTTGCAAAACTCCGTGACGGCCTTTATCCGCGGATGGGAAGGGAGCGAGTCTGTCAACCGATGATAGCGTCGTGCGGTTTCCTCCACGAACGACTCTTCAAAGCAAACTTGCACCTCATGCGCCAAAGCCGAACGCTGTTCTCGGTAGACATAACCGCCCCAAAGGAAAGTCAATAGCAAGGCCCCCGCCAAGGCAAGTCCTAATAGATAAAGCGAGGAAACAGAGCAGCCTTTATGTGACAAGGCGTCTTTTTGCTTGGCGTGCGTTAAGGTGGTTTCCGTAATGGCAAGTAATTGTTGACCCGTCTCGTGCGCCTGCTCCCAACAGCCGGCTTCTATGTCGGACTTCATCTGCCGGACGGGCACTCCCATCTCTTTAGCTTTCCGATAGAATTCCTGCCTTTGTTCGTTGATGGTCGTTTGCTCCTTTTGCAACTTGCGTGTCCGGAGGATAAAGGGGATAATAACCGCCAAAGCGAGCCCCAATGTAGCGGCATAAAACAACAACATCCGCCCCATATACCCTCGGTAGAAAGGCTGGTGGAGATAAACCTCTACGGCAATGCCTTTCGCTTCGTGCAGGTAGGCTTTCTCAGAAGTGGCGTATAGCCCCGGCGCATGTCGTTCGGGCACATTGGGCGAACGTTGCAAAGTTTCTCCCGTATGTGTGTCGAACTTGCGGATGGTTATTTCGCCTTCCACTCCGTCATAACGCAATTCCTTCTCCAATTCCAATCGAAGAGCGTCGAGCGATAGTTCCGGTTGGCTATAAGCGTCTTGCAGGATGGCGGAAGTCTGTTGCGAGGTATAGAAGCTATAAAGTTCTTCGTTTTGCAAATAGATGGAGTCAGTGGGCGTATAAATCAGGTGGGTGACGGTACCATCAGGATAAGGCAGGGCGTTGACCTGTTCGTCCACCAAGAAGTCGAACGCTTTCCGGAAAGCGGCCTTCAACGCTACATCGGTTTTCTCCTTCAGCGCATGATAGGCATATCCCGCCCCTGCCGCTTGAAAGAGAATGATAAGCAGCAAGGTGCAGACCGATAGGCGAATGATGTTTCTTACTTTCATAGGGTGCAAAGTTACGCTTTTTTCGTTCAGTGTGTACATCATGCTGCTAACTTTTCAGTCCTCTCGTGGAAGGATTGCAGTCCTCCCGAAAGAGGACTACAGTCCTGAGGTGGGAGGACTGAGCAGGCCCTAGAAGCACTTGCCATTTAGTTCCGTTCAAAACCCTTTCGGTTATTTCATAACTGACGCATTTTAGCTTATAAAATAATTGTTATAAAAACAGGTCAGGCAAGTATTTTGTATGGCGTAACTAATACGATACACATTCAAATGAAATATGCAATGTAATATAGTAACTCCCTTTATTTGTTAAATGTCGCATTTAACAATGGATAATCCGTATTTATATAACAGTCATTATAATATTATCTCTATCTTTGCCCAAGAATATAATGCAATTCAAACTAATAATAATATGAGACTTCGCATTTTGTTGTTCATGCTAATAGGTATGGCATTATTTAGAAACAATGCCAACGGTGCTAATTACAGAGCCATTTATAATTTTGAATATACGAAAGACAGCATTCGCTCCATCAAAGGAGAAGACATACTTAACTTGGAGTTATGCGACGGCCATTCCTTCTGTTTCAGCCAATATACGTGGGAGACGGATTCCCTGCACGCCACACCCGGCGGGGATGTCGTTTGGAGAAAACTATTTACTGCCGCCTTGGCGAAAGATGGAACCAATGCGATTTCTTTTCCGCACAAGCGCAGTACCTTTCTGATTACCAAGTATCCTGCTTCCGACACCATACGTGTCAAAGACGTCATTGACCAAGACATTTATGAATATGACACTTTTAAGAGTGATTTCCACTGGCGATTGTGTGACTCTACAAAAACAATCCATGGCTTTGAAGCCTATAAAGCTACTTGCAGTTACCATGGCAGGGAATGGACCGTCTGGTTCTCGCCGGACATCCCTTTTAGTGACGGGCCTTGGCAGTTCTGCGGCCTCCCCGGACTTATCCTCGAAGCGTATGACAAAGATCATTTGTTTTCCTTCCGCTTGGTCGGGTTGGTAGCTCATCAAAAACCACAAAAGGATTGGCTGGGCAAGGGGAAAAAGACAGACCGGATTTCTTTCTTGAAAAAGGACCATCAATACTTGAAAAACCTTACACGGATTTCTAATGCGATCATTGGGACAAATGCTCCGGAGGGTGAGGATACCCGCTACCTGAATGGATTAGAGTCGGATTTCAAATAAATCATGATATGAAACAGTTATTTGCAATCCTATTATCATTGACAATATGCCTGCACTCCTTTGCGGATAATCCTGTGACCGGCACTGTCGTTCAAGCGTCCGACCAATCTCCGATAGCGGGTGCAAACATTCTCCTGAAAGATGCCGATGGAAAATTATTGGCATACGGGGTAAGTGATGCGAATGGACGGTTCTCCATTATGCTACCCTCAAGCAGTGAAAATCTTTTCATCCATGCCACGAAGATTGGGTATCAGTTATATTCTGCTCCTTTGGTGCTCGATGGTAAACCTATTGTCATAAGCATGAAGGAGGGCTCTTTCCAATTGCAGGAAGTAACTGTCAAAGCTGACCGCATACGGGAGAGCGGTGATACAATTACCTATACCGTAAGAAGTTTCTCTCAAAAGCAGGACCGGACTATCGGTGATGTGCTGAAACGTATGCCCGGCATTGACGTGGCCAACAACGGGAAAATACAATATCAAGGCATAGACATCAACAAGTTTTACATTGAGGGCAACGACCTCCTGGGCGGAAAATACGGCATCGCGACAAACGGCATCGTTTACGATGACATCGGTGCCGTGGAGGTCATGGAAAACCATCAGCCCATGCAGGTGTTACGTGGACTGAGCTTTTCAGACCAAGCCGCTATCAATTTAAAGATGAAGAACAGCGCGAAAGCGACTTTTCTTGTCCACGGCACATTGGGTGGTGGCTGGTCTGAACAGCCGCAAGGTGCGCTCTGGCAAGGGGACATTTTCACCATGATGGTGACAGGGAAGTACCAAATGATAACCACGTTCAAGGGAAACAACACCGGGCTGAATCTATCAGATGAGCTTTTGGACTTCACTTCAGAAAAATCGAACGAAGGATTAGACGGGTATATCTCTTTGTCCACTTCGGCTACCCCCAATTTGCAACGGAACAGAAGCTATTTCAACCGCTCGTGGATGGTTTCTTCCAGTCACCTCCTCAAAACAAAAAACGGAGGGGAGTTCAAAGCCCAGATTGACTATAACCATGACCGTGTTTCTGCACAAGGAGCAAATACGACGACCTATTTCCTGGAGTCCAGGGACCAAATTATTCTCGAAGACAAGAACTCGCTGTCGCACCGTAATGCCCTGGCCGGAAAGTTTTCTTACGAAGTCAATGAAAAGACTTATTTTCTCAACAATACCTTGTCAGCTGATTTTTCATGGAATGATTTGACGCTGAATACCACAGGCTCTTTACCCACTATCCAGTCGGCTTGGATGCCGGAATATGCGGTGAGCAATCTGTTGAAAGTCATCAAGCGCTTCAACAACAACAAGCTGGTCACCTTCACAAGCCGCAATGAATGGAACTCCCTGCCCGAGAAGCTGACAGTCAACCATGAAGGGCAGGATTACGGACAAAAGATAAAACAACATTCTTTCTACACGGATGAGAGAGCCTCGTTGGGTTTTGTATTCAATAAGGTGCTCCTGTCTCTTGAAGCCGGTGTGTCCGGATATTTCAGGAATCTGGATACAAACCTGTTTGGATTGGACAGGACGGATGTAACAGAGGCTGAAGCGTTAACTACCGATTATTTGCGCGTTTTCGCCTCTCCGAAATTCGAGTGGAAATATAAGAAACTGGAACTCACTCTGAATCTTCCGGTCAACCTGTATTCCTATTTCTTTTCCGGAGCCATAGGCAACCGCACGGAGTTCTTCCTGTCTCCTTCGTTGGCGGCAAGGTTCCGCATCACACCCCGAATGTCGCTCACCTTGCGTGGAAGTGCCCGACGCTCTCCTGCATCTTTGCACAATATCCATGACTCTTCCATACTTACCGATTACCGGTCATTCAGTTCCGGAGTGGATGACTACTACACTTCGTCCGGACAATCCCTTTCCGCTTCCTACAGCTATCGAAATACCCTAAGCGGAATATTCGTGATGGCCATGGGCAGTTATGGATGGAACAAATCAAAATTCGGAACGGTGCAGAATGTGGTCGGTGATTATGTATTCTACTCCTATCAGTCCCAACCCTCAGACTCGCGCAATGCGATGGCTTTTTTCAATGCGAGCAAGACCCTTGATTTTATGCGTGGAGCCATTGGGGTGAAAGGTATTTACAGCAGGATGGAAAACAATCTGTTGTCTCAAGGGATTTCCACTGATTATTGCAATGATTCTTTCTCTCTGTCTCCTTTCATGAACGGAAACATATCCACCTGGCTGAACTGGAATTTCCGGTTTACATGGGATAAATCCTGGCTGAAAATCTCAGACATGCCGGGTCGCAGTTCCAACAATTACATTTATACTGGAAGCGTAACCCTCACACCGTGTTCTTTGATTACCTGGACAACGGGAGGCGAATATTATCGCAATCAGATAGAAGGAAGACGCTACAAGGCAATGTTTATGCTTGACACCAAACTGACGTTCAACATTAGCAAGCGTATTGAAGTTTCCGCTTCTGTCACCAACTTGTTCAACCGGAAAGAGTACAGCTATACTTCCTACGGCACGGTATCGCAATATGAGCGTTCAAGTCGGTTACGTGGTCGGGAGTTTCTGGTTTCCATATACTTAAAGAAGTGAATGGAAGTCTAAATTCTCATTTCAGCAGTGTATATAGCTGGTCATAAGTTTGTTTCAGCTTGTCTATGTCATATCCGGTCTTCATGAATACCCCATTAAACGCCCTGCCTAAATAACAATCTTCGTAAAAGTAACTGATGGTGACCGGATCAACCCGGTTGCTGATTTCTCCGGAAGAAACTGCGTATTCAATCACAGATTTCCAAATTTGCAATTCTTCCTCATACCATTGGGCGGTTTGCTCCTTAAAATTCGGTATATAGGTCAACGCTGAGTTTTCAATACGCATCAGTGCCTCATTGATGTTGACAATGCCAAGATTCGACAGTTGTTCCTGTTCGCGTTTCAGTGTTTCAATAAAATAGGTATAAAACGAACAAAGAGATAATTTATAAGCGTCAGGAACGGCTTTTATAGACGACGCCCCATATACGAACGTCTGAACTACCTCCTTGAATAGCCCTTCCTTATTCTTGAAATAATAGATCATCGATCCGCGACTGATCCCTATTTCCTTCTCCATGACGCTGAAAGACACACGTTCATAAGGCATTGTGGCAAACAGCTTAAATGCCTCCATGAGTATTCTCTTGCGACTTGTTTCTCCTTTGCCCATCATACAAACATTTCTTATTTATTGTTTTTGGCTCTATATTTTTGCTTGGGATGATTGGGAATATCCGGATAAAGCCTTTCCAATCGTTGTTCCTCTATCATGCGGGGAATAATTCTATTATTCAGATAGCGGACATTTCTACCGATAGAACTCGCTATCTCGTCTAAAAAAAGAAAATCTTTGGTCATGTTACATATCAAGTCGGCAATCTCATTATAAGATAAATGCTTTTTGGTCGTCTCATATACATACGCTCTTTTTGAGGTTGCAACATTTCCTTCTGAGGTTGCAACATTTCCTTCTGAGGTTGCAACATTTCCTTCTGAGGTTGCAACATTTCCTTCTGAGGTTGCAACATTTTGGGGACGTTTAATGTTGACTTGGTAAAGAGTTCCTCTGCCTTTCCCTTCTGATATAAGAAAACCTTCCATGCACAAATTGCGCAGCATTTTGGTTATATCGGAAGGGTGCATGTTTAATAAATGCTGCAGCCGATCGTTATTTGTGGAACTCTCAGAAAAACAAGTCGCTAATGCTAACAATTGTTTCTGATCTAGTTCTTTAATGCGTTCTATCCCAAATGCTTGAGTAAGTGATTGCTGCACATCTCCTGGAAACAGGCTAATCATAGGTAACGTAAGTTCCACTTTATCTGGTCTATTTAATTCTTCTATATATGGTGCACTCCAATTAGCAAGATGCCAACCTTGCATAATTTTATTTACGCCACTGCCTGCTTTTTCAGAGAATCCTATCATCATAAACATTTTTTGTAGTGATTTATTGCGACATACACTTTCTCCACCGATATAATATTGATTACGACTAATAAGTAATGTACCTGGATTACGAAACAAAAATTTGTTTTTATGTTGTTCTATCACGATATTACCCTCTTCTGAATAATCGCAATGAATGAGTGTATTAATAAAAGCTTCACGCAAGGCGATATGAGTTGGCAAATCGTCTTGGCGCATTCCGTTTTTTATGTGAAATGGCTTAGGCAGGACATTGACTAATTTAGGGTATACCCGCCGATAGAATTGAAACAAGTTAGCTTCCCATGTTCCATCTGGGCAGATACGGTCAGACCAACGCGTCAACTCATTATCCTCTTCATACGCTCTATAATCTGGGAAGTAATTAGGTGTACAAGTAGGGTCTGTTATACTCTCTGTCTTCCCGAACATTAAGATTCCCGCCAATGTAAAACCTTCTATGGCTAATTCACGGTCTTTCCGATATCCTCCTAATTTTTCTAGTAAGTCAATATCATTCAAAGCCAACCAAGGATGGGATGGTGCTTTGGAAACGAAATATTGCCTGTATTGTTTTAAAGAATCTGTATCTATATCGTCCATAGAATAGTTGGACATTATTCGAGAATCCCTTGGGTGAGTATCATCAGCGTCAGCTATCATTCTTTTTACCTCTTCATTGGTACATTTGTAGTCTCCTTCATTATTTCGTTTATATGTGTGTCCTCGGAAAGGATTTCTTGTGCAATATACGGGTCGTTGTGAACGGTTAGCTCTGGGTATACTGATCAGCAATAGCTTTTTACCTTCGTATTCTCCTTCAAATATATCTTTATCAGTCAATAGATTGAAACTTATACAATCTGGGTTGTTAACTTCATTCCAAAATCTTTTTTTATATTGTTGTATTTGTTCTGATGTCAACCCTTCGACAATTAAATTATTCTTCTTCTCACGCACTCCCAATACAATGACTCCACCGTCCGTATTGGCGAAAGCAGAGTAAGTTTCCCACAAACTATTGGGAAACCCTTCTGATGCCGTTTTAAATTCTAAATCCACAGACTCATCACGTACAACCAATGAGTTAATGTAGTCCGTAAACTCCCACTCTTGTATTTTGCTGTTATTACTCATGTTTGTTGCCTTAGCTAATGTGAAGGCAAATTTAGCAATTTCGTTGCGAATTGCAACATAAACTCATTTAATAATCATTGAACTATATTCGTTGGTAGAATTAGTTCAGTGTGTGCACAATCTTGGCGTTGCATTTAGTCTTAATAGTTGATAAATGGCAGAGCATCCAATAATACTTGAAAATGCACTCAATGAGAGCAGAAAACAGACGATTTGTGCTCTCATGCAGTGCATTTTTAGTATATTTGCCACAGAAATAAACTATATCGTTATGGTAGACCTATCATTATACGCATACATGGAGGAGATGATGAGCCAGATTCCTACAGCTTTCTATCGGTATAAATACCATGAGATAGCGTGGAATAGCCGGATGACAGGTATCACCGGGCCAAGAGGGGTCGGCAAATCGACCATGCTTCTGCAATATATTGCCAAACATCGTGGCGAAGGAACGCACTTATATGTATCTGCCGACCATATCTATTTCACCAACCATAAATTAGTGGACTTGGCGGATGATTTCGTGAAAGAAGGAGGAACCCACTTGTACATTGACGAAGCGCATAAATACAAGAATTGGTCTAAGGAACTAAAACAGATATACGATGTTCACCCCGCTTTGCACGTTGTGTTTACAGGCTCGTCCGTGTTGGATATACAAAAGGGGGAGGCGGATTTAAGTCGTCGTGCTTTGATGTATCACATGCAAGGTCTTTCTTTCAGAGAATACTTGGAAATGTTTCATCAGCTTGTTTCGCCCGCTTATACGTTGGATGACATTCTTGCCCATCGTGTGTCTGTTCCCGGATTGCTCCATCCTTTGCCTTTTTTCCGTGAATATCTGGCAAGAGGCTATTATCCGTTTTCTGTAGAAGATGGATTTGAACTTCGTATGAATCAGATTATTACTCAAACGATAGAATCTGATATTTCTCAATATGCGGACATGAAAGCCTCTACGGCCCGAAAACTGAAGCAAATGCTTGCCATTGTGTCCCGATTGGCTCCTTACAAGCCCAATATGGACAACCTTTCCAAAGAAATCGGTGCCAGTCGTAACAGTATTCCCGATTACCTTATTTATTTGGAGAAAGCCGGTATGATAGGCCAATTGCGGGATGATACGGGAGGAATGCGCGGATTGGGTAAAGTGGAAAAGGTGTATATAGATAATTCAAACTTGATGACCGTGCTGGCCGGGGGAAATCCCGATATAGGTAACTTGCGCGAAACATTCTTTTATAACCAAATGCGGGTAAATAACGATGTAATCGCTTCCAAAGAATCGGACTTCGTCATAGGGAATTATACGTTTGAGGTAGGCGGGGCGAAGAAAGGAAAGAAGCAGATAGAAAACGTACCTCACGGCATCGTTGTGAAGGATGATATCGAATTCGGGCACGGTATGGTTGTTCCGCTTTGGCAATTCGGGTTTAATTATTAAAAATCCTTGGATGCTTCTGATTCGAAATGTTCAAGATGTCTTTCTTTTTGTTCTTCCATAAGTCCATAAGCCGCTTTTAGGCGAACGTTGTGGATGAAGACAGATGTAAATTTAGTAAAAATAGGAGACGAAGATAGATATGAGCGTATGGCTAATATAATTTACAAAAATGTCGTATCTGAAAATCTGTCTCATTTTAGGTTACTAACATAGAGGGAGAATGTTTCTAACATAGAGGGGGAATGTTAGAAACATTCGGGGCCTATGTTAGAAACATTCCCCAAACTCGTATGTGAGTACTTCTGACAGGGGTAAATCTTCGTTTGGGGAGATAGTTATTAAATCTGTACAAGAATATAAGCCCTGTTGTTGAAATTTATATATACGCATTCGCATTCAGATAATGCCAGGGGGAGTCTGTTCGAGAACTAAGGTTCACCTATCATTTTGTCATGCTGTTTTCTATGACCTGCGCAAGCATTTCATATTTTTTAATATCCATAGTCATGCGGCATTTGTTTT
>CALUOR010000061.1 GCA_944322285.1 uncultured Bacteroides sp.
CAGGGATTCGAACCCCGGGAACCTCTCAGTTCAACGGTTTTCAAGACCGCCGCAATCGACCACTCTGCCACCTCTCCTAAACTCTTTTAGAGATGCTTTGTTTTTCAAAAGCGGTGCAAAGGTACGAATCATTTTTAAATCTGCAAACTTTTCGGCGATTTTTTCGCAAATAAATCGTATTTTTGCGCCATGATATACCCGCAGAACTTTGAAGAGAAGATAGGTTTCGACCAAATACGCCAGTTGCTTAAGGGAAAATGCCTAAGCACGCTGGGGGAAGAAAAAGCAATCGAGATGGCGTTTTCCGACCGATTCAGTGAGGTGGAGGAACGCCTGGGACAGGTTGTGGAGTTTGTGAGAATTTTGCAGGAGGAAGATAATTTCCCTGCTCAGTATTTCTTTGATGTGCGCCCGTCGCTTAACCGCATAAAGATAGAAGGTTTGTATCTGGATGAACAGGAGCTGTTTGATTTGCGCCGTTCGCTGGAGACAATACGGGACATTGTCCGCTTCTTGTCTTCGCGGAGTGAAGAGGAAGTCGAGGAGAAGGCGGCGGATGCACTTTATCCTAGGCTGGCCAGGCTGGCGGGAGACATTCCGATGTTCCCACAGGTGATAGCCAAAATAGGTGCTATACTTTCACCTTATGGCAAGATAAAGGATAACGCTTCTCCTGAATTGGTACGCATCCGCCGCGAGCTGGCTGCTACGATGGGGAGTATTTCGCGCTCGCTGAACAACATCTTGCGGAGTGCACAAAGCGAAGGGGTTGTGGAAAAAGACGTTACGCCTACTATGCGCGATGGTCGCCTGGTCATACCCGTGGCCCCGGCTTTGAAGCGCAAGATTAAAGGCATCGTTCATGACGAGTCGGCCAGTGGAAAAACGGTTTTCATTGAGCCGGCCGAGGTGGTGGAAGCCAACAACCGCATCCGTGAGCTAGAAAGTGACGAGCGCAGGGAAATCGTGCGTATACTTACGGAGTTTTCCGCCTGGTTGCGTCCATCCATTCCTGATTTGTTGTTGTCCTACGAATTCCTGGCCGAAATAGATTTTATACGAGCCAAGGCACTGCTGGCCGAGCAGACAGCCTCGCTGAAGCCTGCGCTTGAAGACAGGCAGGTGATTGATTGGGCGATGGCTGTGCATCCTTTGCTGCAACTCTCGCTCGCCAAGCATGGCAAGAAAGTAGTTCCTTTGGACATTGAGTTGAACGAACGACAGCGTATTCTTCTTATTTCCGGTCCTAATGCGGGTGGTAAATCCGTTTGCCTCAAGACTGTAGGGCTATTGCAATACATGTTGCAATGCGGATTGCTGGTGCCTATGCGCGAAGGCAGTCATGCGGGATTGTTTAGCCAACTATTTATTGATATAGGTGACGAGCAGTCTATTGAGGACGACTTGAGCACTTACTCGTCCCACCTGACCAACATGAAAGTGATGCTGAAGCAATGTGATAATCGGAGCCTTGTTCTGATAGACGAGTTTGGAGGCGGAACTGAGCCTCAGATAGGAGGGGCCATTGCCGAAGCCGTGCTTAAACGCTTGAATGCGAAGGGCACCTTCGGGGTCATAACCACTCATTACCAGAACCTGAAGCATTTTGCCGATAAGCACGAAGGCGTGGTGAACGGGGCCATGCTCTACGACCGCCACTTGATGCAAGCCCTCTTCCAGCTGCAAATAGGCCAGCCGGGAAGCTCGTTTGCCGTGGAGATAGCCCGCAAAATAGGTTTGCCGGAAGAGGTCATAGCCGATGCATCGGAAATTGTCGGCAGCGAATACATTCAGAGTGACAAATATTTGCAGGACATCGTGCGCGACAAGCGATATTGGGAAAACAAACGACAGAACATCCGTCAGCGCGAAAAACAGTTGGAAGAGACTTTGGCGCGATATCAGAATGAACTGGAGACTTTGCAAAAAGAGCGGAAAGAAATTCTGCGGCAGGCGCATGAAGAGGCTGAACATACTTTGCAGGAAGCCAACGCCCGTATAGAGAATACTATTCGTACCATTAAGGAAGCACAGGCTGAGCGGGAAAAAACCAAGCTGGCGCGCCGCGAGTTGGCCGATTTCCGGGAGCATATAGAGTCTCAATCCGCAGGCGAGCAGGAGGAGAAGATAGCCCGCAAGATGGAGCGCCTCAGAGAAAGGCAGAATCGCAGGCTGGAGAAAAAAAATAAGGAAGGATCCGCCTTGTCAGCCGAGGAACAAGCCGCGCGTCAAGCCCGCATGGAGGCCGAGAAACGCGCCTCTATTACAGCGGGAAGCTACGTCCGTATGAAAGGGCAGACATCGGTAGGGCAAGTGATGGAAATCAGTGGAAAGGACGCTACCGTAGCCTTTGGCAACTTGAAAACAAAAGTGCGGTTGGACCGTCTGGAGCCTACCCATGCCCGTCTGCAAGCAGCGTCTGACACCAAGTCCACCTTCATCAGCACCCAGACGCAGGACAGCATGTACGAGAAGAAACTTAACTTCAAGCAAGACATCGATGTGCGTGGCATGAGAGGAGACGAAGCTCTGCAAGCCGTTACCTACTTTATAGACGATGCCATCTTAGTGGGCATGTCGCGTGTGCGTATTCTGCACGGTACGGGCAACGGCATCCTGCGCACCCTTATCCGACAATATCTGCAAACGGTGTCCGGTGTAAGCCGTTTCTATGATGAGCATGTGCAATTTGGCGGTGCGGGCATCACTGTGGTCGATTTGGAATAATCAATATATTTAATCAAAATACCAAACATTTATGAAATCTATCAAAGAACTCTATCGCATAGGCACAGGCCCCTCAAGCAGCCATACTATGGGGCCTCGCAAGGCTGCCGAAATATTCCTCCAGCGTCATCCGGATGCTGCCTCTTTCAAGGTCACTCTGTACGGAAGCTTAGCCGCTACAGGCAAGGGACACATGACCAACGTTGCCATTACTGAGACCCTGCAGCCCGTTGCGCCGGTGGAAATTATTTGGGAGCCGAAAATCTTTTTGCCTTTCCACCCCAACGGCATGAAGTTCGTATCTGTGGATGCCGCAGGAAAGGAGACTGATTCATGGACCGTCTTCAGTATTGGCGGAGGGGCTTTGGCCGAAGAAAATGATGGGGAAGCCTCGGTGAACACGCCCGATGTATATGACATGAACCACATGACCGAAATCCTGCACTGGTGCGAACGGACGGGAAAAAGCTATTGGGAGTACGTCCGCGAGTGCGAAGAAAGCGACATTTGGGACTACCTGGCCGAAGTGTGGAAGACGATGAAAGAAGCCATCCATCGGGGGTTGGACAACGAAGGCGTACTTCCCGGACCGCTCAATTTGCGCCGTAAGGCTGCTACTTATTATATTCGTGCCCGCGGCTACAAATCCTCGCTTCAGTCGCGTGGACTGGTCTTTGCCTATGCCTTGGCTGTCAGCGAGGAAAACGCAGCTGGAGGAACCATTGTCACTGCTCCCACTTGCGGTTCGTGCGGCGTGATGCCGGCTGTACTCTATCACCTGCAGCAGAGTCGTGAGTTTACTGATATTCGTATCCTGCGTGCTTTGGCCACGGCCGGACTGGTGGGTAACATTGTGAAGCAGAATGCCTCTATTTCCGGTGCCGAGGCCGGATGTCAAGCTGAGGTGGGTACCGCCTGCTCCATGGCTTCGGCTGCTGCCAACCAACTGTTCGGAGGCAGCCCGGCCCAGATTGAGTATGCGGCTGAGATGGGCTTAGAGCACCACTTGGGCATGACGTGCGACCCCGTATGCGGGCTGGTGCAAATTCCGTGTATTGAGCGCAACGCTTACGCAGCAGCCCGCGCCTTGGATGCAAACCTTTACTCTTCGTTCACTGATGGTATGCACCGCGTGTCCTTCGACAAGGTGGTGGAGGTAATGAAGCAGACGGGTAACGACCTTCCGTCCCTTTATAAGGAAACCAGCGAAGGTGGCTTGGCAAAAGATTACCAGCCAATGGAGTGACAGATTCGTTGCTTGGTAGGTTATTTTCGTCATAATGTTTGCTTCTTGTGTTTTACGTTCATTTTGCCAAAGCTATTTGAAAATCTTTCTTTGGTTGAGTGCGTTCCAATAGCGGCGGGCGTTGCGCATATGCTCGCCATAGGTGGAGGCAAAATTGTGCGTGCCCGAGAAATCTTCCTTCGCGCACATATAATAATAAGTATGGTGTTCATAATTCAATACGGCATCCAGCCCTGCGGGAGTAGGGATGCGGATGGGACCGGGAGGAAGTCCGGCATGAAGGTAGGTGTTGTAGGGAGACTCTACGTTAAGATGCGCGTTGGTAATGCGCCGCAAGCCGAAATCCTGCAAGGCGAACTTCACGGTAGGGTCGGCCTGCAAGGGGATGCCTGCACGCAGGCGGTTGATGTACAGGCCTGCCACGGTGGCTTTCTCGGCCTGCGCATTGGTTTCTTCCTCCACGATGGAAGCCAATGTGCTGACTTGTACGGGTGTCATGCCTAAGGAGTCGGCCTTGGCCAGGCGTTCTTTGTTCCAAAAGCGGGAGTGTTCCCTCCGCATCCGCCGGAAGAAGTCTTTCACGCTCATGTCCCAATACACTTCGTAGGTGTTGGGGATGAAGAGCGAAGGCAATGTCTCCGACGTATAGCCTTGCGTATGCCAATAGGCCGTGTCCATCAGTCCTTGCATGATTTCCGTGGAATCTATCATCAGCTGGTTGCCCACATTGCGTGCCAAGCGGTCCAAGGTTCGCACGCTCCCAATGGTCAGGTTTGTCGGCTCCTGATAGCCCCGCAGGAAACGGCTCAACAGATGATAAGCGTTGTCCTTCGGGTGGATGGCATAACGTCCGGTGCGCACGTGGCAGGCATAGTCTTTATAGCGGGCCATCCAGCGGAAGCCTGTCAGATGGTTGGAACCGGCGGCTTGGATGAGCTTATGGCATACGGAGTCTTGCGTGTCATCGCGGTCAACGTACACATACACCGTCTTGCTCAGCTTGAACGGAGGCACAAACAGGTGATAGTAGACGATGCCGACACAGCTTGCGCCGAGGCACAGCAGGAGGAGTATAGCGATTAGTATAACCTTCTTCTTTTTTTTCATAGGTGAAAGAAAATTTTTTCTTGGGTGAAAGAAATTCGTGCCAAAGGTAAGCATTTGTTTTGAAATAAAAAAAGAGATGTCATGTGAGGCATCTCTTTCTTCTGAGCCGATAGCCGGACTTGAACCGGCGACCTACGCGTTACGAATGCGTTGCTCTACCAACTGAGCTATATCGGCAATGACTTTTTTCAAATCGGGTGCAAAGGTACAGCTTTCTTTGGAATCTCAAAATAAAAACGCGATTTTTTTCTTCAAAATCGATCTTTAGTGCTTATGTCCTCCCTTCGTTTCGCTTAAACGGCCTTTTTGTTTCGCGAAAGTCATGCCCTTGTTTCGTCAAGACAATCGCTTTCTTCAGAGAGGAAATAGCGGTGAAACGGGATGTTTTTCAACTTAAAGCTTCTTAAAGAAAGAATATATGAAAATATTGTATTAAATTTGCGCACTTGATAATAAACTAAACAACATACGATTTTGATATGCGCAGGTTATTGACATTGTTATTCTTTTTTTCTTTCGTCCTGTGTGGGACCATTTATGCCCAGCAGATGACGGATGACCAAGTAGTCCAATATGTATTGAATGCCCAGAAGATGGGCCGTAGTCAGCAAGATATAGCCGCTGAACTTTTGCGGCGCGGAGTGACGAAAGACCAGCTTACGCGAATTCAAAGCAATTATCAAAACTACCAAAGCGGCCAAATGGGCGGTCAGATGGGCGGAATGGGAGGAAGCTCTTCCATGCAAATGGGTTTTGGGAATATGCAGAATAACCGTATGCGGGGAAACAATATGCAGGATATGGGGCTTGGGTTTGGCATGGATACGCAAGGCTCCTTTCAAGACCCCATGCCTCAAAAGAGGAAAAAGCAACACCGGATTTGGGAATTGAAAGAGGAAAAGCCGGCGGACCGTTTTAAACGCCTGCCTACCGAGGAAGAGGAACTGATGGAGCAACCCATATTGAAGGATTCCCTATGGATGTACGGTCCGGAGGAAACCGAGGAAGAGGATGACCCTACTGACCGTATTTATGGCCATGACTTGTTTGATAATCCGAACCTGACTTTTGAGCCGAATATTAATGTGGCCACTCCGTCTAGCTATATCCTTGGACCTGGTGATGAAGTTATTATTGATGTATGGGGGGCTTCGGAAACGATGGTTCGCCAGATGATTTCTCCGGAAGGGAGCATTGTGGTCAATTCCTTGGGGCCAGTTAACCTGAGCGGGAAGACCGTGGCCGAAGCCAATGAGTTTGTAAAGCAGGAATTCGCAAAAATATATTCCGGCATAACAGGTAACAATCCTACTACATACGTGAAGTTAACATTGGGCGAAATCCGCACCATCCAGGTCAATGTGATGGGTGAGGTCAATGTGCCCGGCACTTACACTATCTCTTCCTTCGCATCGGTTTTCCATGCCTTGTATTATGCCGGAGGCGTGAACGACATTGGTAGCCTGCGTAGCGTGCGGGTTGTTCGTGAAGGAAACGTGATAGCCGATCTGGACATCTACGAATACATCATGCGTGGCCAGATAGAAGATGACATCCGTCTTCAGGATGGTGATGTTATACTTGTCAATCCTTATATTTCGTTGGTGCGTATATTTGGTAAAGTAAAACGTCCCATGTATTACGAAATGAAGAAAGACGAGTCGGTGGGCACCTTGCTTAAATTTGCCGGAGGCTTTACGGGCGATGCCTATAAACGTGCCGTCCGTGTAGTAAGAAGGACTGGCCGCGAGCACGAAGTCTTTAATGTAAACGATGATAATTTCTCTTCTTTCCTGATGGAAGACGGAGATGTGGTGACCGTAGACTCTGTATTGAAACGTTTTGCAAATCGCATAGAGTTGCGCGGAGCCGTCTATCGTCCGGGCATTTATCAGCTGGATGGAAGAGTGAATACGGTCAAGACGCTTATAGAAGAAGCCGAAGGCGTGCTGGGCGATGCTTTCCTGAATCGTGCCATTTTGGATAGAGAGAACGAAGACCTGACGCACGATATGTTGCAGGTAGACGTGAAAGGCATTTTGAACGGCACCACTCCCGATATGCCTTTGCAACGGAATGACGTCCTCTATATACCGAGCATTCACGATCTTCGCGAGGAACAGACCGTGGCCATTCATGGTGAGGTGGCCGACCCGGGCACTTATCTGTATGCGGAAGACATGACGATAGAGGATTTGGTTGTCCAGGCGGGTGGCTTGCTGGAGGCGGCTGCGACGGTGAAGGTTGAAGTGGCACGCCGTGTCAAGTCTCCCCGTAGTGAAGAGTATTCCGAATCCGTTGGCCAAAGCTTCTCGTTCGACCTGAAAGAAGGACTTTTGGTAGGGAATGGTAGTGATGATTTTCACCTGATGCCGTTCGATGAGGTATATATTCGTCGCAGTCCTGCTTACTATAAGCAACGTAATGTAACCATAGCGGGTGAAGTGTTGTTTAGCGGAAGTTATGCCTTATCGAAAAAGAATGAACGTTTGAGCGATTTGGTGAACAAGGCCGGAGGTGTCACTCCCGCGGCATACGTGCGAGGTGCCCGCTTGGTGCGTTCGATGACCGAAGATGAAATTCGCCGGATGGATGATGTGATGCGCGTGATTCATGCGGGTGACTCCGTTGCGTTGAAGAAGATTATAGACCTTTCTACAAAATACTCGGTAGGTATCGATTTGGAAAAAGCCTTGGCCAATCCGGGTTCGGAGTATGACATGGTGTTGCGTGAGAATGATATTCTTTATGTGCCCGAATATGTAAGTACGGTGAAAATAAATGGAGCCGTGATGTTCCCCAATACGGTGTTGTATAAGAAAGGGGAAAACTTGCGTTATTATATAGAGCAGGCAGGTGGCTTTGGAAGCAGAGCCCTGAAACGCAAAGTTTATGTGGTCTATATGAATGGAACCGTGGCTCGTTTGCGTTCGCGTAATAAGGAAGCCATTGAGCCGGGATGCGAGATTATAGTGCCTGTAAAAGATGCGAGAAGAGGTATGAGCGCTACCGAGATTATAAGTCTTGGCTCATCTGCTACATCTTTGGCGACAATGATTGCAACATTGGTAAATGTGTTTAAGTAAACGTGTGTAAGATATATGGTGGAAGAAAATAAGAAGGATGCCTCTCAAAAGGAAACCATAGAGCAAGAGATAGATTTGATAGAATTGGCGCAGAAGATCTGGGCCGAGCGCCGCCTTATGTTGAAAGTCTGTGGAATAGCGGCAATAGTAGCTATAGTCGTTGCTTTCAGCATCCCTAAAGAATATGCAACGACCGTAACTCTTGCACCGGAGACCAGTAGCAATGCGGCCGGAGGTATGAGCGCATTGGCCGCTATGGCAGGTATTAATATAAAGAATGCCAATGGAGATGATGCGCTTTCTCCGGATTTGTATCCGGATATTGTCAATTCTACGCCTTTCTTGGTAGACTTGTTCAACGTACGGGTGAAGAGTTTGGATGAGAAGATTGATACGACCTTATATAATTATATGGAAGAACATCAGCGCCGTTCATGGATAGGTGCTGTTCTAACCTCTCCTTTTAGGGCCATCGGTTGGGTAGGCTCCTTATTCAGAGGTGAAGAAGACGAAGAGGAAAGTGAGTCTTCATATATGAAAGACGGACTTTTCAGCTTGAGTCATAAGGAAGATGGTATAATGGGAGCCATTAAAGGATGTATTAGCGTAGAAGTGGATAAGGAAACTGGTGTGACTGTTTTGACCGTTCATATGCAAGACCCCTTAATCTCCGCCACGGTGACCGATACGGTGATGCATAATCTTCAAAAGTATATCACGGATTATCGCACAAACAAGGCGCGGCATGACTTGGCTTTTACTGAGCAACTTTATGCGGAGGCGAAAGCTGATTATGAGGAAACGCAGCAGGAATATGCCAATTTTGTGGATTCTAACCAAAATATTATCCGTCAGAGTGCTATGGTAGAGCAGGAACGTTTGCAAAACGAGATGAACTTAGCCTATCAAGTATACACACAGGTGGCTCAACAATTGCAAATGGCTAAAGCGAAGGTGCAGGAGATAACGCCTGTATATACGGTAGTTCAGCCGGCTACCGTCCCTTTAAAGGCGGCTAAACCTAGTAAAATGTTGATATTAATAGGATTTGTTTTCTTGGCTGGTATAGGTTGTTCTTGCTGGATATTGTTCTTGCGTGATATGGTGCAAGAGAGAAAGAAAAAGCAATTGAGTGGTACTCCGCAGGCTGAAATCCTATAAAAAGTGTTCTTTTTCCCGTCATTTAGTTTGCATAGTGTGGAGAAAACCTTATATTTGCACAAATTCATCGAAAATGTGCATATATTATGGAACAGAGTTTTATTGCCTATATAGAGAATAGCATTAAAGCCAATTGGGATTTAGATGCTTTGACAGATTATAAAGGAGCGACTTTACAGTACAAAGATGTAGCTCGTAAAATAGAAAAACTGCACATCATTTTTGAGGCAAGCGGCATTGCAAAAGGAGATAAAATAGCAATCTGTGGGCGGAATAGTTCACATTGGGGGGTTACTTTTCTTGCCACACTTACGTATGGTGCGGTGGCAGTTCCTATCTTGCATGAGTTTAAGTCGGACAATATCCATAATATTGTAAACCATTCTGAAGCTAAGCTTTTGTTTGTGGGCGACATGGCTTGGGAGAATTTGAATGAAAACGCCATGCCTTTGCTTGAAGGTATCTTCCTGATGACCGATTTTTCGATACTTGTTTCCCGAAGCGAGAAGGTAGACTATGCGCGTGAGCATCTTAATGAATTGTTTGGAAAGAAATACCCGAAGAATTTCCGTAAGGAACATATAGCCTATCATGAAGACCAACCTGAGGAATTGGCAATTATCAATTACACTTCGGGCACGACCAGTTATTCCAAGGGCGTTATGCTTCCTTACCGTAGCTTATGGTCTAATACGGCTTTTGCTTTTGAGGTATTGCCATTAAAGTGTGGAGATAAAGTGGTGTCTATGTTGCCTATGGCTCACATGTATGGATTAGCGTTTGAGTTCCTGTACGAGTTTGCTGTAGGATGCCATATTTATTATCTGACGCGCATGCCTAGTCCGAAGATTATTTTCCAGGCATTTGCGGAAGTTCGTCCTAATATTGTTATAGCTGTTCCGCTCATTATTGAGAAAATCATTAAAAAGAGTGTGTTGCCCAAGCTTGAGACTCCTACAATGAGACTGTTATTGAAAGTCCCCTTTGTTAATGATAAAATTAAGGCTACTGTTCGCGAACAAGTAATTCAAGCCTTTGGAGGGAAGTTTAGCAGTGTTATAGTAGGAGGCGCGGCTTTTAATCGTGAAGTAGAGCAATTCTTGAAAATGATTGATTTTCCATATACCGTAGGTTATGGTATGACGGAATGTGGTCCTATCATTTGCTATGAAGATTGGCGTCGCTTTAAGTTCGGTTCTTGTGGAAAGGCGGCTCCTCGTATGGAAGTTAAAATCCTTTCAGCTGATCCTGAAAATATTCCTGGTGAGATTATTTGCCGGGGACCTAATGTTATGCTGGGTTATTATAAGAATCCCGAGGCCACTCAAGAAGTTTTAGAACCTTCCGGTTGGTTACATACTGGCGACCTTGCCTTAATGGATCGTGCCGGGAATGTTACTATTAAAGGACGGAGTAAGAATATGTTGCTTGGACCGAGTGGGCAGAATATCTATCCGGAAGAAATAGAAGATAAACTGAACAATATGCCTTATGTGGCTGAAAGTATCGTAGTGCAACAGAATGAAAAGCTCGTCGGATTGGTCTATCCTGATTTTGATGACGCTTTTGCTCATGGATTAACTAACGAGGATTTAGTGCGGGTGATGGAAGAAAATAGGGTGGCATTGAATATGGAACTGCCTGCCTATTGCCAATTATCCAAAATGAAGATTTATCCGGAAGAGTTTGAAAAGACTCCAAAGAAATCTATTAAGCGATTTTTATATCAGGAAGCAAAAGGATAATAGCAGACAGGTCTGCATCCTTCAAGTATTATTGGTTATTTGCCCAAGTATTATTGGATACTTTGTAGTTTATCCAAGGATACTTGGGCATTTCTTATTGGATACTTTTACAATGCCTGTTAGCACTATTTTATATTCTTTCTTTGATAAGTCCTGTTCGGTACGCTTGCAGAAGTTTCTTCATGTCTTCTATCTGTGTACGTAGCTCACGACCTTTGTCTGTGTCTTTCACCATCATGCGTTGAGAGTTGAATTCTACCAAGAACGTGGTGGACTTAATGTCCAATCCCTCTTCAATGGCTTTTTGACGGCTTTGGAAAGGCTCGTGCTGCACAAGTTGAAGACCGTGCGAGTGGTACACTAACGTATATCCGGCTATACCCGTCTCTGGTTGGTATGCTTTGGAGAAACCACCATCGATGACCAGCATCTTGCCTCCGGCTTTCACTGGTTTTTCGCCTTTGAGTGTTTTGACGGGCACATGCCCATTAATGATATGGGCGTGGGCGGTGGGGTCGATACCAAACTCACGAAGAATGTTGTCGCAGGTCTCTGCTTCATTGCGAAGGGTATAATAATAACCTTTGGTCTCCTTTTGGAGCTCTTTGTCTGCCACAAAATAGCGTTCGAAAGTGGCCATTTTGTCTTTATCGAACGAGGGAGCGTCCGGACCACACCATAAATACCACATGTAATCCATGGCGAATTGCTTTTCCTCGGTTCCGTCCTCTCCAAAGTAGGCCGTGCGGATGAGTTGGTCAGTTTTCCGGAGTAAACGTTCTCCCCAATATTCTTTCTCGCCGATGCGTACGTGCTTGAAGCTGCCGTCCGCATTCAAGGGAACAGAAGCATGATAGAGCAAGTTGCTGTTGCATACCAAATACATGCTTCCGTAGGTGAAGAGGCAACGCATGTGCTTCTTCAGCTTTTCGCTGTTCATGAAGGAGGCGTGTATTTTGTCCATCAAGTCTTGTTCTTCATCGGTCAACTTGTAGGGATTGGCAGGGTCGATGGTGGGGAAGAGGGTATCGCGCAATTCATAATCCTTTCCTTCATAGACAAACACATTCCGGTTGAAGTCGATAAGGTGTAAGAGCTTGCGGTTATTCATCCCGAAGTCCGGCCGGCGGTCTATAATTTGGGCCTCTAACTTCAGTTGAATGATGGTGATGGCCTTATGCATTTGGGCGATGAGGCGCAGAGTCTTTTCGTTGTAACGTCCGTCCTGACTTGCCTTAGGGGCGAAAATGTCGCACGGGTCGTTCTTATACGTCTCCATGGCAAAAGTGGCCAGGGGGAGAAGATTGATACCATATCCATCCTCTAACGTAGCCAGATTGGCATAGCGCATAGACATACGTAATACATTGGCTATACAGGCATCGTTACCCGAGGCGGCGCCCATCCATAGGATGTCATGATTTCCCCACTGGATGTCAAAATTATGATAATCACAAAGAGTGTCCATGATGATGTGTGCACCCGGACCACGGTCATAGATGTCTCCAACGATGTGCAGGGAGTCAATAGTAAGGCGTTGGATGAGGTTGCACATTGCGATGATGAAGTCATCAGCACGTTTGGTGGAGATGATAGTGCTGATGATAACATTGATGTAGGCCTGCTTGTTGGGGTCGATGCTCGACTCGTGCAGAAGCTCTTGAATGATATATGAGAATTCCTCAGGCAGAGCTTTACGCACTTTGGAACGGGTATATTTGGAGGAAACGTTTTGGCACACTTTAACGAGCTGGTTCAATGTTATTTGATACCAGTCCTCCAAATCCTTTTCTTTCTCTTTAATCAGGCGGAGTTTTTCCTCAGGGTAATAGATGAGCGTGCAGATTTCCTTCTTTTCGCTCTCGCGCAAAGTATGACCGAAGATTTCATTGACCTTGCGTTTCACAGCTCCTGAGGCATTCTTTAATACGTGCTGGAAGGCCTCGTATTCCCCGTGGAGGTCGGTCAGGAAGTGCTCGGTGCCCTTGGGCAGGTTCAAGATGGCTTCCAGGTTGATAATCTCGGTGCTTGCGTCGGCAATGGTGGGGAAACTATGCGATAATAGTTGTAGATAACGCAAATCTTCAATGATGCTTTCCTGAGTGATATTTCCCATGATTTTATAATTAACGATCTCTTCTTTTTACTAATAGTGCTACAAATATATAATATTCTCTTTATATGTGGTATATATATGGGGATTAAAATTTATCCTAGTAAGAATATCAACAATATTTGGGCGATAATGACCCGCAAGAACATGCAGAGCGGATACACTGTGGCGTAAGACACCGAGGGATTATCGCCGGGAATGGTATCGTTGGCATAGTTCAGGGCCATTGGGTTGGCCATGCTTCCACATAACATGCCGCTGACTGACCCAAAGTCTAATTTCATCCACCGGAGGGCTATCAGTCCCATGATGAGTACAGGCACCAAAGTCAGTATGAATCCCATACCTATCCAAAGGAGACCTTCGGGACGTACAACGGTCTCGAAGAAGTGTGCGCCCGCATCCAAACCCAGGCACGCCAGATATAAAGACAGACCTAATGCACGGAGCATAAGATTGGCGCTACGGGTGGTGTAAGTAATCATGTGCAGACGTGGTCCGAAAGTGCCTATCAGGATGCCTACAATGATAGGTCCTCCGGCTAATCCTAATTTTACAGGAGCACTGATGCCGGGGATGGAGATAGGTATAGCTCCCAACATTAATCCCAAAATAATGCCCACGAATACGGCTACCAGGTTGGGCTCTTTCAGACTTTTGATGGCATTGCCCAATACTTTCTCTACATTGTGCACTGATGCAGCTTCGCCTACAATGGTCAGGCGGTCACCCAGCTGGAGGGTGAGGCCAGCTGTGGCCAATAATTGTACCCCGCTTCGGTATACACGGGTGATATTTACTCCGTAATGATTGCGTAAATGCAAAGAACCTAATTTCTTTCCGTTCAGTTCTGGACGGGTTACTACAATGCGTTGTGAAATCAGTTTGCTGTCAATGGCATCCCAATCGATGTCATCCTTATTCCAGTCCGTGTGTTCTTGCTCGCCGAACAGGATGGTCATGGAGGGAGCGTCTTTCTCGGCAGTGATAACCAGCAGACGGTCTCCTTCCTGCAACATGGTGTCCGAGGTTGGGATGCTCACCTTCCCGTTTCTCCATAGACGGGAAATAACGAATTTAGAGTGGCTTAGCTCGGCTATTTCCTTCAGGCTTTTATTGTAAATGCCCGAATTGTGCACTTGGAAGGCTCCGATGTAGGTTTTGTTCTCATTTTCTTTCTCAGGAATTTCCAAGTCCTTCTCGCGTACCCATAGTTTGCGGATAAGGAGGATGGCCAGGATGACACCAACTACGCCCAAAGGATACGTGACGGCGCACCCCAAGGCAGGTGTGCTGGCGTCCATACCCATCTGCTTCAATGTCTGTTGGGCGGCACCCAAAGCCGGGGTGTTGGTGGTGGCTCCGCATAAGATGCCTACCATGTCCGGTAGGGAGATGCCTGTGCTCCAGCTGCCCAATATCGTCATGAAGGTGCCTATAATTACCACCCCGATGCCCAGCATGTTCAGTTTCATGCCTCCTTGGCGGAAAGAGCTGAAGAAACCGGGCCCCACCTGCAAGCCCAAGGCATAAACAAATATCACTAGTCCGAAACTCTCTGCGTAATTCAGCATTTGCGGGTCAATCTCTAGTCCCAGATGTCCGGCAAGGATGCCCGCAAAGAATACGAATGTTACACCAAGTGAAACTCCGAATAGGCGTATTTTGCCTAATCCAAGTCCGATGGCTGAGATGAGCGAGAGCACTACGACCGCTTGTAGGGCGGAAGGTTCGGTGAATAAATCAGATAGCCAGTTCACGATGCTTTTTCAAATTAAGGAGTAGATAGTTTGAACTTATTTTTTTGTATTCTTCAGTTTCACGCGCAACACTTCTATAACGGCCGGCAGTATGGATATGACGATAATGGCCACTACCAATAGCTTCAGGTTTTGTTGTACGAAAGGCAAATCTCCGAAGAAATACCCTGCGTAGCAGAACAAGGCTACCCAAAGCAGTCCGCCCATCACGTTGTAGAGCATGAAGTAGTAGTAGTGCATTTTACCCATGCCTGCCACAAAAGGAGCAAACGTCCGGACAATGGGGACAAAGCGCGCGATGATGATGGTTTTGCCTCCATATTTCTTATAAAACTCATGCGTCTTGTCCAAATAGCTTTGTTTGAAGATTTTGGAGTTGGGGTTGCTGAATAATTTCTTCCCAAAGAAATGACCGATCATGTAGTTGGAGGAGTCGCCCAATACTGCCGCAGCAAATACAATCAGCACTAAGATATTAACCTCCAAGGGCATATCTGGCTGGGCGGCTATGGCACCGGCTACGAACAAAAGTGAGTCTCCGGGTAGGAAAGGGGTAACTACCAGTCCCGTCTCGCAAAAGATGATGAGAAACAGAATGGCATACGTCCACAGGTGATATTCCTGCACGATGCTTATCATGTATTGGTCTATGTGCAGTATGAAATCAATGATAAACTCCATAACTTTGCATTGTTTTCGTTTTTCAATTAAAAAGGCGACCGCAAAAAGAATGCAGCCGCCCGTTTCACTAAAGTTTTTTGTAGTGGATACGAGAATCGAACTCGTGTTCCATGCGTGAGAGGCATGTGTCCTAGCCGCTAGACGAATCCACCATATTATTATTGTGTTGTACACCCTCAGGGATTCGAACCCTGGACCCACTGATTAAGAGTCAGTTGCTCTACCAACTGAGCTAAGAGTGC
>CALUOR010000062.1 GCA_944322285.1 uncultured Bacteroides sp.
CTAAGTTAATAAAAATCAGCGATATGCGCAACTTTTTAAACATAATTCTCAAACCAAATTAATTCCGCCAACGGGTTATTATATAGTTGTATATATGGCATGAGAGCCTCTTAACCAGTCAAAATGGAACTGAAAAAGAACCTATACTTACTTTGCCGTTGAACCTTGCTTCAAGTGCCATTGAACCTTGCTTTATTGGCAAAGTAAGTATAGGTTCATTTTTCTTTCTCTTCTGAATGGTTCCCTTTTAGTTCTTTCAGATATTCCGATGGATTCACACCGAATTCTTCTTTAAAACATTGGCGGAAGTAGAACATATTGTTTATGCCCACTTTGAAAGCTATTTCCGAGATGTTGTACTTTCCTTCCAACAAATACTTTTCAGCGTACTTCATGCGTATCTTCCGGATGTATTCGTTGGTGGACAGTCCGGTGACGGCTTTTATTTTGCGGTAGAGGGTAGAGTTGCTCATGCACATCTTGTCCGCTAAGTAACCGGTGTCTATGCGGTCCGAATCCAATCGTTCCGCAATGACTCCTTCTATTTTTTCGATGAACTCCTTGTCCACTTTGTTCAGCGAATCATTGATAAGGGTTGTCTTTTCGTTGAGTGCTGCGTGTTTGCTGAATCGTTTGGCCAGTTTCCGGCGTGTTTGCAGAAGGTTTTCTATGCGGCTGTGTAGCAAGCCTGCGCTGAACGGTTTGGTCAGATACGAGTCCGCTCCTCCCAAATAGCCTTCCTCCTTATCCTTTATCGAGTCTTTGGCGGTCAGCAGGATAATGGGGATATGCGAGGTACGCAGGTCTTTCTTCAGCGTGCGGCACATTTCAATGCCGTCCATTATCGGCATCATGATGTCGCTTACGATGATGTCAGGCAGGGTTTCTATGGCAATATCATATCCTTCCTTTCCGTTAGTGGCCAGTTTCACTTCAAAGTGGTGGGCTAATGAGTCGGCTATGTAGTGCCCTATGTCTTCGTTGTCTTCCACCACCAGCAGAATGGGCTTGTTGCTGTGCATGTTCTCTTTGTCGTGTGGCTTTTTGTTGGGATGTGGTTCGTCATGGAGCGCGTTGGGGTAGAAGTTGTCCGTGACGAGGCTCACTTGGAACGTGTTTCCGGCGTTGGGTCGGCTTGTCACGTGTATTTCTCCTTCGTGCAGTTCCACTAAGCTCTTCACCAGCGATAGTCCGATGCCTGTGCCCGAAGCTTGGTGGTCGCTTCCTTCTTGATAGTAGCGGTCGAAGATGTGAGGCAGAGCCTTGGAACTGATGCCATAGCCCGTGTCGCTGACGGTGAGGTCGGTAAAAGTAGTCCCGTTGCGTTCGTTCAGGCTGACGTCTATGTGGATGGTTCCTTTTTCGGTGTATTTGATGGCGTTGGAAATCAGGTTATCTAGGATAATCTGTATCACTTCCTTGTCGAAATACATGGTGATGTTTTCCGGGTGTGCCGTCAGCCGGATGTCTACTTCTTTGTTGCGGTTCAGTTCCTGTTTCGCGTATGGCTGTGACGATGTTGCTTCGGTTGACGCGGAGTTTGCGGTTCTGTGTCTCTGTTTTTCGGAACTCCAACAACTGGTTTATCAGGTTCAGCAGCCGGATGGCACTTTGGTGGATGACGGAAATTTTCTGTGAGTCTTTTTCCGACAGGGAGTTACGTTTCTGTAAGTCTTCCAATGGACCCACTATCAGGGTGAGGGGTGTACGCAGTTCGTGCGCGATGTTGGAGTAGAAGCGTAGTCGTTCGTTATTGAGTTCCTGTTCGTGCTCGTGGCTTTGCTTCTCCAATTTGTACAGCGACTCGGCTTTCAGTCTCTTTTTATAAATGTAGGCAATGAGTGTCAGGATGCCTAAGCTGAATAGCACATACAGTGCTTTTGCCCATCCGGTAAGCCATAGGGGCGGGTGGATGGTGATGTTAAGCGAGGCGGATTGTTCCGACCAGTCTTGGTTCCGCATGCGCGCTTTTACCATGAACTGGTAGTTGCCAGGTGGCAGATTGTGGAAGGTGGCGTTGTTGGGACTGGTGGAGATGTACCACGCGTTGTCCATACCTTTCATCCGGTAAGCATATTCCACCTGGTTTACTAACGCATAATTCTGTATGTTGAACGACAGGGTGAAGCTGTTTTGTTTGTAGGCTAAGTCGATATTTTGTTGCCCGTTGGTCAGCAGGATGGATTGGTTCGGGTCTATAATATGTCCTGATGTAGTGAATGGCGATGTTTTCAGGTAAGTGATGAACACGGGAGGTGCCTGCCGTTCCTTTAGCACGTTTTCGGGATTGAAGTAGCACAGACCGTTAATGGAGCCGAAGTAACAATTGCCTTCGTTGTCGGTGGTGACACACCCACTGTTGAAACTTCCGATGGGAAGATCGTCATGGTGATCATAGTTCCTTATCAGCCCGTTGTCGGGGTTGAGGCAGCTGATGCCGCGGTTGGTGCTCATCCAGATGTTGCCTGCCCGGTCTTCCGTGAGGGCGCGTATGTGGGTGTTTTCCAGTCCGTCTTCGCGGCGGTAGACGCAATATTTCTGCTCCGTGAGGGAGGGGAAGCAAACGAGTCCTTCGCCGGTGGCTGCCCAAAGGCGATGGTGGCTGTCCTCGTAAAGGTGATTGATGGTGTTCGAGGGGAAGTCTGCCTGCACATTAAACAGTTTCCGCAGGTTGAGCGACGCATCGTACAACGCTAGTCCGGAGCCATAAAAACCCACCCAAATCTGTCCTTGCGAATCTTTCAGTACATATCTTACTTGGTTGTTCTCCCGTTCGTAGTGCCCTGTTATCCGTTGGGTCTTCCGGTCTATTTGGTAAATGCCTTCACTGGTACCCACCCAAATGTGTCCGTTTCGGTCTTCAAAGAACGAACGCACATCCGTTCGTGTTCCCTTATTTGTGTATATTTGTTTGATTGTCAGCGTGTTACTACCCCCCCCTAAATTCCGTGGTAGGTAGGCGATGCCTCCATCGAATAGTCCGAACCACAATCCGCCTTCCGAGTCGCGCAGGGCAGCTTGAATTGTATTGCCTTCTAAGGGAGTGTTCTTCCGATTGTAGGTAGCGATCAGTTTCTCGTCTTCAAAGACATTGATGCCGTCTCCGTCCGTACCTATCCAAAGTTTCCCATCGTTGTCAAGGCAGACAGCGGAGGCTATGCGGGTCGTCAACTGTTTTCCGGTAGAAGCGAAAGGGGAGTACTGATAAGCATTGAACAGAGGGGCACTTTGCCGGATAAAGTTGATTCCTCCTCCCCAAGTTCCCGCCCACACATTGTCGTACGAGTCTTGGAAGATGCAGCGGATGCTGGCGTTGGACAAGCTGTATGCATCGTTTCCTTCGCGGATAAAGGTGAATGCTGTTTGTTGGAAGAAATGTTGCGAAAGGTCCAGGATGGCTATTCCGCCAAATTCGGTGGCCATCCATAACTTGCCGTCGTTCAGTTGGCGAATGTCATACACCCGGTAGGGGATGCCGTCCTTGGAATTGTTCAGTGGCTTGAAGTCATCCGTCTGCGGATTGTAAAGTGCCAGCCCCTTGTCTGTTCCTAACCATACGTTTCCGCTGCGGTCTTTATAGATGCATAGCACTCCGTTGCCGGGAATACTATTTGGGTTGGATGGGTCGTGTCGGAAGTTCTTCACTTTCTTGTCTTTGACAGACAGCACGCTGAAACCGTCTCTCACGTGGCCGATGTACAACAGGCCGTTTCCCCCGTCAGCTATCGACCAAATGTTGTCACTGGGCAAGTCGGGCACGGTAGTCGTGTTGTAATGAACGAACTTCCGTTGCTGTTTGTCGAAATATTCCACACCTTTCCAGAAGGTGGCCAGCCATATATTTCCGTCTTGGGCAGGTATAAGGCTGGTAATATCATCGGTAATCAGGCTCTCCGGGTTTTGCGGGTCGTGTCTGTAGGCACGGAAGGTGTTGGTAGTGTAATTATAGGCGTTCAGCCCCGAACGTTGGGTCGCTATCCATAGCACAGAGTCCACGGGGTCATCCAAGATGCAGTTCAGTTCGTTGCCGGTGATGCTTTGCCGGCCGCTGTTCTCCTCTTTATAATAAGGTATAAAATGGATGCCGTCGAATTTGTTCAATCCCTCTTCCGTGGCAAACCACAGAAATCCTTTCTTGTCTTGGGCAATACTTACGACATAATTGCTCGAAAGTCCTTCTTTCATGCCTAATGGACTGATGGTGTAAGGCTGCCCAGTCAGCGTTTGTGTGATGAGGCAGAAAACGGAAAGCAGTAGTATATTCTTCATGGGTTCGGTTTACTGTTTGTCTCACAAAAATACAAAAAGAACGTTTAATATCGGAGAAAATGGCTTATAAATCGTGCATTGATTGATTTGTATACCTTCGTTGACCGATTTGTAATGCTTTCTTATAACCTTTAAACTTATTTTTGTGATGCCGACCGCAGTGGATCGGTTTGTAATAATATCATGTTTAACATTAAAAGATAGTATTTTATGAAGAAGCATTTCTTGAATGCCATGTCTTTTCTGGCATTTTTTTCGCTCGCTTTATGGACTACAGGTTGTAGCGATGACGACGGCTTCGCGGATGTGGACGGGCAGGATCCGGCCATGGCCCTGACTACTGACCACATTCAGACAGCAGCCGGACGCAGTTTTACCATCGCAGGAACACTGACCGATGCAGATGGTATCGCATCCATCTCGCTGGTATGTCCGGATTTGTATTTGAACAAAACCATCGATTTGATTGAAATCTATGGGGAGCCGCAAACAACGTATGAATTGAGCTATTCATACAAACTTGAGCCAGACGAACTGGGCGAGAGTTTTACGGTAACTGTAACGGTGACTGACGTAGGCGGTCGCCAAGTATCGCAAAACGTGTTGGTGACGATGGATGGGGACTTTGAGAATCCGGTATTCACCGTTAAACCTTCTTCAGACCTTACGGTACTGATTGCCGCAGAGACAGGCTTTACTTTGAATTTCTCGGTAAGTGATGACCGTGCGTTGGATTATGTGACCATCAATATCCCCGGCATTCCCGGATTTGAGAATTTCCAGGTGGATGCTGCCGGACAGGCTTCGGTCAGTGTGTCTGAACGTATTGTCTTCCCCAGTGAAGAAGCTACGTACGAAATGACGGTGACAGCTGTAGATGCGGTAGGTAACGAAACGGTAGTAATTAGTACGATCAGTGTGTCGGAAATGCAGAACTTCCCGAAAATGTATTTGGCTGACGTGGCTACAGTCGCCGAACTGAACAGCGACGTATTCGGTGTGCCTATGCTTATCAATCATCCGGATGAATATCAGTATCGCGCCCGTTATTATAATAAAGAAGCCGGTACGGAAATTTTCTTCTTGCCGCAAAAGACAGACTTCGCTCCAATTTGCTTCGGTCTTGATCCGAACGATAAGACGAAACTGACGTATGATCCTGAAACGGCTCTGCCCATTATACTCGATGAAGCAGGTGTATATTATGAGATAGATTTCAATGTGCTGGATTTGACGTACTCGATGCGTACTTATTCAGTAGATGAGGCTTCGGATCCGATGGGACACTATACATACGGTGCAAAATGCTTTGACCGTTGGGAAGATGGTGGAAGCGATTTGATTGAATTTTACATTGGTTGGGGCGGCTCTCCTCAGGATGCTGGTAACCACCAATTTGTACAAGATGCCAACAATCCGCACCTCTTCTATTATCCTGAAAATGGCACATGGACGTTGGAGGCCGGTGAAGAAATGAATTTCATCATATCCAATGTTCATCCCGACGGCTGGTGGGATCATGTAGAATGGCGTTGCGATGATTCGGCAAATCCGGAGAAATTCGGTTATTTCAGTAAGAAGAATGACGTAAATCCCAATTGGGAAGGTACAAACCAAAAATGGGAAGACGGCTCTCCTGTAGGGGATAACTGGATGAAACCAGTTGTTGTAACCGGTGGAAACTATCGTTTTGAGTTTGATTCGCACTTGGGACGTGGTAAGATAGTTCCGGCTAATTAATATTGTAACATTAAAATCGAAGATATGAAACAACTGTTATTTTTATGCTGCTTTGCACTGATTAGTCTCTGTGGCTTTGCCCAGCAGATTACGGTGAAAGGTGTGGTAACATCGGCCAGCGACCAGTTGCCGATGATTGGAGCAACCATACAAGTGAAAGGTACCGGTACGGGTACCATTACCGGATTGGACGGTGACTATACGTTAATGAACGTGCCTTCCGATGCTACGTTGGTATTCTCGTCCATCGGTTATGAGACGCAGGAAATCGCTGTCAACGGACAGACTACGATAAACGTCTTGTTGAAAGAATCCTCCGAATTGTTGGATGAAGTAGTCGTTATCGGTTATGGTGCCGTAAAGAAGAGTGATTTGACAAGTTCTATTTCCACGGTCAAAGGGGATGAGATTACACAAACCGTAAACGGTAACGCCATGGACGCCTTGCAAGGTAAGGTAAACGGTGTGCAGGTAACTAGTAGTGGTGGTCCGGGTGCCGCGCCGAAAGTCTTGATTCGTGGTGTGACGACCCAAAATGGAACCGCCCCCTTGTATGTGGTGGATGGTGTACCCTTGGGAGAAGGAGCTAATATCAATTTCTTGAACAGTAACGATATTCAGTCCATGGAAGTCTTGAAAGACGCTTCGGCTGCCGCCATCTATGGTACTCGTGCCTCAAACGGTGTTATTTTGATTACCACGAAAAAAGGAAAAGCCGGAAAGACTTCAGTGAACTTCAATGCATCGGTGGGCTTTCAGACTGTAGCAAAGCCCCAAGTAGCCAATGCGGCTGAATACAAAGAGGTGTATAACATGCGTTATACGAATGACGGTTCGCAGAGTATGTGGAATGATACGGGCGCAACAACTAATCCGGGTGGTACAGATTGGTGGGATGAAGTTGTGAACAAGACTGCCTTGGTACAGAATTATGCACTCAGTGTATCGGGTGGTACGGACAAGCTGCTTTACAATTTAAGCTTGGGATACTATAAAAGCGATTCCCAGTTCGATGTGGGATATTGGGATAAAATCAATATCCGCTTAAACACGGAATATACGTTTAACAAGTATGTGAAGATGGGTATGGACATCGCCCCGCGCATGGAGTCTTGGGACGATACACCCAACCAGTTCTCTGCAGCTATGGCAATGGATCCGACTACTCCGGTATTCAAGCCGCAAGACCAATGGGAGGATAATATGTACAACAACTATCAGCGTTCATACAATAATCAAGAGTGGAACCCGGTCGCTTCAGTAGGGCGTTCCAATAACCACTCCCGCAATATGGGTGCACTGATAAACAGCTATTTGCAAGTGACCCCGATTGAAGAGTTGATTTTGCGGACTCAGTTCTCGGTGAATGCGCTTTATCAACGTTCGGACTCCTTTACACCGGAATTCTATTTGGATGCATTGGAGCAGCAAACAGAAAACCGTATATCTCGCTCTACTTCAGAAAATCTGGATTGGACGTGGACCAATACGGCTACTTATATTGACACATTTGCTGAGAAGCATAACGTGAATGTAATGGCAGGTTTTACGACAGAACGTTTTGCGGATTTTTCTTCATTGGCGCAGCGTGATGACATACCTACCAACATAGGCCAGATGCAAGAAGTGAATGCCGGTAATGCGGATAAAGCAGTTGCAAATGGTGGAACCAGTTATAATACGTTGGTTTCGTTCTTAGGTCGTGTGATGTACAACTACGATAATCGTTACTACATCTCCGCTTCACTTCGTGCCGATGGCTCTTCCCGTTTCCCGAGTGGAAATAAATACGCTTTGTTCCCGTCTGTGTCCGCTTCGTGGCGTGTCATCAGCGAGAGTTTCATGGAAGATCAAAAGATTTTCAGTGATTTGAAACTCCGTGGAGGTTGGGGACGTGTCGGTAACCAACAAATCAATAACAATGCGACCATGAGTTTATTGAGTCAAACGTATTATTATTTCGGTTCGGCATTGACTCCGGGAACCTTTGTTTCTACGATTGGTAACGACCAGTTAAAATGGGAAACCGTAGAAGACTGGAACGTAGGTGTGGATATGTCGTTCTTAGATTCACGTTTAGGCGTGGTTTTTGAATATTTCCAAAAGAAATCGGTAGATATGCTTGCCCAAAAACAGAATGTGTTGTCATTGGGGTATTGGGATTGGAACAGCCAAATCTGGATGAACATCGGTAGCATGCGGGCTCGTGGTTGGGAACTGGGTGTAACTTGGCGTGATGAAGTAGGCAAGGATTTTTCCTATAATATCGGTTTGAATCTTTCCGCTGTCCGCAATAAGGCTATCAAGTTCTCTGGTGACGGTCCTATTTACGCTTGGGATTTTAATGGTGACCAGATCATCCGTAACGAAGACGGTGGCTTGATCTCACGCTTCTATGGATATGTAGCTGACGGCATTTTCCAAAATATGGAAGAGATATATGCACATACCGATGAACATGGTACGCTGATTCAGCCCAATGCACAGCCGGGTGACATCCGCTTTAAAGATTTGGATCACAACGGTGTATTGGATGCCAACGATAAGACGTATATCGGTAATCCGTATCCAGATTTAATGATGGGTCTGAATATAGGGTTGCGCTACAAGAATATCGACTTTGCGGCTAATTTCTACGGTACATTTGGCAATGACATCTTTAACACGACTCGTGCGCGTTATTCCGGTTTGGACGGACAGAATGTGTGGGCCGGTACATTGGAGCAGGCATGGCATGGCGAAGGTACCAGCAATGACATCCCCCGTTTGTCAGCCAATGACAATAACCAGAACTATCGCCGGGTATCCAGCTTCTATGTAGAAGATGGTTCGTACCTGCGTTGCAAACTGTTGCAGATTGGTTATACATTGCCCAAGAAATGGGTAGGCGGTTCGGATTTGCGTATTTCGTTCTCAGCTCAGAATCCGTTTACTATCACGGGCTATTCCGGTATGGATCCCGAACGTCCGATGGCGGATGGTGCGGCCATTCAAACTGGTGTGGACAACATCGCTTATCCTAATCCGCGTACGTTCTTGTTTGGTATTGACTTCAAATTCTAATCTTTCACAACTATGAAACAAATATATGCAATAATAACACTGGTTGCCACGCTGACATTTACTACCTCGTGTGAGGACTTCTTGACCGAGGATATACGCGGGCAACAATATTTGGACACTTACTTTACGTCCATGGAGGAATGTGAGTCTTATCTGACCGGTTGTTATCAGGCAATCGCTTATGATGACTGGTGGCAGGTTCAGAATCCTTGGCTGTTGTTCGAGATGTGTACGGATGACGCTTGGATGGGGAATACTTCCCAACCACAAACGGACTATATTTCGTTGGCGCATTATCAGGGACATGGTGCCAGTAACTCTGCTATTTCAAACTTTTGGCAATATCGTTATAAAGGGATTTTGCGCTGCAACATTGGTATTGAACGCATTTCAGCTTACGAAACCCAGGATGTGGAAACTCGTGACCGTTTGGTTGCTGAAGCTCGTTTCTTACGTGCTTATTTCTACTTTGAGCTGGTAAGAAACTTTGGTGGTGTACCTTTGATTACCGGTTTCTTGATGCCGGAAGAAGTAGAGGGAATTACCCGTTCTTCTACAGAAGAAGTCTATGACTTTATCGAAGCAGACTTGCAGGCTGCTGCCGAAGTCTTGCCTCCGCGTAGTGCTGCCGAAGTCGGGCGTGCCACTTCGGGTGCCGCTTTAGGCCTGTTGGGCAAAGTTTATCTGTATCAGGAAAAGTGGCAGCAGGCGCAGGAAGTATTGAAGCAGGTTATGGATTCTGGTGAATACGATTTGATGGATGAATTCGGTCAGGTTTGGAATGCGGACTATGACAATGGAAAGGAAAGTCTGTTTGAAATACAATATGAATACCATTCATCGATGGCTTTAGGTGGCTCAATGGCTACGGTTACGGGTGCTCGTAACGGTCCCGGTGACGGTTGGAGTTGGTGTCAGCCTACCGCCAATCTAGAGCAGGCTTACATTGATGCCGGTGACATGGAGCGTTTGCGTTGGACTATCATTAAGAGCGGTTGTACGGAGATTGCCGGTGAAGACCGTTTCAGTGAGTTTGTAGAAAATAATTCTACTGTGGCGAATGCTCAGGAACTTATCGAACAATACGGATGGGATGAAAATTGTTACATCATCAATCCCGCTCAGCATAAATCAGCTCGCATTATCCGTAAGTATTTTTTGCCTTTGCGGCAACGTGGTGAGGTTTATAATACGAATAAGAGTCCGTTGAATCATCGTATCCTTCGCTTTGCCGATGTCTTATTGATGTATGCGGAGGCTTGCAATGAATTAGGTAACGATGTTGATGCACAGACTGCATTGAACCGTGTTCGTGGCCGTGTAAATTTGCCGTCAGTAACTTCTACTGGCAATGATTTGCGCCATGCCATCCGTTTGGAACGTCGTTTGGAGTTGGCTTTCGAACAAAGCCGTTTGTATGACATTCGCCGTTGGACGGATGATAACGGAAAGAAGGTGGTTTGTAACTTATTGGGACCGAATGGTTCTTTCGTACAATGGAATCTGAACGAAGAGACCCGTGACCCGTTGGAGTGGAACAATCAGATAGAATCCAGCGATAAGGGCATTACGTTTGATGAAAGTCGTGACTTGGTATTTCCTATTCCTTTGTATGAAGTTACCATATCCAATGGATCTATCGAACAGAACCCAGGTTGGAATTAATCTCTTTTCAATAGGTTAAGGTTAACAATAGATGCGTGCCGTGGGTGATTCTGACGGATTGCCCACGGCTTTTTAATTGGTTGATAAATTATCATTTTGTCACATCTGACACTTTGTGTTTTCTAATCGCTGAGAATAGCTTGTTTCGGACTGAAGAATGGGTTGAACGGAAAGAACGGATTTTAGAATTACTTATTTATTTAGTTTCAGATAGATACGCCAATTCTTATCGAATTGTTTACAAATTCTAGAAGTCTGTTTTTCCAGGATTAAAAGGTTTATTAAGGTGAATTTTACAGTTTTTAGCAGAATGAGAAGGAGTATCCGCTGAAATACCGCACTTTTTGCTCTCAGTCGGCGCAGTATGATATCCGAAATAGTTAACTGTTCCAACCAAAACACTTAACTGTTTTGGAGCAAACACTTAACTGTTTTAGAAACAAGTCTTTTTTTGCCTTTCTATTTTGCGGATTTTGTAAAAACGGCGAGTAAGCAAATTTGTTGAATTGGAGGCATTTTGATAGAAATGAAGATAGTTTGCTTTCTTTGGAGATGAAAGATAAATGGGAATTTAGCTATTAAATGAAGAATGATGAATTAAGAATGAAGAATGACCATGCGGCGTGATTGTGCGCACTGACAGCGCAGCCTAAATTCTTCATTCATCATTCTTAATTCTTCATTGAAGCGCGCTTGCGCGCGCTAAATTATCATTTAGTATACAGAAGAATTAGTTACTTATATTTATATTTGCAATTATGAGACTAAATGCATTACTTCTTTTTATGACCTTGGGCTTGTTGGCCTGTAGTGATGACAGTCCGGCGGTGAATCCGGAGCCGGAACCGGCTCCCGAACCGGATGTACCGGAAGTGAGCGTGGCAAAATCGGTTACGATTGATGCCGGTCAAACCTTCCAGACCATGCGAGGCTTTGGCGCTTCGGATTGCTGGACGCCCGCTTATGTAGGCAAATATTGGACAAACAGTCGGGAGGAAATATCCGAACTGCTGTTTTCATCGGAGATTGCGGATGGCCAACTGAAAGGCATCGGTCTCTCTTTTTGGCGGGTGAACATGGGCGGCGGTTCCATGGAGCAGGGCGACGCAAGCGGTATAGAAGAACCTTCACGCCGGGCGGAGTCGTACCTGAACACGGACGGAACTTACAACTGGTCGAAGTGTGAGGGGCAGCGTTACTTTATGAAGCGTGCCAAGGAATTAGGATGCGAAGACTTTATCCTTTTCAGCAATACGCCTCCCGTGCAGTACACGCGCAACGGACAGGGACGTTCGGACAGCGGTTTCTCGTCCAACCTGAAAGAGGATTGTTACGATGACTTTGCCGCCTACATGGCGGAGGTTGCCGCGCACTATACGAGCGAAGGATATAACATCACGCATATCTCACCGGTGAATGAACCGCAGTATGAATGGAATGGGGTAGACCAGGAAGGAAGCGGCTGGCAGAATGAGGAGGTAGCCCGCTTAGCGCGTGAGTTGGACGCCGCTTTAACGGCCAAGGGACTTTCCACCCAAATCCTGTTGGGCGAGGCAGCCGATTGGGAATACCTATATAAAGTAAAAGGAAATGCGGGCAGCAGTAAGGTGCTCGATGCGTTCTTTGCTTCCGGCTCGAAGGCCTATGTGGGTGATTTAAGCCATGTGGGTAAGCTGATAGGCGGACACAGCTATTGGACGGACGGCTCTTGGGACGGCATGCGCAACGTGCGTCAGCAGATGGCGCAGGCGGCTGCCCAATATGGGTTAGAAGTTTGGCAGACTGAGTGGAGCATGTTAGGCGACGGATATAGTTCTTCGGAGTTCGTGGGCTATGACAACGCTACCGAGATGGACATTGCCCTCTACATGACAAAAGTCATTTATAATGACCTGACCGTGGGCGGCGTTACTTCGTGGAGCTATTGGGTGGCGATGGACGCTTTGCGCACCGGACACAAGAATCGTTTCTTGCTTATCGCCTTGAATCCGCAAGGATGGGATGGCGGTTGGGGTCATGTGGCTACGATTGCGCAGGAAGGTTCCTTCCGTGCTACGCCTACCTTGTGGGCGTTGGGCAATTACAGCCGTTTTGTCCGTCCGGGTTACAAGCGCATCGGACTGACGTTGAACGAGGTTGTCAATTTCTTCGGTTCTGCATACATCTCACCGGACGGCAAACAAATCGTGGCTGTTTATTCCAACCTGTCCGACAAGGCTATTCGCTTGGAGGAGACGCATGAAGGATGGAGCGGTATGCCGAGTTCCATCAAAATTTATACTACTTCCACCAATAAGAACCTGCAAGAGGGCATCGTGGCTGCGGACGGTAAGGTGTACTTAGATGCGGAGAGTGTGACAACAGTGGTTTATGAGTTGAAGTGAGAAATGGGAATTTAGATGGCACACAGATGACACAGATTTTACAAGATGACCACAGATGTATCTGTCACCCTGAGCGTAGTCGAAGGGTCTCATGTAAGACCTCCTCATGCGCTACGTGAGATGTCTCGACAAGCTCGACATGACAGATAACATCATAAAAATCTGTGTAAATCTGTCTAATCTGTGTCATCTGTGTGCCATTAAATACAACGCTAAATTATCATTTAATATGAAGAACAGACTATTAACTTGGATTTTCGGAGTGTTGGCGATATGCCTGTCGGCTCCGTTGGCTGCGCAAGTATCGTTTGGAAATGCGCAGAAGTTTAATGACGGGTGGCTCTTCCGGCTGGAAGATGATTCTACCTTTAAACAAAAAGCCTGTGATGACACGAAATGGCGCAAGCTGGATTTGCCCCATGACTGGTCTATCGAGGGACAGGTTTCGCCCGACTTGGCCAGTTGCACGGGGTATTTGCCCGGTGGTATCGGCTGGTATCGGAAGCATTTCAAGGTGAGCGACAAACAAGCACGTCATTACATCTATTTTGAAGGCGTGTACAACCGGAGCGAGGTTTATCTCAACGGGCATCTGTTAGGGAAACGTCCCAACGGTTACATCTCTTTTCTATACGACCTGACACCTTATCTGAAAGAAGGCGAGGACAATGTATTGGCGGTACGGGTGGACCATAGCCGTTCCGCCGACTCACGCTGGTACACCGGTTCGGGCATCTATCGGGATGTCTGGATGGTTTCGGCGGGCGACATTCATTTTGCCCAGTGGGGTATTGGCTGGAAAGCGACTTCATTGACCGACCGTAGGGCTACCGTAGCCGTGGATGTGGAGGTGCAGAAACATGTGGACGCTGTAGGAAAGCTGGAAGTTAAAGTCTCGCTTAGTGACGCCCAAGGCAAAGAGGTGGCAAAGGCTTCGCGAAAGATTGCGGACGGAAAGGTAGGTACGGCCAAAGAGACCTTGACGCTCCGGGTGAACAAGCCGAACCGTTGGGACTTGGATACACCTTATTTATATACGTTGAAAACGGAACTTTTAGCCGATGGGAAACTGATAGACGCCAGCGAGACAAACGTGGGACTGCGTACCTTGGAGTTTGACCCCAATAAAGGCTTTGCCTTGAACGGACGTTGGATGAAGGTGAAGGGCGTTTGCCTGCACCACGATGCCGGTGTGCTGGGGGCCGTTGTGCCGCCCGAAGTGTGGGAGCGTCGTTTGCTCAATCTGAAGAAGTATATCGGCGTGAATGCCATCCGCCTGAGTCACAATCCGCAGGCTCCCGTGTTGTATGACCTGTGTGACCGCTTGGGGCTGTTGGTGATGGACGAGGCTTCGGACGAATGGGAATTCCCCAAGCGCAAATGGATAAAAGGATGGAACAAGGGCGAACCGGGCTATCAGGGTTCCTACGACTTCTTTGAAGAATGGATAGAGCGGGACGTGACCGACATGGTACGTCGTGACCGCAACCATCCCAGCGTATTCCTGTGGAGTATTGGCAATGAGGTGGATTATCCCAACGACCCCTATTCACACCCTGTATTGGACGGGACAACCATCAACCAGCCCATGTTCGGTGGCTATAAGCCCGATGCTCCGGATGCCATGCGTATCGGGGTTATTGCCCAAAGACTGGCGGCTTGTGTGCGTGCCGTAGATACCAGCCGACCCGTGACCGGTGCATTGGCGGGTGTGGTGATGTCCAACCAGACAGCTTATCCCGAAGCAGTGGATGTTGTAGGCTATAACTATACGGAGAATCGCTATGACGAAGACCATGCCACGTATCCCGACCGCATTATCTACGGAAGCGAGACGGGTTCGGGCATTGATACCTGGCATGCCGTGCGCGACCGTGACTTTATCTTCGGGCAGTTCATCTGGACAGGTACCGATTATTTGGGAGAAGCCGGTGCATGGCCGTCACGCGGATTGGGTACCGGATTGCTGGACTTTGCCAGTCAGCCGAAGCCTCGTGCCTGGTTCCGTGCTTCGATGTGGAAAGAGGAACCGGTGACTTATGCCGGTACGTATCCGAAGAACCGTTGGGTGTCGCCCGATGCCTGGGATGTGTGGAACTACGAGCCGGGTCAGGAAATCCGGGTGGTATGTTACACCAATGCTCCCCAAGCCCGCCTGATGCTGAACGGGAAAGAGGTAGGCACGATGAAGCCGTATGATGACAACAGTGGCATAATCTATTGGGACATTCCTTTCGAAGCCGGTGAATTAGTGGCTGAAGGATGTGACGCGTCGGGGAAAGTGCTTTCCAGCTATACTTTGCGTACAACGGGACGCCCGTATGCCATCCGTGTGAAAGCGGACCGTGAAACGTTGTCTGCCGGAAAGGCTACGGCGCATATTGAGATAGAGGTTGTAGATGAGGAAGGCTTGCCGGTGAAATTAGCCGATAATGAAATCACCTGCCGTGTGGAAGGTCCCGCACGCCTGCTGGGCTTGGAGAATGGTGCCAACAACGACATGTCCGAACATCGCGACAACCGCCAACGTGTACACATGGGTCGTCTGTTAGCTTACATACAGGCCATCGGTGAGCCGGGTGACATCCGCATCACCTTTACTTCTCCTTTGTTGCAGAAGGCGGAGGTGGTGATAAAGGCGGAATAGGAAAATGATGATTTTTTAGTACTTTATGCGAATCAGGAGTTGGCGTTCTGATTCAAGAATTAAAAATTGACATAGGTAAGTAGAGCAATCGCCAACTTT
>CALUOR010000063.1 GCA_944322285.1 uncultured Bacteroides sp.
GTGCGCACGGCATTGTCAAGAACAATGGCGGACTTGTCGGTGAACTTCTCGAACTCGCGCTGCCAGTTTATCTTCAAGGACGAGGGGCATATTACCAAGCAGGGATAAGCGTCAGCCGTATCGACGATGCCGATGCTCTGCAAGGTCTTTCCAAGGCCCGGCTCGTCGCCGATGATAAGGCGTTTCTTGTCCAGACCGTAGATGATGCCCTCACGCTGGTAGGGATAAGGCTCGACACGCAGATGATGTTTCAGTTCGTTTTGCATGGCTTATACCTCCATCCGTTTAGTTCGTAGACACGCTTACGGGCTTCCTCCTTGTCCCAATAAATAGGTTCATCGGATACAGGTGCAGCCGTGGATACCGTTTCGCCCACATAATCGTAACGATAAATGCGGTAGCCACGTCCATGCGGTGCGTAATAGCATTGTCCTACTTTCGGTTTCATAATATTCTCATTTGAATTTCTCTACTTCTTCGAGCAAATCTTGACGATTGATGCCGGGGATGTACTGGTGGAGCACAAGATTGACACAATCGTCGTAGAACCGCTCAAATTCCTGTTCATCCATTGCCGAGAACGATATGCTTCTGTACTCTATCTCGCGTTCGCCGAGGTCGTTGACCATAGATGAATAATAACCGAGGTCACGCTTGAAGCGGCGCAGCATGTCGTTTTCGCTCCGCACGTTCCACCGCTCGACGAGCGGCAGGGGAAGGTTGTCGAACGTCAGGCGGACGAGCGCAAAAAACTTCTTGTGGAAGCGGTAGTTGCGCGGAAGGCTGACGCGGCAACGGACGGTTGAACCGACACGCAGACGCTGCTTCAAGTCGTGGTCGCTATCGTAGAGCGGCACCAGACCATAAGGGGTTACACGGCAATAGATGTCCATATCACGCTACTGTTTTAGGGGTTAACAGCCACCATTGAAAGGCAAGCTCTTCATACTTCTCCCGGCCACGGTTGTATATCTCATCGCCACGGTTAATGAACTTCTTGAATACCCGGCAATTCTTCTTGCTTATGGCGTAAATGAAGTCACGTTGGCTTCCGGCGATGTCCATGTACCATGCACGGGAGCGGTCCCAGTCGAAGAAGTCAACGGCCTCGTCGAACTCCTCCTGAGAGCGGGCGAAGGTGGTTTTCAAGTCACCGCCGAAGCCGAAGGAGGAAAGGAACCAATCCCACTTGCAACGAGTGTCGAGGAAGAAGGGGTATTCGCAATAAGTGAACATCTGACCGTGGTTCACCATGAAACGTTGCGTGTCGGCCAGTTCGAGCACGTTGGCCAGGAACGGATCATGCCGCGCCTCCATGCGGAGAGAGCGTTGCATTTCCTTGGCATGGCGGAACTCGTCATCAGTGTATTGCACATCGTCCACGGTGTAGCGGTAGTAGTCCACGCGAGCCGGTTCGGTGATGAGCGCATCGACCAACGTGCCGAAGCGGAACGTCGCCTCCCGGTCGCCGAACTGCTGACGTGGGTGGAGGATGTCGCGCAGGGCTGTAAGGTCGCTGTTCGACACCTCCGTACGGTTGTAGTATTCATCGGGATTATGATTCATGGTTACTTTGCTTTAACTTCGTCTACGTATTCTACGCTTTCATTCTGAATGAAAATCTCGTCCTTGTTGGCCAGTTTCTCGCAGAAGGCGATTTGCTTCTTGAACATCTTGGCCAACTCATCTACGGACAGGGTACAGCCCTCCTTGCTCCACCACAGGGAGATAACGGGCATGATGCCTTCGGGATTAAGGAGGCTGATGCGCTTGGTGACCTTTGTCTTGGGCTGGTAGGTGGAAGCGGCTGCTTGGCCGTCGAAAAGAGAAGTCATTTCAGCCGTCTTGCGCTCCAATTCCGCCTTACGCTTTTCCTCTGCCTCTCGTTCAGCACGTTCTTTCTCGGCGCGTTCGGCTTCGGCACGTTGGCGGGCTTCCATTTCGGCCTTCATCCGGGCCGCTTCCTCGGCATTGGCCTGTGCGATGCGTTCGAGGTTGGCCTTCTTGGAGGGCATACGGTCGATGGTGTAGTTGACGGTGTCGCAAACTTCGGCTACAAATTGATCATTGAATTGCTTGTATAGCGTATGTTTAAGTTCGTTTTCGATGTCGGCTACCTTGACACCGAGGGGAATGCGGAGCGATGTGTGCAGACTGCCCATCCATTCAGCAGACAGCCCTTTGTCCACCTCCGCTTTTATTTTGTGAAGCTCGGCCAATGAATTGTCGTAGTTTTCGAGCGTTACATCGTTGTCAATCTGAGTAATCTGATTGAGCATAGTGTTCACATAGTCTTGGAACTTGCGCTTGAAATCGTCTTCCACGTCCATACGGAACTTGCGGCGGGCTTCTTCGGCCTGACGGCGTTCCATTTCCTCGCGCAAGCGGCGTTCTTCCTCGGCGCGTTTCTTTGCGGCATACTGGTTGCGGAACTGCTGGAGGTCGTAGGCTACGGTGCCGGGCTTGGAAGGGTCTATTTCGTTTTCCATCGTGGTGAAGGCCGAACGCACTTCATCGAACAGCTTGGTAACGGGTGAGCGGCGTTCGTTCATGACCTTGAGCGTGCGACGGGCCTTATCGATGAAGGCAGCGGCCTGTTGGTCGAGTTCGTCATTCATGCCCTGTGTGCGCACGGCGTTGAGGATGGTGAGACCGAAGTCTATGCAGCGGTCGTGAGAGTTCTTGTTGTCGTTGTAGGACTGCGGCGCAGCCTGTACGATGGTCTGTATGTTTTCAGGCCGGATAATGGCCAAATCGTTGTTATTCATATCGGTGTCGTTTTATGGGTTAGAAACAATCATCGTTACCGGCAGCAGGTGCTACCGTCACTCCGGCGGACGTGTCGGCAGGAGCGGCAAATGACTTATCTTCCTGCGGTGCAGGTGCATCGCCACCGGCCATGCCGCCGTAGGGATCAAAGGATGTTTCGGGCTGGTTGTCTGCCTCAATGACTTCGCTTTCAAACTGTGTACCCTTACCAATGGCTATCTTTGGATAGGTCTTGAAGGCGTGTTTGATGCACTTGGCCTTGAGGAAACCTGTGTCAATCTGGCCATCGAGCGAAGTGTATAACTGGTTGGGATTTTCCACATATTGGTGTGCCGCATTGTCCCAGTAGCGGTTTGCCTTTCCGGAGAAATCGGAGAGGCGTTTCCAATCCTGCTCGGTCATCACGGAGTAGTCCACCGTGCCGTCAGGACGGGTAATCTTCAGGAAACAGGCGATGATGCGGTTGGACTGGCGAGGAATGCGGCAGCAGTAATTGACGTACTTACGCCCGTCCTTCTCGCCAAACTCGAAGCCGTCGCCCTCGTACACTATCACCGGATTGTCGGCGTGGAGTATCTGCCCGGCTTTTGCCCGGAGTACCAGTTCACCGTAGCCGGAAATGGTGAGGTTGCAACGTTTCTCGTACAGGTTTTGCCCCTGCTGGTTTTTTCCGACACAATAGTTGCGCGGCAAGAGGTAGCACAACGCCTGTGCGCCAGGCTCCAGCGTGAGGCCTCGAACGGCAAGGTCGATGAAGGCGAAGAATACGGACATACCGGTACACTCGCGCAAGCTATTGTTGTCGCGAAGCTGGCTGTTGAAGTACATCGCCTCGCGCTCATATGCGCCCTCGCCGCCTTCCTTCCAGATAGCGTTGTAAACGTTGATGAACTGTGAGCGCACATAATCATTTCGGATTACGTCAGAGGCTTTGAGCGACTGGATGATTTGCGCTTGGTTTAATGTTTCATTGTTGTTCATAATCAATGTGTTTATAGTTTGTTACAAATCGAAATAATCTTGCTGGATGCGCTGCGCTTTCCTCAACTCAGTGACAAAGTACTCCACTTTTCCGGGGCGTTTGCAGGGCGTAACCTTGCCCTGCCGTCTCCAGCGGTCCACATTGCCGCGCCCGAACATGGCGTATGCCTTGCGCTGGCTGACCATTTCGGGGTCATTGCGCTGTGCTGATAGCTGGCGCACGACCTCTGCGGCCACATCGCGAATGAATGTGGCGTAGGTAACGGACTTGTCTGAGAAATCGAGGGTGAGCATGGCGGTGTGGTTTAACGGGTTTCACGTAGTTCCTTGTAGGCAATGCGGAGCAGCACCCATGACAGGCAGATGAACACGAGGCTCACGAGGAAGCCGATAAGGGAAGTGACGTGCCCCATCACGATGTGACCTATTACGCTGGCGAGAACGCAGAGGAACACCACGGCGGCGATGATCAGTTGTGCGATAGTAAATGTCTTGTCCATAATCTTTTTGTTTTAATTTTCTTGTTCCCGCCCCGGTAAGTTCAACCGGGCTTGGAAGGCGGTTCTTCGCGGGAAAATCATTAACTTTGTAGCGCCAACTTCAAAAATTAATGATTATGAATGAAAAAGAACTTTTAAACCAGTTTCTGAATGGGTTTCCCAATGAGACTCATCCTAAGGATAGCGAACGTTTCCTTGCCTATGCCGTGGAGTGTGCGAAGCATAACCACTACATTGACATTGAAGAAATGAGCAAACGCGGCGTATCCAATGAGCGCATTGAAGAACTCCAAATTGCTTTTGACTGGATCAAGTCCACTGTTGACTATTTATCGAAAGCAAGAATTTCCTGACCATGTCCGAAGCGGCGGCGGCTTCTTCTTTAGTCGGGAAGAAGTTGCCCGCTTCCTTCAGCAGCGGTATTGTGTGCCTCGTGCTGAAATTTCCCCCGTTGAATTCTGTTATCCTCTCCGGCCGGAAGTCTCCTTCCCGCAAATACCAATAGTCTGCGTAGGGGGTACGGTGCAGGCCGGTGGATTCATTGATTGTAGTCATACCTATGTTTTTTAATTGTTCATATCTGTTCAACTTCTCGCTTATCATTGGCACCCTGCAGGGCATTTTTATTGAAATAAATAATCATACCTAAACCTGCGGCTGTAACTATGATCATTAGCAAGTGACATAGAATCTCCTTGTCTGATGATGAATCAGAATTGATATATCTACATGAAATAATATCAAATCTTATTACACCCCATATCCTGTCATGTCCGACTTGGATGTGATATCCACCTATTCCGCTTTGTATGGCAGGGAAATCTCTAGACTCAACAGTTAATTTTCGAATTTCATTTTTCCCATCCAAGTAATGTAACTTTAACATGTATTCTCTATATCCGTTATTCTTGACATAATAAGAATTAAGGCAGAATACGATATTGATGATAATGAGAAAAACTAAGCCGATAATACTACCGTAAACTAAGAATCTATAGACAAGTTCATTTTCTTTATCCATTGTAGTTTATAAAATCAATAATTTCTTTAATGTCTCTCTCGCCTCGTTGATTCGTCTTATTGTCACGGGACCGATGTTTCTGTAGGTCAGTAACTCTGCGTCCGTCATATTAACCAGCTTGTCAACGTCGATGGTTATGCTGTCACGCTGGCACAAATCGAAATCAACGATGCCGGTTGACCGTAAGTTATGCGCAACTGTAGTGAAATGGTAGTTTTGTTTTCGTCTCATGGCTTACTCCTTATTTATACATTCATTGTATTGTCCTTACCATTATTCTACTCTGATTACTGTTATCACACGTTTGTCTTTGTCTATTTCGGTCGAATACTTTCGGTTGAAACGGAAACTCAACGTGCTTGCCATTGTCCGAACAGAGGTGCATCGCAAAGCCGGATATATTCTCTTGTCACCGACTTTCATCTGTTCCAATTCACTTGTAAACGTCTGTTTTTTCGCCATATTCTTCTGTCTTTAATGATTTATGTTTAACTTTATGGTGCAAATGTAGTGTTTAATGAACTTGTATGCAAGTTTTATGGACACTTTGTTTGTTAAATAATGCAACTTTATTAAACATTTAATATTAAATATATGAATATCAAGAGATTAAACGAACTGCTTAATGCAAGTAAATTGAACAAGGTTCAGATTGCTGAGCGTTGCGGTGTATCAAGGACTACATTAGACAATGTGCTTGCAGGTGCTGATGCTAAGATTAGTACAATAGAGTCTTTGGCAAAAGTACTTGGTGTGAATGTAGGCTATTTATTTGATGAAGAACTGCCTACGTTAAACTTTATTGGCAATAATGAATTGGATTATTATAAAAGAGAGGTGGAACGGTTGCAAAGTTTACTGAACAATAGAAGGTCGACTAAAGTATTGGTTGAACTTGATGTGGACGATGATGAGTTCATTAAGATGGGATTGAAAGATAAAGTAATACGGATATTGAATAAATAAAGAGACAATGAAAGCTGATTGTATATGCAAATTCTTTGCTCGTTTGGTTGATTATGTGTCAAATCATAAATTGTTATTGTTTGTACTTATTTTATCTATTATAAATTTTATATTGTTTTGTGATTCAAATGTTAGATGGGGTGCATATAATATATCAACAAATGATGTGATGACTTGGACTATGGCTATATTGTCTTTGCTTGTCACATTCTTAATTGGTTGGAATATTTATAATGCATTGGATTTGAATAAACGAGTAAAGAATGTTGAAGAAGAAAATATGCGTATTATCAATAATACGGAAAGTGCTTTAGTTGATATACAGATTAGAGCAAATGATGCTCTTAACAAACAGAACAGAAATAGAATTCAGACAGAAGAATATTGTATGGGTATTGTTGATTTCTTGCAAGGATTTTCAATTATCGGTGAAAAAGGTAATTATATGCAAGCTTATCGGATATTAGTTTCTTCAATATTACATTTCACGAGGTGTAATAATAAAGTACGTTCAAATATTGATGCTTCATTAGATAATATGGAAGCCTGTTTGAATGAAGCAAAACAATCCGATTATAATAATATTGGTAATTTGTTAGATTTTGAATTTGCAGTAAATGAAATAATTCAGAGTTCTTCTGCCGAGTTTACTGCAAATCAAAAAGAGCGATTTATTTTATTGGAAAATAGAAGAAAATCAAGTATCCATGAATCCCACTCATAAATGCCCCTTCAACAATCCCCGGCTCAGTTCTGTAGTAAATCGATATGAAAGCCGCTGCTTTTCAGCTTCAGCACGGCGAGAGCGAGCAGGTACAGCAGTGTCATAAACGTGGTACTTCCAAGGATTTTGGCGGCAATCGGATGTTTCTCTTCCATGTTGAAGAAGATTAAAACGAGGCCGAAGGCCAAGGCTGCGAAAGAAACCGATGCGGCGAGAACCAGAAATACTATCAAATAAATGCTCATAATAAATGCTTATTTATTAATTACTTACAAATTTAATGAAATTGATGGATGCTACCAATTTTTTAGAGAAATATTATGACGGATGAATACAAGAAAGAAGATGGAAAGTTCATTGACATTGTGGACCGCATAGTCATAGATCTGTCCCAATTCACTTGTAAACGTCTGTTTTTCGTCATTTCCTTTCTGTTTTTACTTTTTATGTTTAACTTTATAGTGCAAATAATGGGAAATAAAGGATAAAATGAGTAAGTTTGCGGAGCAGCAGAAAGAGAAAGACGAAGCGAGGGTATATTAAAATAGATTATGGATTTCTTTATCGCATTGTTTTTAAGCTGTATGGTATTCGCATCGGGTTCATTGTTTGGATGAAAAGCAAGCCCGGCAAGAAATGGCTGGCAAGACTGTAAGGATGATATACATTGATAATAAAGGAGGAGAATATGGAAACGAAAGAGAAAAAAAGCCCCGCAAAGGGCAATAAAGAAAAGAACGGTGATTTAATCCAGTTCCTGAAAGAGAAGAAAGCGAGGGACGGCAAGTTGAACAAGTTGGGCGAATGGTTGCTGAATGGTGCCGGCCCGTTGTTCACGTGGGATGAAAAAGACTTGAAATACATCTTGAAATGAGGCGGGTATATCTTGATACGAACATACTGGCCTTCATTGTGGGTGCTGACAGGGGAGACTCCCTCTCGTTGAACGTGAGGGAAATCGTTTACGGTTACGAGACCTTGCTGCTTACAAGCTCCGTGTGCTTGACCGAACTTGTGCACCTCATCCAAATCGGCAAGGTGCGTATACCGGGGTGCAAGGATGTGCGTGTCGCCGCAAGCAAAGCCCTGTCGATGCTGAAAGAATTGGGCATCCAAATATCTCCGATTACCTTGGCGCATGTGGAAGCATTGGTGGACTTGCCTTTTTATGACGACCATCGTGACCCGAACGACCGCCTAATCATTTCGCAAGCCATCGCGGACAAGATACCGTTGGTCAGTTCCGACCGCAAATTTGAGTGGTACAGGAAACACGGGCTGGAGTTCGTGTTTAATGAAAGGTGATTAAGACATGGAATATTAGCTGCCTGTCGAGGGCAACGAGCAAATCCGGAAATCCATAGAGGATGATTTGCTTGAAGCCAATACTTGCGCTTATGTACCTAACGGCTGTAATGTAAAGGTTGGAGGCTAACTTCCTTCCTCTACATACGAGGGTGTCTCATACTCCAGCTTTCCCGCGCAGGCGGTCAACCAGATAATCTTTCCGCTGTCCTTGCACATGCCTGTATATCAGTTTGTGTACACAGTGAAGCCCATAAGCTTCAGCATCTGGTAGGCGAGTTTGTTCTTGAAGAACTGCCAACGGGTGAGGCGGGGTATTTTGAATTCGTTCATAGATTAATTGTTTTTCACAAAGGTCTATATAGAATTTTAATATGCGACGATAAAAAGTGAAGGAGACAACCATCTTGAGGAGATAGGAACTTTCGGAAGTAAAAACACCGATTAGAAAAAGATTAGAGAATAGCCATAACTGCTTATTTTGCAAGCCTTTTATCTGCGGCGCAGGCTGCCATCGAGGACAAATAAACCATAGCGCACTATTAATAATATAATTATGGTATAGGCGGTAGCTACTTTGAACGGAGGGTTATCGCCTATATTTTTATTAAGAAAAAGGGACCGGACAAGAGGGAGAAATGAAAATAATGACTACCTTTGCCAACAGAACCGTTCAAAAACGTGAATAACATTTAATTACTAATTTATAAACATCAATTTATTATTATGAAAAAATTTAGAAAGGGGTTTACCCCCCCCCCGTTAATAAACGTTAATATTCTGATTATCTTTACTGCCTTGTGCCTTGCCTCGTGCGACGACTATGACGACACCGAGCTGTGGAACAAGGTAAACGGACTGGAGGAGCGCATCGCCGCCCTCGAAGAGTGGCAAAAGACCACCGACAACAACCTCAACGCCTTGCAGACACTTATCAACACGATGGACTACATCACCTCCGTAGCACCCATTATGCAAGCCAACGACACCATTGGTTACACCATCAACTTCCATCAATCTACCCCTATTTCTATTTACAACGGCACAACCTCTCAAATCGGTATTACGCAGGACGAGGAGGGCAACTGGCTCTGGACGCTGGACGGCGAGATACTGACCACGCCTGACGGCACGCCCATCCCCGCCAACGGACAGGATGCTGCCGCCCCGCAACTCTCTACCGGCAAGGCCTTGCAGGATGAGGGCATCAAGACCGATGCCGCAGGAGACGCCATCATTGCCGACATCGCCTACCTCAGTGTGGACGAAGGCGAGACATGGTATCGCGTGACGGGCGAGAAAGGCGAACAAGGCGACAAAGGAAACACCGGTTCTACAGGAGCGACCGGCCCGGCAGGTCCCGCAGGTGCCAATGGCGACAGCTTCTTTGAGGATGTAGAGATAGTAGGAAACAATGTCATATTCACCTTGGCAGACGGAACAACCTTCACAATAGCGAAATACAACGGTGCATTGACATTCATGCAGAACGGAACGACATTGGACCTGACAACAACCATAGACCTGGCAGACGGTGCCTTGACTTATGCCCCCAGCGATGCAGAAGTATCGGCACGCATCATCGATGGCGAAGGCTGGTCGGCAAGCGCGACAAACGGCACTATCACGGTAACTCCGGCCAGTATGGGCGAAGAAGCCACATTGGAAATAACGCTCCTGGAGAACGGACGAGTAATTGAGACTTATCGGCTTATCATAGAGCAAACAGGGCTTCAAGGCGAGGGAACAGAGGCTTCACCTTACACCGTATCTTCTCCTACCGAGCTGGCTTATATAGCGGAGCAAGTGAATAATGGCAAAACATACTATAGTGGGAAATATATCAAATTAACTCAGGACATAACACTGACAAATGAATGGACGCCAGTCGGTCCTCCAAGTAATGAAAGTGGTTACTTTCAAGGGACTTTTGATGGAGACGAACATATCATCCGCGGCTTAATTATAAGTGATTCTGATACTAATACACATGGATTGTTTGGAAAGACAAGTGCTAATGCGGTAATTAAGAATTTGATAATTGAGTCACCTAAAGTTTCTGGCCTCATAGAAGTTGGAGCTTTGGTGGGTTACAACAACGGAAGTATTGAAAACTGCCATGTGAGGAATGCACAGATAACAGGAAAAGGTAAAGTAGGCGGTTTAGTCGGAATTAATTCAGGAGGGAATATTACGAATTGTAGCGTAACGGGCACAATCTCGGGAACAAATGGAAATGGCATCGGCGGTATTGTCGGGATGGGAGATATATACGCTCAAGATTTCTCTATTACATCTTGTTGGTTCAATGGAGAAGTTAAAAATGAGACCGATACAAAAGCTGGTGCTATAGCGGGAGGAATTATCGGTGATTGTAATGATGTCGCGACAATTAAGGCATGCTATTCAACAGGTACTTTCACTATTGCCTCAAAGGAATCATCATACGTAAGTCGTTTGGGTGGTATAGTCGGTTCAGCTTCAAATAGCAGCGTGGTAACGCTTATAGCCTGCTATTCCACTGCTAAGTTGATTTCCGATAAAACTGAAACAACAAAACATATTGGAGGCATAGCGGGATATAAACATGAGTCTACTCTTGTTACACCAGCTACGATTTCAGCTACTTCCTGCTATTGGAATTGTGAGGGTGCAACCTATGGACTAGGCAGTATTAATAGCAACGAAAACGCCACCAAGGTAGACGGCACTACCGTCGACTGGTCTGCCGCCCTGTCCGCCATGAACGCCGCTCTGAACGGCACAGGCTGGCAATATGAAACAAGCAGCGACACAAGCTTCCCCTTGGTAATCAAAGCCACGGAATAACCGGACGAATGAAACCGAGAATAATAAATAATTCCTGACAGGCCCTTTCGGGTGGGCGATGCGCTTTGGCAAGTTCGTTGACACCTATAAGAAGTGTGTCCGACACTTGTGCTAAGTGTCGCCGACACCTGTGCTAAGTGTCACTGACACTTGTGCTAAGTGTCAACGCCCCTCCTGGAGGGTCTGTAGGGCATGTCTAACCAAAAACGTTGTAATTATGCCGATTTTCAAAGCTATTTACAAAAAGCTGTCCAAGAAGTGGCACCCGCAGGCCATCACCGTGGGTGCTCCGGTGGAGATGGACGAACTGTGCAACGCCATCGCGCAGATGTCTACCGTCAGCCGCCCCGACTCGAAGGCAGCCATCGAAGCCCTTGGCATGGTCATGGGCTCGTTTATGAACGCCGGGCGCAGCGTCCACGTGGACGGGCTGGGCACGTTCTACTACACCTGCGTCTCCAACGGCCAGGGCGTAGACTCTGAAAAGGAAGTGAACGCCAACCAGATTACCGGCACACGCGTCCGCTTCGTACCCGAAAGCACCCGCAAGGGCAACGTAGTCACCCGCGGCCTCATCAGCGACAACCTCGTGTGGACCAACATCAAGAGCGTCTCCACGCTGGACGGCACGGGAGAAAGCACCACCCCCGGCACAGGCGGCACCGAACCCGGCGGCGATGGTGAAGAGACGGACGACCCGCTGGCATAATCCGCCACAGACGCAAAGGCGCGGAAGAGCATCGCAGGACGGCGCTTCCGCGCCTTTTCCATATCCGCACGTGCCGAAAACGCCCCATCGCTTGCCACTACGCTTCTCTTTCACTATCTTTGCATCCGCATTTAGAAAGAAGAAACCATGTCCGATTACATCAACGAACTGAACGAAAGCCAGCGCGCCGCAGTGCTCTACAACGACGGACCTTCGCTTGTCATAGCGGGGGCGGGTTCGGGCAAGACCCGCGTGCTGACCTACAAAATAGCCTACTTGCTGGAGAACGGTTACCAGCCCTGGAACATCCTGGCGCTGACCTTCACCAACAAGGCCGCCCGCGAGATGAAGGCGCGCATCGCCCGCCAGGTGGGACCGGAGCAAGCCCGCCGCCTGTGGATGGGGACGTTCCACTCCCTGTTTCTGCGCATCCTCCACGCCGAGGCGGAGCACATCGGCTTCACGCCCCGCTTCACCATCTACGACACGGCGGACAGCAAGGGGCTGATACGCACTATCCTGAAGGAGATGCAGCTGGACGAGAAGGTTTACAAGCCCGGCGTCATCCAATCACGCATCTCCAACGCCAAGAACCACCTGGTGACACCCGCCGCCTATGCCGCCAGCCGCGAAGCCTGCCAAGCCGACCAGGCCGCCCACATGCCCGCTTTGCGCGAGGTGTACCGCTGCTACTGGGAGCGGTGCCGACAGGCGGACGCCATGGACTTCGATGACCTGCTGCTCTACACCTTCCTGCTCTTCCGCGACCATGCCGATGTCTTGGCCCGCTATCAGGAGCAGTTCCGCTACATCCTGGTGGACGAGTATCAGGACACCAACTTTGCCCAACATAGCATCGTGCTGCAGCTGGCCAAGCAGCATCAGCACGTCTGCGTGGTGGGCGACGACGCGCAAAGCATCTACTCCTTCCGGGGAGCCGACATCGACAACATCCTCTACTTCACCAAAGCTTATCCCGGCACGCAGGTGTTCAAGCTGGAGCAGAACTACCGTTCCACGCAGACCATCGTGTCCGCCGCCAACAGCCTGATAAGCAAGAACCAGTGGCAGATACCGAAAGACGTCTTCTCCGAGAAAGCCAAGGGCGAACCTATCGGCGTTTACCAAGCATACAGCGACGTGGAGGAGGGAGAGATTGTGGCAAACAAGATAGCCGAACTGCGCCGCACGGGCGGATATGGCTATGCCGACTTCGCCATCCTGTACCGCACCAACGCCCAAAGCCGCGTGTTCGAGGACGTGTTGCGTAAGCGCAGTATGCCCTACCGCATCTACGGCGGTCTGTCCTTCTACCAACGCAAGGAGATAAAGGACGTGATAGCCTACTTCCGCCTCGTGGTGAATCCTCATGACGAAGAAGCCTTCAAGCGCATCATCAACTATCCCCCACGGGGCATAGGCGACACTACTCTGGGCAAGATAGCCATGGCCGCCGGACAGAGCAACGTCAGCCTGTGGACGGTGCTGTGCGAGCCGCTGACCTACGGGCTGAACTTCAACAAAGGCACCTTGGGCAAGCTGCAAGGCTTCCGCGAGCTGATAGAAGGCTTCATCGGCGAACGCGAGGAGATGAACGCCTACGAGCTGGGCACAGACATCATCCGGCGGGCGGGCATCATAGCCGATGTCTGCCAGGACAACTCGCCCGAGAACCTCAGCCGCAAGGAGAACATCGAGGAGCTGACGAACGGCATGAGCGACTTCTGCGGACAACGCCGGGAGGAAGGCAACGAGCACATCGCCCTGAGCGACTTCTTGTCCGAAGTATCCCTCCTCACCGACCAAGATACGGACAAGGACGACGAAGGCGAGAAGGTGACCCTGATGACCGTCCATTCCGCCAAGGGGCTGGAGTTTCGCAACGTCTTCGTGGTGGGACTGGAGGAAAACCTCTTCCCCAGCGGCATGTCGGGCGAGTCGCCCCGTGCCCTGGAGGAAGAACGCCGCCTGTTCTACGTGGCCATCACCCGTGCCGAGGACCATTGCTTCCTAACGTATGCCAAGACCCGCATGCGCTATGGCAAGATGGAGTTTGGCGCACCCAGCCGTTTCCTTCGCGACATCGACACCCGTTACCTGAGTCTGCCTCAAGACATGCACATAAGCCGGAACATAGACCGCCAAGCCGAACAGTTCCGCCGGCACGTCATGCCCGACGATGCTTTCACAAAGGAAAGAAGGCCCCTGCGCGAAACCATGCAGCCGTCAATGTCCCGCAGACTGAAACGGATGGATACAGTTCCATCAGGCTCCCCCACTCCACAAGCCGCGAACGGTCTGCGGGCAGGCCAACTCATAGAACACGAACGCTTCGGGCGTGGCGAGGTGCTGAAAGTAGAAGGAGCGGACGAGAACGCCAAGGCCACCATCCGCTTCCAACATGCGGGCGACAAGCAGTTGCTTCTGCGCTTCGCGCGGTTTAAGATTATTGAATAATATGGTGGGCTTTGCCCGCTTTATTAGGAGTTAAGAAGTTAAGGAGTTATCACTCCGCCCCGTTAGGAGTTAAGCCAATACTTTTAACTATCGGCTTAACTACTTAACTTCTTAACTACTTAACTCCTCAAAGATTTAAAAATTATGATAGACTTTACCCAGTTTCCCTCCCCTTGTTATATTATGGAGGAAGAATTATTGAGGAAAAACCTCACGTTGATAAAGAGCGTGGCCGACCGAGCCGAGGTAGAAATCATCCTTGCCTTCAAATCGTTCGCCCTATGGAAGTCGTTCCCCATCTTCCGGGAATACATTGAGCACTCCACCGCCAGCTCGGTGTACGAAGCCCGCCTGGCACTCGAAGAGTTCGGAAGCAAGGCGCACACCTATTCACCGGCCTATACGGAAGCCGACTTCCCGGAAATCATGCGCTGCAGCAGCCACATCACGTTCAACTCCCTGACACAATTCCAACGCTTCTACCCCATGGTGAAGGCCGAAGGAAGCGGCATCTCATGCGGTCTGCGCATCAATCCCGAATACTCCGAGATAGAGACGGAGCTATACAATCCCTGCGCGCCCGGCACCCGCTTTGGCGTCATGGCCGAACAACTGCCGGAGGAACTTCCTGAAGGCATCGAAGGCTTCCATTGCCATTGCCATTGCGAGTCATCCTCCTATGCCTTGGAGCATACTCTGACGCATCTGGAGGCCAAGTTCTCCCGATGGCTCCCCAAACTGAAATGGCTGAACCTGGGCGGCGGCCATCTGATGACCCGCAAGGATTATAATGTAGAGCATCTCATCGGCCTGCTGCAAGGATTGCACCGGCGTTATCCCAATCTGCGCATCATCCTCGAACCAGGCTCGGCCTTCGCCTGGCAAACTGGGGTGCTTACATCCGAAGTGGTGGACATTGTGGAGAACCGCGGCATACGCACCGCCATCCTGAACGTCAGCTTCACGTGCCACATGCCCGATTGCCTGGAGATGCCCTACCAACCCGCTGTACAAGGAGCGGAGATGGGCGCACAAGGCCCCTATACCTATCGTTTGGGAGGAAATTCGTGCCTGAGCGGAGACTACATGGGAGATTGGAGCTTCGACCACGAGCTGAAGATAGGCGAACGAATCGTCTTTGAGGACATGATACACTACACCACGGTGAAGACCAATATGTTCAACGGCATCCACCATCCGTCCATCGCCCTATGGACAAAGGAGGGAAAAGCAAAGGTCTTCAGGAATTTCTCGTATGAAGATTATCGTGACAGAATGAGTTGATTATCAAAGAAATGCTTTCCGCAATGAATGATAAATGCTTTTTTGATGAAAAAAAAGTAGGGTGAATGTTTGCAGGTTTCGGGAAAATGCCTACCTTTGCAACCGCAAACGCGGAAATAGCTCAGTTGGTAGAGCACAACCTTGCCAAGGTTGGGGTCGCGAGTTC
>CALUOR010000064.1 GCA_944322285.1 uncultured Bacteroides sp.
TCTGATACTTATTGTTCATGATGAGAGTTTTCGTTTATCAAATCTTTTACATCCACTTTTAGAATCTCCGCTATCTGGGTTTGTCCATACCTTCTATCTTAGTTTTGTATACAAAGGTATAAATAATACGTGAATTTTTCGCCAAGTATGTCAACTAAATGCTAGAGGTGTTCACATATATAGTTTTGTTGAACAAAGGGGAAAATAAAATTAATTCTTTTCCCTATATTTGGCTTTACTTTAATAAACGTATATATGAATACTGAATTAAATTAAGCTTGGAATGTAAAAACAGCCGACCGCATTGTATGCTAATTACCCATGACAGATATATTCTTAGCGTAATTTGATATATGCAAAGCCTATGAAAAGCCCCCAAAGCCAGCCCCTAATATCACCCTTCGGAACCATTCATTTGTATACAATTTTCCTCTCATATATCTTTCCTATAATAAATCAAAGGGATGCGCTAAGTCTACACATTCCTTCATATTCATAATCAACTCATAATATGATAGATACGAGCTAATCCACTGAAAAGCATCTCCCATAGAAACTTCTTAAGAAGCTTTTTGCTCAGTCCCACTTAACTAAGACTGCAGTCCCAGTACGGCAGGACTCGAGTCCTACTATGGAAGGACTGCAGTCCTGATACGGGAGGACTGGGAGGACTCATAGATACAACGCCATGTGTAAACTATTATAACCTACATTTCAATCGGGTCAGTCGTTCCAATTGAGACGTTGTTCGTAAACATCGAAAACGAATTCGGCCTCAACGCCAACCAGACGGGCCACTTGCTTGATAAAGTCTTGCTCTTTGGGAGGAATGGGATAAGCTCCTTTCCGACGCTCAAAATAAGGATTGCGGCCAAACTGGGCAATAAGCTTCATCTTGAACCGGTCGTATTGATTGGGATACATCCGTTTCTGCATCTGTATGAATCCATGTGCATACGTCACGGGAGTTGCATCCCGATAAAACTCACAATGCTTCCCCTTGCTACACAAACGGGGATTTACCGACAAAAGATAGCGTTCCGTTTCCGACTTCTGTTGATAGGCCAATTGGCGCAAACATGTCTCCGCACACGGGCAATCGGACAACCCGCATAATGCGTAAGTACGAGGGATTTCTAATTTTTGAGCCATCGTATCTTTATATTTCATCATTGATTATCAGTTACATCATGTTCTCCGTACTTCCGTTTTAACTCCCCTACCGACATACCGGTGAAGTAATCCTCAATGAAGTCCCAACGGCAGGCATCGTCCATGCGGCCGGTGCCGAAGAAGAGGCGATAAAGCTCTATCTGTTCCTGGAAGATACGCTCGTTGGCATCCAGGATGAGGTTTCGGTAATCGTCCGTAGCCACCAACTGTTGCAGGGTGTCCACTTCGCTGAGGCGCACGTGGACGCAGGGAGTGCCTCCACCCGCCACGCTAAAGGACAAGCCGCCAAGCATGGAAAGAAGATTGAGCAGCATATTGAGGTCGGAGAAGGGAGTGCAATAGAATTGCAGACGCGCGCCCTTGCGTCCCGTGATGCGTTGGGCAAAGAGTTTCTGATAGCGCGACAAGAGGAGGTCGAAGCCGCGGGTGACGGTGAAGGACAATTCGTTGCTTTCCTTCTTCTTCTGGCTGCTGATGTAGCTCACGCTACGGCCTTCCTCCACTCGGCTCTCCAGCAAGGAGCCGATGAAACGCTTGGCGGAGCGGACGTCCATGCCATGCTCGGCAAAGACGGCACGCAAGGCTTCCTCGTCGAAGCGGCCTTTGTTCTTCAGCAGGGCGGTTTTCAGTAACGTAGTCAGGCTTTTGAACAAGGCATCCATGCGGGCGCGCAGCGTTTCGGAGTTTTCTTTCAGCAACACATCGTGCCTGCCCACGGCCACGGCGCGCGAACCTTCACACAGGGTGCCTCCGGTGAGCTTCTGCTTGAATTCCTTGTAGCCTAATTCGGGGAAGCGCTCTTCCCACAAGCGGTCGAGCCGTGCCAGGTAAACGCCCTCGGTATTCTTGACCGGAGTCAGATAGGCGGCATACTGGCGGGCAAAGACATCGCCCGTCTTGTCCTGTATGTAACCTTCCACCATGAGGTTTTGCGGGGTCACTTCCAGCAGACGTTTGCCATAACGCTTCTCGATGTCGTCTTCCAACCAAAGCAGGGCGGTCTTGATGAGCTGGCCTAATTCGGCTTCATACTCTAACTTGTTCTTCATGCGGGGAAGCTTCACCACGAACTCGAAGTCGGACAAAGACACCAGCATCTCTTCCTTGTTTCCCTTCATGTGATACACTTCCATGAGTTTGCGCAAAATGAGAGCCAACTGCTCCTGGGCGATGGCACCCAACTGGTGCAGGCGGTTCATGTAGTAGAAATCGCGTTCGTGGAAATCGGTGGCCGCAATGCCTTGCACTGACGCGTCACGCGCCGCACGGCCTATCTCCTGGATGTAGTCGACAAACGTGCTGGAGGGGGCAACATGATAAACGCGATCGATGTCGCTGATGTCCACACCCATGCCGAATGCCTTGGTGGCCACAATAAGCCGTTTACTTCCTTCCTTGAAGGCATCCACGATGGCTGCTTTCTGTGTTTTATCCTTCTTGCCATAGTAAGTAGCCACAAGCGACCATTGCGTGGACTTCACCCATGCCTTGACACGCATGTCGATGCTTCCTGCAAAGGGATAATAGAGCAACGTCTTGTGTCCGTCCAGAAAATCTTCCACGCGGCCGGAGATGGTGCGCTGCTTGGCCTTGTCGTAGGTTTCGCCTTCCTCTATCTCTAACTGGCGGATGTCGAAGCCAATGTTGCGACGCTTCACGGTACCGATGTAGAGCACGCAGGGAGCCATCTGCAAAGAGCGAATAGTCTCGAAGACCATGTCGTTATCACCCGCAGGATTCCATACGGCTGTAGCTGTGAGGGCAAAAAGAGGAAAATCATAACCCAAGGTTTGTTTCAATCCTGCCAGGTAACGGCCTAAGAACCAATAGTCCACACGGAATTCCTTGCCCCAGGTGGTCACCGTATGCGCCTCGTCCACCACGACGAGACCGATGTGGCGATCGCCCACGAAGTGGCGGATGTCGTAGGACAAGAGCAATTCGGGCGAAAGGTAGAATAAATCGACCTCACCTTCGCGCACCTGCCGGTAAACTTCCAACTTCTGTTCGGGTGAAAGGTCGGACGACGCATAAGCCACACGCGTGTAGCCCAAGTCCTGCAAGCTCTCCACCTGGTCGACAATCAATGCCTTCAAAGGAGAAACCACCAACGTGAGCCAACCATGCTTCCGCCCCAAATACTCCGCGGGAAGCTGAAACAACAACGACTTTCCCGAACCTGTAGGAGCCGTAAGCAGGATATTGTCCGGCCGGGCATCCGGTTCGAGCACCTTCTCCGCCTCACGTATCACGTGCTCTATCAACTGCCCCTGCGATATGGATAACCGTTCTTTCCCCTTGAACAGGTCGTCATAGATTTCCAACTCACGGAATTGCTCGTATCCGTATATTTCGTTCAGCAATCCGCACACTTCCTCCCGACAAGCCTCGGGCAGATGTCTTTCTCTCAGCTCGGGCAGTTGATAAGCCGCTATTTCTTGCATATCCATTATTTTTTGCGTGTTCTCCAAATCGTTATAAAAAAGGAAAGGCAGCTTGTCAGCCTTATACGACATGGCCTCCAAACTACCTTTCATATTACTTTTGTACCCGCTACCCCCTATTCAACCGGAAAGGGCGGCGGAACACAAAACGCGTATTAATACTCCTCCTCGTTGAAAAAGAAATCTTCTTTGCTGGGATAATCAGGCCAGATGTCTTCGATACTTTCGTATATTTCACCCTCATCTTCCATCTCCTGCAGATTCTCAATCACTTCAAGCGGAGCGCCCGAACGCATGGCATAATCAATCAGTTCGTCCTTAGTTGCCGGCCAAGGAGCATCCTCCAGTTTGGATGCCAATTCCAATGTCCAATACATAATTGTCTAAGTATTTAATTTGTGCGGTTTGTTATTTCTTCAATTTTTCGGCAAAAATATAACAAATTATCTCACAAACAACTTTTATCCCAAAATATTTCTACTTTTTTCTCGTCTTGATTCATTTTACGCGAAAGTACGAACAAATAATCGGATAAACGGTTCATATAAGCCAATAACATGGGAGGAACTTCTACTTCTTCCGCCAAGCGAAGGATACGCCGTTCGGCACGCCGGCACACCGTCCGACACACATGGCACACCGCTGCTCCCCGGCTTCCACCGGGCAACACGAAGGCTTTCAAAGGGGAAAGTTTGGCGTCGACGCGGTCAATCTCTCGCTCTACTTCCTCCACCTGTACAAGAGTAATCACGCTCTCTTCCCTTAGCTGCACCCGTTCGCAATCGGTGGCCAGGCAGGAGCCTACGGCAAAAAGCCGGTGCTGCACCCGGCAAAGGAAGGCAAGGTCGTCCGCATCGGTCAGGTAAGTCATAAGCAAGCCTATTTGAGCATTCAGTTCATCCACCGTGCCGTATGCCTCCAAACGTACATGAGTTTTTGGCACCCGCGTACCTCCCACCAACGATGTGCGTCCGTCATCACCGGTTTTGGTGTATATCATACTTTTCTTCATCACTTATCATATTTTTTAGTTAGCATATTCAGAAACAGACGATATAATTCTGTTTGTTCATCTTTTTATTAAAGAAAACAATACCCAAATCATAAAGGTCGAAGGTGACGCCCACCCGCTCGTCCTGCTGTATGCTTTGCCAAAGCATACGCATGTAAGGCGTATATCCGATGCCTTCCAGCACGAAGATAGAAGTCTCGCAAGCATGGGGAGCGCAAAGTTCATACGCCACCAACGAAAACGCGGGGTCCTGATAATTATGTATATAAAGGAAATCTACCGGAACATCCTTATCCAAAAACAAATCGTTCAGTTCACATGTTCCGCTATAACATGCCTTCAGGCATCCCGCCTTTAAGTAGAGCGAGGAAGCGGACAAGCGTCCGGCATCTATTATCGTCCGGGGATGGGCATAATTGACCAAGCGGAATAACAAACGCTTCACCTTAAGCGGCTCGTACAACCAATCAGCACACTCCTCTCCCGCCCTGTTCTTCTCCTCCGCACGCAAGTCGGTATATTTATAATATGGTGTCTTTTCATAAACGACCCGCGTGATGAAGTTGTAGGCGAAAGGCGAATGCACGCCATATCCCCGCCGGTGCCCAATGCGGCGCAACCAGACAAAAGGATGCACATAGTAGGGTAATAAACGCTGCTTCATGGTGCAAAGATAGTGCAAATCGAATGCTAAACAAACAAGCTCGCTTGAATTTGTTTAGCAGAGATGCAGCCTATCTTATCTAAAGATAGTGCAAATGTTTTTTATAACACATGATGCAGTGGCCGTTTGTGAGTTATAAAAGATCAATTACTTACCCGATACTCATTCGGCGTACACCTCACCTGCTTCTTGAACCACCTGCTGAAATGCTGCGGGTATTGGAAGCCCAGTTCGTAGGCTATCTCGCTGACGGACTTCCGCGTGCCCGACACATGTTCTTTTGCCATTTCCAAGGTCTTTTGCTGGATATGCTTCAAGGCGGATTCTCCTGTTTCCTTTTTCAGCAAATCACTCAAGTAGTTGGGTGAGAGACAGAGCTTGTCGGCACAGTATTGCACGGTGGGCAGTCCTTCCGTGGCGGGTTTGCCGGAGTGGAAATACTCGTCCAGCAGGGCCTCGAAGCGGAAAAGGATGTCGCTGTTCAGGTTCTCGCGGGTAATGAACTGGCGGTCGTAGAAGCGTTCGCAATAGTCGAGCAGCAGTTTGATGTTGTCGGCGATGAGGGACTTGCTGTGCTTGTCCACCGGATATTGCAGTTCCTCCTTAATCTTTGTCAGGCAGTCAACGACCGTCCGCCGCTCCTGCTCCGAGAGGTGGAGGGCTTCGTTGGCGTTGTACGAGAAATAAGAATACTCCTTTATCAGTCCGGCGAGCGGGGTCTTGCGCAGGAACTCCGGATGAAAACACAACGCCCAACCTTCCGGCTGATGCAGCTTGCCGTCATCCTCCGAACCCATCACCTGACCGGGAGCGATAAAGAGCATCGTGCCGCGCTGGTAGTCGTACATACTGCGTCCGTATTTCAAGTTCCCGCAATCCGCATCTTTCAGCAATACCGTATAAATGCCGTACAGCTTCCGCCCAAAACGCAAGGGTTTTGCCTCGCGTCCGTCCACCACACTGACCAACGGATGGCGCGTCTCCACGCCGAAGTAGTCGTTGTAGGTCTGCACGGAATCTATTTTCATTATCTCGTTCATATCCAATCTGTTTTTACCATTGCAAATATAGGAATTTCTTCCGGACGACCCAAAGAAAGCGACGACAAGCGTTCTCCAAGTTCGCAAGGGCTGTCGTCGCTGACGACGGGGCTTGCGGAAGATTTTTGGCGTTGTCCCCGTCGGGGACAGCAGTTGCAGAAAATTTCAAGCCCTGTCCCCGCTGAGGACAAGGCTTGAAAAAGTTTTTTAGCACCACCGCCCGAAACGACGGTGCTTGCGGAAAAGTTTTGGGCTTGTCGTCAGCCCAGCGGGTTCTCCGTCACCCCTTCATCGTCATTCCCGCCCGAAGACGAGGCGGACGAATCCAGTTTCAGTTCCTCCCAGAACGTGTTTTCACTGACGAGTGAGCGGGTCGTGACCTGATTATTGACGCTGCGGGTCGTTTCGGGGATGAAGCGGACGCGCGTGCCGACAATCTGCTTTGCGCTGACCTCTTCCGCCGTGTCCACGCCTTGACCCTGCGTGTTCGGCGTGTAATAGAACGTGCCGACCCCATCGAGCTTGACCGTGCGTCCTGAGTTCATAAACTCTCCCAGCACTTTGCCGAGATTTCCCAACATCGAATAACAATCGCCAGGGCTGAGGGCGGACAAATCCGCCAAGCGGTTTGCGACTTCCTTTGTTTGAACGGGCTTGCCGATGGTAACGCCCTGCGGATACCATTTGCCGTTCACCTTGCGCTGTACTTTCTTAAAATACGCCATTTTCATAAAGATTTATGTCCTGCGCACTTCGGACGGCTTCCGGGCAAGGGTCAGACCTTTGATAGGCTAAGGTCAGACCTTTGGCTACCTAAGGTCAGACCTTTGGCAGGCTCACCTCCGAGGGGTGCTTGGGACGGGTTTAACGTTGTCGCAAGATAGGAAGATTTTTTGACGTGGGCAAGCTATTTCCAAACAGAAAACAAAAAGTCCCTGCGGACAGAAAGGTGTCGACAGGGACTGAGGTCTTGTTCAGCAAATGCGGTGGCTATTTGCTCTGCGAAATGATTTCTTGCAGGACATATTGCACGGTTTGGCAACGGTCGTCTGTCGGCTGGGCATTGAGCGTGATTTTCTCCACCGAAAGCTCATAGGCGGTTCCGTCCTCGTAGATGAAGCCTTCGATTTTGTTGAAGGGGGCGTTCACCCACTCCTCGTTTTCTGACTCGCGGATTTTCATGCAGTGCGCATCGTCCGTTTGCGGGATTCCCCAATCGTAGTTTCCCCTCTCGGCAGATACGTACAGGCGGACAATCTCCCGCGTGCATTCGGCAGGCTGTTTCGAGAGTTCGCTGATGAGCTTGTAGGTATATCGGCTGGCATCGGCGGGCGGGTTGCCCAGCGTCGTCCGCTCTACCTGCAGTTCATACGCATAGCCCGGCTCGAAGGTGAAGCCTTTGATTTCGTTAAAAGTCATAAACTCATAATCGGCATCGTTCCCCACTTTTGCCCGCATCCCTTCTATCGGGTAATTTGTCATTACCGGGCTGTCGATATAAGTCATAGCAGAAATTGCCACGTTCACGGTTTCCACTTGGTCCTCCGGCGTGTCGTTATCGAGGCAACCGGCCAGGGCGAGGAGTGCGAACAGGAATAAGAAAAGTTTCGTCTTCATATTTCGTGATTTAGAATGTTACACGCAAATATAGGGAATGCGTTTGAAGCGAAGATGAAGTTCGGGAAGAACTTACCCTTGCCGGGGCGATTTCTCAACCTATGTCAAGAGATGCGTCAGCCGAATGACTGCTTGCGGCGGATGCGGCTCATGTGCGTGGGCGTTATCATCAGGTAGGAAGCGATTTCCTTGAGCGGGACGGATTGCAGGATGCCGGGGCATCGCCGCAGCAACTGGAGGTAGCGTTCTTCGGGCGTGAGGCGGTAAAGGTCAAGGTAGCGCGAATAGGTTTGCAGGAAAAGCTGTTCGGCATTGGTGCGGGCGATGCCGGGCTGTTGGTCGGAAAAAGCGGCAAGCCTTTTGGCGGGGCAGAGGTAGATTTCGCTCCGGGTCAGAGCCTGCACGTTGGTTTCCGAGCGCATACCGTAGATGCAGGCGGGATAGTCCGCCACAAACTCGCCGGGGAACGCGAACCCCGTGTTGTACAGGCGGTTTTCCGTCTTATTGACGCTGACATATTTGAATACTCCCGTTTTGATAAAGCCAAAATAAGGGTAAACATCGCCTTCTCTGATTAGATACTCGCCCTTGCGGAAAGTGCGGAGTTCTCCATGCCGGAAGCATAGCTCTTTGAGGGCATCGTTGTCTATATGCTTAATATATGGATTGAAGTTGTTCATATTCTTTCTTTTTTGCTTGGCGAAGATAAGGAAAATCGGGGAGCGGGGCAAGGATTATTCCCTTGTACCTACGAAATTGGTTGTTCTATCAGTGGTTCAGGTACGGTCGTCAAAAGGAATGCCCGGTAACTTTGCTGCAGGAAATCAAAGTTATCACATCATGAAAAAAGAAAGTGACAACCGTATGGAAATGTCCCGCCGTGGTTTCTTGAAAGCGGCGGCACTGACCGGAGCGGCAATCTGCGTGTCCCCGGCGTTGGAGAAAGTGCAGGCGGCAGAGAAAGCCGTCAGTGGAAAATCAGCTGTATCTGCCAAAGACATCCCGGCAGGCATGGCGGGCGTGCGTACTCAGCGAACTTTGGGCAGCGGGCAGGCAGCCTTCACCGTGTCGGCGATGGGCTTCGGTTGCATGGGCTTGAACTACCACCGCAGCGAGCATCCCGATGAAGCGGCTTGCATCCGTTTGGTGCATGAAGCCATCGAACGCGGGGTTACCCTGTTCGATACTGCCGAGAGTTACGGTCCCTTCACCAATGAAGTATTAGTAGGCAAGGCGTTGAAAGGCTATACCGACAAGGTGTGCGTCACCTCCAAGTTCGGACACAAATACGTGAACGGCGTGCAGGTGAAGACCGAGGAGGATACCAGTCCCGCCAATATAAGAAAGGTGTGCGAGAACTCCCTCCGCAGCCTCGGCGTGGAGAAGCTGGATATGTTTTACCAGCACCGGGGCGACCCCAATACGCCCATCGAAGTGGTGGCGGAAACCATTGCGGAGCTTATCAAGGAAGGCAAGATACTCCACTGGGGACTGTGCGAAGTGAACGCCGACACCATCCGCCGAGCCCACTCCATTTGCCCCATTACCGCCATTCAGAGCGAGTATCACCTGATGCATCGCACGGTGGAAGAAAGCGTATTGCCCTTGTGCCGAGAGTTAGGCATCGGCTTCGTGCCTTACAGTCCCATCAACCGCGGTTTCCTTGGCGGACTGATTAACGAACACACGAAGTTCAGTCCCAACGACAACCGCCAGACCTTGCCACGCTTCCAGCCCGATGCCATCCGTCAGAACCTGCGTATCGTGGAAGTGCTCAACGCATTCGGACGGACACGCGGCTACACCCCGGCACAGATAGCCTTGGCTTGGCTGATGCACAAGGGTGAGTTCATCGTACCTATCCCCGGCACCACGAAGTTGGCGCATTTGGAGGAGAACCTCCGTGCCACGGAGATTACGTTCACGCCCGAAGAGATGCAGGAGTTGGAACAGGCGGTATCTGCCATCCCCGTTGTAGGCAGCCGATATGATGCCTTGCAGGAATCGAAAGTACAGAAGTAAATGAGGAATGATGAATTAAGAATGAAAAATCTTGCAATCATATTCTTGGCTTTATGCTGCTTTTCGTGTGGTGAACGCTACGACCGGATTATCCAGATAGCCGAGCAAGGCAGTTTCGCCATAGGCGGCACGGTGCTGAAAGACTCTTTGGGACATACCTACCACGGCGACCATGCCTACGTGTTCTATCAGAAGCCCGTGGACGCACGGAAATATCCATTGGTATTTGGCCACGGCGTAGGGCAGTTCAGCAAAACATGGGAAACCACGCCCGATGGACGGGAAGGCTTCCAAAACATCTTCCTGCGCAAAGGTTTTCCTGTTTACCTTGTTGACCAACCTCGCCGGGGCAATGCCGGACGGAGCACGGAAACCTCAACTATTTCTCCTGCCTTTGACGAAGAATTGTGGTTCAACCGCTTCCGCGTAGGCATCTGGCCCGATTACTTCGAGGGCGTGCAGTTCAGCCGTGACCCGGAGGCACTCAACCAGTATTTCCGTCAAATGACACCTACCATCGGCACGATAGATTTTGAGGTATATTCCGATGCCTATGCCGCCTTGTTCGACAAAATCGGTCCCGCCGTATTTGTCACCCATTCGCAGGGCGGACCCATAGGTTGGCAGACGCTGCTTAAAACGAAGAACATCAAAGGTATAGTGTCGTATGAGCCGGGCGGCGGCATCCCTTTCCCCGAAGGGCAAGTGCCGGAAGAAGGCAAGATATTGACCCTCTCCAAGAAGACGGAAGGTATTGAGGTGCCGATGGACGTGTTTATGGAATACACCCGAATCCCCATTGTGGTGTATTATGGCGACAACCTGCCCGAAACAGACGAACGTCCCGAAATCTACGAGTGGACGCGTCGCCTGTACCTAATGCGCCAATGGGCGAAGATGCTCAACGACCTGGGCGGGGATGTGACGGTTGTCCATCTGCCCGAAGTGGGGTTGCACGGCAACACGCACTTCCCGATGTCGGACTTGAACAACCAGGAAGTGGCGGAACTGATGTACAAGTGGCTGCGGGAAAAGAAGCTGAATTAAAAAAAGCCGATCCTTCTTCTGAACCGGCTTTTCTATCTTACAATAAGATTATTAAGTTTATTTCTGACGCACAAATATATTGATGGGAGTACCCGTCAGATTCCACTTCTCACGCATCTTATTCTCCAAAAAACGTCTATAAGGCTCCTTGACATATTGGGGCAAGTTGGCAAAGTAAACAAACGAAGGTATCTGCGTATTGGGAAGCTGGGTCACATACTTTATCTTGATGTACTTACCCTTAATCGAAGGAGGCGGATAAGCTTCGATGAGCGGCAACATCTCTTCGTTCAGGCGTGCGGTAGATATGCGCGTATGGCGGTTGTCATACACCATGCGGGCAGCTTCGAGTACCTTCAGGATGCGTTGTTTGGTCAATGCCGAAGCAAAGATAATGGGAAAATCGGCAAAAGGAGCCAAACGGTTGCGAACGGCATCTTCGAATGTTTTCATAACCTTCACAGTCTTGTCGGGCACCAAATCCCACTTGTTAACCACTACTACCAAGCCTTTCGAATTCTTTTGTATCAGGGAGAAGATATTCAAGTCCTGGCTCTCAATGCCTCGCGTAGCGTCCAGCATCAAGATGCAGACATCCGAATTTTCAATGGCACGAATGGAGCGGATTACCGAATAATACTCCAAATCTTCATTCACCTTGTTTTTCTTGCGAATGCCGGCCGTATCCACCAAATAAAAATCGAAGCCAAACTTGTTGTAACGGGTATAGATGGAATCGCGGGTAGTACCGGCAATCTCGGTCACAATATTGCGTTCCTCCCCCATAAAGGCATTCACAATAGAGGATTTTCCCGCATTAGGACGCCCAACCACCGCAATACGGGGCAGGTCATCTTCTACTATTTCATCCGCTTCTTTTCTGAACTTACTGACTATTAAATCCATCATATCACCGGTGCCACTTCCCGTAGCGGCCGAGATACAATACGGGTCTCCCAAACCCAACCGATAGAACTCGGCTGCGTTGTATTGTAAATCATAATTGTCCGTCTTGTTGGCTATCAGCAGAACCGGCTTTTGGGCACGGCGCAAAATGGAAGCCACCTCCATATCCAAGTCCGTCACTCCGTTCATCACGTCCACCAGGAACAGAATAACATCGGCTTCGTCCACGGCCAGCAATACCTGTTTGCGGATTTCTTCCTCAAAGACATCATCAGAGTTGACCACCCAACCTCCGGTGTCTACCACCGAGAACTCACGTCCACACCATTCGGCTTTACCATACTGGCGGTCACGTGTCGTTCCCGCTTCTTCGTTTACAATCGCCTGACGGGTTTTGGTCAAGCGGTTAAATAACGTAGATTTTCCCACATTGGGGCGTCCTACAATCGCGACTAAGTTTCCCATAATCTTTTTGTTTTTGCGACTGTCCCAGTCGTTTATACTAATTCTACTCAATCCAGTTGATAACCAAAGTTGCGCAATTCCTTGTCGGAGTTTCGCCAATTCTGGTCAACCTTCACAAACGTTTCCAAATAAATGGTCTTTCCAAAGAATTTCTCCAAATCGCGCCGCGCTTCCGTGGCCACTTTCTTCAACGCCCGACCTTGCTTGCCGATAATGATACCCTTCTGCGACTCGCGCTCCACATAAATAACGGCATTGATGTGTATCTTCTTCTCGTCTTCCTTGAATTGCTCCACTACTACCTCTACCGAGTAAGGAATCTCCTTATCGTAATAAAGCAATATTTTCTCGCGGATAATTTCGGTCACAAAGAAGCGTGCGGGCTTGTCCGTCCACTGGTCCTTGTCAAAATAAGGCGGAGAATCGGGAAGCAAGTCCTTCACCCGCTTCATGACGTAATCCACATTAAACTTATTGGCGGCGGATATCGGGATAATCTCGGCCTTAGGCAACAAAGCCTTCCAGTTTTCAACCAGCTCTATCAGTTTCTCCTGATTGGTCAAATCAATTTTGTTAATAAGCAAAAGCACCGGAATTTCCATCAAGCCGACTTTCTCCACAAAATCATTATGCTTATCGGGAGTCTCGATAACATCGGTCACGTAAAGCAGTACATCCGCATCCGTCAATGCAGAAGTAGAAAAGTTCAGCATCGACTCCTGCAACTTATAAGCAGGCTTCACAACACCCGGCGTATCCGAAAAGACAATCTGCATATCATCTGTATTATAGATACCCATAATACGGTGGCGCGTCGTCTGCGCCTTGAAGGTTGCAATAGATATACGTTCGCCCACTAAGGCATTCATCAAAGTGGACTTACCCACATTGGGGTTCCCTACGATATTTACAAAACCGGCCTTATGCATATTCTTGTTTTAAAAAAGTGGTGAAAAAAAAACGCATCGAATTCATAAAAATAGGATGCGTTTTTAATGTATCTGAAAACAATAAAACGTGTTATTGTTCCTTTTTACTGTCATATCCCCATTTCACATACACGGCTCCCCAAGTAAATCCTGCACCGAACGCTGTGAAAATAAGGTTATCGCCTTTCTTCAATTTATCCTCAAAATCCCAAATGCAAAGCGGCAACGTACCCGCGCTGGTATTACCATAGCGGTCAATGTTAATCATCATCTTCTCATGAGGAACTTCCAGGCGATGAGCTACGGCATCAATGATGCGTAAATTTGCCTGGTGAGGAATCACCCAATCAATGCTATCTTTATCCAATCCGTTACGCTGGGCAATCTCCGCACTTACATCTGACATATTGGATACGGCATACTTAAATACCGTACGTCCTTCCTGATAAATGTAGTGCATGTGATTATCCACCGTGAAATAAGAAGGAGGACAAACCGAACCGCCAGCCTTCATGTGCAGGAAAGGCAACCCCTTACCGTCCGTACGTAGGATTGCATCCATGATACCATAATCCTCAGTGGTAGGTTCTATCATGAAAGCGGCCGCTCCATCGCCGAAAATCGGACACGTAGAACGGTCGGTATAATCTACCATTGATGACATCTTATCGGCACCAACGATAATAACCTTTTTATATCTTCCCGAACGCACAAAGTTTGCAGCCGTCTCCATCGCATAGAGGAAACCACTACAAGCCGCCTGCAAATCGAACGCAAAAGCATTCTTCAGACGAAGTTTATCACAGAGAATGGATGCAGTTGAAGGGAAATGATAATCGGGAGTGGTAGTTGCGACAATCACCAAATCAATGTCATCCGGATTACTACCCGTACGCTGCATCAACTGCTTAGCCGCCTTGCGCGCCATGTACGAGCTACCTAATCCTTCTTCATTCAGGATTCGTCTCTCCTTCACTCCGATTCGCGTCATAATCCATTCGTCGTTGGTATCCACCATTCTGGATATCTCGTCATTCGTCAAGACATAATCAGGGACATAGCCTCCGACGCCTGTAATTACTGCATTTATTTTTTCCATCAATATCTACTATATTACCATTTTACTCCAATAAGCATAGTCTAAAAGGTTCTGCTTTCATTTCGAGAACAGGACTTTTTAGACATTTCTTATTCGAGTATCATTTTTTAAAAGCTACCGTAGGATTTATACAGCGGCTTCTTTCTCAACTGCAAGCTTACCTCTATAATATCCGCATGCGCCACATACTGTGTGATATACATGCCACTCACCGCAATTAGGACAAATAGCTAATGTAGGAACTACTGCCTTATCATGAGTTCTTCTTTTTGCAGTTCTAGTCTTTGACTGTCTTCTTTTAGGATGTGCCATTTTCTTAAAACTTTAATTGTTATCTAATAATCTTTTTAATTCATTCCAACGTGGATCAACCTGCATATCATCCGTTGACGCATGCGACAGTTCATCCAACTTCTTGCTCATTTCTTCGTTGCATTCCCCTTCTGCATGCACATGCTTTATAGGAATGGCCAATGCGATGAATTCATATATATACCAAGCGACATCAATAATGCCTTCATTCTCCGGTATAACGACCCAATCATCATCTTCTTCCGCATATTCGTCACCAAGCTTCACCATCAGTCTATCAATTGAATGGATAGGTTGATCCATCTCATCCAAACAGCGGTCACACACAACCTTCACAAATCCATCCGTCCGGAAATCAAGTTCAAAAGCGTGGGACAACTTCTTTACATTCAATGAGACATTCACCTTACCTTTTTGGACCTCGGGTGCATTAATCAATGCAAAGAACTGATCATCCAACAAAAACTCGTAAGAACATGCATCTGACTGCATCCCCTTCAAGTCTATTTTGTACTTATCCAACGTTTCCACAATTCTCCTTTTTATTCCAAGAAATCAAGCAGATATAATTCGGGCGACAAAGATACAAAAAAATATCCTGTTGAAATAGGATTATAATAAAAATATCTTGTTTTTAAGTGGTTTTTTATATCTATTGAACCAGTTATAAGATAAAATCCACAAGACATCCTATAAATAATATAGTATAGGCATACAAGTATCATAAACAAAAAGAGTCCCTTCCTCGGAAACTCCGGTGAAGGGACTCTCTGTAAAGACGGCGGCTA
>CALUOR010000065.1 GCA_944322285.1 uncultured Bacteroides sp.
AAAGTTGTGTTCAAACTTACGGTTGTATAACCGAAGCTTTAAGTTGTACAACCGAAGCTTTAAGTTGTACAACCGAAGACTTCGGTTGTAGAATGTAGTTAGGAGAAACGAAATTTATAGGAAGCTAAATTTATCATTTTTCATAACTGATAGTAGGAAAAACAAAAATACTTGCAATATTTTGATAGTATTTTAAAAATAATTCCTACATTTGGACGCGAAAACAATAAAAGTATGAAATTATGAGCAATCGAAACAAAAGATTCATCCTACCGGAAGATGAAATACCAAGATACTGGTATAACATACAGGCAGACATGGTAAACAAACCCATGCCGCCCTTGAATCCGGCTACCCATCAACCGCTGAAGGCGGAAGATCTTTACCCCATCTTTGCCGAAGAGTTATGCCGACAAGAGCTGAACCAGACAGACCAATGGATAGAAATACCCGAAGAAGTGCGCGAAATGTACAAGTATTACCGAAGCACTCCTCTTGTCCGCGCCTATGGGCTGGAGAAAGCGTTGGGTACGCCGGCTCATATTTATTTTAAGAATGAAAGTGTCAGTCCTATGGGCTCTCACAAACTAAACTCTGCCCTGCCGCAAGCTTATTATTGCAAGAAAGAAGGCGTGACAAATGTCACTACAGAGACCGGTGCCGGACAATGGGGAGCCGCATTGTCCTATGCCGCCCGGCTTTTCGGGTTGGAAGCAGCTGTATATCAGGTAAAAATCAGCTATGAGCAAAAGCCTTACCGCCGAAGCATCATGCAGACGTATGGCGCACAGGTCACTCCTTCGCCCTCCATGTCTACCCGTGCCGGCAAGGATATTCTGACGGCTCACCCCAACCATCAAGGTTCATTAGGCACAGCTATTTCTGAAGCCATCGAATTGGCACGCACCACCCCCAATTGCAAGTACACGTTAGGTTCGGTTTTAAGCCACGTAGCATTACATCAGACTATCATTGGTCTTGAAGCGGAAAAACAAATGGCAATGGCAGGCGAATATCCGGACATGGTCATAGCTTGCTTTGGAGGCGGTTCAAACTTCGGCGGCATTGCATTCCCCTTCATGCGCCACAACATACTGGAAGGAAAACGAACCCGCTTCATAGCCGCAGAACCGGCATCGTGCCCCAAGTTGACACGCGGTAAATTTCAATATGACTATGGTGACGAAGCCGGATACACGCCTTTATTACCCATGTTTACATTGGGACATAATTTTGCTCCCGCCAACATCCATGCAGGCGGCTTGCGTTATCATGGTGCGGGCGTCATCGTATCACAGCTCCTGAAGGACAAAATGATGGAAGCTGTAGACATTCAACAATTGGAATCGTTCGATGCCGGTTGCCTGTTTGCTCAGGTAGAAGGCATTATTCCGGCACCGGAATCATGCCACGCCATCGCTGCCACTATCCGCGAGGCCAATAAATGCAAGGAAACAGGTGAAGAGAAAGTAATCCTGTTCAATCTTTCCGGTCACGGGCTGATAGATATGGCTTCGTATGACAAATATTTGGCTGGAGATTTAGTTAACTATTCGTTAAGCGATGAGGAAATTCAGAAGAATCTGGATGAAATAAAAGCACTCTAAAAAAGTCACGGATTTTGCGGACTATTATTTTCCCGCAAAATCCGTGCTTTTTCTAACTAATAAAACACTCTATTTTACCAACAACAGCCACGATGGTGGGAATGATTTTTGTGATGGTCACACCGCACATCCGGCCGGCGAGCACGATCCCAACGATGATGGTTCATGTTTCTGCGTGCCGGTTCGAATATTCTCTGTAGTTGTTTGGGAGTCAGTATTTTCTTGAGATCCTTGTAATACTTTTCACGAATATCAAGCAACTGACGCTGCTGGGCAAAACGGTCTTCTATTCTTTTCTCTATCTCGGCATCAGTCAGCGGCTCGCGCTGTTCTCTTACTTTGTCGCGTTTCGGTTCAGGAGCATCCTTCCGATACTGGTCGCGACAATCTTTTAAATCCTTCAGGTATTGCACATAGAGTGTTACAAACTTAGCTTCAGTCTTTTCATCCAGCATCAGCGAAGAAGCCATACGCTCGGCTCTATGCTGTGTCCACTCTTCCTCCGTCCAACGGGGTTTGTCCGGCGCTTCATTATCAATTCTCGGTTGTGCTTGTACACATAAACCTCCTGCCGTCAGCAGAGCACCTACTAATAATGCAAAAAACTTAGTCTTCATACTACTTTACTTTTAATTATATACTACATTCGTTTTATAATCCCTGATACGGACATACTTGTTATCCGGAATTACAAGCAAGTCTATCAAAGGCCTTTCATCTCTTTAGAATAGCGGAAACAGAAAAAGTAAAATGAGCACACTTCATTTTTTTGCTAAATTAAGAAACTGTTTTGAATTTCTACAAAAAGTGTTTCTTAGCTTGATATATTCGTCTTCGTGTGTGCTTTGGGTGATTTTTGGTCATTTTTGCTTCTATTCTTCGTCAGATAGCCCGCTATCTTCCTCATCACAGAAGCAAAAATGTCTCAAAAACTCATCCCAAATCACCGCACGATAAATTCAAAACAGTTTCTAACAAGCAAAAAAACACCGCTTCCTTCGAGATGTGTAAGAAAGCGGTGCTTTTTAATAATGCCACAGAGAAAAGAATCACTCCCGACGCCCCATGAAAATCATGACGTAATAGATGAGTGTAGCCAGCGAACCGAGGGCTGCAACCACATACGTATAGGCAGCAGAGCGCAGGGCGTCTTCGGCCTTGTCGTGATTGAAAGCGTTCGTAATGCCGGACGCACTGAGCCATACCAATGCACGCTTGCTAGCATTGATTTCCACCGGAAGGGTGACGAAGCTGAACAACGTGGTCAGGGCGAACAAGATGATACCCGCCAATAAAATCCCCGGCATGGTGTTAATCAGGAATATACCAGCCAAAATGACCCACGTCACCCATTGCGAAGCAAACGACACGACCGGCACCAGCGCGCTACGCATCTGCAACGGCGCATAGGCACGGGCGTGTTGCAAGGCGTGCCCGCACTCATGAGCGGCTACGGCCGCAGCCATGATGCTATTGCTGGAATAAACACTCTCACTCAGGTTCACCGTTTTGTTCGCCGGGTTGTAGTGGTCGGTCAGATGTCCGGGCGTATGCGTCACCTGTACGTCATAGATACCGTTGTCATGCAACATCTTCCGGGCCACATCGGCACCCGTCATACCATTCCCCGTCGGTATCCGCGAGTACTTCTTAAACTTGCTTTGCAGGTTCAACTGTACCAGCCAGCTTAACACGGCCACACCAATAAAGATAATCCATTGTATTCCTATTACCATAGTCTTTCTATTTTTAGATATTATTACTCATTAATTTAACTTACAAATAACTTGCCAAAAATAAGGGGAAACCACGAGGTTATCCGCAGTTTCCCCTATCTTTTAGGAAGAATTAGCTAAAAATCAATCTAATTCCAATTCGATGACCGTATCAATGTCAGTCGGCAGATCATTTAAAAGGAGTGTGACACCGGCCTTGTTCTTCTGAAACTTCACCGGCTCTTGTCCAACGAACATGCAGGCTTTCTTCACGTTCTTACCTTCCAAGGGCAAGAAGAGAGCCTTGTCCTGCAAGTCGAGAATATGCACAAAGAGGAGGTTCCCCTTCTGCGTTGTCACGCCCCACGGATGAGGAGCCACACAGCCTCCACGTGTACCATAGATGGTTTCACCATACGTTTGCAACCACTTGCCCATCTCCGCCAAACGGGACAGAGCCACTTCGGGCAATTCTCCGTCAGGTTGCGGGCCGATATTCATCAGCAGGTTGGCATCCTTGCCCGCCGCCTTCACCAGATAGTGAATCAACGTCTTGGCCGATTTATAATTTTGGTCCGTTATCTTATAACCCCACATGCCGTTCATGGTCTCGCACGTCTCCAGCGGAAGGGTGCTGATGTCCTGGCCGGAAAGCCCCGCCTTGTTCTCCCCCGGTAGGTCGCGCTCGAAAATCTGAATATCTTCACCCTCAAAAGGTGTCACATGGTGATTATTGCCAATCAGGCATCCCGGTTGCAGACGGTGAATCAAGGCGTATTGCTCGGGCAATTGCCAGTCGAAGTCCGGATTACGGTCCTGATCCCACACACCGTCAAACCAGATTGCGCCAATCGGACCATAGTTCGTGAGCAACTCCGTCAACTGGTTGTTCATAAACCGGTAATAGCTATCCCAATTTCCCTCGGGATTAGGACGCCCCGTGCCTCGCCCCGTACGTCCCCACACGGCATCCTCGCGATACCAGTCGATGTGTGAATAATATAAATGAAGGCGAATACCCTGCTTGTGGCACTCATCAGCCAATTCCTTCAACACATCGCGCTTGAAGGGTGTAGCATCCACAACGTTATAATCCGAATACTTGGTATGAAACATGGAAAAGCCTTCGTGATGCCGGCTGGTGAAGCAAATATATTTTGCTCCCGAGGCTTTAATGGCAGACACCCACTTGGCGGCATCGAACTTGGAGGGATAGAACCCGCCTGCCAATTTGGCATACTCCTTATAATTCAAGTTTTTGTTTGTCATCGTCCACTCGCCGGTAGCCAGCATGGCATACAAGCCCCAATGCAGAAAAATGCCGAACTTGGCATCGCGAAACTCTTGACGTGATTTCAGGTTTTCTTCCGTCGGTTGATAGTTCTGCGGACGCGCCCCCAAAGAGACGCAAAGGAGCAGACTTAGCAGAACATTCATTCGTCTATTCATGGTCATATAAAAATTAGGGTTTAATTTTTTATTAGTTAAAAACTGCTCAAAGATAGCAGAAGTTTCCGAATAAACGACGCCTCTCCATGAATTATTTCATAGCCATTCACCACTTAATTTTGTAAACCAACTGATTAATTATATCTTTGTACGCTCAATAAGTGCACCCACAAAAGATGAAGAAATATTTGTCATATAAGTTTTGCGTCATTGTTTGCGCAATGACAATCCTGCTCTTGCCCGCCCATGCGGCAAACGGCTTGCGGCATGTGACCTTCATTCATTCTTATTCCAAGGCGACTTTTTGTCATGAGGATTTAAACCGTGGCCTTGTGGACGGGCTGAAAGCCGGTAAGGTAAGTACATCGGTCAGCGTGGAATACTTGGGCGTGGGTGTAGGCGACTGGCATGTGCATAAGGAAATGATGGAGGAAATCTGCCAGAAGGCGCGGAGCGAGGGGACGGATATTGTCGTCACCGTGAGCGGCGTGGCGGTCAATGCGCTGCTAGCGTGTAATGACTCGTTGCTATGGGAATTGCCTGTGGTGTGCGCCGGCATGAAGATGGTGCCCGAGGCGTTGCGCCAACGCCCCAACGTGTGCGGTTTTTCTGTGAGCAATGATTATGCAGCCTTGCTGGATGAAGCCGTGCGGGTGTTTCCCGAGCGGAAAGAATTTATCTGCATAGCCGATACAAGCATGTACAGCCGCCGATGCTTGGAGGAACTGAATGCCTATTGGAGCGTGTTCAGCCGGAAGCATCCGGAATACAACTGGAAAGTCTACGACCTGCTGGCTGAGATGCCTGCCCGCGTGGTGAAGGATATTTGCTATACGGAAAACGCTTCCGACCATATCGTCATTGCCCCTAACTGGACACAATTCATGTCCTTCGTGGCTCGCAACTCCTTTGCCGCACCCATTTACGCCCTTCAGAATTTGGCCGTGAGCAGCGGAAGCCTTTGCGCTTACGACATGAGGCCTTACGACATGGGATACCGTGCCGGATTGATGGCGGCGCAAGTGTTGAACGGGGCCAATCCTGCGGATTTGGGAATAACGGACAGCAAAGGAATGTTCCTTTACAACTTCAAGGCCATGAATCAGTTTGGCTTGAGCCGAAGCGTGGTAGAGGAACGCGGTGTTATATTCGGCGCCTCGTGGGTGGAGTTGTATCAAGGGTGGCTGATAGCCGGCGCGACGGTGCTATTATTAATTATTGTGTCTATCATTATTTGGCTGATACGTCTCAATCGGCGTGAAAGCCGGCGCAGGGAGGAAATACAAACCAAACTGATGGTGCAGGAACAACTGGTGAAACAGCGCAATGAGTTCAACCACATCTTCTGCTCCTTCCGTGACGGATTGGTGACATACGGAGCCGACTTGGGCCTGCATTTCATCAATCCCGCCATGCTGCGTATGCTGGCTTTGCCGATGGACGAGAGCTACGAAGAACGCAAAGCGGGTACATACCTGCGCATCCTTTGCAACGGGCAGGATATCCTGCATGAGTTGATAGCGCGGGTTATGACGGAGAAAGCACCCGTCTCCATTCCCAAAAAGTCGTTCGTGCAAGAGATAAAGACCGGCACCTATTTTCCGGTGTCCGGTGAAATCATTCCCTTGCTAAATGGAGAGGAAGTGAACGGCATAGCCATTCTTTGCCACAACATATCGGAAGAGGAACGCCAGCGGCTGCTGCTGCACATGACCATGGAGGACAGTGACGTGTTTCCCTGGCAATATGACATGGATCACGATGTATTCCATTTTCCTCCGCGCCTGTTGCACTACATGGGGTATGAAGGGCATGACGGGACACTGACCCGCATGGAGCTACGAGCCATGATTCATCCGGAGGACCTCGACAAGGCGCATCTCAATTTCCAACTAATTGTTCAAGGCAATGCCAACAATGTACGTTCCACCCTACGCATGCGCCATAAGGACGGAACATACGAATGGTGGGAGTTCTGCACTGTGGCATACGATGGTTTGCAAGACGGTTCGCCCTACATGGTGCTGGGCATCAGCCAAAGCATCCAACACTTTAAGGACGCGGAAGCCCAGCTTATCGAAGCACGCGACCGGGCTTTGCAGGCCGACCGCCTGAAATCTGCCTTCCTGGCCAACATGACGCACGAGATACGCACACCGCTCAACTCAATCGTGGGTTTTTCGTCCTTGTTGAACGACATCGAACAATATCCGCCCCAAGACGTGAAAGAGTTTGTGCGCGTCATCAATCAAAATACCCAGCTGTTGCTGAAGCTTGTGGGCGATGTGCTGGATATCTCCAACATCGAATCGGGCAGCATCGAACTTCACCTTAGCGATTGCTACGTAAGCAACCTGCTGAAAGAAGTGTATGACCAACAGAGTCGGGAAGAACGCCAAGAGGGAGTAGAAATGCTTTTAGAGCTTCCGAACGACGAAGACTTGTGCATCCGGACAGATGTGTCGCGTCTGCAACAGATATTGGTAAACCTCATCAACAACGCCCGCAAGTTTACATTAAAAGGGCGCATCACCATCGGATGCCGGGAAGGCGAAGCCAATACCATAATTATTTATGTGGAAGACACCGGCAAGGGCATTCCCCAAGCTTCCCTACCCTACATTTACGATCGCTTCTACAAGGTAGACGAATACATACAAGGGGCAGGCCTCGGACTGAGCATTGTCCATACTTTGGTCAAGCTTCTGCAAGGCAAAATAACCGTCACCTCCAAAGAAGGTGAAGGCACCCGCTTCGAAGTGACGTTGCCCAAGCAAATGGCCGGGTAGACAGCAGGAGTTAGAGAAAAAGTATGGAATTGCCCGATGTACGATTTATCTCCCCTCCCCTTGCGCATTTCACGCTTATTTCTCATCTTTGCAGACGGAAATTCTAATTAGCAAAAAAATATGAAAAAGCTGATAATAGGGATGTATATGGCTCTGATGGGAGCGGCGCCGATAATGGGACAAACGGCAAAAGACTGTTTTAAGTCAATGCCGGACAGTCTGATGCCGTTGCTGACGCAAGTAAATCGGGCGGATTTTATAGATTTTCTAGAGAGTGAGATGCGTGCCGAAGTGACGAACCGCTTCAACCGAAAGTCGGAAATGACACGCCTGACGAATGACTATATCCGGATACAGATGACTGAACGCAGCTCGTGGCAAATGAAAGTATTGCCACTGAACGACTCTGTGCGAGTGGTGTGCACCGTAGCTACTGTGCAAGGACCTGTAGCGGACAGCGACGTTCAATTTTACAATACTGACTGGAAAACGTTATCTAACGATGCCTTTCTACATAAACCCTGCACAAAGGACTTTGTAACTATGCCCGATTCGTTACAAGACAACCGTGTACGCCCTGCCTTGGCAAAATTGGACATGTGCCTGGTGTCTGCCGAGCTTTCTGACACCAGTGATACACTAACATTGACTTTCACCACGCCCCGCTATCTCGACGCAGAAACGGCCGAGATAGTGAAGCCTTATATCCGCCCTATACGGAAATATGTGTGGCGAGACGGGCGCTACCAACCCGTCACTTCCCTTTGATGCGGTCGAATCCTTCGCCATACACACCGATAACGGCACTTTGCGATACAAACGCATGTGGGTCAATCTCCTTAATCAGGTGGAAGATAATGCCTGATTCACGTTTTTTGGCAAGGATAAACAACATTCTGATTTCTTTTCCTGTATAGAAACCGGAAGCATTGATGACCGTCACACCGCGATGAGGATATACATTAATACGATGGCCTATTTCCTCATATTTATCACTGATGATGAAGAACTGCACCGACTGGCGTGCGCTGTTCACCACTTGGTCGAGCACAAAGCTACTGATAAAGAGGGTCACATAACCATACAACACTTTTTCCCAATCGTGCAGGGCAAAATAACTGGAGGTAATAATTATAAGGTCGGTAATGCGAATCACCTGTCCCAACGTAACATCGCGATACTTGTTGATGACAGCGGCAATGATATCCGTACCTCCCGTGCTGCCATTGGAAGAGAATGCCAATCCGATGCCGCTTCCGGTAAAGCAGGCTCCCAAGACACAAGCCAGGAAAGGCTGATCCTGTAATAATTTCAAGTCTCCCGTGAACTGCTGAATCACTGATAGGAACAACGTCAAGACAATAACCGCATAAATAGTCTTGATACTGAACTTCCATCCCAATTGCCAGATGGCCACCATAAGTAACAAGGCATTGATGGCAAAGTAAACATACTGCACGGGCAAACCGATGGCAAAATACACAATAGAAGCGATACCCGGCACGCCACTGGCGGTAATGTCTTGCGGCAACAGGAAGATGGTCCATCCGATGCCATACAAAATCATGCCCACGGCAATCATCACATAGTCTTTCACCTCATGAACAGCTGCCTGTCTGGACGGCAACTTTAGCTTTGTTTCCATATTTTTTCAGATAAAAATGTTAGAGTTTCAAAAAATCGGGCGCAAAGTTAATTCTTCTTTTTCGTAGAAACAACAAAAACTTGAAGATACCCTCATAAAACATGGCAAAGAAAGCTCTTCCTCACAATCTTCAATTGGCATCCGAATGCAGGGCGTGGATGAAAGCCAACAACTTTTGATAAAAGGCATGACGGGCCAGCGTAGAAGCTTCACCTAAAATAACCAGCTTCATGCGAGCACGGGTCATGGCCACATTCATGCGGCGAAGGTCGCTGAGAAAGCCTATTTGTCCGTCTTCATTGGCACGGACCAAGCTGATAAAGATGACATCGCGCTCTTGCCCTTGGAAACCATCTACCGTATTGACTGTCAGCAACGGACGGTAGGGGCGAAGTGAAGCCGAAGACTTAATTTTACCACGCAAATATTGCACTTGAGCTTTATAAGGGGATATGATGCCAAAGTCGATACGCTCCTCCAATATACGCTCTCCACCAATGCGGGCGATGTACTTCTGAAGCTCGTCCAACAACAAATCGGCTTCCTGACGGTTGATGCGGCCAAAGCTTTCGCCCACAAACTCCTCCTTAAACTCCATGCCCGATGTGTCTATCCAGGAGACAGGCGAGTCCCAATCGAGAATACTGCGGTTGCGCACTTCCGGAGAAGCTTTCAATTGTCCATCGTAAAACCATTCGGACGAGAAGCGCATGATGTCCTCGTTCATACGATATTGGGTGGTCAGTAAAGTTACGGCCTCGGGTTTATTGTCGGCTATCGTCTCCATCAATGTACACCCAAGCCCCTCTTTCTGCGCCTCGTAACATTTCACCGTAGGAGGCAATTGTTGGTGGTCGCCCGCCAAAATCACCCGGTCGGCCTTGCGCATAGCTATCCAGCAAGCTGCTTCAAGAGCCTGCGCGGCCTCATCAATAAAGAGCGTGCCAAAGCGATGCCCGCTCAGCAAGCGATGATTACTGCTGACAAGGGTAGAAGCTATCACATGGGCACTATCCAACAAATCGGCATTGATTTGCACCTCCAACGCCGTGGCCCTGTCGCGCAAGCGGCTCATGCGGCTTCGTAAAGACTCGCGCTCGCTATAGCTTCCTCTTCTTCCCAGCCCTTTGAGGCTCCGCAATTCCTTACGTATGCTCCATAGTTCGGGGTATGAAGGATGGGACTCGAAACGCCGCTCGTACGTAAAGCCCAGCATCTTGTCATTCACACGCGTAGGATTTCCTATGCGCAACACACTCAAGCCTCTGTCCACCAGCTTCTCCGATATCCAATCTACGGCCGTATTACTTTGGGCACACACCAAGACCTGAGGCTCGCGATGCAATGTCTCGTAAATGGCTTCTACAAGCGTGGTTGTTTTTCCGGTGCCGGGAGGCCCATGGACGATGGTTACATCGCGGGCGCAAAGCACCCGATTGACCGCAGACTCTTGCGCAGTGTTCAGCCAAGGGAAGCGAACGGGATAAAGTGGCCGGAAGCCGGGCTTCAAGTTGCCCAAGAGTATGTCGCGCAATTCAGCCAAGCGATTGCCTTTGGCACGCAACACGTCTTCCAACGCCTCGAACATGGTGCGATAACTGGTTTCATCAAAATAAAGCTGCACGCCCAGGCGTTCGGCATTTTGTATCTCTAAAATGGCTCCCGCGCCGGGCATTACGACCACCATGCGCACATCGTCCGCATAACTTACGGTGCCTTGAAAATTGTAGTAATTGAGACTCCCATCGGCCGCCTGACGGAAGAAGCACACCGGGCGTCCGTACTCGAAATTGTGCTCAATGTCCAAGTCTTCGGTGCGCGTCACCTCCACAACCAACTGATTCAGCGAATTATAATAACTCCGCCCCAACGTGACGGGATACCAGCACAAGCCGCGCTTCACCTTACGGGCTACGCCCATGGTTTCCGTCTGCCTGCGAAATTCGTCTTTTTCGTACTCATACTCCATGCGCAGCAAGTGTTGCTGGTGCTGAAGATGCAATATAGGACTATTGGGCATAGCGCGAACTTCCGTTTATTTCTTAAAGTCTTTTATCAGCCCGTCGCGCATCCAGTTGGCCAAAGCCTGACGGTTGTCGCTGAGGACAAAGCGGCGCTGATCGGCCGTGTTCTGTATATTGCCCAGCTCCACATACAAGGCGGGAGGCGTAGAGTGGAGCAGGACATAGAGCTTGCGGGCGCTGACCGTCCCCTCGAAGCCTCGCGCAGGCTGATGCTTGTCGTACTTTTGCTGGAAAAGGTTCTTCATGCCGCGTGCCATGCGTTCGCCCGACTTGCTGCCCGGAGCGTGGTAGAAGAAGACATCAATCTGCTCGCCCTTGCCCCGGCTGTCCACGTGCAGGAAGACCGAGCGGCAATATTTGTACGTCTTGCGGTCCTTGGCATAAAGCTCGTTTATCTTATCGCAACGTTGCTGGAGGCGCGCCACTTGGTTCAGCGGGATGGCATCGCCCATGCACGTCTCCCGCTTGCTGTTCTTCAGGTAACGGTCGTCGCGTATGCCGTCCTTCTTGTCCTGAATGATGATGCGCACCGCCGCGCCTTGCTCCATCAGGTTGCGGGCCAGTCGCAAAGCCACGTCGTAGGCATATTCGTCCTCATGCAGCTCGTGCCGCCCTACCCTGCCGATAGCGCCGGGGTCGGGGCCTCCATGTCCGCTCACGATGTAGAAGCACGCACCCTTCAGGCTGTTGCCCTTCACTTGCACTTCCTTCAGCTTCTTGCCGAACAACGGTTCCTCCAAACATTGCGCCTCACTTTCCCTCGCGGAGGCATTGCCTTTCTCTCGCAAAGGCGGAAGGATGTATTTCACGCCCAGCTTCAATTCGTGCTTGCCCTTCAGCTTCTTCTCGTTCAAGCGAAGAAATTCCCGATAATACGTGCGGCTGGGACGCCCGTTGCGCTCCAGGAAGGTGGAAATGCCTTCGCCCGGACGGGGCGTATCGGTGGTTTGCTGGGCCTGCAGGGCCACGGACAAGGTCAAAAAGAAGAATATCAGCAGGGTGCGTGCCATAAATTAATATGAATAATCGTGCTAAAAATCAGTTTTACGTGGACAAAAGTACATTATTTTCCTTACTTTTGCGCCATATTTCGCATTTAATTGATAACAAACATAGAATTATGACCAAACAACTGAATCCTGAAACCATCTGCGTACAAGCCGGATGGTCTCCCAAGAAGGGCGAGCCGCGCGTGCTCCCTATCTATCAAAGCACCACTTTCAAATATGACACGAGCGAGCAGATGGCCCGCCTCTTCGACCTGGAAGACAGCGGCTACTTCTACACCCGCCTCCAGAATCCCACGAACGACGCCGTGGCCGCCAAGATTGCCGCACTGGAAGGTGGCGTAGGCGCCATGCTGACTTCCAGCGGACAGGCCGCCAACTTCTATGCCGTGTTCAACATCTGCCAGGCGGGCGACCATTTCGTATGCTCGTCGGCCATCTACGGCGGCACGTTCAACCTCTTTGGCGTGACCATGAAGAAGCTGGGCATCGACGTGACCTTCGTCAACCCCGACGATTCGGAAGAGGAAATCAGCAAAGCCTTCCGTCCCAATACCAAGGCTTTGTTTGGCGAAACCATCTCCAACCCCGCGCTCGAAGTGCTGGACATCGAGAAGTTTGCCCGCATCGCCCACTCGCATGACGTGCCCCTCATCGTGGACAATACCTTCCCCACGCCCATCAACTGCCGCCCCTTCGAATGGGGAGCCGACATCGTGGTGCATTCTACCACTAAATACATGGACGGACACGCCACCAGCGTAGGCGGCTGCATTGTGGACAGCGGCAACTTCGACTGGGACGCCCATGCCGACAAGTTCCCCGGCCTGTGTACGCCCGACGAGTCCTACCACGGCCTGACCTACACGAAGGCTTTCGGCAAGATGGCCTACATCACCAAAGCCACGGCCCAGCTGATGCGCGACTTGGGCAGTATCCAAAGCCCGATGAACGCCTTCCTGCTGAACCTCGGCTTGGAGACCCTGCACCTGCGTATGCCCCAACATTGCCGCAACGCACAGAAGGTGGCCGAATACCTCCAGAAGAGCGACAAAGTGGCATGGGTAAACTATTGCGGCCTGCCCGGCAACAAATATTATGAACTGGCACAGAAGTATATGCCCAACGGTTCGTGCGGTGTCATCTCCTTTGGTCTGAAGGGCGGACGCGACGTGGCCATCCGCTTTATGGACCACCTGAAGCTGGCGGCTATCGTCACCCACGTGGCCGATGCCCGCACCTGCGTGCTCCATCCCGCCAGCCATACACACCGCCAGCTCTCGGACGAGCAACTCATTGAAGCAGGCGTACGTCCGGACCTCATCCGCTTCTCCGTGGGCATCGAGAATGCCGATGACATCATTGCGGATATTGAGCAGGCGTTGAATGCATAAGCTCCAGGGCATTGCAAGCATTCCTATTCGGCACGAAGTGAGAAGGGCCTCATTTTCGTGCCGAATTATTTTTTTTGCCTTTTTCATGTCACGTTTTTCTTTCTCAAACGTCTTGTAAGTGTAAATGGAACTCAACGAATTCAAAACAACCGTCCTGCCGCTCCGAAGCAAGCTATTGGCTTATGCCTGCAAACTGAGCGATGACAAGGAGGATGCCGAAGACACCGTACAGGAAGTGCTGCTCAAACTATGGAGCAACCGGCAAGAACTGGAGCACTACCGAAGCATCGAGGCATTCGCCATGACATTGACGCACAACGTCTGCATGGACTTGCGGCGCAAGCACAAAGACACGCAAGCCATAGACAACCTGCAGGACACAGCCCACGACAACACGCCCGAGCGACTGCTGGAGATGAAAGACGAAGTGAAGCTGATACGCGCCCTCATCGACTCGCTGCCCACCTTGCAACGCACCATCATGCGCATGAAGGACGTGGAAGGATATGAGACCGAAGAGATAGCCCAAATCACCGGATGCAACGCCGAAGCCATACGGAGCAATCTGTCGAGGGCGCGAAAGAGAGTGAGAGACAGTTACCTGAAGATTATTCAAGAAAAAAAGAGGAGGAACCAACCATGAAGATAGAAGAATTGCTGAACAAATATTTCGAAGGCCTGACCACCTGCGAGGAAGAACGCCGCCTGCGGCATTACTTCACCCGGGAAAAGAATCTGCCTCACGAGTGGGAAATATATCGCCCGCTGTTCACCTGCCTGGAGGAAGAAGCCGAAGCTTTTCAAGCCATGCAAAAAGAGGGAAAGCGTCCCGCAGCCCCACGCATCCATCGTCACAGGCTGCTTTACGCGACCACAGGCATAGCCGCCACCTTGCTGCTCTGCATCGGCCTAAGCACCTTGTTGCCCCGCATCGGCGAAAACACGGCGCCAAGCTTCGTCATCATCAACGGCCAGTATCACGACGACCCCAAGCTGGTGCAGGCCAAAGCGTTGGAAGCCTTGCAAAACGTAGGCTTCACGGACGAAGAGCTAAAAGAGAATATCATCATTCCAAACCTATTATATTAAGAAAACGCCATGACAACAAGAAACGTTGCTTTATACCGCCTGTTGGGCAGTTTGTTATTGCTTATCGGCTTCACTTTAAGCGCATACGCCCAAGAAGACCTGCAAATAGCGTCCCTCTTCGAGAAATATGGCAAGCAGAAAGACGTGACCTACGTGGAGCTGAACGGAAGCATCCTGCGCTCTTACCGCATGACGGCTTACAGAAGCTTGGTGTTTAAGGATGTGACGCCTTACAAGGCCGACATTGTGCAATGCCTCAAACAAGATGTGGCCGGCCAGCAGGTCATAAAAACACAAGAGATAATCGAAAGCGGCCAACTGCTCAGTGCCTATTATCAACTCAGCAAAAAGAATAAGCTGAATCGCTACATATTATATAAGGTAGGAAAAAAACAATCAGCTACGCTGATTTACATCGAAGGCAAACTCAGCGAGGACGAACTGATGAAGATGCTTTATCGGTCATGAAAATGATAATTTATCGTTGTGTTTAATGGCACACAGATGACACAGATTAGACAGATTTACACAGATTTTAAAGGGCTTCGCCATGTATCTGTCATTCTGAGCAACGCGAAGAATCTCCCGAACACACTGGGAGATGCTTCACTCCGTTCCCTTAGATTTGCGCAATGAAAGAAAATACGGCTGGAATGTTTACTTTTGTTGTGTGAAAGAAACAGGCCAGC
>CALUOR010000066.1 GCA_944322285.1 uncultured Bacteroides sp.
GGAAAGTTGGCGATTGCTCTACTTACCTATGTCAATTTTTAATTCTTGAATCAGAACGCCAACTCCTGATTCGCATACTTCACTAAAAATGATTTTCTAAAGAAGCTTATTCAAAATGACACATAAGCAACGCATCATAATGGGTTTGCTAAAATTCCGTCTTTATTTTATAGGATTCCATAAACCTCATACCTTTACTCCTTTTGTGTGACATAGAAACAGGAGGTGGATACAAAATTGCGCACATAGGGAAGGCGGGCTAAGGGTTGCGATAGTTTTCGGGGCTTCAGATTGAACTTCTTTTTATAATGAGGATTGATGAGCCACAGGCACCGGTGGATGAGGGTGCAGCCGTTCGTCTTCAGCAACTGTTCAAACCGTTCGATGGTCATGCATGTGCGTTTAATGTCCAATAGCTCCTTGCGGCGCTCTTCGTTTTCTCCGCAAAGGCACAAGATGCCATTGTATAACCGGGAAGGAAGCAGATGAATAAAAGGCAGATGCGAGCACAGCCGGCTTTTGCAGATTTGCTGGTGGCCTCCAAAAGGCATTTGCCAAGCCGGAAAGCCCCAAAAGATGATGCCGCCCGGTGCCAGAAAGTCGTGAGCATGGCGGATGAAATCGCTCTTCCGGTGGATATGTTCGATAACATCGTGTATCACCAGCAGGTCATAATGTTCTTCCGCGGGCGGTGTTTCCATAGCAAGGAAATCGGCATGAACAAACCGGGCGTTGTATCCGCTCTGTTCAAAGAAATCTTTAGCTTGTGCTATGCGGGTAGCGGATAAATCGAGGCCTGTCACCTCGCATCCCCGTTCGGCAAAAGGAAGCAGGTTGCCTCCTTCGCCGCAACCCACTTCCAATATCCTCACGCCCTTGCCTATGCGGTGGAATTTTTCCACGTAGGGCAAATAAAATTCTCTCGCCGTACAGGCCGAATCTTTAAAATAAGAGAAGCGGTCGGAATGTCGTCTTTGCATGATTCTTTATAGGTTTTATTTTCTTAATTTCAGATTATTTTCTCGTAAAATTTCATTGACCATACGGATTCATGCTTCTTTCTTTTCCCATGAAATAAATCGAAAGATGCAGACGATCCATGCACCAAGCCAATCCTATACTTCCTCCTACGGCAAATGAAACAGCCACCAATAGGAAGCACAATCCGGATGCATCGAAAGTAAACCAAGGTTGATACCAACGGGAAAGCAAAGTAAAAATAGGCGAGAACAACAGAATGGACAACGTATTACGCCCGATAAAACAGGCCAGTCGCCTTACACGTATAGGCAAATATCGGTAACTCCATAACAATACGCAACAAACTAAAAATGTGATAGCTATTCCTCCTAAACGTTCGCGATGTAAGTTTTCCGGATAACAGCAAAGCAAGACGAGTGGAACAATGGCTATCCATGCGGGACGGAAAACTTGACGGAAATCTATTCCACATCTGTGCAAAATACATCCTGCCAAAAAATAAAGTCCGTTGGCAAAGGAAATCACGCCACAGACTTGCAACCCGAACAAGGCCAATCCAAAAACTATGGCCTGCGTCAACCCGTCCATACGCAAATACTTATAAATGAAATAGTATAAAACCAAACAGAGCATCAATGTATGCAGATACCAATAAGGCCCTAAAGGGTGCAGCAAAATTTTGTCCAACACAATGCTTGGCGTAAGTTCCGTCAACCTTTCGCGCACGGGGAGCAGATAAGACATTATGACATATCCTGTCTCCATCCATAGGTAAGGGACTAGCAATCGTTTGAGTTTCAACATACCCTTCTGCCAATGGCTAACGCTTTGTGTCAGATAGCCGGAGATGAGTAGAAAGCCTGGCATGTGGAATGTATAGACTATTTGCTTGGCATACGGATAGTTGTCACCAATGTATACCAAATGAAATGTCACCATCAAGAGGATAAATATACATTTCAGATAGTCTATTTCCGGGATGCGTTGCATAAATATAGTTTAAAATAGTAACCTTACACAAGTTAGACGTTTCTTTCTCAAAAAATCTCAAAATAAGGGATTGATAATTAACTATAAATAATAATATTATAGATATGTTGTAGAAATAGAGTTAAAAATGCAATCAATAAGCGTTTCATTACTTTGTCTTTTAAATTCTAAACTATCAGCTCTAAAACGCTTGCAAAAATAGGTATGAAAATAAGGCCTTCCGGAAATGCATAGGTAAATGATGATTTAGCCATTAAATGAAGAATGATAAAAATGATATCAATTAATTCTGTATACTTACATTTACTGGTTACTTAATCCTTATCTTTGTTGCCTCATTATAAGCAGCGATGAACATGCAGATTTATCTATTCAACCCTGACGCCGACTTGGCATTGGCCGACAACCGACCTACGTATGTGGCACCGGACACGGTGCGGCAGATGACGCGTGACTTGGCCTTGCTTCCTTTCTGGTATGCCGGGGACGGAGGAGGCGTGCGGGTGGCTTCGCCGGACGAGAAGGCTTGGGTGGAGCAAATGAATGAACGCTTTCGGCGAAACATCGTGCCGGTCTTGGCGAAGGATTGGCATAGCCTTGGCGAAACAAAGTGGATGCCTTGGGGATGGACGCCGGCTTTGCGCAGGAGTTTGCTGGAGGAAGGGGCGGAAGAAATAAATCTCCCCGGTGAGGAAATATTGGCAGAGTGGCGGGGGCTGGCTTCGCGTGAGCGGGTGTCTGCTTGGCTGGAGGATTTGGGAGAAATTGGAGGCAAGCGGGCGGAGAGCATGAATCTGCGGGAGCTTCCGGCTTGCCGAGCCTATGTGGAAGGACGTCGGGCGGTGGTGCTCAAGGCACCCTGGTCGGGAAGCGGCAAGGGCTTGCGCTGGTGCAAAGGGGTATTTTCGCCGGATGTGGAAGGCTGGTGCGCCCGCTTGTTGCGCAAGCATGGAGTGCTCACGGCTTCGCCTGTATATGATAAGGTGGAGGACTTTGCCATGGAGTTTTACTCGGATGGGCAGGGACGGGTGTCTTTTGAGGGCTATTCGTTATTTTCCACCACGTACGGAGGCGCATACGGGGGCAACCGACTCTTGGCTGATGAGCTGGTAGAGCAACGGATGGAGGGCTACGGGTTGGGCGAGACTTTGCACAAGGTGCGTGCCAAGGTGTTGGAGATAGTGGCTTGCCATACAGGGAGTTATCAAGGCTATTGGGGCATCGACATGATGGTGTGCCGGGAGGAGGCGGACCGTTATTGGATACATCCGTGTGTAGAGGTTAACTTGCGGATGAATATGGGTGTGGTGGCACTCAAACTGCGTCAACGCCTGTTGGCACCGGGACGGGTGGGGCGTTTGATGATAGACTATCTGCCCACGCCCGGAGCGGTGTATACCCGGCATGTGGAGGATGAGGAACGTTATCCCTTGCGGGTGGAGCAAGGGCGTGTGGAGGAAGGATACTTGGCACTGACTCCGCTCACGCGGGAAAGTCGCTATCGAGCAGCGTTGTATGTCGGCTTGACTTCTCCATAGACCGGGCGGCTTTCATTGCCATAGCGGTCGAGGGCGGTGACGGCAAAGTGACGGTAGTCTTCCCAAGGATAGATGGGAGCGTAGATGTATTCGGTGCCCCGGACGCGTTGTGCTACGATGTTGCGCGGGTCGGTCGTGTCCACAGGCATCTTGTCCGAGGCGTAGATGACGTAAGTGGGCACATTGAGCGTATCATTGTCCGTTGCGGCTTGCCAGCGCAGGCGGGTGTAGCCTTTGGCAATGCGCTCTGTGGTCAACCCCGTGGGTGAGGTAGGCGGAATCGTATCAGCCCACGTTATAGGTGGCTGCAGGGCAGGGTAGGCGTAATAGTGCGCCTGTAGCAGGTCATACAAACCTTTCGTGTTGTCCGTGACGAACTTCACCCGGTAGTGGGCTTCGCCCGCCAACTTGAAGCGCCGGATGAAATTGATTTGCCGCTCTATCTCCTCAATCTCCCAGTCTCCTTCCTTGGGATGCAGGAAGTAGACACCCAAGCCGGGCACAATGTGCCGCCCGTTGCTTTGCTCCTGCCAGTCGAGGGCGAAAGGATAGAAAGCGTTGCCTTTGAAATACATCATCGGGTAGATTTGGTCTTGAATGCCTTCGCCCAGCCAGCCCTGCACGTCTTGATACACCGTGTGGAAGGCGTTCCATCCTTTGGAAGAATAGCGGCTTGTGTCATGATATTTCCCTACGGGGCAGGTGCTGACCTTGATCCATGGCTTCAGTTTCTTTACACCATTATATATATAGCGCAGTATTTCGGTGAGGTTGTCCCTGCGCCATTGCTCCAGGCTTCGTCCGTTTCCATATTTGCGATAATCGTACCGGTCGGGGAAGCGGAAAGCCCGCTCGGGATAGCGCAGGTAGTCGAAGTGCACACCATCCACATCATACCGCTCCACCACTTCGCGCACTAGGCTCATCAGGTAGACCTTCGTTTCAGGATGTCCGGGGTTGAGGAAATACTCACGCTTGTAGGGCACGCATATCTGAGGTTTCCGGCGGGTGACGGATTGCTTGCCGAGCGAAGCTACATGTTTGCGTCCGCCCAAGGGGATGGTCACCATCCAGGCATGGCACTCCATACCCCGCTTGTGGCACTCTTCCACGGCGAAAGCCAGCGGGTCGTAGCCGGGGTCTCCTCCCGATTTTCCCGTAAGGATGGCGTTGTAGGGTTCGATGTCTGAACGGTAGAGCACGTCGCCCCGGGTGCGCGTCTGAAACAGCACGGTGTTGAAGTTAGCAGCTTTCAGTTTGTCCAGTATCTCTATCAGTTCAGCCTTTTGTTTTCGGATGCCGGCGGGAGTCGTGGCACGGGTAGAAGGCCAGTCGAGTCCGTAAACAGCTGTTATCCAAGCGGCACGCACTTCGTGCTTGGGTGACTGGGCATATAAGGGAAATCTGCCAGCAGTGCTTAATAGGGCGATGATCAGGAAAAAAGTCCTTAAGTATGGCGTAAGTATTTTCAGCATATCCTATGATTTTTGCGGCGAAGATACACAAAACATGCGATAATTTTATGCTATTTGCCGAGAAACTCTTACATTTGCGACGCATAAACATTCTTAGTATGATAACTTTTACTATTTGTTTGCTGGCATTGATAGCCGGCTATTTTACTTACGGACGTGTAGTGGAGCGCATCTTTGGTCCGGATGGCCGTAAGACTCCTGCCTTAACCAAGACAGACGGGGTGGATTACATCCCTCTTCCTACTTGGAAGATTTTCATGATACAATTCTTGAATATTGCCGGTGTGGGTCCCATCTTCGGTGCCATTATGGGCGCTATGTTCGGCACGGCTTCCTACCTGTGGATTGTGTTGGGAAGTATTTTTGCTGGGGCGGTGCATGATTATCTGTCCGGCATGTTGTCTCTCCGGCACGATGGGGAGAGCCTGCCCGAAATCATTGGTCGCTATTTGGGCTTGCCCACCAAGCAAGTGATGCGAGGCTTTGCCGTGATACTGATGATGCTCGTAGGTGCTGTGTTTGTGGCTTCGCCCGCGGGATTGCTGGCCAAACTCACGCCGGAGTCGCTTGACATGACTTTTTGGATTATCGTCATCTTCCTCTATTACATCCTGGCCACGTTGCTGCCCATCGACAAGATTATCGGTAAGATTTATCCCCTTTTCGCCGTAGCCCTGCTCTTCATGGCCGTGGGCATCCTGGTGATGCTCTACGTGAAGTCGCCCGACCTGCCCGAATTGTGGGAAGGTATGCGGAACACGCATCCGCAGGCTTCGTCCAATCCCATTTTCCCGATGATGTTCATCACCATCGCCTGTGGAGCCATCTCCGGTTTTCACGCTACGCAAAGTCCTTTGATGGCCCGTTGCATGACGAGCGAGCGTCACGGACGTCCCGTCTTCTACGGCGCCATGATTACCGAAGGCATTGTAGCCTTGATATGGGCCACCGTAGCTACTTATTTCTTCCACGAGAACGGCATGGGGCTGAACGACGCTTCCGTCGTGGTGTTCGACATCAGCAAAGGCTGGCTGGGCACCGTGGGCGGCGTGCTGGCCATCCTCGGCGTAGTGGCTGCTCCCATCACCAGCGGCGACACGGCTTTCCGCTCGGCGCGTCTCATCGTGGCCGACTTCCTGGGGCTGGAGCAGAAGTCCATGCGTCGTCGCTTGTATATCTGCGTGCCGATGTTTGCCTTGGCGGCTGCTTTGTTGCTGTATAGCTTGAAGGACGCCGACGGTTTCCAGACCATCTGGCGATATTTTGCTTGGGCCAACCAGACATTGGCTGTCTTTACGCTTTGGGCAGTAACCGTTTGGCTGGTGCGCACCAAGCCGGGGCTGACATTCGGTGTGACCGGTGTGCCTGCTATCTTCATGACGGTGGTATGTGCCACTTATATTTGTGTGGCTCCCGAAGGCTTTCGTATGGGGGCGGGCAGTGTGTTGCCCGTAGCGTTGGCGGCGTTGGCTGTTACGCTCGTATGGTTTGCTGTTTGGTATAACAAAGAGAGGAGGAGGCTATGATGAGACACATAAAGAAATCCACCGCTATCCTGCTGGCGCTGTTCCTTTACATCACCGCCACGGCCGCTTATTTCCTGCCCCGCAATGCGGACATCAGCGAGGCAGAAAAGTGGGTTGCCGTGGGTGTCTCCTATGCCATCCTGATTGCCCTTTGGTGGGCGCTGAAGTATAAGGAGCAGATGCATGGCAATGACCATTCTTTGTGATTTCAGTCTTTCGCCACCTCCACGAACATCTCTAGATGTTCATCCACGTAGGCGGCTATGGCTGTGGTCATTTCTTCTTCATTCTCCAGATATTCTTCCTCTAACTTGTCAAAAGCTTCGTATTGTTCGTACATAGCCATGAACTCTTCCTCCGTGCGTTCGCGTTCTAAGTCTTCGCGATGGGCTACGTACACCTTCCGGGCGGCATAAATCAGCTTTGACAAGTCGGTCAATCCCCATAAGCGCATGGCTTTGGCAAAGGGATTGTCGAAGATGTACGGACCATATCCGTTTTGTATCAGCTGGCAAAAGCCGCCTTCCATCACCTCATCCCTGAAGATGCGGTAAGCCAGCAGGGTATGTTGCCAAGGGGTGAGCTCCTTCAGATTATCGGGCGTAAACTCTCCGCCCAGCACTTCCATATAAACATCTGTCAGCCAGTTGATAAATAAGTCCATTCCGTGGCCTCGCGCCTTGAGAAAATCCGATTCCTTAACTTTTATCATATTACTTTGTTTCTATCGTTTTTAGATGCAAAGCTATAAAATAAAAGGAAATATGCGAAACTTTCCACACAGAAAGACAATTTGTCAACACAAAACACAACCTTATACGCTATTTTTGCCCACTGATAAATTCTATTTTTTGATATGAAACGTTTGTTTATCTTTGCGCTATGCGCCCTGTTGATGGAGGGTTGCTCGTCCGAGCCCGCCATAAACTCCGCTCCCGACACTCCCATCGAAGAGCCGGATACTCCTGATGAAGAACCGGAAACTTCTCCCGTGGAAGAAATTTACGGCGCGTGCGAGCAAGATGCCAATGCCCCCATTGGCTTTGCTTGCATCGAGAAAACGCCTACCGGTGGAAGAAGGGAGGCTTATCGCATTGTGACCACCGCCTCCGAGTTGGAAGATGCCTTGAAGAGCACACAGACTCTTACTATATATATTAAAGGTGAAGTGGAGGTCAATTCAATGCTAAAAGTACGGGCAAAGGACAAAACCATCCTCGGATTGCCCGGCTCGGCACTTGTCAATCCACACCGCACCGCCTCCGCCTCGGGCATCCTTTATCTCCGCGAAGGATCGGATAACATTATCCTTCGCAATGTCACCTTCAAAAGTGCCGGTGCGTATGACGTGGACGGGAATGACAATCTCTGCATAGACGGCACTACGAACATTTGGGTAGACCATTGCGATTTTCAGGACGGGGTGGACGGAAACTTTGACGCGAAGAACGCTTCGGACAACATAACTGTGACCTGGTGCAAGTTTCATTACCTCATAGAGCCGCAAGCCGGAGGGAGCGGGGGAAGCGACGACCACCGTTTTACCAACCTTTGGGGAGGAAGCGATAGTCATACGCAAGACCGCGGACACCTGCGTACAACCTTTCAATATTGCTGGTGGGGCGAGGGATGCCGCGAGCGTATGCCCCGCGTGCGCTATGGGCAAGTGCATATTGTGAATTGCCTCTACGATAGCTCTGTAGCCAACTATTGCATCGGCCTTGGCCTGGAAGCGAATGTCTTTGTGGAAAACTCGGCCTTTATAGGCATGAAGAAGCCCTACGAGTGCAAGTCGGACAAGGATACGGGCGTTATCAACTTCACCGGATGTAAGTTTACCCGCGACACCCCCATGGACATTGGTCGGGCATTTACACCACCCTATACGCTGGATAATATAAGCCCCGCAGAGAATGTGGAGACCCTCGTGAGCCACTATGCCGGAGCCACGCTCACCATTGCCGAGCCTTCCTGACTTGCCATGTCTACATTACATTCGCGCGAAACAAGGTGATTTATTACCTATTTTTAATAAAAAAGAAAAACGGAAGGGTTGGCTAAATAGAAGAAAACAACTAACTTTGCACGAGTTTAAAAGTGGAACTTCTTTTTTATTAACTAACTAAAAAGAGCTATTATGACTTATTCACACGAAGTGGAACACATGTGTGTTGTAAAAAAAGGTCCCAACCACGGACCGGCTCCTATTCCCGAAGAAGGTAAATGGGTAAAAGCAAAAGAAATCGTAGACATCTCTGGCTTGACACACGGCGTGGGCTGGTGTGCTCCCCAGCAAGGTGCATGTAAATTAACCCTCAACGTAAAAGAAGGCGTTATCCAGGAAGCGTTGGTAGAGACCATCGGTTGCTCCGGTATGACTCACTCTGCCGCCATGGCATCTGAAATTCTGCCCGGTAAGACTATCCTCGAAGCCTTGAATACGGACCTTGTTTGCGATGCTATCAACACAGCCATGCGCGAACTCTTCCTGCAAATTGTTTACGGACGCACCCAGTCTGCTTTCTCCGAAGGCGGTTTGATGATTGGCGCCGGATTGGAAGACCTCGGCAAGGGCTTGCGTAGCCAGGTAGGCACACTCTACGGTACACTGGCCAAGGGTACCCGCTACCTCGAACTAACCGAAGGCTACATCACCCGCATGGCTTTGGACAAGGACAACGAAGTCATCGGCTACGAATACGTCCACATGGGTAAGTTCATGGAGCAAGTGAAGAATGGTGTTGACGCCAACGAAGCACTGAAGAAGGTGACTGGTACATACGGACGCTTCAAACCCGAACAAGGCGCAGTTAAATATATTGACCCACGTAAAGAATAAGGAGGAGGAACAGATTATGATTAGACCCGTACAATTTGAGAGCCAAGACCGCCGCATGAAGCAGATTTTGGCCGCACTGAACGAGAACGGTATCAAGGATATTGAAGAAGCTAACGCAATCTGTGACGCCGCAGGCCTCGATCCCTACATGACTTGCCAAGAAACGCAAGGCATCTGCTTCGAGAACGCTAAATGGGCTTACGTAGTAGGTTGCGCCATCGCCCTGAAGAAAGGTTGCAAGAATGCTGCCGATGCTGCCGAAGCTATCGGTATCGGTCTGCAAGCTTTCTGCATCCCCGGTTCTGTAGCCGATGACCGCAAGGTAGGTTTGGGACACGGCAACCTGGCAGCCCGTCTGCTCCGTGAAGAGACTCAATGTTTTGCTTTCTTGGCCGGACACGAGTCGTTTGCTGCTGCTGAAGGTGCCATCAAGATTGCCGAAATGGCCAACAAGGTACGTACAAACCCCTTGCGTTGCATCCTGAACGGTTTGGGTAAGGACGCCGCTATGATTATCTCACGCATCAACGGCTTTACTTATGTACAGACCCAGTTTGATTACTATACTGGCGAACTGAAAGTCATCAAGGAAACTCCGTATTCGGATGGTCCTCGCGCCAAGGTAAAATGCTATGGTGCCGATGATGTTCGCGAAGGCGTAGCCATCATGTGGAAAGAAAATGTAGACGTATCCATCACGGGTAACTCTACCAACCCCACTCGCTTCCAGCACCCGGTAGCAGGTACATATAAGAAAGAACGTGTATTGGCCGGCAAGCCCTACTTCTCAGTAGCATCCGGTGGTGGTACAGGCCGTACGCTGCATCCGGACAATATGGCTGCAGGTCCCGCTTCTTACGGTATGACCGACACATTGGGCCGTATGCACTCAGACGCTCAGTTTGCAGGTTCTTCTTCAGTTCCCGCACACGTAGAAATGATGGGCTTCCTGGGTATCGGTAACAACCCGATGGTAGGATGTACCGTAGCTTGCGCCGTTAATGTGGCTTTGGCTCTGAACAAGTAAAAAAGTTTATATAACATAGAAAGGAGAACATGCTTTGTGCATGTTTTCCTTTTTTGAAAACATTTTTGGAAAAGCGTTTCCATTCTTGTTTCTTATTAAAAAGATATTTGAGCTTTTAGCTCTTATTCTCTATTCTGAAAACCGCCAATTTGAAAGTCCGGAGAATAAGTAGGTGAAGGTTCACGCTTCGTTAGGCGTGAACCATTCGTACTTACCTATGGACACGGTGCTTGGCGGTACCTCAGAATAAAGGTAAGCAACGAATGGTTCCGCCTTTTTATACCATGATACACATCGGTACATTGATAAAAAAAGAACTTCAACGCCAAGAACGTTCTGTAACGTGGTTCGCTAATAAACTTTGCTGCGAGCGCACTAACGTATACTCCATATTCAAGCGCGAAAGCATTGACACCGCATTGCTCCTTCGTATCTCTTCTATTTTACATCACAACTTCTTCCAATATTACATAAAAGAATTACGAGGGTGTGATTTTTATTCCACATAAGTGTGATTTTTATTCCACATAAGTGTGATTTATATCCACACATAAGTTGTCGTAACATTTTGTAATATACGGTAATTTTGTCCGTTGAAAATTTATCTGTTATGAAACAATTTGTTATTGCAATTTTTATTATCATATGCTTCAGTTCGTGCGCAAGCAGCATTCCTGTCAATCTATCATGCGATGAACAACATATTGAAATTTATGTGAATGATGAATATGTGGGGAGAGGCCTTGTGCACTACATCGTTCCAAAAGGGAATGATTACATCAATGTTTCTTGCCGAGAAAACGGTGTAGAAATATACTCAAGAAGTTTTTATGTAAAAGGGAAAAAGGATCAACTCTATGAATTGAGAATTCCTAAAGATTACAGATACTCTTCCGGTCAATCAATCAAATCAACAACAAGATAATAAAATTATGAAAAAATTTATTTTCCTATTTGGCTTGTTATTTGTATTTGCAACAAGTATTCAAGCGGCTAAAAAGCCTAAAATCATCAAAGTTACGGTAGAACCGAAAGAGGCGGCAATCTATATCAACAATACATTGGCAGGATATGGATATGCCGAATTTACCCGTCCAAAGAAAAAGAATGAAGTGGTTATTATTCGCTGTGAATGTGAAGAATATAAGCCGATACTAACTAAATTCTATGGAGGTGATAAGCGAACTTCTCTGTCTTTTGCATTGCAACAAGATGGTTTTTACCGCTCTTCTGCAGCTTCTGGCATTGTAAACAAATTCTTCACTATAAATATTGATCCTCTCTATTATAAAATAGAAGGAGAAAAGGTTGATGTGAGTGCTGCGTGGAAATTGCTTCACCAAATATTACTGAATTATTTTGATGAAATAGCAGCGACAGATATGTATGGTGGATATTTACAGACACCTTGGCAATACAAAACATTTACTTTGTCAGAGAAACAAATCCGAAACAGGGTTACTATTAGGGATATATCCACTCCCGAGCGGGTGGCTTTTCAAATTAAGGTAGAGTCAGAAGTGGCAGGGAGTTATGCCGCACGTCACGGAGAGTTTACTGAGGTCGATAGAATACCTAAAGAATTTGAACCTATCATTGAAGAATTACAAACTAGAATAGGAAAAGTTCACAGTTTATGAATCAACTAATTCAATCACAAACATCATGAAAAAAATTGTTGGAATTATCACAATCGCATTAGGCATATCTAATGCCGTTTATGCGCAAAGTATCAAAGAAACATTTGATGCAAATTCATTGGAATGGACAGAATGTGCCTATGAAAGCAACAGCGGAACAGCAATTATTGATGGTGGTAAAATGACCATCACTTCAAAAGGAGAAAATAAAGGATTAGGTATTGCACTCACTGCACTGAGTGGTGTAGCAACTAAAGTGGGAGAAAATACATTTTTTGAAACCCATTGTTACGCACCACTTGATGTACTAAAGCCTTTTACGATTCGAACACACGTCAATATCAAGAAATTATCAAATGATCGGACAACTGGTTTAGTATTCAATTATCGAGATGGCGGAAACTTTTATTGTTTCAATTTTAATAGTGAAATGGTTCGATTTGAACGCCGTGTAGATGGTTTAGTCGTAGGTGCCATTTCTCAAGGAGTGAAATGGGAGGACAAAAAGAATGTTGATCAGGAGTGGGAACTTACAAGTGATGGTCAAACTTTAACCTTTATCGTTGACGGAATGCAAATTTTAAAAGTGCGTTACATGCCGTTGGAATATGCAGGATTTGGTTTTTACACATTTGGGAAACAAGAATTGGTGGTAGATGATGTAGAATTCATCCAATTATAATTATTCAACATTTTATAGTGCCCAAAAATCTCTGTAACTTTTTGTGTTATGGAGATTTTTTATTAATATATACAGATTGAGATTGGAGGCATTCCTAAATACCTATGATAGCCTTAGTTCCAAAATGTTGTCTTTGGGGACTGGATGGTGCAAAAATAAAATAGGATAGGAATAGATTCAAACTTGTCAAAAATAAAATTGCGAAACATAATTTTTAGGATAATATTTATAAGCAGAGTGAATAGAATGTAATAATATGTTAAAAATAGAAATAAAGATGAAGACATTTAGACTCATAGAAACTGTTTGGGTGGGAACAAATCCATATACGGGTTATAAAGTAAAAGTAAATATTAAAAATGGTTCCAAATGCATAGTTACAGTTTATACACGCAAAAGCAATTTATATAATCAAAAAGAATGTAACTGCCTTTACTGCGATACAACAGGTACATTTTCATGTGAATATAATAATCACACAATAACGGGAAAGATTGAGGGAAACACCATGACGCTCACTGACGAATATGGTACTTATACTTTAACAAAGAAGTAGTGCAGTTATAAACTCTTGAGAATGGCATTTATGTAAAATAAGCATGAATGCCGCTTCTTTTATCCATCCAATTTTTCTTCCTGACACTCTTAATAAGATAGATGGAATGCATTAAAGATCAGACACAAGAATAAAAGTACCTTTTTTAGGAGAACTCTATTTTATAGGGAGATTTTAGAAACTGTTTTGAATTTCTACAAAAATTTTTTCTTGGTTTGATGTATTCGTTCTCGTGTGTGCTTTGGACGATTTTTTTGTCATTCATTCCTGATGGAATAGCTTATTTCACAAAATGGAGATAAATAAGTATGAAAAGATATGCTTATATTTATGTTTTTTATCTATATTTGCATTATTAAACCATCTCAATTTGTCGTATGGAATATACAGAACTATTAGAGAAGCAAATAATAGGAAGATTGAAAGTCGATAACCCTTGGTGGACGGAAGGCAGAATACCGGACTATTATGCTAAAATGTCCCCTCGGCTATATCTTAATATCTTCATGCCATTAGTTCAAGCCACAGGACTTCGGAGAGCGTTGATACTCATGGGGCCTCGAAGGGTGGGTAAAACCGTGATGATGTTTCATACAATACAACGTTTAATAAATAGCGGTGTGTCTGCCCAAAACATTATTTATATATCGGTAGAGACTCCTATCTACAATAAGATTTATTTAGAACAACTTTTCATTTTAGCTTGTCAGATATTAGGTAAAAATCCCACGCAAGAGCAAATGTACGTATTCTATGATGAGATACAATACCTTAAAGAGTGGGAGATAGACCTTAAATCATTAGTTGATACTTATCGCAATGTTAAGTTCGTCGCATCAGGTTCTGCGGCTGCTGAACTCAAAAAGAGAAGTGACGAAAGTGGCGCAGGTCGTTTTACCGACTTTAGTTTACCTCCGCTTACTTTTTATGAATACATACATTTGAAAAACTATTCAAATATCATGCTCCCGACTTCTTTAGAATGGCATGGTATAGAAGCACGTATTTATCAAGCAATAGATCTGCAACTGCTAAATAAGCTATTTATTGACTACATAAATTATGGTGGTTACCCGGAAGTCGTATTCTCTGAAGAAATACGAGAGAATCCTGGACAATTTATCCGCCATGACATAATAGACAAAGTGCTACTTCGTGATCTTCCCAGTCTGTATGGTATTAGCGATGTTCAAGAACTCAATTCGCTATTCACCATGATTGCATATCATTCAGGAGCACAATTTTCTTATGAAAGGCTTTCAAAAGAGTCTGGAGTAAAGAAGGAAACCTTGAAAAAGTATATCAATTACCTCGAAGCCGCTTTTCTTATAAAGGTCGTACGCAGAACGGATGATACAGCGAAACACTATCAACGAGAAACGCAATTCAAAATCTATCTTACTAATCCATCACTTAGGTGTGCATTGTTTCAACCTATCAGCGAGCAAGATAGTGAAATTGGAGATATGGTTGAAACAGCTGTTTATGCCCAATGGATTCCAAGACAAGGTGTATCAATCCGCTACGCTAACTGGAGAATAGGTAAGCTGCAAGGCGAAGTCGATATTGTAGGATTAAATATCGCACGCCAAAAACCTGATTGGGCTGTTGAGATAAAGTGGACAGACCGTTTCTTTGAACATCCCAATGAATTGGTCTCACTTAAATATTTCATGGAGAAAAACCAAATGAACTACGCGCTTGTCACAAGTATCAGCAAAAGTGGAAGTATAAAGATTGATAATTTAACTTTGCAATTTATTCCGGTGGCGTGTTATGCCTATATTGTAGGGGAAAATACAATGAACCATACAAAG
>CALUOR010000067.1 GCA_944322285.1 uncultured Bacteroides sp.
CAATATGTCAACTATATCAATAACAAGCCCATTGGTAGAATTAAGTACGCACTAAATTAATTCCGCCAACGGGTATAGTTTATACCTAGATCAGAAGTAATGCTCGTATTCCCAAAGGTATGCAAAAGGAGAGTCCATCCATCTTCCTTTTTTACATCATAACGCATTTGTACCGGTAAATTGGCATCACTATTATACCATGGCAAATTTTTAATTTCACCACTATTTAAAGTGACTTGAGTTTGATTTTCCCAATCCGTATCGAAAGCCGAAAGAGAACGAGTCTGTGCTTTTTTAGACAATGGATAAACAATGCAGTTATCTATTTCCTCCATAACAGCAGTTTGTGGCTCAACGAATACCTCATCTTGACATGAAGTAACCATCATGGTAGTAATAACCATTATTGAAAATACTAAATTTAAATGTCTCATAAGAATTAAGTTTTAAAAATTAATTTATTTTTTCTCCACGTATCAACCCACGTATCAACACTTTATCAATTTCATCACGCGAAATCATCGTTATCACTCTTTTTACTTTTTCCAATTCGGTTTCCGATAAAGTTTTATCTCCAATATGCGTTTGCCATGAATACAAGAAAGTATGAAGGTCATTCCAATAAAGGTCTTCTAATGCTAGCAATAAGTCAGAATCATCATTCATATCGTAATATACCCCAAAGAAATAAAGTGTATCTATCCACATTGTATACAACCCGCCTATGTACGGTTCATCTCTATCTACAAGCCTTTTGCTGAACCAAGAAGCCCCCTCATAATCGGAACAAAGAAAACCATACTGATTACTATGAATGCGGTAGCCATGCCAGCCCGGTATAATGGTAGCCGAACCTTCGTCCGTAGACAAAACTGACACATTCGTTGAACCATCCGGCAAGAATTCGACTTGTAAATCACCGTGCAAGCTCTCACGAATTACCTTCAGTACCGGAGTCAAGGCATCACGTATAAAATCCTCCGTAGGTATTTGCTGACCGTCAAACTCTACGGTTGGGTATTTGGGATATAACCTCATAAAGTCCAGCGAAGATTCATCAAACCGAAAGACATACGTATTTCCTGTAATTCTATTTACCTGTTCCGTGTAGGTCAGATGAATAGTCATCACCTCGTCACGAACTATTCCCTCCACTTCCAACAAATAATAATCGGGAGCATCCGAGTAACTTCCGGTGAAACGCACTTCGTCCGGAGTAGAAATGGCATCAACCTCAAAAATGACGCTATTCCATTGATTGTCATTATTTATCTCCGGCCAAAACGGAAGTATTTCAAGCAGCATTTTCTCACCCTTTCCTTGCCAAATTTCATCCGAATTATCTACGCCTATCATTGAAGGCAAAACCAGGGCAACAACTTCCCCTTCTCTGGAATATTCCACCCCATTGAAAAAAATCTTCAACGCATCTTCCTGATATTCCTTACTTATGGTGGTTAAGTCTATAGGCGGTGCTTCATCCTCACTACAACTATATAGCTGTAGAAGCAAGGGAAAGAGAACGCACCACACATAAAAAATAGTTTTCTTCATAGGCACTTACTTTTTAAGATTAGACAAAGAAATGAATTATAAAAGAAGAAAGAAGCGCGAGAAAATCACTCTTCCTCCAACGTGATTTCTCCTATTACATCCATCACCGGTGAGGTAATTTCAAGCGAATAAGGATAAGCGTCCGCATCCGGTACATAAATTGTTTTTCCGTCACAAATGTCCGTCCCGTACTCTTCGCATACCGCCTGTCCGTATGCGTCCGTAATGACCAAATCCGCATCCCGCAAATAACCTATAAATACAATCTGTAGGGTGTTGTTTACGTCTTGAACCGTGAAATCGAAATCCATGGGGACACGAGTGGTTACTTTTATACTTTTTTTAATTCTTTTTGTTGGCTGCTTAGCTATTAAGCTGAATGGCATGATTAATAAAAAAGCCAATGAGACCAATAAACATTTTGTTTTCATATTCTTTTAATTTAAAAGTTTTACGAGAACAAAATTAAAAATAAGTTTAGAAAATCTAAAGCAAAGGGAATCACACTTCATTTACTCAAATGCCTATAAATCAATATTATACAAAATGTGATAGTCACACTTGCATTTTCGAGGCTTTCATTCGTTCCTTAATTCGTAATTTCCGCTGGTTGATGGCATGCGTATCGCCGTAACCAAAACAAATGGCTATACTCTGCGAATCGAAATCGGCTTCTTGGAGGCAAAGCAATAGAATGTCGTCTTCTGTTAAGCGGGGATAGCATTCCTTCCACTCTTGTATCTGGTCGCCATAAATACTCTGTACGACTTCACGCAGTTTCTGTTGGTCGACATGATTCAACACCTTCTGTTCCTTACTTCCCCCTACCCATCGTTTCCGTAGCGACTGCACTTTCTTGTAAACAGCACTTTGCGCAAAAATCCATGCCTGCAAAGTAGATTTCTCCTTTTGAAAGTTACAAATAGTTTCCTCCAATTTGCCAATTTCTTGATTTTTCTGTCGCTGTTCTTGTCGTAATAAAGATAAAACGACCTCATTGTTATCAATAGTGGTTTGCAGAATGCGCATCTTCTCCCGGGTCTGCCTCAATTGTTGCCGGTAATATTGTTGTTCCCGTTTCTTTTTATTCAACCGATACAAAAAAGCTCCAATGATTCCTAAGAGAAGAACGGCTCCTACGCCCATGCTTCCCCACCAAATACGCTGTCCCCTCAGTTGCTCTTCCCGCACCCGAATCTTCGTTTGATATTCATGAATCAAGCGGCTGATCGGAGTGGATTGTTCGGAGAAAATCAGGCTATCCGCATAAGCTATATATTGACGTAGATAGCGGTTGCTCGCCTGATAATTCTTCTGATTCTCAGCGATGTCAGCCATATCAAGAAAACATAAAAAACGTCCTTGAAACGTAGAATCCATCTGACTTTTATGCAGATAAAAAAGGGCGCTATCTTGCCTTGTCTTGTCTTCAGCCAATAATGAACCTATATTATAGTAATAATTACCTTTGGGCCTATCCGTTGGCGACCATTGCAATGCCAAACGCGCATAATGCAAAGCGGAATCACTGTCTTCGAAAAAGTCATCGTAATTCAAACTCATTGATAATAAATTTACCGCTATTATAAACGAATCCTTGGACGCAAACGCATATGCCAACGCCTTTCTTTGTATAATAAAAGTGGAATCCTGTAACCCTTTCACAGAATAATAAGAAGCGATATTATCTAAGGCTATCGCTTTATCCACATCCGTCACACAACAATCATACAACTCCCGATAAAGCGGAATGGATGCCTCATAGTTGGCCGAATAGAAATAAATATTGCCCAACGAACTGAGAATATGCCGCCTTGTTTCCATATCTTCGGGATAGGCTTTCATAATAATGTGAGCCTCCTGAAGCAGACGTGCGGCTTCGTCCGGCCTGCCCACTTCGTCCTCCAAACGGCCTTTGTAGAGCAAGGCAAGGGCACGGTCGGGATTGGCATCCTTGTAGTAACGCAACGCCACATCCAGCAAGGAGTCGCAAGGGAGTAAGGACTGGAAACATTTGTCGGTGGCCTGCGCCCACAGCAAGGCATAGCGGGCAGCATTCTTGCGGGACAGTGCTCCCCGTTCATGCGGCATTCGCTCCAACAAAGCCAATGCACTGTCCGGTTGTACTAACAATAAAGAATCGGCCTGATGTAACAACAGCTCTGTATGTTTGCCCGTACAGCCGATGATGCACAAACATACGATGCCAAGCAGGATGAATATATATCGTCTCATAGAATTAAATGTTAACTTTTAATTTATACAAAAATAAGCCAATCCCACGAAAAAGAGGTCGAATTATCATTCAAAAGGGAGGAAATGCAAGTCAAATTGGGCTGCATCCTTTATTTTTCGTACCTTTGGCGGCAGTTAAAGAAAGAACAATGAACACCCAAGACTTTGAAATCATGGCGCCCGTAGGCTCACGCGAGTCACTGGCCGCCGCCATACAGGCCGGAGCGGACTCGATATATTTTGGCATCGAGAACCTGAATATGCGGGCACGCTCGGCCAACACGTTTACCATTGATGACCTGAAGGAGATAGCCCGCACCTGCGAGGAGCACGGGATGAAGAGCTACCTGACCGTCAACACCATTATCTATGACAACGACCTGGCGCTGATGCGCACCATTGTGGACGCGGCGCACGAGGCGGGCATCTCCGCCATCATTGCGGCGGACGTGGCGGTGATGACTTACGCCCGCCAAATAGGCCAGGAAGTACATCTCAGTACGCAACTCAACATCAGTAACGTGGAGGCGTTGCGCTTCTATGCCCAGTTTGCCGATGTCGTGGTGCTGGCGCGCGAACTGAATCTGGAGCAGGTGGCGGTCATTCACCGGGCCATTGAGGAGGAACACATCTGCGGACCTTCCGGACAACCCGTACGTATTGAGATGTTCTGCCACGGAGCCTTGTGTATGGCGGTCAGCGGCAAGTGTTACCTGTCACTCCACCAGATGAATAACTCCGCCAACCGGGGAGCGTGCATGCAGGTATGCCGCCGGTCGTACATCGTGCGCGACAAGGAGACGGACGCCGAGTTAGAGATAGACAACCAGTACATCATGTCGCCCAAGGACCTGAAGACCATCCACTTCCTCAACAAGATGATGGATGCGGGCGTGCGGGTGTTCAAGATAGAAGGACGTGCCCGCGGACCGGAGTACGTGCGCACCGTAACGGAATGCTACAAGGAAGCGGTGCAGGCCTATGTGGAGGGCACGTTCACGGACGAAAAGATAGAGGAATGGAACCGGCGGCTGGCAACGGTGTTCAACCGCGGCTTTTGGGACGGCTACTACTTAGGCCAGCGTTTGGGCGAATGGACAAAGAACTACGGCTCGGCGGCTACGGAGCGTAAGATATACGTAGGCAAAGGAGTGAAATACTTCTCCAACATCGGCGTGGCAGAGTTCGTGGTGGAGGCCGCCGAACTGAACGTGGGAGACAAACTGCTGATTACCGGGCCTACCACAGGCGCCTTGTACATGACATTGGAGGAGGCGCGCGTCGACCTGAAGCCCGTACCCACCGTACACAAGGGCGAGCACTTCTCCATGAAATGCGACAAGATACGCCCCAGCGACAAACTCTACAAGTTAGTGTCATTGGAAGAGTTGAAACGGTTTAAGGGATTGGACGTAGAACATCAAAGAGGATAAATACATATGGACAAATATATCTATGAACTGGAAATGAAGGTGCGCGACTATGAGTGCGACCTGCAAGGCATTGTGAACAACGCCAACTATCAACACTACCTGGAGCATACGCGCCATGAGTTTCTCACCTCAACGGGCGTCAGCTTCGCCGCCCTGCACGAACAGGGGGTAGACCCCGTAGTGGCCCGCATATCCATGGCGTTCAAGACACCTTTGCGAAGCGGAGACGTCTTCTTGTCCAAACTTTACCTGAAGAAAGAAGGCATCAAGTATGTGTTCTACCAAGACATCTACCGCAAGGCGGACGGGAAGCTCTCCTTGAAAGGCGTAGTGGAGACCGTATGTGTGGTAAACGGCCGCTTGAGCGACAGCCAATTGTTCGACAACGTATTTGCTCCCTATCTGACACATGAATAACGACGAGCGTATCTGTAGCATCGCCTTGACGCTTTGCCCGGGCATTGGCAACGTTATGGCCAGGCGTTTGGTGGAAACCGTGGGCAGCGCGGCCGAAGTGTTTCGCTCGCGTGGAGAGTTGAGCGAACGTTTTCCCGGACAATTCTCCCCGAATGTGATAAACGCTTTGAGCGACGCATCGGCTTTCCGGCGTGCTGAAAAAGAGATGGAGTTTGCCGGGAAGAACCGTATCGAATGCCTCTTGATGACGGACGAACGCTATCCGTCCCGCTTGCGCGAATGTGAAGACGCGCCGTTGGCGCTTTTCTTTAAGGGGAATACGGATTTGAACCGCTTGCGGGTAGTCAGCATGGTAGGGACACGGCGGGCTACGGAATACGGCAAGGCTTTCTGCGCCGACTTTCTGCGCGACCTTTCCGGCTTGTGCTCGGACATATTGGTAGTCAGCGGCTTGGCATACGGCATAGACGTGCATGCCCATCGGGCGGCTTTGGCCAACGGGCTTTCCACAGTAGGCGTATTGGCACATGGGTTAGACCGTATTTACCCCGCCGCCCATCGTAAAACCGCCATTGAAATGCTGGAGCAAGGCGGGCTGCTGACCGAGTTCCTGAGCGGCACGGAGCCGGACAGGTACAACTTTGTGAGCCGCAACCGCATTGTGGCGGGGATGAGTGATGCCGTCATCGTGGTGGAGTCGGCGGAGAAAGGCGGCTCACTGATTACCGCAGGCTTGGCGGAAAGCTATCACCGCGATTGTTTTGCCGTACCCGGCCGCGTTTCGGACGAACTTTCGCGAGGGTGCAACCAATTAATCCGGGACAATAAAGCCGCGCTGATAAACGATGCCTCCGATTTCGCGAAAGCCATGAACTGGGGACGCGACACCACCCGCAAACAACCGCAAGACGGCATTCAACGCAACTTCTTCCCGGAACTGACGGAAGAGGAAACACGCATCGTCAAGCTATTAGGCAGAGGCGACCTGCACATCAACACGTTGGTAGTAGAAGCCAATATTCCGGTAAACCGCATGAGCACGTTGCTCTTCGGGCTGGAAATGAAAGGAGTGGTTAAGGCGCTGGTCGGAGGGATGTATCATCTGTTGGCATGAGCTATATGTCCTTTAGCCACATCCATATAACTGCTCGCTTGGCACGATTACCAATCGCTCAGTTGTACGATTAATAATTGCACAGCGTAACGATTTATAATCGTACCAAAAATGCAAACATATTATCTGAATAAAACAGGTTGCAATAATCGAGTTTTCAGATTGCTCCTCTTTCCTTCCGCAAAAATCATAGAATAAAAAGACGCAATATTCATAGAATTTTATTACATTTGTCCCATCCCTCACGTTGGGACAATACTATATTGTAACAGAGGGAAGGAATGCATATACATAAAAGGCGTTTACTGAACGCTTTGATTTTGACGCTATAAGAATCTCGCAAGTTCAACGGTTAGTCAAAAACAAAGCAACGGGAACGCCCTATGGGATGTTTTATATGTACAACCCTTGGTGTATCTTCTCGGAAGATGCATAGAGAGTGCTATATACAAACATCACGTGGGGCTTTAGCGTTGCTCGTTTCGACTAACCGGGCAATGCGAGAGCCTTTATAGCGTGGAACGAGTGACAGGATTGGCTCCACGTTTTTTGTGTGCATACTATAGAAGTGAACTTTTTTATTGCCGAATGGAGTCAGGCAGAATAATGTTGTAAAAAATATGAAACTTTCGAGATGCATTTTTTCTAATCAAGCGTGTGCTGTCAATAAGTGTAGTAACTTACGAATTTTGTTATGGTTTTCCTGTGTATGTCTGATCCTTTTTATCGTTTCAGGATGTGGGAAGGAGGAAGAAGTTTCTCCTATTGAAATTGCAGATGAAACAAAAATTGAGGAAGAAATATTCGAACTAACAGGGTGTAGGCCGGTAGATGCTGAAACAATAGATGCTTTTCAAGTTTTTCAGGACAAGGCGGGTAGTAAGTATTTATATGGCAGTAAAAAGAAAAATGACAAGTCTTGTTTTTGGTTTTCTAAATATGATTCAGATGGAGAAAGTATTTGGGATGTTGTACATGAAGATGCTAAATGGAGTTCATGGGGATATAAGCCTGTAGAATTATTCAATGGTAATATTGTCATAGGGAATGAAGTGGGCAATAGCTACTCCCAGTTATATAATCGTAGTCTTGCCGTTTTTAAGGCAGATGGTAATGCTAAGTTTTTAGAGTTAAGAGATGGTTTCTTTTACAGTGATGTGCTGACATATGAGGATTTCTTTTTTACGACTTTAGATGCTGCAACAGCAGCGGTTAATCCAAGTGCAACAGGTGATACTTATCAAATTTCTAATCAAGGGGACATAATCAGATATTTTCCAAGAGAAATGGATTGGTTACTTCCACAAGAAAATTACATATGGCTTAGCGATTCAATTTTTGTGACTATTGGTCAAGAAAAAATATCGAGTATTAATCTAAACAAAGCCAAGGATACGTATCATGAACATGAGTATGAAGAATGGCATGTAGATGTTAAGTTGCCAACGCATAAATCATGTGATATGTCTATAGAATTAGACGGAATGGCTCTTATCGCTTCTTATTTCTTGGTTTATGAGGATTTGCAACAGGATACAATCGTTTATCAGCTATATCCATCTACAGGAGAACCATTTGTAGAACTTGAAGATTTCTATTTCCCGGAAACAGAAATATCGGTGGCAAGGGGAAATAATATTAATCTTCAACCAGTATTTGTACCTAATGATGCGATTCGGCCTATTGAATGGTCCTCATCAAATGAGGCTATAGCTACAGTTGATGATAACGGAGTTGTAACAGCTTTGTCTTTAGGAACATGTACAATCAAAGCGTTTTTGCCTGATGAAGGAGTTGGAGCAGAATGTCATATCATAGTAAAGGAACCAACCATTGAGGATTTAATAGACATTCGTCTAGGTGGGTCAGTGATTTCTATTAATGGATTTATAACGGGTAATATTACTTTGAATTTCCACAATAATAGCAATCGTAAAATAATTGTGAATGATTTCAAAGTGTATGATTCGTCTACAGAGCGCATTGTTTTGGAACAATCTGATGATGTTATTGTAGAGAGTGGAATGTACATTACGCAAGAATTAATAATCCGTAATGTTTATAATCCTAGATTTACTTGGAATTATACTTGCGAAGGGAAAAGCTATCAACTATCTAAAACATATGCTGAACTATCTGACAAGAACTGAATGGCTATTCATAAAGATAATCAATAACTGACAGAGATCATTGGAAGTAAAAAAAGAAAAGATGTTTACTGAATATCCCTAGAAACGTTACAAAAGCAGTTCTTTCACGCTCTTCCCTAACACCGGATGAACCACATCCGGCGCAATCTCCGCCAAAGGCTGGAGGACAAAGTCACGCAGGTGCATCAAAGGATGGGGAATTTGCAAAGTAGGAGTATTGATAACCATATCATCGCACAAGAGAATGTCAATGTCGATGAGGCGGTCACTGTATGAACCATTAATGGATTTGTGAATACGCCCTAATTCTCGCTCAATGGTTTGTGTAAGGGCTAAAACCTGGAAAGGGGAAAGAGAAGAGCGGACGCAGAGAGCAGCATTAAAAAACGTATGTTCGGAAGTAAAGCCCCAAGGGGCGGTTTCATAAAAAGCGGATAGGGAAACAACGTTCCCTATCCGTTCTTCTATTAGTTTTACGGCGTTGTGCAGGTTTTGCTGCTTATCGCCGAGGTTGGTGCCCAAACTTAAATAATAATTGCTCATTTGTCAGTTATCAACATGGCATCGCCATAGGTGCCGAAACGATAATCTTCTTTCAAGGCAACATCGTAGGCGTTCATCACTTGGTCGTAACCTCCGAAGGCGGCCACAATCATCAGCAGCGTGGAGAGCGGCATATGGAAGTTGGACACCATAGCATTGGCTACGGTGAAGTCATACGGCGGGAAGATGAACTTGTTGGTCCATCCGTCGTAAGTCTTCAGGTGACCGTCGGTGCTGACGGTGCTTTCGATGGCACGCATAGCGGTCGTCCCCACGGCGCACACCTGCTTGCCCAAGTCTTTGGCACGGTTGACGATGCTTACGGCTTCTTCGTTCACAATCATCTGCTCCGAGTCGGTCTTATGCTTGGTGAGGTCTTCCACGTCTATCTCGCGGAAATTGCCCAAGCCGGCGTGCAGGGTGATGAAGGCAAACTCGATGCCTTTTATTTCCATACGCTTCATCAGCTCGCGGCTGAAGTGTAGGTTGGCCGTAGGTGCCGTCACCGCTCCTTCGTTTCGTGCGAAGATGGACTGGAAGCGTTCGGCGTCTTCCGGCTCTACCGGGCGGTTGATGATGCTGTGGGGCAGCGGGGTCTCGCCCAGCGCGTAAAGGGCTTTCTTGAATTCATCGTGAGGCCCGTCGTAAAGGAAGCGCAAGGTACGTCCGCGTGAGGTGGTGTTGTCTATCACTTCCGCCACCATCGAGTCGTCCTCGCCAAAATAGAGTTTGTTACCGATGCGGATCTTGCGTGCGGGGTCTACCAATACGTCCCACAGGCGCAGTTCCTCATTCAACTCACGCAACAGGAACACCTCGATGCGCGCGCCAGTCTTCTCCTTGTTGCCGTACAGGCGTGCGGGGAACACCTTGGTGTCGTTGAAGACAAACACGTCCTTGTCATCGAAATACTCCAAAATGTCCTTGAACACTCGGTGCTCTATCTCACCACTCTTGCGGTGGAGCACCATCAGGCGGCACTCATCCCTGAACTTAGAGGGATGCGTGGCAATCTTCTCCTCCGGAAGTCTGAATTTGAATTGCGAAAGTTTCATGTCCTTTTCTATTTACAATTTAGCAATTTACAATTTACAAATTGGATTCATCATTCATCACTAATCATTCATCACTATTTTCCACCGGTTGCGCGTCTATCCAGTCGCGGAAGTCCAATGGGTTGAGGCAGTCCTCTATCCGCACGTCGCCTACACGAGTGCGGGTCAGTGCCGTCAGGTGGGCACCGCTATGCAAGGCTTCGCCGATGTCGCGTGCCAAGGCCCTGATGTAAGTGCCCTTGCTGCATACCACCCGTATCTTGATGTCCGGCAGGTTGCATTCCAGCAATTCTATCTCGTCGATGACCAGCAGCTTGGGCTTCAAGTCCACTTCCTCACCCTTGCGCGCCAGGTCGTACGCCCGCTTGCCGTTTACCATACAGGCCGAGAAGGCGGGAGGTGTCTGCCAGATTTCGCCTACGAAAGTCTTCAATGTCTCTTCTACTAACTCACGGGTGATGTGCTCCGTAGGATAAGTAGCGTCAATCTCATGCTCCAGGTCGTAGGAAGGCGTGGTGGCACCTAGGCGAATGCTTGCCACGTATTCTTTGGTGTGGTATTGCAACTCCTCGATGCGTTTGGTCGCCTTGCCTGTACAAACTATCATGACGCCTGTGGCCAAGGGGTCGAGCGTACCAGCATGACCTACCTTGAGTTTCTTTACTCCCATGCGGCGGCAGATGTGATAACGCACGTGGCCTACAACCTTAAATGAAGTCCAGCCCAACGGCTTATTCAAATATAATATCTCACCTTTCTTAAAATTCATCACAGCGATGTATTTGTTAGCCCAATATGAGTGTTGCTAATCCGACAATAGCACAATAAACGGCAAAATAAATCAGTTTGCCTCTCTTCACGATGTTTATCATCCACTTACAGGCCAAACAACCGGATACGAAAGCGGCTATAAAACCTATCAGCAACGAAGAGAGGGGTATGTCACCCGCAATGTTCTCTCCTTGTGCCAAGGCTACTCCGTCCAGCAAAGCTTGCCCTAAGATGGGAGGCATTACCATGAGGAAAGAGAATTGCGCCAACTTGGATTTATCATTACCCAACAACAAACCCGTGGCGATGGTGCTTCCTGAACGGGACAAACCCGGCAATACGGCACACGCTTGAGCTAACCCAATGATAAAAGCATCGCGCATGGAGATGGCAGCCTTCTGCTTAGGCTTATAATAATAAGAGAAAGCCAACAATAAAGCCGTCAGCAACAGGCAGCAGCCCACTATCAAGAGGCCAGAGCCGAAAATGGCTTCTACCTCGTCCTTGAAAAACACGCCGACAATGCCTACGGGAATCATGGACACGATGATGTTGATGACATAGCGTGTCTCGTCATTCATCCGCCCCTTGAACAATCCTTTGAATATCCAAGCTATCTCGCCCCATAACACCACCAAGGTGCTGAACACCGTGGCAATGTGCACCACGATGGTGAATGCCAGATTCTCTTCTCCTTCAATGCCGAACAAAGCGGAGCCTATGGCCAAATGCCCGCTACTGCTTACCGGCAAATATTCAGTCAATCCTTGGATAAGGCCAAGGATAAGTGCTTCAAACCATTCCATAAAAGATCACTCTAACTCTATATATTCACCTCTTATTCATTTATCTTTTCTTCTTTATTTTCTTTCGGCTTACGCAATACAGCGTAAATCATAAACAAGAAACCAAGCAGACACACCACAGGAGCCACCTTGACGCGCCGCACACTGAAGATGTCCGGTTCGAAATGAGTCATTGTAGATGACGGACCCGACATCAGCAGGAATCCCACAATCACCACCAGCATCCCAATGCCAAGCAGCAGGAAGTTTGTCTTGTCGAAAGCGAATTTCTTTCTATCCACGGTCTTTAAGTATTAAGTTTTTAACTATTAATATATTCCCTATTAAATGTAATAAAGCGCACCAGCTTTCATCCGCAAGTATTTGTTGATGGAGAGCAAGGCACACAGCCCTGTGATAATGATCCCAAACAACAATACTGCTATCGACATCTGCACCATAACCATCGGTGTAATGACCTCCAACAAGTCCGGCTCCTTACCCACCAGCCAATTTGCCACTAACCATAACACAACATCGGCAAAAATGGCCGAAAGCAACCCTATCCAAAAACTGCGTTTGAGGAAAGGACGCCGGATAAAGCCCCAACTCGCCCCCACCAGCTTCATGGTGTGGATGAGGAAGCGTTGGGAATAGATGGCCAGCCGGATGGTGTTGTTGATAAGCACGAACGAGACAAATGCCAGCACTGCGGCCAAGCCAAGCAACAACAGGCTGATGCGCCGGATGTTGTCGTTCACCGCGTCTATCAGTTCCTTCTGATACACCACATCCTGCACGTTCGCGTCCTTTTTTATCCATTCCTCTACCCGCGCAATGCTGTCCGCATGGGTATATTCCGATTTCAGCTTTACTTCAATGGAAGCACTGAAGGGGTTATAGCCCAAAAACTCCGCGGGGTCGGTGCCCATGGCCTCGGTCTGTTCCTCTAATGCCCGGTCTTTCGATATGTATTGGGTGCTTCTTATGAAAGGCTGGTTGTTCAACTCTTTCTGCATACGCAGGATGTCACGCTCCTGCATGTCATTATTCAAGATAATGGAAAAGTTGATATGCTCGCGCACATAAACCGAAAGATTGCCTGCCGCCAACACAAAGAATATAACAAGCCCAAGCAGTAACAATACCAGGGTGGTGCTGATGCCGGAGGTGACCGATTGCAGGTCGAAAAACGGTGCATTATGTTTCTTCTTCGGTCTCATGCCTGTTTCTTTCTAAATACATAAATCATGGAGCTGCTACGCTCTTTCCTTACCAAGGAACTGAACCAAGCCATTGTCCCGGTAAGCAATCCTCGGACGAACACGCCCGAACGATGCATATAACGCTCGGTAAGCATTGATACGTAGAAAGCATCGAAAGGCATCGGATAGCGGGCGGAAAGAATAAAACCATGTTTGGCGCCAAAACGTTGCATGGTGTCCGGCGTAAAGTGCCAAAGGTGACGGGGCACATCATAGGCAGCCCAATAAGCTCCGTATTTTCGCGCATCGTAGGAAGAAGGATTGGGCACTGCCACCACCAGTACGCCTTTATCAATGAGCAAAGAATGAAGCTTCTCCCACGTCTCGTTCAAATGCTCCAGATGCTCCATGACATGCCACAAGGTGATGACGTCAAAACTCCCCGGCTCATAATCCGCAAGAGCTGTTTCGGGCTTCACATCCAAGTCAAAGTGGGTGCGGGCAAAGTCTCGCGCAGAGGCACTCTTCTCCAAGGCTTGTACTTGCCATTGCAAAGCTTTCATCGTGGCGGGAAAATAACCCGTCCCTGTGCCGATATCCAACAGGCGTCCTTGTTTGCGGTGGGCTTCACTCATAACCAAACGAGCTTTCCGCTTCAGCATGTAACGCCGCACGTAATGATAGGCACGGTTTACGATGCCTTTCTTCGTGTCAGAATGGGAGATGTAGTCAGGAGTTTCATAGTAGCGTCCTATTTCCGCCTCGGCAGGAAAGTCTTGAGTGAACAGAAAGCCGCACTTGGCACAACGGCACAAGTGAAACATTTCGCCCGTGGCGTAATGGTCGACACAAGTCAGCGCGCGCTCCAATTGCGTCCCGCCACACAACGGGCAAGTTTCTATCGTTATTCTATTCATGGGGATTTCCAACGCTACCGGCGTGGTCTTGCGCAGCAACCATCAGCGCACACCACACCTAAATTTGCTGCAAAATAACAAATAAAAAGTGATTTACACGTATCCTGTTAAGGAGATTTAAGAGATAATACGTGCATCAGATAGCAAGAAATCGAACCGGCCCCCCCGCGCAGCTGCTTATCCCAGCATCTTGGTCAGCTGTTCACCCAGCAAGTCGGCTGCTCCTAAGTTCATTTTCTCGCGTATGGATTGACAAAGGTTCCCCAAGTCTTCTTGCGACAAGTTTGTCCAGCGGATGATATCGGCCTGCGTCTCATGCAAAGCCGTGAGCATACATACCAGCTCTTCTATCCGTGTAATGTCAGGCGTTTCCTTGCGCAATTTATCCTGAAATTCCGGATAATAAAAAGTAAACACTTGACGGAAAACCATTTCCCGCTCGCCCGATAGCAATGCGGAAGAGTTGTGCGAAGGGTCTTCTGAAATCATTTCGCTCAATGCGCTACACACTTCTTGTAGGCTCGGCTGTCGGCGCCATGCCACCTTACGGTGGTAGGTTTCCGACAGCCTGCCTCCGAACCGTACGTAC
>CALUOR010000068.1 GCA_944322285.1 uncultured Bacteroides sp.
GTCATCACCGGTTCGGAAATCCACGCCTATCGCGGTTCATACGGCACCAGCTATGCCGATTACATCGGGCAGGGAGGGAATTCACACGGCTATCACGGCGGAGACATTCAATGCGGCACCGGTTCCATCACCAACACTACGGTATATAAAGGGGCATATAATTGCAGATATGACACCTCGTCGAATGAAGGCAGCGTGTATTATGATGAAGAAGGTAGAGAAATTATACAATAATCTTCGTCCCGTCAGATATGTCCTCCTCCAGTCCTTCGTATCCTGTTTTTCCGTCCTCTCAATCCTCCTCTTCGCCCGTCGCAAGCGAAGCATCCCCCACCATCCTGAATGGCTGGGTGGCTTCTTCGCCCGGCGGGCGTCCGGGGCAGGGGCGGCGTCCGGGTGCATGAAGCCCGGCGGACAAGGGCGCGCCACGGCAAGGTTGGGGCACAAAAGGAGAGGAAAGAAAGGAAAACATATACGGGGTTCGGGGGAATTTCGTAATTTTGCCTTGTGACAACTTCCGTTCCGGTGTATTTTTATAAAAAGGAAAACTATGGAATTCAATAAGACTATCGCTACAAACTTCTCGCAAGTAGTCGATGACATCAAGCAAATCATCGACACGGGCAGGAATGCGGCATACGCTGCCGTGGACGCCACCATGATTGCCACGTATTGGAATATCGGCCGGCGCATCGTGGAAGAAGAGCAGCACGGACAGGAACGTGCCCAATACGGCAAGGAACTGATAAAGACGCTCGCCAAGGAACTGACGCACGAATATGGGAGCGGGTACAGTCAACGGTATCTTGCCTACTTCCGCAAGTTCTACCTCACGATGCCTGACTTGGCAATTTTGCAAACACGTTTGCAAAATCTGAAATGGTCGCATATACTCGCCACGTTGCGTGTGGATGATGAGACCGCCCGAAGATGGTATCTGGAGGCTGCTTCCGCGCAGATGTGGGATGTGAGGACATTGAACCGCAACATCTCCACGCAATATTACGAGCGTCACTACGTGCAGCCGTCGCTGCCGTCGGAAAGCGCCCCCATCCCGCAGAAAGAGGAAATTCTGAAAACGCCCATGATGGCGGAGTTCCTCGGTTTCAAGCCGGACGACAGCTTCTCGGAGCGCGACTTGGAGTCGAGCATCATCACCCACCTGCGTGATTTCATGATGGAACTGGGGCGCGGCTTCGCTTTCGTCGCCCGGCAGCAGCACATCCGCACGGATGCGGAAGACTACTTCATCGACCTCGTGTTCTACAACGTGGTGCTGAAATGCTATGTCCTCGTGGACTTGAAGGTGGGCAAGATTACCCATCAGGATGTCGGGCAGATGGACATGTACGTCAGGATGTACGACGAACTGAAACGGACGGAAGGCGACAACCCGACCATCGGCATCGTGCTCTGCTCGGAAACGGACAAGGACATCGCCCGGTACTCCATCCTGAAAGGCAACGAACAGCTGTTTGCCACGAAGTACAAGCTCTACCTGCCTACCGAAGAGCAGTTGCGGAAGGAGATAGAGCGTCAGAAAGAGCTGTACCTGTTGCAGCACGACCGGTAAGGAACGGCAATAATGAAGACTTCGTTATGGAGGGTGTGTCCTCCTCCGGTCCCGTCCCGGTGGATTAAATGAGAATTTATCGCATAATAAATCAGATTTATTACTTATACGTTATGTTAGCCTATACTTACATAGAGAAGGGGCAATTCCGGCTGCTCGATAAGCCCGTGCCCCGATTGCAACAACCTACGGATGCGCTGGTGTGTGTCACGTTGGGAAGCATCTGTACCAGTGACCTGCATATAAAGCATGGCAGTGTGCCGCGTGCCGTGCCCGGCATTACCGTGGGGCATGAAATGGTGGGTGTCGTGGAAGAGGTAGGTGCGGAGGTGACGACCGTGAAGCCGGGCGACCGTGTGGCGGTGAATGTGGAGACCTTCTGCGGGCATTGCTTCTTCTGCCGGCATGGGTATGTAAACAATTGTACCGATCCCGATGGAGGATGGGCGTTGGGTTGCCGCATTGACGGTGGGCAGGCGGAATACGTGCGTGTGCCCCATGCAGACCAAGGGTTGAGCCGCATCCCCGAAGGCGTCAGCGACGAGCAGGCACTCTTTGTGGGCGACATTCTGGCTACGGGCTTTTGGGCGGCGCGCATATCGGAGATAACGGAGGAAGATACGGTGCTTATCATCGGTGCCGGACCTACGGGCGTCTGCACTTTGCTCTGTGTGCAACTGAAGCACCCCAAGCGCATTATGGTTTGTGAAAAGTCGGAAGAGCGTGCCGATTTTATTCGCTCACATTATCCGGAGGTGCTGGTCGTACGTCCGGAGGATTGCGTGGATTTTGTCCGCAAGCATAGCGACCACGGAGGAGCCGATGTCGTGCTCGAGGTAGCCGGCGGGGAGGATACTTTCCGGTTGGCATGGCAATGCGCTCGTCCTAACGCGATAGTGACCATTGTGGCGATGTACGACCGTCCGCAGGTGCTGCCCTTGCCGGATATGTATGGCAAGAACCTCACCTTCAAGACCGGAGGGGTGGACGGTTGCGACTGTGACGAGATACTCCGCCTCATAGCCGAGGGACGCATCGACACGACGCCGCTCATTACACACCGCTTCCCTCTGGCGCGGATAGAAGAGGCTTATCATGTCTTTGAGCACCGGTTGGACGGGGTTATCAAGGTGGCCGTCACTCAGTAAGCGCGTGTGTTTGCCGAGGGGGTGACAGCCTTCTCGGCCGCATTGTCGTCACCGAACTTCACCGGCAGATATTTTACTCCGTCATACAAGGTGCGTACACGGATGCGCAGGCCTTTCTTGCCCTCCAGCAGGGAAGAGATGGCGTCCAGCTTGTAGGACACGATGCTGGTGCCGGGGTAGGAGGCAGGGTCTTGGTTGGCGTTGTGACGGAACTCCAATGTCACGTAGTCGGGGTCGCCCTCGTCCGTGGCGGATTCATTGACCACCAGGCTGAGCATGTGCTTCCGGTTGTTGTCATTGTTGTGGTAGAACTGGCACTCTATGTTCAGGTAGTCCTGCCGGGTCGTCCACATTTGGGTGATGTTGATGGGGTCGTCACCGATGCTGTCTGCTTTCTCGGCGGGCATGTGGTAGATGTCCTTGGTGAGGATGTCTTCAATGTAGCGTATCTTGGCGTTGTATTCGTAGCCGGGCAGCTCTTCGGGCAGCTTGTCAAAGTAGACAAAGGCGCGTTGCCCGTCTTTGGCTTCATAGTTGCGCACCTCGCTGCGGTCGGTAGGGTAGAGCTTGCTCCCTTCGTCCAGCAGGAAGTAGTAGTCGTCTTCGTCCAGTGTCTGTACAGTGCCCATGCCCAGCAATGTATCCTTAAAAGACTCTGCCCATTCGTTGGTGTCGTTCAGGCACGATTGGGTTCCCAGGGTGGTGAACAGTAACAGTAAGCTCGCTAAATAAGTATTATACTTTTTCATAATCTAATAGGTGTAAATGGTTATTGAATAATCTCGTCTTTTAAATGGACTTGTAGGCAGATTACTGCACCCCTTATTGTTAAAGAATTTAAAGCCTGCTATTTTATCTCTTTCCGATGCAGTATTTTTGTCTCCGCTGCATTTCTATCAATGTACATACGTGTGGAAAAGAACAGAATGGGAGAATTGGAACTGGCCGATGGATGCCGGCGGGGCGACAACAATGCCCGCCGTGAGCTATATGAACGTTATGCAGGGCGGATGCTCGCCTTGTGTCAGCGTTATGTCGGCAGCCGTGAGGAGGCGGAGGACCTGTTGCATGACGGCTTCCTGAAGCTCTATTCGTCCTTCGACAAGTTCACGTGGCGCGGTGAAGGCTCGTTGAGGGCGTGGATGGAGCGCGTGATGGTGAACGAAGCCTTGCAATACCTGCGGCGCAACGATGTGTTAGGCCAGTCGGCCCCGCTGGATGCTTTGCCCCTCGAGGCTTATGACGCTCCCGAACCTGAGACGGTGGAGCAGATTCCCCAACAGGTGTTGCTGAAGTTTATCAGCGAACTGCCTGCCGGATACCGCACGGTGTTCAACTTGTATGTGTTTGAAGGAAAATCTCATAAAGACATAGCCCAATTGCTGGGCATTAACGAGAAATCATCCGCTTCCCAATTGGCGCGGGGCAAGGCTGCCTTGGCCGCTAAGGTGCGTGAGTGGGTGAGGAAAAACGAATAAAACAAGTAGACGTTATGAAAGAAGAACAGTGGCTGAAGAAGATAAAGGAGCGCTTGGACGACTATTCCGAAGAAATACCGTCCGATGGCTGGCAACGTTTGGAGAAGGCGTTGGGAGAAGTGGGCGCGACGCCTTTCCGTCAGGAGGAGAAGCGTGCCAAGGTGATACCCCTGCGCCGGTGGCTGGCGGTGGCCGCATCGGTGACGCTGGTGGTGGCTGGCTCTCTGAGCCTGTGGCTGCTGAATGGCCCGGCTGATGAGCGGATGCGCCTGGCACAGACTCCGGTGGAGCTGACGGAGGAGCCAGTAATAGAGGAACCTGCCCCACTGCCCCGCGCAGAGGAGGAAGACACCCGTCTGGCCGTGGCAATTCCGCTGTCCCGCCCTGCCATTGTTCACATGGATGAAAAGGAAGAAGAGCCTCAGACGGATGCGCCTCGCACGGAGAACAACCGGACCGTTGCCCCTGACACAAGTCGGACGGATGAGGCGGACCGTCCTAAGCGTAAGACATCGCTGGAGGCGGACATCCCCATGACGTACGAAAGCAAACGCACGCGGAAGGGATGGTCCTTCGGCATGGCTGTGGGAGGACGCGGCATGGCCTCGGACGGCACGGGCGGGGCTTCCTTTGTTATGAGCAACGACATGACCGGCTCGCTATCCTCCAGCAACATCAACCTCAGTGCCATGGCCGATGGCGTGATAGCCATTCCCAACGGGCAGGCGTTGGCCTTTAAGGCAGGCAAACCTTATCTGATGGCACGCGAACGCGTCCTGACCTCCGCCGATCACCACCAGCCGGTCAGCGCGGGTTTCTCGGTGCGCAAGGAGCTGGGCAAAGGCTTTTCCGTGGAGACGGGGCTGACGTACACCTTCCTGGCCTCCGACCTGCATTATGAAGGCGACCCCGAAGCGGTGAGCCAGAAACTGCACTACTTAGGCATACCCCTGCGCGCCAACTGGAACTTTGTGGACACCCGCCTGTTCACCCTCTATCTGTCAGCCGGAGGAGCGGTGGAGAAGTGCGTGTACGGCAAGCAGGACGGCGAAGCCCTGTCGCAGCGGCCGTGGCAGTTCTCCGTGCTGGGAGCTGTAGGCGCGCAGTACAACCTGAGCCGTCGCGTGGGCGTCTACGTGGAGTCGGGCGTTTCCTACTACTTCGACGACGGCTCCTCACTCGTCACCCTGCGCAAGGAACACCCCTGCGGCTTCACCCTCCAGGCGGGCCTGCGACTGACTTACTAAGCCCTGCGGGACAAAAAATGTACGGTGGTGCGAAAATACCTGTCCCTTATTTGCTCATGTCTGTAGATGTGCCTATATGAACCAATGAATTTAGAAACTAAATATCTCCGGACACTTATCTTTAAAGCGGAATAGCCCTATCTGGAAAATCGGATTAGGTTAAGTGGAAAGTTGTGTTCAAACTTGCGGTTGTACAACCGAAGCTTTAAGTTGTACAACCGAAGCTTTAAGTTGTACAACCGAAGCTTTCGGTTTTACAACCGAAGACTTCGGTTATAAAATATAGTTCGGATTTCTCCCTTATATAGTTCGTATTTTTCCCTTATGCGCAAAAGTCATTTCGAGTTTGTTGAGGCATCTCATGTAACACTTTCTCGCACGCTACGTGAGATGTCTCGACAAGCTCGACATGACAGATACCATTCATCTGTGTGCCATTAAACACAACGCTAAATTATTATTTATCTTTTAGGAGTTAAGGAGTTAAGAAGTTAAGTAGTTAAGCCGATAGTTGGCTTATCACATACGCAAAGAAGGTATTGGCTTAACTCCTAACGAGTGATAACTCCTTAACTCCTTAAGCGCGCTTGCGCGCGCTAAATTCCCATTTATAAGTAAGTGTACAGAATTAAATGATAATTTAATGTGCTAATATGCTAATGTGCCAATGTGCTAATTGGGCTGCGCTGTGTTTGCTTTGGCGTGTTCTCATGCCGCAGGGCATTAGCACATTGGCAATTAGCACATTGACACATTGCGGGGCTCCGCCCCGCTAAATTCCCATTTATAGTATAAACTAAATATGATTAGTTACTTACATCTATTTAAAGAAAAACGGAGATATTGCCCGTTGTCCTTGGCGGCAATATCTCCGTTTATTAGTATGATGTGCAGTATTTATTTCTTGGACGAGTAGCGTGCGTTCAGTCCTTCCAGAATCTCCTTTGTGATGTTGTAGATACTGTCGGCATACAGCAAGTTGTCGAAGCCCGTATTGCTGATAATCAGGCTGTAGCCCTTGGACTTGTTGTACTCCTTCAGGAAAGAGTTGATAGAGTCGCGCAGCTGCAGGCTGTTCTTCTCGTTCTCGTTCAAGAGCTCTTGCTGCAACTTGTTGCTCAGGTTCTGCAAGTCCTGCTCCAGGTTCATGATGCGGTTATACTCCTGCTGGGCACGCTCCTGCGACAGGTAGGCGTTGTTCTGATACTTCGTCTGGAACTCGCGCTTCTGCTTGTCCAGTTCCGATGCTTTCTGGTTCAGTGTCAGTCTGACGTTCTCGCTTTTCTTTACCATCGCCTCGTTCAGGTCGATGCAGAAGTTGTATTTCGCCAGGAGCGTGTCAATCTCCACGTATGCAATCTTCATGTCCGCCAAGCCGCCCTGTACCGGCGCGCTGCTTACCGACGGCTGATTGGCGTTGCCGGCACACTGGGAAAACATAGTGGCGAAGGCAAGAGCTGCCAGACCGTTCACGAGATAATTCGGTTTCTTCATAATCTGCGTTCTTATTATTTAGTTTTATTAGTTAGTCATTCTACACTTTTCTCCAGCTCTTCGATAGAGAAACGCTGTTTGCGTTGCGCCTCCCTGTCCTGCGACTGCACGCATCCGATGCCTTTGCGGCGCAGGGCCGCGTTGCCGCTGACGTGCGTGTTGGGGAACTTTCCGCCCTTTACGAAAAACACCTTCACGCCCAGTAAAAGGATGCAAATAGCAACTATTAACAAAGTTATCAATACAGTCTCGAGCATTTCCGTTAATTTTGTGGGTGCAAAGATAGGGCTTTGGCGGGACTATGCCGCCTTTTTTACCTTAAAAAAAGAGGAAAGGAACGCCAAAGCGTCAGTTATTTAACCATATTTAGCATAACCTCTTAATTTCAGAAACAGAATGGAAAAGAAAGACTTGAAACCCGCCGGCGTATTCCGGTATTTTGAAGAAATATGCCAGGTTCCCCGTCCCTCCAAGCATGAGGAGAAGATGGTGGCTTTCCTGAAAGCCTTTGGCGAGAAGCACGGCTTGGAGACCAAGGCGGACGAGGCGGGCAACGTGCTGATGCGCAAGCCTGCCACCCCGGGCATGGAGAACCGCAAGACGGTGGTGCTGCAATCGCACGTAGACATGGTGTGCGAGAAGAACAACGATGTGACGCACGACTTTATGAACGACCCCATCGAGACCTACATTGATGGCGAGTGGCTGCGCGCCCGGGGCACCACGTTGGGCGCGGACAACGGCATCGGCGTGGCTACCGAGTTGGCCATCCTGACCGATGACACGTTGGAACACGGCCCGATAGAGTGCCTCTTCACCATAGACGAGGAAACGGGCCTCACCGGTGCCTTCGCCTTGCAGGAAGGCTTTTTCAGCGGTGACATCCTGCTCAACCTCGACTCTGAGGACGAAGGCGAGCTGTTCATCGGTTGTGCGGGAGGCGTGGATACCGTGGCCGAGTTCTCCTATCGGGAAGTCGATGTGCCGCAGGGCTACTTCTGCTGCCGCGTGCAAGTGAAAGGACTGAAGGGAGGCCATTCAGGCGGAGACATCCACTTAGGCCGGGCTAACGCCAACAAATTGTTGACCCGCTTCCTGACTCAGTGCGCCGACAAGTACGATCTCTACCTCTGCCAAATAGACGGCGGCAACCTGCGCAATGCCATACCCCGCGAGGCGCATGCCCTCATCGCCCTCCCCGAGGCGGACAAACATGCCCTGCGTACAGATTTGAATATCTTTGCCGCCGAAGTGCAGGACGAATACCACGTGACCGACCCCGACATGGAGCTGACTCTGGAGTCCGAACCCTTCCACCCTCGCGCCATCGACCGCGACACTGCGCAACGGCTGCTACAGGCACTCTATGCCTGCCCGCACGGCGTCTATGCCATGAGCCAGGACATCCCCGGGCTGGTGGAGACGTCTACCAATTTAGCCTCTGTCAAGATGCGTCCCGGTAACGTCATCCGTATCGAGACCAGCCAACGCAGTTCTACGGCATCGGCCAAGCAGGACATCGCCCGCATGGTGCGCACCGTCTTCCGCATGGCGGGGGCTACGATCACCTTCGGCGAAGGCTATCCCGGTTGGAAGCCCAATACCCACTCCGAGATACTGGAAGTGGCCACCGAATCCTACCGTCGCCTGTTCGGCACCGAAGCCAAGGTGAAAGCCATCCATGCCGGACTGGAGTGCGGCTTGTTCCTCGACAAATATCCCGCGCTGGACATGCTGTCCTTCGGCCCCACGTTGCAAGGCGTCCACTCGCCCGACGAGCGTATGCTGATACCGTCCGTACAACGTTTCTGGGACCACTTGGTGGACATACTGAAACATACACCGCTTAAGAAATAAGGAATATCTATGAGAATGATGCGAAGCATGAGCCGGCCCGATGCCTTTGCGAGGCATTTAGCTTGCCTTTGCTTCGCATTGTTTGTGTCTTTGCGAAGCATTCAGGCGCAGCAGGCTGACACGCTTACTTTCCGTGTCGTCAGTTATAATGTGGAGAATTTGTTCGACACCCGGCACGACTCGTTGAAGGACGACCGGGAGTTTCTGCCCCAATCTACCCGGCATTGGAACTATGCTAAATACAGGAAGAAGTTGAATGCCCTGGCGCGCACCCTTACCGCCATTGGCGGATGGACGCCGCCCGCGCTCGTTGCCTTGTGTGAGGTGGAGAACGATAGTGTGCTGCGGGACCTTACCCGCTATTCCCTGTTACGTGAGGCGGATTATCGCTACATAGTGACCCGGTCGCCGGACGAGCGGGGCATCGACGTGGCCTTGCTCTATCAGCGTCATCTCTTCAAGCCGCTGAGCCACCGGAGCATTCGCATTACGCCTACCGGCCGGAAGCTGCGTCCTACGCGGGACATCCTCCACGTCTGCGGCCTTCTGCTGAACGGGGATACGCTGGACGTGCTCATTGCCCACTTCCCCTCCCGCCGGGGAGGAGCCAAAGCCAGTGAGCCTTACCGCCTGCACGTGGCGCAAGTCTTACGGCAAACCTGCGATAGCCTTATCCGCCAGCGGCGACTTCCCCAACTCCTGCTCATGGGTGACTTCAACGCCCCACCTGCCAGCAAAGCCGTGCGGGACGTGCTGCGGGCCTTGCCTCCATCGGCGGATGAAACGCCTGCGCCCGACCGTCTGTATCACCTCCTGGCACGCCGGGCAAAGGAACAGCAGGCATACGGCAGCTACAAGTATCAGGGGCATTGGGAACTGATAGACCATCTCATCGTATCCGGCCATCTGCTATGTCCCGACAACCGGCTTCATACCGGCGAGGCGCAAGCGGAAGTCTTTGCCGCCCCCTTCCTGCTGGAGCCGGATAAGAAGTACGGAGGTATGCAGCCTTTCCGCACTTACATCGGCCCCCGCTACCACGGCGGCACAAGCGACCACCTGCCCGTTGTGGCGGAGTTTGAACTTATCTATTAGTCCTGAGTTTCATTGGGAGTTTCCTCCTGCGCTTCCTCCTCGTGTATTTCTTCCTCCGCCCGCACGTTGAAGTAATCCTCCAGCTCCTTCTCGGCCGTGCCTCCGGCGTTGTCGATGTCGCGCAGGATGACGCCGTGCTCCAGCAGGACGATGCGGGGGCAGATGTCCACCGTGTGGTTCAGGTTATGGCTGGAGATGAGGACGGTGGCGCCGTGCTCCTCATTATACTTCTGCAGCAGGTGCTTGATGATGGCCTGGCTGGAGGGGTCGAGGAAGTTGAACGGCTCGTCCAGGATGAGCAGGCGCGGATGGTGGAGCATGGCGGAGATGATTCCTATCTTCTGCTTGTTGCCCATGGAGTAGTTGCGGATGAACTTCTTCTGCCCGGTGACTTCGCCGTTCATGAAGCGGTCAAAGGGGCGCAGGCGTTCGTCTACTTCTTCCTTCCGCAGTCCGTACATGCGGCCGATGAAGTAGAAGTATTCCTCCGGCGTCAGGTAGTCGATGAGGAAGCCGTCGTCAATGTAAGCGCCCGTGAAGACCTTCCAGTCCTCGCTGCGGCTCACGTCGATGCCGTCCACCGTGACGTTGCCGCGGTCGGCCTGCAGCAGGTCGAGGATGAGGCGGAAGAGGGTGGTCTTGCCCGCGCCGTTGTTACCTACCAGGCCCAGCATGGTGCCGGGGGCGATGGTGTAGTTCTCGATGTCTACGGCGGTCTTGTCGCCGAATCTCTTTTGCAGTTGGTTGATGGTTATCATGTCTGGTTACGTCTAATATTCATATAAAAACGATTCGTGTTTTGTTAGCGGTTCGCTCTCCCCGTAGTTAGCGGTTCGCTCTCCCCGTAGTTAGCGGTTCGCTCTCCCCGTAGTTAGCGGTTTGCTCTCCCCCGTAGTTAGCGGTTTGCTCTCCCCCGTAGTTAGCGGTTTGCTCTCCCCGTAGTTAGCGGTTTGCTCTCCCCGTAGTTAGCGGTTTGCTCTCCCCGTAGTGAGCAGTTCGCTCTCTTTCGGGTCATTTCTGCCTGCTGTCGCGGAAGCCTTCCAGGTTCTTATAGCGTCGCTTCATGAAGCGGCGGTAGACGTTCTTTATCCACAGGCGGGAGGTGAGGATGAAGCCCGCGCCCAGCACGCAGAGGATGACGCCGGTGACGGTGTCGCCCCACACGGCTTTGAGCGCGACGTTCAGCAGCAGGGGCACGCCGAACACGGCGCCGGTGATGAGGCTTTGCAACCCCGTGCCCGTGTTCTGCCGGCCGGTCAGCTTAGTGTTCAGGTTTACGGTGTGGGTGTTGTACACCGCCATCTGAAAGAGGCCGAAGTAGACAGGCCCGGCGGTGAACAGGCCCCACGCCACGCAACTGAGCACCGTCAGCTTACCTGTCACCATGGCGGGCGTCATCAGCGCGAAGGGGATGAGCAGGGCGAGGCTGTAGAGCGCGTACTTGGCGCGCAGCAGGGAGTAGATGGACTCCTTGCGGCTCATGAGGCCATCGATGTAGTTGCCCTCGTAGCCCATGATGGTGAGCAGGAACATGATGCCGAAGATGATGTAGTTGTAGATGAGGATGAAGTCCGTCATGCCCGCCGAGTCGTAGGCCTCCGTGAAGCTCAGCAGGGCGCTGAACGCCAGCACCAGGAGGACGATGCTGCGCAGGGACGACTTGCATACCTTGTTGCGCAGCATCATCTTCAGCTCCAGGCGGATGTACTCGCCCATCTCACCGTAGCGGTCGAGGAAGCGGTATTCGGACACCCGGCGCACCTTCACCGTGGTGTCCTCCACCTTGTTCAGTTCATTGTAAATGAGGCCCTGCATCACCCGCCGGTTGACAAGCCACAACGCGGCGATGACGCCCAGCACGAGGAGGAAGCTCACGGGGTTGCCCGTGATGAAGCCTTCGCCCAGGGTGACCGACCAGTCGAACAACGGGCTGTCGTCGGGGATGAACAGGGCGCATCCGATGCCTCCGTACACCGCCAAGGGCAGTATGCCCCACCAGACGCGTTCGTTCATCAGCGTACGGCACAGCAGGAACCAGTAGTTGTCCATCACCATCAGCAGCCAGATGCCGACGCTGTAGGTCAGCACGCCCGCGACGCCGTAGAAGCGTGCCACGCTGAGGATGGCGAGGGGCACGAAGAAGAAGAGCCACACGAAGTTGAAGCCGTTCAGGCCCGAACGCAACAGCAGGCAGTCTATCAGCCTTTTCCGCCGGACGGGCAGCAGCAGGTAGGGTTTCACCTCCTGCGTGGGTGTCTTCTGAAAGGGGAAGCGCATCAGGAAGTCCAGCGCCAGGAAGATGATAATCACCCCGTTGATAAGCTGGTACGGCTCGCGCGACTCTCCATCGAAGGCGAAGGCGAACAGGGAGCCGAAGAACATAAGGTAGCCCGCCCAAAACACGGCCATGGCGTACATGAAGACGCGCCCGAACTTGTTCTTGTCGTACATCGGGTGGCGTTTGTCGGCCAGACGGCCGTGGCGGCGGAGTTCTAAGAAGAGGTTCATATACTGAATGAAGAATTAAGAATGAAGAATGAACTATAATCGCAAAACTGAATACAGTTAACGATAATTAGCATAATCATGCAAGTTATCGTGCATGGGAG
>CALUOR010000069.1 GCA_944322285.1 uncultured Bacteroides sp.
ACGCTGAGGGCTACGGAGGTGACTCCGTCCCAGTTGCCGTCCACGGTGGCACGGGTGGATGCCGGGGTTGCCACGGCCTGCAGGCCGGAGGCGTTAATCACTATGGGACGTGCGCCTTGGGGCGGCGTCCCGTTGCCTAACTCGTCGTTCGTGCAGGCGGTCGCTGCCAGCGCCGCCGCACAGAGTACTAAAAATGAATGTTTCATATCGCTCAAAAATGATAATTTAATGTGCTAATATGCTAATGTGCCAATGTGCTAATGGGGCTGCGCTGTGTTTGCGCTGGCGTGTTCTCATGCCGCAGGGCATTAGCACATTGGCATATTAGCACATTGGCACATTGCGGGGCTCCGCCCCGCTAAATTCCCATTTATCGTAATAAATTAATTCTGTACGTATACTTAATGGTTTCGCTTAAAGTTCCGCATCCACATTGCCGCCATTTACCGGGGTCCACGCGCTGATGCTGCCCGATACGTCTACGGGGTCAGGATCAGGACGGTGGGGCGGACGGGGCGGGTCTTCCGGTTCAGGGTCAGGCTCGGGTTCCGGTTCCGGCTCCGGTTCGGGCTTGGCGGTATCGATGCTGTTTTCCAAGGCGATGGCTTCCAAATGCTCGGATTTCCGCAAGGCTTCCGTCATGTCCACATGCAAGGTCAGCACACGGCCGTCCGCCAGGGTAATAACTGCGTCCAGCTGCTGCTTCTCCTCCCGGTTGATGCCGAAGGTACGTACCAGCAGGCGGATGCCTTCGTTATCGGGCAGAACTTCGTAAGCCATCAGTGCCTTGGCGATGAGTGCCTCCGCTTCCACCGGTGTCCCATCGGGCAGATGGATGGAGGAGATGAGTCCGCTCAGCGTGCCGCGCACATCGGTCACTTCGGCAGGCTCGCTGAAGTGCAAAGTCAGGGTGATGGGCATTACCAGGCGGCGCATCCGTAGATTCACCATAGCCGTATCGCCCGCCTCCACCGTGGCGGTGGTGTCCGCGGCAAAGAGGTAGTCCGGCAGGGCGGACAGCAAGGTGTCTTCCACCGTCTGAATGGTGGCGATAGAGTCCGGGGTGATGGTGATGCCCTTCGGCTTGTTATAAGCGACCAATCGATAAGGCCCCGCATGTACAGAGTCACCATATATAATAAGTGCATGAATATCCGTAACCGTCAAGAGCGTGTCGCCTATCGCGAGGTTATAGCTACTTGGCAGATGCTCTTCCGCAAGAGCGTCGTTCCAGTCGGGCACGATGCGCAGGGTGCGGGTCTTTACGGTGTCGGCAGGAACAGGTTCGGGTTCCGGGTCAGGCTCCGGCTCGGGGTCAGGAACTACAGGCGTAGGGTCGGGTGGCAACGGTTCGTCCTCACCGCAGGCGGTGAAGCCACCAAGGCACACGACGGCCAAAGCCCATACAATCGGTATCAGCTTCTTCTTCATAAGAGTAAGTAAATAAATTGGTAAATAATAAAGAAATGTATAAATACAAGAAAAACCATGCCTCCCACCTAAAATTATAGAGTGGGGGGTCATGGTTATATGAAATGTTTTTCTTATCTTAACGCGCGAGGCCTCTACGGTGTGTGTGTGTGTGTGTGTGTGTGTGTGTGTGTGTGTGTGTGTGTGTGTGTTTAAAATAAATCCGCACATACGCAAGTTTTCAGCCCACTTTTTCTCCTGAAAAACAGAGAAATACGTCCGCTTTCCACCGGCGGCGGAAGCGGTCATTTTCTGTGTATTTAGGATTGAAAAACGCATGTTATTTTCCGGTTATTTTGTCGTTATTAGAAGTTGTTGCGCCAAAGATATTAATTTTATCGGATATAGAATATAAGAAGTAAGCATAAATGATAATTTAGCGTTGTGTTTAATGGCACACAGATGACACTGATGAGACAGATTTGCACAGATTTTAAAGGGCTTCGCCATGTATCTGTCATTCTGAGCAACGCGAAGAATCTCCCGAACACACTGGGAGATGCTTCACTCCGTTCAGCATGACAAAAGAAATCTGTGGTCATCTCGTTTAATCTGTGTCATCTGTGTGCCATCTAAATTCCCATTTACCATTCTGTACGCATACTTAATGTGCCGTCAGTCTCCATCAGATTCATCAACGACTTCCATCGCCAACATTTCTTGCAGTACGCCCACGGCTTCCGCTACAGTATGAACCTCCTTCACCACCATGGAGCGTTTGCCGCCCTGTTCGCGCAAGTCGCATCGGCGGGTGTACTTCATCATGTAGGCAATGAGCTTGCCGAAAGACTGGCTTTGGTAATAAGGACTTTCGGCGTTGCTTACGAGGTAGAGTGTCATGCGGCCTCCTTTGAGGAAGACTTTCTCCGCACCCAGACGGGCAGCTATGCGGCGCAGGGGAACAATGCGAAGCAACTCCTCCGTCTCGGGGGGCACGGAACCGAAACGGTCTTCCAAGCGGGTGCGGAAGGCTTCTACATCCTTGTCGAGCGTCAATCCGTCCAACTCGCGATAGAGGAGCATGCGCTCGCTGCTGCCCGTCACGTAATCGGCAGGCAGCAAAAGCTCGAGGTCGCTCTCCACCTGACACTCTTCCACGAATTGCTCTCCGGTGATCTTCCCGCTTCCGTCCGCGGCCTGTTGCTCTTCGGCCATGAGATCGGAGAACTCGTCATTCTTCAGTTCGCGCACGGCCTCGGTCAATATCTTCTGGTAAGTCTCGTAGCCCAAGTCGGCAATGAAACCGCTCTGCTCCGCGCCCAGCATATTACCCGCCCCGCGTATGTCGAGGTCTTGCATGGCGATGTGTATGCCGCTTCCCAGGTCGGAGAAATTCTCAATGGCTTGCAGGCGCCGCTTGGCTTCGGGCGTCAGGCTGGAGAGCGGAGGAGCCAGCAGGTAGCAGAAGGCTTTCTTGTTGCTTCGCCCCACCCGGCCGCGCATCTGATGCAGGTCACTAAGACCGAAGTTCTGCGCCTGGTTGATGATGATGGTATTGGCATTGGGAATGTCCACGCCGCTCTCGATGATGGTGGTGGCCAGCAGGACATCGTAGTCATAATTGATAAAGTCATATATTATCTTCTCCAACTCGGCCGGCTCCATCTGTCCGTGGCCCACACAGACGCGGCAATCGGGGATGTTGCGTTCTACCATCGCCTTCAGTTCCGGTAGATTGGAGATGCGGTTGTTCACGAAAAACACCTGTCCGTTGCGGCTCATCTCGAAGTTGATGGCATCCGTAATGACTTCCTCGTTGAAGGTATGCACTTCGGTCTGGATGGGGTAACGGTTGGGGGGCGGCGTCTGTATCACGCTCAGGTCGCGGGCACCCATCAGGGAGAATTGCAAGGTGCGGGGAATGGGCGTGGCGGTCATGGTCAGTGTATCTACATTTACCTTCATTTGGCGCAGTTTCTCCTTGACGCTGACGCCAAACTTCTGCTCCTCGTCGATGATGAGCAAGCCCAGGTCCTTGAACTTGACGTCCTTGCCCAGGATGCGGTGCGTGCCGATGAGGATATTCACTTCGCCCGAGGCCAATCCTTTGATAACGGCACGGGCTTGGGCGGAAGTGCGGGCACGGCTCAGATATTCCACCCGGCAGGGCAAGTCTTTCAAGCGTTCCTTGAACGTCTGATAGTGCTGGTAAGCCAATACGGTGGTGGGCACCAGCACGGCAACCTGCTTGTTGTCGCATACTGCCTTGAACGCCGCACGAACGGCCACTTCGGTTTTTCCGAAACCCACGTCGCCGCACACCAGACGGTCCATCGGACGGGCACTCTCCATATCGGCCTTTACCTCAGCCGTAGCCTTGCTTTGGTCGGGCGTGTCCTCGTAGATAAACGACGCTTCCAACTCGCGTTGCAGAAAGCTGTCGGGACTGAACTGAAAACCTTTCTCCTCACGACGCCGGGAGTAGAGTTTGATAAGGTCGCGGGCGATGTCTTTTATCTTTTTCTTGGTGCGGTCTTTCAACTTCTCCCATGCGCCGGTGCCCAGTTTGTTCAAGCGGGGCGCCTCGCCTTCCTTGCCCTTATACTTCGAAACCTTGTGCAGGGAATGAATGGAGACGAACACCACATCGTCGTTCTGATACACCAGCTTCATCACCTCCTGCGTGGTATCTCCGTTGGGGATGCGCACCAAGCCCGCGAAGCGTCCGATGCCATGGTCGGTATGCACTACGTAGTCACCGGGTGTAAATTGGTTCAACTCTTTCAACGAGAGAGCCACTTTGCCACTCCGCGCCTTGTCGCTCTTCAGGTTATACTTGTGAAAGCGATCGAACAGCTGGTGGTCGGTAAAGACACACAGACGTAGCATGTTGTCCGCAAAACCTTCGTGCAGGGTTTTCTCTACGGCGCTGAAGGTGATAGGAGCCCCCTCCACTCCCCCCGAGGGGGAGCCTTTGGCACTCAAGCCCTCCCTACGGGGGAGGGTTTGGGAGAGGCTTCTGTCCTCAAAGATGGCCCGGATGCGGGCGGTCTGCTTCGTGCTGTCACTACATATATAAATGGTGTAACCTTGGGCCAGGTATTCGGTAAAACTTTGCGCCACAAGGTCGAAGTTTTTGTGGAAAATAGGTTGGGGCGTCGTGTCGAAAGTGAGGCTTGCATCGGGCGTGCCCGTAGGCTTGGTGCCGAACTCCCACCGGCGGAAATCCAAAGCCCGCACGGTAAATTCGCCCCCGTCTATCAGTTTTCCGTCTAAGGAGATGTTTCCGTTTTCTTCCGCCTCGCGGGCGGCAATAGCTTGGGGAGTCAAGGCCTCGTCATGCACTTGCTGGATGCGCTCGCGCAACCAAAGGAAATCGCGCATGGCCAGCAAGGTGTCCGCAGGCAGGAAATCAAGGAAGGACACCATGCCGCCCGTCCCCTTTCCCGAAAGGTCCGCGCTTAGGTCGGGCACGATGACGATGCTCTCTCGCTTTTCCTTGGACAACTGGCTCTCTACCTCGAACGTGCGCAGGCTCTCCACTTCGTCCCCGAAGAAGTCAATGCGGAAAGGACATTCGCTGGAGAAGGAAAAGACATCGATGATACTTCCGCGCACGGCATATTGTCCCGGCTCGTAGACGTAATCCGTACGTTCGAATCCATAGCTTTGAAGCACCTCCGTCACGAAAGTCATGTCCACCTGTTCGCTCGTATGCAACGTCAGAGTTTTGTCATTCAATTCGCCTCGCGAAACCACCTTCTCCGCCAAAGCGTCCGGATAGGTCACCACACACACGTCGGTGTCCGCCTTCTGAAGCCGGCTCAGCACTTCGGTACGGAGTATCTCGTTGGCGGCATCCTTCTGTCCGTACTTGATGGCGCGTTTGAAGGACGAAGGGAAGAACAACACCCGCTCGTCGCCCAGCACCTGCACCAGGTCGTGATAGAAATATCCGGCCGCCTCCAAGTCGTCCAACACAAAGACAAAAGGCATCTTCCTACGCTCCACAATCACAGAAGCATAGAAAGAAGGTGCCGAGGCACACAGGCCTCCTGTATATAAATGTTTAATCTTAGAATCGTCCAGCAGACGCATCATCGCCTCCACGTTCGGATGGGAGGCATAATGTTGTTGTAGTTCGCTTAGGGTCATGTTTCTCGTTTTACGCCCGCAAAATTACAAAATAAATTCTATTTTTAATAATGATTGAACGACACGACCTTCTCCATTGGCTTGCGCGATTTCTTGCGCTTGGGCTTGGCGGCATAGCCTATGGTGATGTCGAGCAAGAGACGCTTACCCGCAGGGATGCCCGTCAGCTTTTTGATTTCCTTCTCGTCAAACCAGCCCAGGATGCACGAGCCAAGCCCCTCACTCTCCGCGGCCAGGGTGATGTGCGCGGCGGCTATGCCGATGTCTATCAGGGGGAAATACTTGTCCTTTATCTTTGCGCCGAGAAACGAGGTGATGTTCATCGACTCTTCTACTATCAATATATGTACGGGAGCATCCTTGGCAAACTTGTTCATGCCCAATCCGGCCGTGGCGCGCCCTACCTTGACGGAAAGTTCGGGGTCGTCCACCACCACGAACTTCCAAGGCTGGGCGTTGCAGGCCGAAGGAGCCAGGCAAGCCGCCTGCAAGATGCGTTCCAGTTTTTCCCGCTCCACCGGGCGTTTCTCGTAGGCCCGGTCGCTTTGGCGGCTCTGTGCTAATGCTAAGAAATCCATATTATTTATACTGAATCATCCGACTAATATACTTCCCAATGATGTCGAACTCGATGTTCACCACGCTACCCACCCGGATGGCATGGAAATTGGTATGTTCGAAAGTATAAGGGATGATAGCCACCTGGAAGGTGTCGTCCGTAGGGTTACAGACCGTCAGGCTTACTCCGTTTACGGTCACCGAGCCTTTGTCCACCGTGATGTAACCTCTCTTGGCCATTTCCTTATCGAAAGCGTAACGGAAGGTGAAGTAATAACTCCCCTCGGCATCTTCCACGGCGACACACGTGGCCGTCTGGTCAACATGCCCCTGCACGATGTGCCCGTCCAAACGTCCGTTCATCATCATGCTACGCTCTACGTTCACCTCGTCGCCCACTTTGAGCAATCCTAAATTGGAGCGGTCCAAGGTCTCTTTCATAGCCGTAACGGTGTATGTATCGTCTTTGATAGAGACTACCGTCAGGCAAACACCGTTGTGAGAAACACTTTGGTCAATCTTCAACTCATCTACAAACGAGCATTTAAAGGTGAAATGTACATTCTCCTGTTCCTTCACCATGGCCACCAGCGTGGCGCACTCTTCTACTATTCCAGAAAACATAATCTTACTATAATAACTAATATGAAATCAAAAGGCAAAGATAAGAAAAGGGTTTCGCATGGGCACAAAAAAAGCGAAACTTTTCACAAAGTCCCGCTCCCAGTTTTCAATAGGTATTAGTTTTTTTTAAGGTAAAAAGATTGTTTTCAGGATAACGGTGCAAATATAGACCCTTTTAAGCGAACCAACCAAATTAAAAAACATGTCTTATAACATCTTTTCTATGATTTTTTTGATTTTATTAGCCATTTTCTACAAGTATCTATAACCATGTTACCGTTTCCATGAAAACATCTCTATAAGACCATTCAATTATTCTTTCAATCCTTGGGATATCCTTCATCCACATTCTTATGATGCTTCAAAACTTTCGCATCGATGTAGAACACGATTTCCTCGGCTATGTTGGTAATGTGGTCGCCCGCACGCTCCAATTTACGGAACACACTTGCCAGGTTCAGACAAGACAAGGCGCTCTCGGGATGCTTCACGATGTAGTCGGCCAGCAAATGGGAGGCATGGGCATTGATTTCATCCAGCACTTGGTCTTTAGCGAATACGGAAGTGGCCAGTTCCTGATTCTCTTCCTGCAAAGCCCGTTTGGCCAGTTCAAACATGTCGAGCATCTGACGAATCATCTCCTCCAAACGAAGGTTCTTGATAAGGTCTGCGTCCAGTGTCAGCTCTTTTTCCTCTATCGCAAAGCGGGCGATGCCCTCAGCAAAGTCACCCAAACGTTCCAAGTTGGTATTGATTTTCAGCATGGCCAGCACAAAACGCAGGTCGATGGCCACAGGCGTATAAAGGGCAATAATGTCTTCTACATCGCTATCAATCTTCAATTCGAACGCATTGACACGACGCTCATGTACTTGCACTTGCTGGGCAAGCTTACGGTCAAGTGTAAGCACCGACTCGCCTGCACGGTCCAACTGGTTGTAAACCAGCGTCCACATTTCGTCTATCTCTTTTTTTAGGAGAACAAGTTCACTTTCGATGAATTTTACCATAATGCTATTTTGTTTTAGTTATTGATTCTGTAAATGGGAATTTATTTTTAGGCACGGATTACACGGATTACATGGATTTTTTAAAGGGCTTGCCCTGTCACCCCGAGCGTAGTCGAGGGGTCTCACGTAGCACATACTCAGTATAACATGAGATGTCTCGACAAGCTCGACATGACAGACACCATTCGTTTAAGGAAATCTGTCTAATCCGTGTAATCCGTGCCTAAAAACAACCCGCTAAATTATCATTTCCCGCCCCAAAGTTAAGCAAAATCCTGACTTAACCGAAACGGCCGGTGATATAATTTTGCGTTTGCTCCTTTTGGGGATTGGTAAAGATGGTTTTCGTATCGCCATACTCCACCATCTGTCCCATGTAGAAGAAAGCCGTCTTGTCGCTCACACGGGCGGCCTGTTGCATGTTGTGCGTCACAATGACGATGGTATAGTCGTTCTTCAACTCGTGTATCAGTTCCTCCACTTTCGTGGTGGAGATGGGGTCGAGTGCCGAGGCAGGTTCGTCCATGAGCAACACCGAGGGCGACACGGCCATGGCACGCGCGATGCAAAGACGTTGTTGTTGGCCACCGGAAAGGGCATAGGCGGATTCCTTCAACTTATCCTTTACTTCATCCCATAAAGCCGCCCCGCGCAGGCTCTCCTCCACACGCTGGCGGATAAATCCGTTATCGGTCACTCCATTTACACGCAGGCCGTAGGCCACATTTTCAAAAATACTTTTGGGGAAAGGATTGGGGCGTTGAAACACCATGCCCACATTCTTGCGCAGCTCGTCCACCTTCACCCCTTTTCCATAGATATCCTGTCCGTTTATCAGGATGCTTCCTTCCAGGCGGGTGTCGGGAATGAGGTCGTTCATGCGGTTCAACAGACGCAGGAAGGTGGACTTGCCACATCCTGAAGGACCGATAAAAGCCACCACGGATTTCTCCTCGATGTCCATACTAATACCTTTCAAGGCATGGAAATCACCATACCAAAAGTTCACGTCGCGAGTTTCGATTATATTCTTCATAAGTTTATAAATGGGAATTTATTTTTAGGCACGGATTACACGGATTATATGGATTTATTTAATAAGGTCTTTGGTATATGTCATTCTGAGCGAAGCGAAGAATCTCCCGCACGCACTGGGAGATGCTTCACTCCGTTCAGCATGACAAAAGAAATCCGTGATAAAACCCGTGTAATCCGTGCCTAAAAACAACCCGCTAAATTATCATTTTCTTAATTAGACTTCACTTTATTCTCAAAATACTTGCGCAGGGCGTTGGCCAGCAAGTTCACAAACAGGATGATAACTATCAGCACAAGGGCCGTGCCGTATGCGATGGGAAGCTGGGCGTCAATGTCCGTGCCGCTGGTAGAAATCACGTACAAGTGGTAGGGCAAAGCCATGCACTGGTCGAAGATGCTCTCCGGAAGCTGGGGCAAGAAGTAAGCCGCGCAGGTGAAGAGGATAGGAGCCGTCTCACCCGACACACGTCCCAAGGCCAGAATCAAGCCGGTGATGATGTTGGGCATACCCATGGGAAGAATGACGTGCCAGATGGTCTGCAACTTCGTGGCGCCCAACGCACGGCTTCCCTCGCGCATGCTGTCGGGGATGGCTTTCAGGGCTTCTTCCGTCGTGCGGATAACCAAAGGCAGGCTGAGCAAGCCTAATGTGAGCGAACCGGCCAGGACGCTATCGCCAAAATCGAGCCAATTAACAAACAAGGCCATACCGAACAAGCCGAATACGATGGAAGGAATGCCGCTCAAGTTATTGGTCATCACGCGGATGAATCTCACAAGCCAGCCTTTCTTTGGGGCATACTCGTTCATGTAGATGCCGCTCATCACCCCTACCGGGAAGGCGAACAAGGCGCTTCCTATCATTAAGTAGAAGGTACCCACGATGGCGGGCCAAATGCCGCCCGCGGTCATGCCATCCGTAGGAGCCGTGGTAAGAAACTCCCAGTTGATAACTCCTATACCTTTATATATAATAAAGAACAGGATGGCGAACAACACCAATACCACACTCAGGCTCAGCAGGCGAAAGACTCCGAAAGCGACGCTCTGAGAAAGACGTTTCCGATTTATCGACATATCTATTTTCTTTTATAATTAGCTTATCGTTGACAAGTTCTCGAGAAGGCGTTCTCTTCTCCAAGACAAGGCATCGCCTTCTCCAAGGAAAGTCAACGCCTATCCTACTACATTTTTATCTGCTTCGTTTGGACACCGCCTCCACCGTAAAGTTGATGAGCAAACTGATGAAGAACAACACCACGCCCAGCAAGAACAACGACGCATAGTGCGCGCCTCCGGCCGGAGCCTCGCCCAGCTCGGCGGCTATCGTGGCGGGGATGGTGCGCAGAGGTTCCAAGATGGAAGTCGGTATCACCGCCGCGTTGCCCGTCACCATCAGTACGGCCATGGTCTCGCCCACGGCACGTCCGATGCCCAACACGACACCCGACGTGATACCCGATATGGAATAAGGTATCACCACTTTATATATAGTCTGCCATTGCGAAGCGCCCAGCGCCAAACTGGCTTCGCGCATGGCCCGCGGACAATTTCGCATGGCATCTTCGGTCACGGTGATGATGGTAGGCAACGCCATAATGGCCAGCACGATACTTCCCGCCAAGCCACTCTCGCCCACCGGAAGGTCGAACACCTGCTGAAGTAAAGGCACAATGACTATCAATCCGAAGAAACCGTAAACCACCGAAGGAATGCCGCTTAGCAATTCGATGACCGGCTTCAATATATCACGAATCTTCCGGTTGGCCACCTCGCTCATGTAAATGGCCACCGCCAACCCGAAAGGCAAGGCTATCAGGATGGCAAAAAGACTGACCCACAACGTACCCGTTATCAAAGGCAGGAAACCGAACAAAGGAGCGGGCGTAGCCGTAGGAAACCACTCGGCGCCGGCAAACACGTCCTTCACCGAAATGGTATTATCTTTGAGCAAATGCACAGCCTCCGGACGGGTGACGAACTGGCGCGGCACAAACGCCACGATGCCCGGTGTACGCTCCACCAAGCCCGTGATGCACTCGCCCGCCTTCTCGTATCCTTCGCCCAACTGTTCCTCGGTGAAATAGCGTTCGGCGTCCTCCAGACGGAATAATACAATGGGCATGTCCTTTCCGCCCACTTCCTTCCAATTGGTAATCTCGCTATCGAACACATTCTTTATCTCCATCGGAGAAAGTTCGTCCACTTCGTTATCCTTATGCAAAGCCAGAACGTAGCCTTCCTCCACGACCTTGCTGTTGAACAAGCCCATGGCCTCGGAAAACAAGAACAACACGATGAGCACGATGGCGATGCTTGTCACGAATCCGCTACAAGCCAAGACACCTTCAATAATTCTCTCAAAAATCTTTCTCATTGGTTCATAGTTTGATAATGATTTCCGGGTGCAAAAGTAGGCCGCAAATATTAAAAAGGTGTTTCCCCTGTTTGAAAGAACTATTTCATTTCTGTTACATTCCTATTACATACGCATCCCCGACCTGTTTTGTAATGTCTATGAAACATGAAGATACGTTCTTTGCGGACGAAAACATATAAAAATAAGTATGAGACTAAAACTTTTCCCCCTTATCGTGATAAGCGCAATGCTCATCCCCGTTCAAAATCTGTGTGCCCAACGCATTAAAGGGAGTGACACCGTCCTCCCCATCGCCCAACAAACGGCTGAAGAATACATGAAAGAAAAGCCCGACGCCCGAGTCACCGTGACCGGAGGCGGAAGCGGTGTAGGCATCAGCGCCCTGCTGGACGGAACCGCTGACCTTGCCATGGCCTCACGTGCCATCAAGTTCAGCGAAAAGATGAAAGCCAAATCCACCGGAAAAGACATCAAAGAAGTCATCATAGCCGGAGACGCCCTGGCCGTCGTGGTACACCCCGGCAACCCCGTTTCCAAGCTCACTCGCCAACAACTGGAAGACATCTTCCGCGGAAAGATAACCAACTGGAAAGAAGTGGGAGGCGAAGACCGCAAAATCGTAGTCTACTCCCGCGAAACATCTTCGGGTACCTACGAGTTTTTCAAAGAGAGCGTCCTGAAAAACAAAAACTACATGAGCAGCAGCCTCTCTATGCCCGCCACGGGAGCCGTTATCCAATCCGTAAGCCAGACGAAAGGCGCTATCGGCTATGTAGGCTTAGCTTATGTATCGCCCCGCATCAAAGCCCTTGCAGTTTCTTACGAAGGCGGCGACTATGCCCTGCCCACCCCCGAAAACGCCACTAACGGCACCTACCCCATTGTCCGCCCGCTCTACTATTACTACGATGCCAAGAATACGGAGAGAGTCACCCCCTTACTCGACTTCATCCTATCATCCAAAGGACAAGCCATCATCAAGCAAGGAGGATATATACCGGTTTCGTAAAATTGGCTTCCCTCCTTACATATTAAGCACGCAACTAAATATCTCCGAACCCTTATCTTTAAAACAGAATAACCCTATCTGGAAAATCGGATTAGGTTAAATGAAAAGTTGTGTTCAAACTTACGGTTGTATAACCGAAGCTTTAAGTTGTACAACCGAAGCTTTAAGTTGTACAACCGAA
>CALUOR010000070.1 GCA_944322285.1 uncultured Bacteroides sp.
CCGTTCCAGTCCGCCCAAAGGCGCAGGTCGTAGTTGCCCGGCATCAGGGAGAGTTCGGCAAGGTAGGTGCCGTCCGCCTGAAGCGTGCAAAATTGTGTGTCATTATATAAGGGGGCGTTTTCGTCATATAAGGGGGTGTTTTCGCCTTGGGGGAAAACTTCGATGACGAGGCGTAACTCATGGGTGGCACTGTCGCTTCCGGTGGTACGGGTGGAGGTATAGGCAGGAAAGTCCGCTTCCGGCAAGGCAAGTGAAAGGCGCACTGTGGAGGGAAGAACATCGTCCTCTTTGTCGCAGGCCGTAAACAAGACCGGCGACAACAGCATATACATTATTATATAAAGGGAACGGACTGGAAAACCGGGTGGAAATTTTGCTTGAAATATCGCCTTGCAACCGAGAAAAATAAATTTGCAAGGTGTTGTTTTCCAGAGATTTTTTATTATATTACGCGCGAGGCTTCTACGGTGTGTGTGTGTGTGTGTTTAAAATAAATCCGCACATACACAAGCTTTTAACGGTATTTTCGCAGGTATTTTTGCGTGCGAAAGCAGGAGTATCCGTTTCCGTATTCGGAACACGGCATACACCTCCGTCCTGCCTGCAAACCGTTGAAAGCGAAGAAGGTATGTATCCGTAGCGTTTCATTTTTATGTGGTTAATAGAGTGAATAATTTTACATCAACGCAAAGGTAAGGGATAAATTGCAAACTGCAATGCGTTACGGGGCGTTTTTGCAGATTTTTAGGGAAATAAGTGAGGAAATGAAAGGGAGCCCCACAATGTGTCAATGTGCTAATATGCCAATGTGCTAATGCCCTGTGTCCCGGTGGATGTGTCATCCGCCGGCCATGAGTTTAGTTTTAGGCACGGATTACACGGATTTCACAGAGATTTTAGTTTTTTGCTATGTCTCTGTCACCCCGAGCGTAGTCGAGGGGTCTTACATCATGCTTTCCCATGCGCTACGTGAGATGTCTCGACAAGCTCGACATGACAGGGATACCTTGAGTAAATCCGTGACTAATCCGTGTAATCCGTGCCTAAAAATAACCCGCCTATATATAATATGGTATAGGCAATCTTGCATTACGATACCCCCTCTTGGGCTTCAAGCAGACGACAGAATCGGTTATTTCACGCGCTATTTTGTAAAGACCTTTCCTATCTTTCCAAGTCTCCGCATTATTGCTTCTCAATCAGCGCACTATTTCCGCCAAAATACTTAAGTGTTTCTACCGAAACAGCGCACTGTTTTAGGGGTAAACACTGCGCTGATTGAGCGGAAATAGCGCAGTGTTTCTAGAGAGTATAATAAGTTGAAAATCAAGCAAATCCACAAATACTTACATCAAACAAGGCTTCTGGTCGTCATTTATTATACGTTTATTAACAGCTATACAATCTGTTTCTTAATGAGAGTTAATATGAAATGTAAAATAAAATGCTCTATTTCAACCTTAACGACATTACACAAAGAAAGGGAGGAGATATTTCTATCCCGTTTCATCCCATTGACAATACTATATCACCCAATGGAAATAAATCATTGATAAATCAGGAAGATGCAAGGAATCTTCGTCAGGTCGGGCGTATGGCCTTTCCACTCCTTCACGGTGCGGGTATGGATGTATTCGTTCTCGCAAGTGATGTTGGCGGCAATACAAAGCCGGGTTTGGGGACGACAATTCTGCAAAATATCTTCCACCATTTTATTATTGCGGTAAGGCGTTTCGATGAAGATTTGCGTCTGATGCTCGGCGTAGGCACGCTGCTCCAGCTGCTTCAATTTCTTGGCGCGTTCTGCAGGATCGATGGGCAAGTAACCGTTGAAAGCAAAGCTCTGTCCGTTGAAGCCCGATGCCATGACTGAGAGTATGATGGACGAGGGGCCTACCAAGGGAACGACCTTCAATCCTTTGCGCTGGGCAATGGCCACTACATCCGCACCCGGATCGGCCACGGCCGGACATCCAGCTTCTGAAATAACGCCCATAGAAAAGCCTTCCTCCAAAGGCTTTAAATATCCGGAAATAGCTTCGGGAGACGTATGCTTGTTCAGCGGATAAAAGGTCAAGGCGTCAATGTCGATGTCCTTGTCCACTTTCTTCAGGAAACGACGGGCCGAGCGCACATCTTCCACAATGAAATGACGGATGTGCGACAATACATCTTTATTATATATAGGCAAAACCCGTTCCCAAGGCGTATCGCCAAGGGTAACGGGCAAAAGATATAGGGCGGAATTATCCATAGATGATGTTTCCATTCTCGTCCATGTATTCTTCCATACCTTTCTGATAGGTATTCATGGCGCGGAGGCTCATACCCATGCTGGAGAAACCGCCATCGTGATAGAGGTTCTGCATGGTGACTTTACGCGTCAGGTCGGAGAACATCACGATGCAATAGTCGGCGCACTCATCAGCCGAGGCATTACCCAGCGGAGACATGCGGTTGGCAAAGTCGAACAACTTGTCCATGCCTTTCACGCCAGAGCCTGCGGTGGTCATGGTAGGCGATTGGGAGATGGTATTGACACGCACGTTGTGCTCGCGGCCATAGATGTAACCGAAGCTGCGTGCGATGGACTCCAGCAGAGCCTTGGCATCGGCCATGTCGTTATAGCCGAAGAATGTGCGTTGCGCAGCCACATAGCTCAAAGCCACGATAGAGCCGTAGTCGGCGATGGCGTTCAGCTTCTTGGCACTTTGTATCATCTTGTGGAAAGACATGGCGGAAATATCCAGTGTCTTGCTCAGCATATCATAATCCAGGTCATCGTAGGTGCGTTTCTTGCGTACGTTGGGCGACATGCCGATGGAGTGAAGCACAAAGTCCACTTGTCCGCCCAGCACTTCCATGGAACGCTTGAAAACGTTCTCCAAGTCGGCCACGCTAGTGGCATCTGCGGGAATGACTTCGCAATGCAATTTCTCGGACAATGCGGAAACTTGTCCCATGCGTACAGCCACCGGCGTGTTGGACAGCGTGATGGTCGCACCTTCTTCTACAGCTCTTTCAGCTACTTTCCAGGCAATGGACTGCTCATTCAGAGCACCGAAAATAATGCCTTTCTTACCTTTTAATAAATTGTAACTCATACCTATTTGTTATAAAATTGCGCCGCAAAGGTAGGAAGTTTATCTGTAAATAGCCCGAAAAAGAAGGAAGAAAAACGCCCGAATGACAAAAAATGCACCTAAACCAACAAATAATGCACACAAAATAGGGAAGATACGCATACTTTTGCCACCAGGAAAAATTTAAAGGTATCACGAATGAACACATTTATCGTTAAGTTAGGAATGCTGGCGATGCTGGTGGCGCTATTGACATCATGCTCGCACACGGCTTCGACACAACAGATAAGCCGTACGGAAAATAGTATATATGAAGGCCTGCCTTTCGACATGCCTCAAGTGGAGCAGCCTTCATTTCCCGATTACTCGGTCAATATCAAGGACTTCGGAGCGAAAGCCGATGGGAAGACACTGAACACGCAAGCCATCAATGACGCCATCAAGGAGGTGAACGCCAAAGGGGGAGGAAAAGTGATTATTCCCGAAGGCATGTGGCTGACCGGCCCCATCGTATTGCTGGACAACGTCAATCTTTACACCGAAAAAAACGCGTTGGTGATATTTACCGATGACTTTAATGCTTACCCCATTATAGAGACTTCTTTTGAAGGATTGGAAACCCGCCGTTGCCAGTCGCCTATCTCGGCACGCGGCGTGGAAAATATAGCTATCACCGGACACGGAGTCTTCGATGGTTCGGGCGACAGTTGGCGTCCGGTGAAGAAAGGGAAAATGACGTCCTCCCAATGGAATAAGCTGGTCAGCTCCGGCGGTGTGGTGGAAAACAATGTGTGGTATCCCACGCCCGGCTCGTTGAAAGGCGCCAAAGCCTGCAAGGAATTCAATACGCCCGAAGGGATTGAAACAGAGGAAGAATGGAATGAAATCCGTCCCTGGCTTCGTCCGGTGCTGCTGAACATTGTCAAGAGTAAAAAAGTCTTGTTAGACGGAGTCACCTTCAAAAACTCGCCCGCATGGTGTCTGCACCCGCTTTCGTGCGAACACATTACGATAAACAATGTAAAGGTGTTCAATCCGTGGTATTCGCAAAACGGGGATGCGCTCGACTTGGAATCATGCAATTACGCGTTGATTACCAACAACATATTCGATGCCGGAGATGATGCCATCTGCATCAAGTCCGGCAAAGATGAAGATGGGCGCAAGCGTGGAGAGCCTTGCCAAAACGTGATTGTAAAGAATAACATCGTGCTGCATGGCCATGGAGGCTTTGTCGTAGGAAGTGAAATGTCCGGCGGCGTAAAGAATATCTATGTTTCCGATTGCACTTTCCTTGGCACAGACGTAGGCCTCCGCTTCAAGAGCACGCGCGGAAGAGGCGGTGTGGTCGAGAACATCCATATCGACCGCATCCACATGATAGACATTCCGCATGAGGCCCTCCTGTTCGACCTCTTCTACGGAGGCAAGGGAGCGGGTGAGGAAAGCGAGGAAGACTTGGCCAACCGCATGAAAGCCTCCATACCTCCCGTGACCGAAGAGACGCCCGCTTTCCGCGACATTTACATCACGAACATCACCGCCAACAACATCGGCCGGGCCATGTTCTTCAATGGCTTGCCCGAAATGCCCATCCGGAATATCCAGATAAAAGACGTAGTTATCAATGACGCCCAAACGGGCATTGTCATCAGCCAGGCCGAAAATGTCACCATAGACAACACTTTGGTGGAAACGGAAGGAAAGGCATTGGACGTGAAGGATTCCAAGAATGTAAAAGTGAACGGAAAGACGTATCAAGATGAATAAATATCCCTTTTTCAGAAACTCCTTCTGATTGTTTCCGCTCCCTGTGGCTGCAAATATTGACCGCAGGGAGCTTTTGTTTTTACTAATTATTTTCCTACTTTTGCACTCAAAGTAATAATAAATGATTCAACTATGAAAAAGAAAGCATTCTTCTTCCTGTTAACATGCGCCTTGTGCGGCACGTCCACCTTGGCACAACAGACTCAGACATTCTCTGTAGAAGTAAAAAACGAGTGGACCAAGGAACAAAAAGACGCTCCGGTCGTGATACGTCTGAAAGACATTCCGGTGGATTTCCGGGTTCGTTCGGCCGTAGTGACGGACGGAACGCAAGAGATACCTTCCCAACTGGATGACTTGGATGGAGACCTGAAGGCAGACGAGCTGGCCTTTGTTCTTGACATGCCCGCACAAAGCTCTCGCAAAGTCAACGTCATTCTTTCGCAAAAGGAAAGCCAAAGTGCCTACAAGCCGCGCGTGTTCGCCACCCTGCTGGCACGCGATGCCAAGAACAACCACCATGCGCCGGTGCAATCCATCACCGTGCCCGGCACGACCAACTTCTATAGCATGGTGCATGGACACGGACCGATGTTGGAGTCGGAGTTGGTAGGCTATCGCGTTTACTTCAACGAGAAACAAACCATCGACCCCTACGGAAAGTTCAATAAAGGCTTCGAGTTGGAGGAAAGCCAATTCTACCCCAATGACGAGCAACTGGCACGCGGCTTTGGCGATGACGTGCTGATGGTAGGCAATAGCTGCGGTGTAGGCGCCCTGAAAGGTTGGGACGGAGAGAAAGCCACCCACATTCAGCCCATAGCCTTCCGCACGGAGAGCGTATTGGCTTACGGCCCAGTGCGCGTCATTGCCGAAGTGAAAGTGAAAGGATGGGAATATCAGGGAAGCGAACTGACCATGACCCATCGCTACACACTTTATGCCGGCCACCGCGACCTCTTCATCGAGACATTCTTTGACGAGCCGTTGAAAAACGAAGTATTCGCCACGGGCGTGCAAAACATCATGGGAGGCGAAACCGTTTCCTACTCCGACCACAATGGATTGGTGGGGAGCTGGGGACGTTATTGGCCCGTTACGGATACGGTGAAGTATGCCAAAGAAACCATCGGCCTTGCCACGTACATTCCCAAGAAATACGTCCGCAAGGAAGTGAAAGACAAGGATAATTTCCTGTATACGGTGTCCAACCCCGGTCAAAAGTCCTTCCACCACTATACGATGTTTACCTCGCGCAAGGAAACTTTCGGCTATCCGAATGCGGAGGCTTGGTTCAAGTATATGCAGACATGGAAAGACCAATTGGAGCATCCGGTAAAAATTACGATAATACGTTGAGCGAAATCATACGTTCATCCGTATGATAGGTGATTATTTACCCAAACACTCAGAATTATGCATATTTCAAAAGCTCTCTTAGGACTTGGCTTGTTAATAGCCATGCCGCTGGCTGCCCAGCAAGGAAACTACGTATCCGAAGTGTGGTGCCCCGACCAGGGGAACGGCACTTACAAGAATCCCGTGCTCTATGCCGACTATTCCGATCCTGATGCCTGTCGTGTGGGAGACGACTTCTATCTGACGGCCTCCAGCTTCAACTGCCTGCCGGGGCTCCCCATCCTGCACTCCAAGGATTTGGTGAACTGGACCATCATCAGCCATGCCATCCCCTACGCTTTGGCACCTGTCGAGACTCCCGAACGTCCCCAACACGGTAACCATGTGTGGGCACCTGCCATCCGTCACCATAATGGAGAATTTTACATCTTCTGGGGTGACCCTGACCGAGGCGCGTTCATGGTAAAAGCCAAAGACCCTAAAGGCCCGTGGAGTGAACCGGTGTTAGTGAAGCCGGCCAAAGGATTGATTGATACTTGTCCTTTTTGGGATGAAGACGGACGTGTCTACATGGTGCATGCCTATGCGGGAAGCCGCGCCGAGTTCAAAAGCGTAATTGCTATTTGCGAGTTGAATGCGGAAGCCACGAAGGCCATAACTCCTTCCCGTATCATATTTGACGGACACGAGGCGCACGAGACTTGCGAAGGACCCAAGCTGTACAAACGGGGCGATTATTACTACATCTTCCATCCGGCCGGGGGCGTGCCTACAGGCTGGCAAGTGGTGCTTCGCTCTAAAAACATTTATGGTCCTTACGAGTGGCACACCGTCCTGGCACAAGGCGACACTTCCGTCAACGGGCCTCATCAAGGAGCTTGGGTCGACACACCTACGGGAGAAGACTGGTTCCTGCATTTTCAAGACGTGGGCGCTTATGGCCGACTGGTGCATCTCCAACCTATGAAGTGGATAGACGGATGGCCGGTTATCGGCACCGACAAGGATGGAGACGGATGTGGAGAGCCGGTATTGACTTATCAAAAGCCGAATGTAGGCCGTACTTACCCCATCTGCAACCCGCAAGAGAGTGATGAGTTTGAGGACTATACCCTCTCCCCGCAATGGCAATGGCACGCTAACATCAACGAGAAATGGGCTTACTATGCCGGAGACCGAAGCATCGTCCGCCTGTATTCCTATCCCGTGGTAAAGGATTATAAAAACCTGTGGGACGTGGCCAACCTTTTGCTTCAAAAGACACCGGCCCCCAATTTTACCGCAACCATGAAACTGACCTTCAAACCGGACAAACGCTACACGGGCGAACGCACCGGACTTATAGTCATGGGCATGGATTATGCCGGGCTGATATTGGAAAACACGGATAAAGGATTGACACTTTCCCAAGTAGAATGCCTCAAGGCGGACACCGGTGCACCCGAACAGGCCAATGCGTCCGTACCCTTGGCAGACAATACCGTTTACCTGCGTGTCAAGTTCAGCACCGATGGAAGCAAGATAGCCGAAAGCGAAGGTGGACACGACCTCGTGGTGACGTGCGACTTTAGCTATAGCACCGATGGGAAGCGTTTCAAGAAGCTTGGCAATCCCTTCCAAGCCAAGGAAGGCCGGTGGATTGGCGCTAAAGTCGGCATGTTCTGCACCCGTCCCGCCATCAAAGTCAACGATGGAGGCTGGGCGGATGTAGATTGGTTTAGAGTAACAAAATGATAATTTAGCGCGCAAGCGCGCTTCAATGAAGAATTAAGAATGATGAATGAAGAATTAGGCTGCGCTGTTATAGCACATTCTTATACCGCATGGTATTCTTCATTCTTCATTTTTAATTTAAAGCGCGCTTGCGCGCGCTAAATTCCCATTTAAAGAAAGTAATGAAACAGTTAGTTATATTCGATTTAGACGGCACCCTGCTGAACACCATCGCAGACTTGGCACAAAGCACGAATTACGCTTTGAAGGAATTAGGCTATCCTACGCATGAGGAAGACGCCTATCGGTTCATGGTGGGCAATGGTATCAACAAGTTGTTCGAACGTGCCTTGCCCGAAGGCGAGAAAACCGAAGCGAACGTGTTGCGTGTGCGCCAAAAGTTCGTTCCTTATTACAACCTTCATAATGCGGACAAAAGTCTTCCTTACCCCGGCATCCCCGAACTTTTGACCGACCTGCAAACACAGGGCATACAATTGGCCGTAGCCTCCAATAAGTATCAGGCAGCCGCGGAAAAGCTCATTGCACATTACTTCCCTTCCATACACTTTGTTGCCGTATTCGGCCAACGGGAAGGGATACCGACAAAGCCGGATCCTGCCGTAGTGCATGAGATTTTGAAGATAGCAGACATGACTTCCACCGATACGCTCTACGTAGGCGATTCGGGCGTAGACATGCAGACCGCTATTAACGCCGGAGTTACTTCATGTGGGGTGACATGGGGCTTCCGTCCGCGCACAGAGCTGGAAGCGTTTCATCCGGATTATATGGTAGAGCGAGCGAAGGATATTGAACATATAGTTAATAAATAGAAATCCATGAGTCGTTTATTCCCGCTCTATATATGTTTGCAAATCGCACTATCTGCTCAGGCGCAACGCTCCGACACGGCACGTTATGAGTTGAAAAAGAACATGCCGGTCTACTATGAACAGATGAAGGCGCAACTGACATGGCCTTTAGCATGGCGCCATTGCCCTGAATTATCTTTCAATGACTGGCGTACGAAAGCCCGTCAGAAGTTAGACTCCTGTCTGTTACCCGTTCCACCTGCTCCGGCCACTTACGACATGCAAGTCATGGCACGCGAACAACGCCAAGGATATCAAGCCTTAAAGATAACCTTCAACCTGACCGCATGGTCACGCATACCGGCTTACCTCTTGATTCCTGATGGAGAAGGACCTTTCCCTGCCATTGTCATGCTCCACGACCACGGGGCACACTTCAGTGTCGGTAAAGAGAAAATGATCCGTCCGTTTGGTGTCAGTACGGAAGTCATAAAGGATGCGGATGAATGGACGGTGAAATGTTATGACGGACAATACGTAGGTGATTATTATGCTGCCCATGGATACGTTGTATTGGCCATAGACGCTTTATTTTGGAATGAACGGGGGCGTAAGGAAGGAGCCGATTATGACGGACAACAAGCCTTTGCCTCCAACCTGATGCAGATGGGTATGAATTGGGCGGGCGTCATGACCTACGATGACTTGCGAAGCGTAGAGTTCCTAGCCTCCCTCCCACAAGTCGATAAAGAACGCATTGGTGCGTTAGGCTTCTCCATGGGCGCCCACCGGGCATGGATGCTGGCGGCACTGACCGACCTCGTGAAAGCAGGTGCGGCAGTGTGTTGGATGAACACCACTGAATACCTGATGACTTTAACCAACAATCAAAACCGGGGCGGTTCAGCCTACGCCATGTTAGTGCCCGGCTTGCGTCTGTGGATGGACTATCCGGACGTAGCTTCCATCGCTTGCCCCAAGCCCATGCTGTTTTTCAACGGCTCACAGGACAAATTATTTCCTCTCGCCGGAGCCGAAGACGCTTACCGCATCCTGCGTGAAGTCTGGGAAAGCCAAGGAGCGGGAAACCGCCTCGTAACCAAACTATGGGATTCACCCCACTTTTTCAGCAAAGCCATGCAGGAGGAAACGTTGAAGTTTTTTGAGCAACATTTATAAGCGGAAACACTCCTTGAAAAGTATCCAATATGAAATGCCCAACTATCCAAGGATAAATGGCAAAGTATCCAAGGATAGTTGGGCTAGTAAGTAATGATAGAAAAACTTATTGAACTCGATCCGCACATTCAGGAA
>CALUOR010000071.1 GCA_944322285.1 uncultured Bacteroides sp.
ACGAGGGATGAATCCGGAATCACGACCATCAGCATTTACGACTTCTTGCTGAAGGAAAATTCGCTGGAACTTTAAGGTGCGGCGGGATTAGAGAAGAGGGAATGAATATGAGGAAGCAAGAATAGAAACAGTTATGAATGTATGGAAATATATTTATATACAGTTCTTTAAAATCCGACGCAGAATAATAGGTCGTGACGGTGCGGACGATTATGCCGCCATGCTGTTTGTGGCATCCTTGGATATATTAGTATGTTGTTTTCTATCAGCTTCATAAACGGACTTGCTTATAATGCAAAGATACGAAAGTTGCACTATAATCATACTATTTATGAGGACTTTTTTCTAATTCTCTCTATAAAATGGACTCCTTTCAAAAAAGTACCTGTTTAATAAAGGGAAACGGCATCTATGTTTAACAGACACCGTTTCTCTTATTCAAGTAATCTTTCAGAAACCAAAGCCAATAGAAACAGACACTCCATGAGGATAGATGTCCGTCTTGTTTTCTACTGAAACCCATCCCATTTCATTGGGCTTCATCCAACCATCATAAGAGTTGGCATTATAGGTATATCCAACTTTTAGAAATGCAGACAATCCTTTGTAGGAGTTCCAACTGACACCAACCCCCGGATTTATATAAAAGCCTGACGCATCAAGTACGCTATATCCTATTTTCGCATCAATAAAAGGAGAAAGTCCGAAAAGTCGGTTGTAAAAGTCAGCAAGCTGTCTTTGCAAAGTAAGTAAGCTGCGTTGGCAAACCAGTTCTACTGCCTTTTGCTCCAATCCCATACATTTTGCCTCTTTAATAAAATGAAAAAAATCCCTGAACTCCATTGAATTTCAGGGATTTACACCGTTTTCTTTCTTATGAAGTGGTGTCACCAGGAATCGAACCGGGGACACAAGGATTTTCAGTCCTTTGCTCTACCAACTGAGCTATGACACCATCGCTTTGGGATTGCGGGTGCAAAGGTAGTGAAAGTTTTGGACTGTGCAAGGGATTGGATGAAAAAAAACTCATTCAACCAATGGATTTGTGTCTTTTTCATCCTTTAATGGATTCCACCCTTGGGCTTTCAATTCAAATTCCTGGCCGTCGCGGGTGATGAGGGCACAGCCCAGTTCGGGCTTGGTGATGTGGCCTATCAGCTTTACGCCTTCCATGTCCTGTATCTTTTCGTGGTCGGCTATGGGCACGGTGAACAACAGTTCGTAATCTTCGCCTCCGTTCAGGGCGCAGGTGGTGAGGTTCATGTTGAATTCTTCGGCCATGACTGCGGTTTGGTAATCGATAGGGATGTGTTCCTCGTAGACGCGGCATCCGGCGTGACTCTGCGTACAGATGTGCAACAGCTCGGATGAAAGCCCGTCTGAGATGTCCATCATAGCGGTGGGCACAATGTCGGCTTCACGCAACTTTTGGATAATATCGCGTCGTGCTTCAGGTTTGAGTTGGCGTTCAAGCAGGTATTCTTTTCCGGCAAAGTCAGGTTGTATGTCCTCGCCTTTTCCACGGAGGGCAGCTTTCTCTCGTTCCAAAAGTTGAAGCCCCATGTAGGCGGCACCTAAATCTCCGCTTACGCAGATGAGGTCCGTCTCTTTGGCTCTGTTCCGATAAACGACTTTCCCTTTTTCCCCTTCGCCAATGCAAGTGATGCTGATGGTCAGACCGGTGAGCGATGAAGTGGTGTCGCCTCCCGCGATGTCTACCCCATATTCCTCACACGCTAAGCGGATGCCGGCATAGAGCGCCTCCATGTCTTCAATGCAAAAACGTTTGGAAATGCCTAAAGAAACTGTGATTTGGCGCGGAGTACCGTTCATGGCGTAGATGTCGGAGAAGTTGACTACAGCCGATTTATAACCTAAATGTTTTAAGGGCACATAGGTAAGGTCGAAGTGTACGCCTTCCAGCAGGAGATCGGTTGTGACCAATATTTCTTTATCGGTAGGGTAGGAGAGGACGGCGGCATCATCTCCCACGCCATACAGGGTAGATTTATTTTGCAGTTCAATGCCCTCGGTGAGGTGGCGGATGAGGCCGAACTCACCGAGGGTTGCTATTTCTGTTCTCATGTTTTCTATGTTTAAGCGCGGTTAATCAGTTCGCGCATGATTTCCGTCATGCGGGGTTGAGCTTCGTCTGCGGCTTTCTGTACTTCTTCGTGCGATACTTCCACTATTTGTCCTTCCAGACCAAGGTCGGTAATGACCGATACGCCGAACACTTTGATGCCGCAATGGTTGGCTACGATAACTTCAGGAACGGTAGACATGCCTACGGCGTCCGCCCCCATAATGTGGAACATCTTGTATTCGGCAGGAGTCTCGAATGTAGGTCCTTGCGTGCCAAGGTAAACACCGTGTTGCACCTTGATGCCTTTTTCTTGGGCGATGGCGTCGGCCTTGCGGATAAGTTCACGGTCATAAGCCTGGCTCATATCCGGAAAACGGGGCCCGTAGGGAATGTTCTTCCCGCGCAAGGGGTGTTCGGGGAAGAGGTTGATGTGGTCGGTGATAATCATGAGGTCACCGATGGAGAAAGCCGGATTCATGCCTCCGGCGGCATTGGACACAAAGAGGGTCTTGATGCCCAGTTCTCGCATGACGCGTACGGGGAAGGTCACTTCCTGCATGGAATATCCTTCGTAGAAGTGGAAGCGGCCTTGCATGGCCATGATGTCTTTCTGTCCCAACTTGCCGAAGATAAGTTTGCCGCTATGGCCTTCTACGGTAGACAGAGGGAAGTGAGGGATGTCTTTGTAGCTTATTTCGTACTTATCGGTGATTTCGTCGGCAAGGCTTCCCAAGCCGGTGCCAAGGATGATGGCCGTTTCGGGGCTGGTGTGCATCTTTCCTTTAAGGAAGGCAGCTGTTTCTTGAATGTGTTCTAACATATTTCAATATATTTTGGTTGAATATCTCTTTTTGGTTCAACAGGAAATCTACCTCAATAGGCAGCACGTGAATGTGCGGCTTCAGTTCCGGAGGAAGTGCGGGATGGTCTTTAAGGCGTGCCGCATCTTTTTCGGTGGTGAGGATGAAACGGTTCTTTGCTTCCATCTGTGCGAACTTTTGTCCGATGAGGCGCAAATCGCCCGTGCTGAAGTCATGATGGTCTCCGAATGCCAACAAGGTGACTTGCCGCGTATATCGTTGCACTTCTTCTTGCATAGGGCGGGGTGAGGCAATGCCCGTTACCAGCAGAATCTGTGTGTCTTCTCCCGTAAGCGAGTCGGGCAAGATTTGCCGGGCGGCTTGTCCGGGAAACAGAGGCCTGGGGCTGCCGTAGCGTACTTGTGTGAAGTATAGCTGCTGGCAGGGGTAGAGTTGCAGGCGTTTAGCTGTGATGTTGAAGTCTATCGGCTTAATGTCTCTCGGACATTTGGTCACAATGACTATCTGCGCGCGATATTTGCCTGATGTCGGTTCGCGCAACAGGCCGGCAGGCAACAGGCGGTCTTCGCAAAACAAGCGGTTGTAGTCGGTAAGCAGGATGTTTAGCCCGGCATTGACATAACGGTGCTGGAAAGCATCGTCCAGCAAGATGACATCGGTGCGGGGTGTGTCCATTTGCATCAATTTCTCGATACCCTCTCTGCGGTCGGCGTCCACGGCTACTCGCACGTTAGGGAACTTCTGCTTCATCTGACAAGGCTCGTCGCCCACCTCCCAAGCAGTGCTTTGCGGAGTAGCCAGTACGTAACCTTTCGTCTTACGCTTATACCCTCGACTCAACGTAGCTACCTGTAAACCTGCTTGTTGAAGCAAGCGAATGAGGTATTCCGTATGGGGCGTCTTACCCGTGCCTCCCGCGGCTAAGTTTCCGATGCAGATGACGGGTATGCGAAAACTCTTTGACCGGAGCCATCCCCAGTCAAAGAGCTTATTTCGCAAGCCTACACCCCACCCATAAAGCCAGGAGAAGGGCAAAAGCCAATAGTTGATGTCGGGGCGGTGATCTGTCATGTCCCTGTCTTACATTTTAATTATTATTGTACATTCAGTTCGAACGGAAGGCGTGCCTGGATGCGGTCGCTTTGGTCGAAGTGCTCGATGAGGCGGAACTGGCGCAGAGCCTCGTCCATTTGTTTACCGCCCGGTAAGAGCGCTTTCACGTAAGTGGTGGGATTGGTGTTCATCAACGTTTCCCAGAAAGACGCTTTTGCGGGATATGCCATTACCGTATAGGCGTCTATGCCCGCTTTCTCAATGGCTATTTCCAAAGCGCGGTCCAATCCGCCCAGTTCGTCCACTAGGCCTAACTCTTTGGCCTTGGCGCCTGTCCATACGCGTCCTTGTGCTATCTTGTCCAATTCCTCTTTCTCAATGCCGCGGCCTTCGGAGCAACGGGTCAGGAAGAGGTCATAGCCTTGATTTACCATATTTTGCATCAATCCTTGCTCGCCGGCGTTGAGCGGACGTCCCACGGCACCGAAGTCGGCATACTCATTGGTCTTCACCACGTCAAAATCCAATCCAACTTTGTCCGTCAGTCCCTTTACGTTGGGGTACATGCCAAAGATGCCGATGGAGCCGGTGAGTGTGGTAGGTTCGGCCACGATGGTATCGGCGTTGCACGACATGTAGTAACCGCCCGAAGCCGCATAGTCGCCCATGGAGACGATGACCGGTTTCTCTTTTTTAAGCTGGCTTACGGCATACCACAATTGTTCGGAGCCGAAAGCACTTCCGCCCGGCGAGTTGACGCGCAGCACGACCGCCTTCACGTCCTCATTCTCTTGCAGGCGGCGCAGGTCGCGGATGACCTTGGAAGGCACAATGACTTGTTCGGTGCTGAAAGCGGACATGTCATAATCGGTGATTTCACCGGCCGCATAATACACGGCTACGATGTTGCCGCTCTTGTCTTTGGGCATGTTCTTGCGGATGTTTATCATGTCGTTCAAGCCCAACAGGCGCAGGTCATCATCCTCATCGATGCCGGCCATCTGTTTCAGATAGTCGCGCACGTCATTCTGATAGATGAGGGTATCTACCAGCCCGCACTTCACGCTCTCTTCCGAAGGCTTGAACATCAGCATCTCATCGGCGTACCGGTTGAGTTGCTCCACTTTGAGGCCTCGAGACGCCGACACGCCTTCGCAAAGGCGTTGCCAAATCGAGGAGATGTAGGCCGTCACCTGTTCACGGTTGGCTTCGCTCATTTCGGTGGCGATGAACGGCTCTACGGCCGACTTGTAAGTGCCTACTTTGAATATCTGCATTTCCACGCCGATTTTCTCCAGCAAGTCTTTGTAGAACATGGGAGCCGCGGCGATGCCTCGCCACTCCAGCGAGCCTTTGGGATTCATCATCACCTTGTCCGCCGCGCTGGCCAGGTAGTAGAGGCCTTGCGTGTAGTTGTCGGCGTAGGCGGCTACAAACTTGCCGCTCTCTTTGAAGTCCAGCAAAGCGTCGCGTATTTCTTCGATGGAAGCATAGCCAGCCGTCAAGAAGTTGGCACGCAAGTAAATGCCCTTGATGTTTTCGTTTTCTTTCGCCTTGCGGATGGAGGACAAGATGTCGTCCAGACCATAATACTGATAGTCTTCGCTCATGAACATGTCATAGGGCAGGGACTGGTTACGTTCCAGCAATTCGCCTTTGAGGTCGAGCACCATGATAGAGTTTGCCCGTACTTCCGTCTCCGTGTCAGCTGAAGACACTGCGCTGAAGAAGAACAGGATACTGATAAAGAACAACGCCACGCTCGCGAGGATTAAACCTACTACGGTGGCAAACGTGAATTTTAGAAAATCTTTCATCTTACAAATATCGTTTTATGCAACTCTCGTTTGAGTTAACAAAGATAAATAAAAGGATTGAATTATGCCCTATATGTTTCAAGGTTTTTTGGCTTATCACACGGCTTGCATGTTTTCTGCCTGAAACACAACGATTTCATCCTCTATCCCCAATCGCTAAACTCAAAGCTAAGCTGCTCCCACGTGCCGCTTACGCCCGGCTCATTATGCGGATTGGACACGGAGAGGCCGATGAGCCGGATGGGATGCTCCGCGTAATCCACTTCCTTTAAGAGTTGCTTGGCGAGGGGAAGAATGGCGTCGAGCGTGGTCAGTTCCTGTGGACGGGTGACGCTGCGGGTGATTTGCGTGAAGTCGTGGAACTTGATTTTCAGCGTCAGCGTGTTGCCTTTGAACTGCTTGCCGTCGAGCCGGCGTACCAGTTCCACCGCCACATGGTAAAGCTCAATGATGACGGATGACGTCCGGTTGATGTCCTTCTCCAACGTACGCTCGCAACCGATGGACTTGCGCACACGCACCGCCTCTACCGGACGCAAGTCGATGCCCCGCGCGAAGTCGTAATAAATCGCCCCCACCTTGCCGAACTCACGGGTAAGTGACTCCAACGAGCGGGTACGCAACTGGGCGCCATTGTGTATGCCCAACAGGTGCATCCGCTTGGCGGTGACAGGCCCTACGCCCCAAAAGCTCTCGATGGGAAGGCGGGCGATGAAGTCCAACGCCTGGTCGGGATGGATGGTGCAAAGGCCGTCGGGCTTGCGGTAATCAGACGCTATCTTGGCCAGGAATTTGTTGTAGGACACGCCCGCCGAAGCTACTAAGTGCAGTCGCCCGCATACCTTCCGTTTGATTTCCTTGGCGATGTCCACGGCCAGTTCGATACCCGGCTTGTTTACGGTCACGTCCAGGAAGGCTTCATCCAAGGAGATAGGTTCGATGATGTCGGTATATTCGTGGAAGATTTCGTGTATCTGGCGGGAGACTTCTTTGTAGACACTCATGCGGCCGGGGACGAAGATGAGTTGCGGGCAGATGCGTTTGGCCTTCTGCGAGGACATGGCGGAGCGCACTCCGTATCGGCGCGCCTCATAGCTGGCGGCAGCCACCACGCCCCGCTCCTTGGCATGGCCCACGGCGATGGGCTTGCCCCGCAGTTCGGGATTATCCCGTTGCTCCACCGAAGCATAGAAGGCGTCCATATCTATATGTATAATCTTCCGCTCCGCCACGGCCTATCTCTTTATCAGCTTAATTCGTTTGTAGACGTAGATAAAGGCGGGTATCAGGAAGGCGTCGGCGAATATCCATGCCGTAGGGTCGCCAAAGCAGACGGCGATGTAGCCCCATGCCGGCACCGCCAATACGCTGACTAAGATGCGGGCTATCATCTCCGACACGCCGGACAGCATGGCCAGCCCCGTGAATCCCGCTCCCTGGATGGTGTAGCGCAGGATGCAAAGCAGTCCCAAGACAGGGAAGAAGCACACGGACACATGCAGGAAGAGCGCCGTGTCGTTGAGTATCTCCACCTCGCCCGGCTCGACGAAGAGTAGGGCGATGGTGCGTGCCCCTAACATCAGCACCACGAACGTAAACACCCAGTAAATCATCATCATCAGCGCGCTCGACTTCACGCCCTGCCAGATGCGCTCCGGCTTGCCCGCCCCGTAGTTCTGCCCCGCAAAGGTTGCCATGGCGATACCCAAGCTCTCGAACGTGCAGATGAAGAGCATCTTGATGCGCATACCGGCGGTGAAGGCAGCCACACAAGCCGTGCCCAACGCATTGTTGGCGCTCTGCAACATGATGCTGCCGATGGCGGTGATGGAGAACTGCAGTCCCATGGGCATACCGATGTACAACAGCGTGCGGGCCAAGGCCCCGTTGAACTTCCGTTCGGAGGGCGTGGCGCGCAGGATGTCGAAGTGACGCATCATGTAGCGGTAGCACAACATGGCAGACACTCCTTGCGACACCACCGTGGCAATGGCCGCTCCCGCCACGCCCCAATTGAGGACAAGGATGCAGAAGAGGTCGAGCACGATGTTGAGCACGGTGGAGAACAGCAGGAACCAGAACGGCGTCTTGCTGTCGCCCAAGGCACGGATGATGCTGGACAGCAGGTTGTAGAAGAACGTGCAGGGAATGCCGATGAACGTGATGAGCAGATACCAGTAAGCCCCCTCGTAGATGTTGTCCGGCGTGCGCATCCAGCGCAGGATGTCGCCGCAGAGCACACACGTCAGTGCGGTCAGGACCACCGATATGATGCCCGCCAGTTGCAGGCTGACGGCTACGTAACGGCGCATGGTGGCATAGTCCCTTGCCCCGAACTTCTGCGCCACGGGGATGCCGAAGCCACCGCAACACCCGTTGCAGAATCCCAGAATGAGGAACACCACCGACGTGCTGGCTCCCACCGAAGCCAGGGCGTTGATGCCCAAGAACTTGCCCACGATGGCTGCGTCGACCAGCGAGTAGGTCTGTTGCAGCATGTTGCCCAGCAGCAGGGGCAACGTAAAGTAGAAGATTTGCGGAAGCGTCCGCCCTTCAGTCATCTCCTTGGATGTAGCCATACTCTATATATCCTCCTGAAAAACGCCGCAAAATTACAGCTTTTTTCGTTACCGCGTCATGACGAAAGTCAAAAAAGAATAAGGGAAGAAGCCGCCTTATAGCGGAGCTTCCTCCCTCATGTCACTATGGAAACACTTGTCAATAACGGCACCCGCGCACCGCCTCTATCAGCCGGCGGAAGTCATCGGGATGCACGTCGCCGATGTTGCCGATGCGGAAGGTGTCCGCCTGCGAAATCTTGCCCGGATAGATGACGAAGCCCTGTGCCTTCAACTGGGCGTAGAAGTCCTTGAAGTCGAAGCCCGCGTGCGGATAGAGGAACGAGGTAATGATGGGCGACTGGATGGCGTCGGGCAGCAGCGTCTCGAAGCCCAAGGAGCGCATCCCCTCCACCAGCACGCGATGGTTCTCGCAGTAGCGGTGATGACGGGCCTCCACGCCGCCTTCCTCCTTCAGTTCCTCCATGGCCTGCTTGAAGGCGCGCACCACGTGGGTAGGCGAGGTGAAACGCCACTTGCCGTGCCCCTGCTCCATGGTCTTCCACTGGTCGTAGATGTCCAATGACAGCGAGCGGCTTACTCCCTGGCAACGCTCTAACTCCGAGCGGCGGGCGATGATGAAGCCGAAGCCCGGCACGCCCTGTATGCACTTGTTGGCACTGCTGATGAGGAAGTCGGCGCCCAGAACCCACACATCGAGCGGCACGCCACCGAAGCTGCTCATGGCGTCCACAATCAGCCGCTTGCCATACATCTTCACCACGTGGGCCACGTCCTTCAGCGGGTTCAGGATGCCGGTCGTCGTCTCGCAGTGCACGATGGCCACGTGCGTGATTTCCGGATTGTGCGCCAGGT
>CALUOR010000072.1 GCA_944322285.1 uncultured Bacteroides sp.
CTGCTTGAAGATTGCGAACTTTTCTTTTGTAATTGACGAAAAAAAGAAGGCGCATCGCTCATTACGACACACCTTCTCAAAAGAATATTAAGCTAAGAAAACTTATTGACGTTCGCCTAATTTGGAGTCTACAAAGTAGAGGTTTCCAGCCCCGGCACGCTTAATCATTTCTACGATGCTTGACGCGGTGGCTTCTTCCTCAACCTGTTCACGGACGAAGCCCCACAGGAAGTCTTGCGTAGCTTTGTCTTTTTCGGCTGAAGCGACATCTACCAATTCATCAATCAGTTTAGAAACACGGCATTCGTGCTCATACACTTGCTCAAATACTTGTAACGGTGTGCCAAAATCATTGGGTACTACATCGATTTTGTTTACCTTGGCTGTTCCTCCACGCTTAATAATGTAGGAAGCCATTTGGAAAGCATGGTCATGTTCCTCGAATGACTGTTTCTTAAGCCAGTTGGCCATACCGTTATAACCTTCTTTCTCCATAAAGAAAGACATTGCCAAATACAGATTTGCTGACCACATCTCGGCAGTAATCTGATCATTGATTGCATTTTGTAACTTTTCAGAAATCATAATAGTTTCTTTTTAAAATTGAAATCATTACAAATGTAGCAGGAAAATAGATACGATGTATCACTTACAACAAACTTTTATTAATTATTAGAGTTTGGCTTTGTTTCATTAACCCTTTCCCGTCATATCATTTCATCCGAAGTATACCCAATGGGTAACTCACGGCAATTGTAACGGGAGGCCATAATCTCTCCGTATGCCCCCGCCGAGCGGATGGAGATAAAGTCGCCCCGATGAACTTCGTTTAAATCTACGGCCTTGCCAAACACATCAGAGGACTCGCACACGGGGCCTACCACATCATATGTTTGTAGGGGTGATTCGGAAGAGATATTCTCTATCTTATGGTAAGCTTGGTAGAGAGCCGGACGGATGAGGTCGGTCATACCCGCATCGAGGATAGCGAATTGTTTGTTGGCACCTTGCTTGACATAGAGCACACGCGAAATCAAAGAGCCGCACTGGCCTACCACGGCACGTCCCAATTCGAAATGAAGCGTCTGGTAGGAGCGGAGCTTTAGGTGTGTGGCATACGTCTTAAAATAGGCCGCAAAGTCGGGCACGGACTGGCGGTTGGGATGATGATAGTCGATGCCCAAACCTCCACCTACGTTAACATATCCGATGCGTATTTGATGAGCTTCCAGCTTGTCCAACAATTCGTTGACCCGATTGCATAAAGCCACGAAGTCGCCCATGTCCAGTATTTGAGAGCCGATGTGAAAATGCAAGCCGATGAAATCTACGTTTTTCATGGCGCATGCGGCTTTTATCACGTGTTCCATATCTTCCATACGGATGCCGAATTTGTTTTCGGCCAATCCGGTGGTGATGTTGGCATGGGTATGCGCGCCTACATCGGGATTGATACGGAAAGCTACACGGGCCACTTTATTCTTAGCCGCAGCCAATTCATTGATGACTTCCAATTCGGGAAGGGACTCCACGTTGAAGCAAGCGATGCCGTAATCCAAAGCAAGGTTGATTTCCCAATCGGCCTTTCCTACTCCTGCAAAAACAATTTTCTCCGGAGAGAAGCCGGCCTTGACGGAAGCTTGTATCTCGCCCCCGCTTACGCAATCGGCTCCCAATCCGCTCTCGCGGATGATGGCAAGTAATTTGGGATTGGCGTTGGCCTTGACGGCATAGTGCACATGGAAATTCTCGTATCGTGAGGATTCTTCACGAATGCACGCCAACGTCCGGCGCAACACCTCCGTATCATAATAATAGAAAGGGGTGCGCAGGGCGTTGAATTTATCAATAGGAAAATGTCCTTTCATACATCAATTCTCGCCAAATAGGTTTGCACTAAGTGATTGTAGGGCGCGCTTTTTGTCTTGCTCACGAATAAGAAAAGAGATGTTGTAATTGCTTCCGCCAAAGGAAATCATGCGCACGGGGATGTCGCGCATGGCATCCAGTGCCTTGGCTTCAAAACCAACGTTCTCCCATTCCAAGTCGCCCACCACGCAGATGATACACATGTCACGGTCTACGGTGACGGTGCCATACTTCTTGAGGTCATCCAGAATTTCGTTCAGGTGCTTCACGTTATCTATAGATACAGATACGCCTACTTCGGAGGTACAAATCATATCGATAGAAGTCTGGTAGCTCTCGAATATCTCGAACACTTTACGCAGGAAACCGTAGGCCAGCAACATGCGGCTGGATTTAATCTTGATAGCCGTAATGTTATCTTTGGCGGCTACGGCCTTTATCTTACCTTTCTCGCTATCGTTGGAAATCAATGTGCCGGGAGCCGAAGGATCCATGGTGTTGAGCAAGCGCACGGGGATGTTGGCATACTTGGCGGGCTGGATGCACGTGGGGTGCAGGATTTTAGCGCCAAAATAAGCCAACTCGGCGGCTTCCTCGAATTGCAACTGGCGCACGGGAGACGTGTTGTCCACAATACGCGGGTCGTTGTTATGCATCCCGTCAATGTCTGTCCAAATTTGTATTTCCTCGGCATGGATGGCGGCACCTACGAGCGAGGCCGTATAGTCGCTTCCGCCTCGTTGGAGGTTATCAATTTCCCCGTAGGCGTTGCGGCAGATAAAGCCTTGCGTGATGTAAATGTCTGCATCGGGGTGAAGCTCCAGTTGGGCTTGCAATTTCTCGCGAATGTAAACGGGGTCAGGCTCGGCGTTTTTGTCAGTGCGCATGAACTCCAACGCGGGAAGCAGAACGGACTTCACGCCACATTCTTGCAAGTAATAGTTCATCATACCCGTAGAAATCAGTTCGCCTTGAGCCAATACGACTTTTTCTTCGAACAAAGTAAAGAGGTCCTTGGTGTAAGAACGTATATAGTCAAAATGAGACTTCACCAACTCCAGGCACTTCTGTTTGTATTCATCCGTAGTGTAAAGCTCGTCTATGTGCCGGCGGTATTTGCTTTCCAACTGGTTGATAATCTCGTTGGCACCCTCGGGATTCTTCTTGTAAAGATAATCCGAAATCTCCACCAACGTGTTGGTCGTGCCCGACATGGCGGACAACACCACAATCTTACGCTCGCCATCGGTAATTAATTTGGCCACTTCCTTCATCCGTTGAGCCGAACCTACCGAAGTTCCTCCAAACTTTAAAACTTTCATCTTTCCTATTGTATTAAGTTATTAAATTTATTATTTCTCTCTTCATCAAGCTCCGCAACTTCCTCTAACCGATGATTCTCGCACTGCAATATACGACCCGGAAACTCACTCAACAACAGACGGTTGTGGGTGGTCATCACCACCAAAGAACCATCATGGCTTATCCGGTGCAACAAGTCGGTGATGGCACGTCCCGTATCCATATCAAGGTTTCCCGTAGGCTCGTCGGCCAAGATGATACGGGGTGAGTTGAGCATGGCGCGCGCTATTACGATGCGTTGTTGTTCCCCTCCGGACAATTCGTTGGGGTACTTATAACCCTTGTTGCTCATGCCCACCAGTTTCAGCACTTCATCAATGCGGTCTTTCCGGTCGTTAGCCCGTTTCCAGCCCGTGGCGCGCAACACGAAATCGAGGTTATCGGACACCGAGCGGTCAGTCAATAGTTGGAAGTCCTGAAAGACAATGCCTAACTTCCGGCGGAGGAGAGGTATCTGCTTGCGCCTGATACGCTTCATGTCATAGCCCAATACGTGCGCCTGGCCGGAAGCGACCTCCAATTCTCCGTAGAAAGTTTTCAGGAGACTGGTTTTTCCGGAGCCTACTTTCCCGGTCAGGTAAATAAATTCGCCTGCCCTCAACTCCAAATTCACCTGCTCCAGCACACACAACTCCTGTTGGTGAATTTCAACGTCCGTATAGGATATGAGTATCTCGTCCATTCTTCCGTCCCAACTCAATGTTTCTTCCAGCCTACACCGTGGCGTACTTTCAATTCGCGGGCTATATCTTCGATGCCATATCCCTTGGAGGTCAGCAATACTATCAAGTGATATATCAGGTCGGCGCTCTCGTAGATGAGCCGGTCATCCGTGCCGTTGCATGCTTCGATAACGGTTTCCACGGCTTCCTCGCCCACCTTCTGAGCCATCTTGTTGACACCCGAGCGGAAGAGGCTGGTCGTATATGAGCCTTCGGGCATTCCCGTGTGGCGCGTGCGGATGAAGTCCTGCAACTCCTGGAGAAACAGAACGGGACGTTCGTTCTTCTCTCCCCAGCACGTGTCCGTGCCGGTGTGGCACACGGGGCCTTCGGGGTGTGCTTGGATGAGCAACGTGTCTTGGTCGCAATCCACGCTGAGCGACACTAAGTGCAGGAAGTTTCCGCTCTCTTCACCTTTCGTCCATAGACGTTGGCGGGTGCGGCTAAAGAAAGTCACCTTGCCCGTCTCCAGAGTCTTCTCGTAGGCCTCTCGGTTCATGAAGCCTAACATCAGCACCTTGGCGGTATCTGCGTCTTGTATGATGGCAGGCACCAAGCCACCCATCTTCTCAAAATCTATCTCTATATTCGTATTCATGATGAAAATATATTCAGCTAAACAACATCTTTTTTCCGGTTCTCACGAGGCTCTTAAATTCGCATCGGCACACCTTGGGCGCAAAGATACGATTTTAATTCGGGAATTTTTATTTCTCCGAAGTGAAAAACGCTGGCCGCCAGTGCCGCATCGGCTTTTCCTAAGAGAAAAGCGTCGCGGAAGTGTTCCTTCTGTCCGGCTCCTCCGGATGCGATGATGGGGATGGAGAGTGCATCGGACAACTGTGCCAATGCTTCGTTGGCGTAGCCCGTTTTTACTCCGTCATGGTTCATGCTGGTAAACAGCACTTCGCCTGCGCCACGTTCTTGGGCTTCATGTGTCCAATCCATCAGTTCGCGCCCGGTCTCCACGCGTCCCCCGTTCAAGTAGCATTTCCACACTCCTTCGGTACACTTGGCATCTACGGCCAACACGCACACTTGCGAACCGAAGTGCAGGGCTATTTCGTCTATCAGGGCGGGACGACGCAGGGCGGCGGAGTTGACCGACACTTTATCGGCACCCGCATCCAGCAGGCGAGCCACGTCGCTCAACTCGTGTATGCCTCCGCCTACCGTAAAGGGAATGCTGATGTGTTCGGCAATGCGGCGCACCAACTCTACGAAGGTTTTTCGCCCTTCGAAGCTGGCCGTAATGTCAAGAAACACCAACTCGTCGGCTCCTTGCTCGCTATACATACTGGCCAGCTCTACGGGATCGCCCGCCTGGCGCAGATTGACAAAGTTTGTTCCTTTTACCGTCTGCCCGTCCTTAATGTCGAGGCAGGGAATAATTCTTTTGGCTAACACGATGTATATTCTCTATTTTTACAAATGTATTCTATCTGTTTTTACCTGTCTCATGTCTTCGCGAAAGATTGTGCTTTCCTTTCTTTCGCAAAGGCGCCCGCATTCTTTCGCAAAGCGGAATCCGTCTTTTCAAGCATCGAGGAGCGGCCTGAGTAGGTCAAGCGTGATGCGTCCCTCATACAGGGCTTTTCCGAAGATCACTCCCGGCACGCCTGCTTCCTCTAAGCGGTAGATGTCGTCCATCCCGCTTACGCCTCCGCTGGCTATGAGGTGCAACTCCGGGTCATGCTCCAGTATTTCCCGGTACAAATCTATCGCGGGGCCTTGCAACATGCCATCCCGCCGGATGTCGGTGCAGATGACTTGCGTGATGCTTTGACGTCGATACCCGTCTATAAACTCGAACAAGTCCAAGGCGCTATCTTCCTTCCAACCGCTCACGGCTATGCGTTTGTCCTTGGCGTCCGCTCCCAGGATGATGCGTTCGGCGCCATACGTGGCTATCCATCGGGAAAACACTTCGGGATTTTTCACGGCTATGCTTCCTCCCGTCACCATCCGTGCCCCGCTTTCGAAAGCGATACGCAGGTCTTCATCGGTCTTCAGTCCTCCTCCAAAGTCCACCACGAGCGAAGTCCGGGTGGCAATCTCCTCCAGCACCTTGTAGTTTACGATGTGGTGTGAGGCCGCCCCGTCCAAGTCTACCACGTGAAGACGCCGGATGCCTCCGTCCTCCAACATGCGGGCTACCTCCAAAGGATGCTCGTTGTATACTTTCTGGCTGGCATAATCGCCTTGGGAAAGGCGTACGCATTTGCCACCTATTATATCTATGGCAGGAATCAACTCTATCATAATGTCAGGAAATTTTTTAAGATACGTTCGCCCACCGGCCCGCTCTTCTCGGGATGGAACTGCGTGGCGAAGAAATTATCCTTATGTAAAGCCGCGCTAAAAGGCAATATATAGTCGGTTGTAGCGGCCGTATACGGATTCAGCGGCACGTAATAGCTGTGAACAAAATAGACAAACTCGTCTTTGGAAAAGCCTTTAAACAAAGGCTCATGTACCTGCGTTAAGGTGTTCCATCCCATGTGGGGCACTTTGTCCTCATGTCGGATTGATTGAAAGCGTTTGACGTCCACATCGAAAATGCCAAGCCCGTCCACATCGCCTTCCTCCGAATGCCGGCACATCAATTGCATGCCCAGGCAAATGCCTAAAACGGGATTTTTCAAACTTCGGATGACATCGCCAAGGCCCGTGGCGCTTAAAAAGTCCATCGTGGTGCCAGCTTCTCCCACCCCGGGGAAGATGACACGATCGGCTTTCCGCAGGACTTCTTCATTATCTGTCAACGTGGCCTCTACGCCCAAGCGCCTCAACGCGCAATCCACAGAGCGTACATTGCCTGCATTATATTTTACTATCGCAACTTGCATACGTATGTTTTCTCCTTCTATTTTATTAGCTAAAAATGACCGTTTTATTCTTGTACACCAGAACTTTGCGCTCGATGTGCTTCTGTACGGCGCGCGAAAGCACTATCTTTTCCAAATCCTTACCCTTGCTCACCAAATCCTGTACCGTATCCTTGTGCGTGATGCGCACGATGTCTTGCTCGATGATAGGACCTGCGTCCAGCTCGGTAGTCACATAATGGCTTGTCGCTCCTATAATTTTCACTCCCCGTTCGTAGGCGGCATGATAAGGCTTGGCTCCTACAAAAGCCGGAAGAAAAGAGTGGTGTATGTTGATGATACGGTTGGGATATGCGTCAATCATCTGCTCCGAAATAACCTGCATGTAGCGTGCCAACACGATGAACGTGATATTATGCTTGGCCAGCAAATCCATTTCCACCCGCTCCTGCTCCGCTTTGTTGGCTTTCGTAATGGGAAACAAATAAAAAGGTATATCAAAACGCTTGGCCACATGCTGCAGGTCGGGATGATTGCTGATAATGAGCGGTATATCCACATTCCATTCGCCTGCCGTATAGCGGGCCAGCATGTCATACAGGCAATGGGACATCTTTGAGACAAAGATAGCCATGCGCGGTTTCATGTCTGAGAAGTAAAGCCGGAAACTCATCTCGTATTTCTGTGCGTACAGCGTGGCGAAATAGTCCTCAATCTTCTCTTGAGGCACTAAGAAATCTTTTAGCTCCCACTCCAGCCTCATAAAGAAAATATTCTCAGCATGGTCTACATATTGGTCCAGATAGATAATGTTTCCTTTGTTCACCGTTATAAAATCCGTCACTTCGGCCAGGATGCCCGGTTTGTCAGGGCAATGGAGCAAGAGTTGGGCTGTTTTCATACACCTATATTTATTATTATCACATCGAAATATTACATTATTCTCGCAAACAGTTCGCAAAAATAACTATTTATTGCAGAATAACGAACTTTTTGAACATAAAGTTTCGTTTTTAGGTTTCGTTCATTTCTACCATCATACATCATCCCTTTTCCCGACAAAACCTTTCCTTATTCTAAATGTATGTTAAATAGCAATATACTTCCACTTTTTAATAGCTTAATTACTACAAGATTAGACGACCCACTCAAAAAATGTCGAAAAAAAATCGCATTACCCCTTGCCGTTCTAAAAAAAATCATCTACCTTTGCACCCGCAATCGAGAGAGAAAGCGATAAAGGATTAAAAGGATGAGGTGCGTTAGTTCAGCTGGTTAGAATACATGCCTGTCACGCATGGGGTCACGGGTTCGAGTCCCGTACGCACCGCAATAAACATTGAAAATCAATGTTTTACAAAATAGACACCCGATTTTACACCCAATAATGTAAAGTCGGGTGTTTTTCATTAAGAAGCAAAAAGAAAGGGCTAAACTTACTTTGAAGTTTGCCCCTTAATCTCATTATTGCGGCTATTGCTATTTTTCTCCACGTATAAACATGTTCTGATAGTTAATAACCAGCCGTTTGAATGATAGTACGAAATCCGCTCCTAATGAGCCAGAAAATAACTGACTACCGGATTCCGTATTTTTAATGACTTCTGTATTATATAATGTAACTGTGGAACCTGCCACCTCAAAACGAAATTCAGGTAATACGACAGCTTTTGTTTGTGATATACCACCAAAGCCTCCACGGGAGGTTGTCTGTTCCGTGAGCCCCTCAATTGCATCGGGAAATGTTTCTGCAAATTTATTTCCCAAATCAGATTTTACATTGCCTGTATCAAAAATCAAATCCAATGGATGTCCATCATAACTAATCCTTACTTGAGGTGTATTTGATGATAGATACATATTCGGTTCCCCATCAGATATTTCTTGAGGAAATATGAATCTGCCAGCTTCATTGTCTATGATTATTTCCCTTGCATCTCTGATAAAATGATAACCAAGCACTCCGTCAAATGCAAACACTGGGTCCACTTCATTGTCAGGAGGTGCAACCATAAAAATAGGATTATGATATACCAGTTCTCCGATTCTCAATGAATCTGCCATAGCAAGCTTTACAAAGCCTATTTCCATACCCGATACAGGAATTGAATCTGCCAAAACCTTTAAACCAACTTCTTCCGCATACTTTTCTGAAACGAAATTTCCAAATGAACAGCCTGTATCGAAAATATAGTTTTTCGTTATGCCATTTACTTCTACAGGGATATAAATATGTTTGCCTCTTCCCACTGTTCCCACGATTAAGGGTACATTGATGTCTCGGTCAGGACGTTCAAGATAAGGTTTAGGCACATTGGCAAGTGCTTTGCCGACCTTTTCTATAAACACAAAACTATAAAGAGCTTCAAACGGTACAGATTTTTTAAGCG
>CALUOR010000073.1 GCA_944322285.1 uncultured Bacteroides sp.
CCTATTTGGGAAATTTGTATGTTACTTTGTAGCCTGAAATATGCCCGAGAGGCATGTGTAGATGAGGTTTTGAGGAATACGGGAATTTGAGGTTTTACACCATATTATATATATAGCGCACGCTGCTATAGAATACAGAAAGGAAAAACGAGAAATCAATTTATTAACAACTAACAACTAAATTATTAAAGATTATGGAAATGGAAAAGTTTTATGTGGCTCCGGAGATTGAAATCTTGGAGGTAAGCGTAGAGAAAGGCTTTGTAGGAAGCATGGAGGGATATGAAGATCCTGACCAAGACATCATGTAATCCGCGCAAGGCAAACGGATAAGAAAAGACAACTAACAGAATTATTAATTAATTAATGATCTAAACAATGAAATTAAAGTATGTATTATTTAGCGGTTTGTTACTGTCGGTAGGCTTTACGGCATGTACAAACGAGGACTTTACTGAGGCCATCAGCCCGGTAAGTACTGATGGTATCGCGCTGGATGAGGTCACTCTCAATGTGGGCAACGGCGCTGACACCAAGGCTGCACTTGGTAGCGATTATAAACCCACATGGGAGGAAGGCGATTTGCTGGGTGCTGCCAGATTCCACAAAATCCCCAACGGTGGCTATGACAATGACAAGAAGGAAGTGACAAATGCAGGCATTACCGGTGCTTTTGACGCTTTCAACGGAAATTACACTTTGGAATTGACCGATGGCGCAGGAACCAATGACGGTACTTTCACCACTCAGAACTCTACGGGTTTGGAAGCCGGTGCACACGTTCTCTACTATCCGCAGTATAAGGATGTTACACCTGTGGGTAAAGAAAACCTGCCTGTTGAGATCCAGTCTTATGACATCGACTGCGCTGACCCGATGTGGAATTTGAATGAAAATATGTTCGCATACAGCGCCGTGAAGTTTGTTCCGGATCAAAAAACGATCGATGACTATACGTTGAGACAAGTGCCCGTGCTCTACAACTTGTATTTTGAGGCATCCGAACACCTTACGCAAAATCTGGATGGCCCTATCACTATCAAGCACATTGTTGTTGAGGCATGGAATGGTACGGAATCTGTAGTTACAGAATATGGACAAATAGTACCCGTAGGCACTAACATACAGAGTGCTGCCGATTACAATAATAATGACTTGAATAAATACATTAAGTATCAGGATGTTCCCTATACTGAGGAGAATGGCGAAAACGTTGACCACTTGTTCTACAACGTAAAGAACAGCGCAAGCAACGATTATCAGTTGATCACCAAGGGCGTTAAGACCGTGAAGGGCTTCAAGTTCATGGCTCTGCCTTGGAGTGATGAAGCTGACCTCGTTATCATCAAGGCCGTTACGGACAAGGGTACGTTCACCAAGACTTATAAAGCCGGTGACAAGAACGAAGCTGGTACTGAGTATCTGAAGAAGTTTAACGAAGAGGCTACTGCCGAAGGCGGACAGATTTCTCTGAACGTTATTCTCGACACCACTGAAGAGGATGAAGTTATCTACACGGCTGAGCAGATGAAGGACGTGATGGCTAACATTGAAGCCGGTGAGACTTATCACTGGATTATGGGCGAGCCTATCACCGTTGACGCTGATCTGAATGTGGCAGAAGAGGCTAAAATATATATCAGCCGTTATCCGCTGACCGTAAACGCCTTAAATGCTACAGACGGTGAGCTGTATATCTTGAATGACCTGACCGTTAAGGGTGATGTGACCATTGACGATGATTCAAAAGGTTTTGAAACTGTTAATACTACTATTAGCATTCCGCGCGGAGACGGTTCGAAGGATGCAACTGGTGAAGGTATCCTGACCGTAGGTGGCAAGCTGACTATCGGTGGTGGTACAGGTGGTGACGTTTATGTTAAGTTGGCAAAAGCCGGTGACATTGAAGTAACAACCTCTGGTATTGCAACACTGGAAGGTCGTGACGAGTCCGGTGACATCAAGGAAACTGAAGTCGGCAACATCGACAATGGTGGTAAGTTGACATTGAAGAACATCGTTATTGCTGAGGACAAGACTCTGACTATTGATAAGAGAACAAGCAGCAACAACATTCCTACTTTGATTTTGGGCGATGACGCTGTTGAAAACAACGGTACTATCATCAACAATGGTGTATTTGACTTCGATAGCAAGGATTTCAATAATAACGGTATATTCAACTTGAATTTGTCTGAGGCAAATGTAGTAGCAAATCCGGGTCTGTTCAAAAATAATAAGAATGCAGAGCTGAACATCGCTAATACGAACGAGACTTCTGCAATGGAAACATACTTCAATATTGAAAATGCTGAAGAAGCGGAAATCAACATTGACGGTAAAGATGCTACTAAGATTGCGACCTTTATGGCAACTCAGTCTGGAAGAGAAATCGAGAACAATGGTGTTATTAATGTGAACGCATTTGGTAAGCTGCAAAACACTAATTATATAACTAATGATGGCATAATTAATGTAGCTAAAGATGGTGTGTTCATTACCGACGATAACATCGATGGTTATGTAGTGGTGAATAAAGATGCAGTATTGAGCGGTGCTGGTTTGTCTACTGGAACATTTGTTGTAGCCGACATTACTAAGAAAGAAGATGTAGATGCAATCCACTCAAGCGTGAATACTTTCTTTGTCAATTGTGCTCTGACAGTAGACGCTACAATGACTGGGAAGCTGAACACTAAGAACCTCGTCCTCTACAAGGATTTGACTCTCGCAAATGATTTGACAATGTTGCCAAGCAAAGTTGTAAGAATTGCAGGTAAAATAAAGATAAATTCTGATGATCCTACAGTTTCTCGTAACTTTAAACTGGATCATGCAAACAATGAAGTATTGGCTGGTGCTTCTCTCACTTTAGGCAAGAATGTAACTTTGAGCGGTACAAATGGTTCAAGACTGATTTTGACAGGAGCTTTGGAACCGGGCGAAGGAAAAGTTGATAGTTCGTTAGAACTCGTTGACTTGTAAAATTATAAATAGTTGATCAGAAAGGGCATCCCTCGGGACGCCCTTTCTTTATTATATATGTACACCTACCCAAACCGCTTCAAGTTACGCCTGACATTATAACGCCACCTTTTTCCCCGTCCAAAGAACAAAAATTATCTCGCTGGCGGGGAAAAAATATTTCCCTCACCGGAGAAAATTCTTCCTTCTCCGAACATTTGCACAACTCACGGAAAGGCCGTACCTTTGCCCAAAAATAAACAACGCATGACATCCAACAAATTCATCGCCGACCTGAAGAACAGCCGCTTCTACCGCTTCCTGCGCCATTACGTGTGGGCGGAACGGAGGCTTTGGGCCTGGACACTGGGCACGGCATGGCTGGTGGCACTGGTGGTGTACGTCAGTCTGCCCACGGAGTATGAGGCGCATGTGCTGACGCTGGCCGAGGCTACTTATGTGGAGATAAACGATACGGGAGGATCGGACGCAGGGTCTTACGGCATATCCAAGCGGGCGCGCGATGATATCCGCCCGGGCACGTACCGCCATCTTTTCCGCTCGCGCCCGTTCCTCATGAGTGTGCTTCAAAGCCCGGTGGTGCGTCAGGATGCACCGCAGGACACGATTACCCTCTATGAATACGTGCGTGACGATTTGCGCTACCCATGGTGGAGCTACGTGCGGAGCGGTGTGATGTGGACGTTGCGCCTGCCCATACGACTGCTGAGCGGTGGTTTGGGCGGCGAGGCACAGGACGTGGAGGAGCCGGACATCCATCGGTTCAGTGTGTTGGATACAGACGTCAGCCTCCTGACACCTGACGAGGCACGAGCGGCAGGCGTACTATGGAAACGCATCGAAATGGAGATTGAGTCGGCCAAGCGGGGAGTGACGTTCAAGCTGCGTATGCAGGACCCGCGGGTTGTGGCCATTGCGGTGGACAGTCTGGTGCGTCGTGTGCTGGACAAGGTGGAGGAAAGCCGTGCGGCCAAGTTGCGTCAGGACCTGGCCAACCAAGAAGCCGACAAAGAGCGTCTCTACAAGGAGTATGTGGAGGCCATGCGTGCCTACGCGGAGTTTATGGACCGTAATCAGGACCTGGCCACCCGTGACGCACGCCGCGAGCGCGTCAACCTGAACATCCGCATGAATCAGGCCTACACCGCCTATTTGCAAAAAGCCGACCTGGTGAACAAAGCCAAGGAGAATGTGGCAATGAAGAAGCCTGTGCTGACTGTGATTCAGCCGGCCGAAGTGCCCCTGCGTCCCGTAGGCAAGGGATATGTGTTCATCGTATGGACGGCATTGGCCGTTGCGGGCACCTTGGCGGGCATCTGGCTGAAGAGACGTTCCTACAGGCTGCCTTTGCGAAGACGGAAAAGGCCCACGCTACGCTTGCGCAGGCCTCGCCTGAGAGTTCGTCGCCGCCGGCTCAGTCTATGATGCCACACTCCTGCAGCTTCTCCACCCAGCGTTGCACGTCCTTCAGTGCCACGTCACGACCTATCCCGAAGTGGCCTACCAGCACATCGGCCGCATCATCCAAGGTGAAGTCGCGCCCGGCCAGGGCATTCCACAACAGCAGGGCGGTGCTGTTCAGTGAAATCACCTTCGTCATGTCCGCCTGGCTCTTGCCTTGCTCCACAATGAGGTTCTCGCCTGCGATGGAGCGCACTTTGTAATTGTCCTTAATCTTCATATCGCTTCCGTATTTTAGGTTTTCATGCGGACAAAGATAAACAATTCATTGGGAATACAGGAAAATATGTTTAAGATTCTGCGTTGAGTTGGGCAAATTGTCGTATCTTTGCCCGATAAGAAAGAACAAATACGAACCAATCCACAAAAACTACGTAGAAAATGAACAAGAAAATCATCATCATAGGATGCGCGCTGCTGCTGATGCTCATTGGCGTCACCGCTTTGCTGCTGATGGAGAAACAGACGAACAAAGAGCTGGTGCAGGAATTTGAATTGGAAAAGGAAGACCTGGAGAACGAGTACACGCGCTTTGCTCAGCAGTACGACGAGCTGAAAATGACCGTGACCAACGACTCGCTGGCCGTGCTGCTGGAGCAGGAACAGCTGAAGACCCAACGTTTGCTGGAAGAATTGCGTACGGTGAAGAGCACCAACGCATCGGAGATACGCCGCCTGAAGAAGGAGCTGGCCACGCTGCGCAAGGTCATGATAGGCTACATCAACCAGATAGACTCTTTGAATCGCCTGACCGCCCGCCAGCAAGAAGTCATTCAGGACGTGACGCGCAAGTACAACGATGCCTCGCGTCAGATAAGCAACCTTTCCGCTGAGAAAAAGACACTGAACGAGAAAGTGGCCCTTGCCGCCCAACTGGACGTAACTAACATCCGCATCGACCCGCAGAACAAACGGGGCCGCACGACCGACAAGGTGAAGCGCGTAGTAAAGTTCAAGATTGACTTTACGCTGGTGAAGAACATCACTGCCGAGACGGGCGAACGCACCCTTTATGTACGCATCACCAAGCCCGACAACAGCGTCCTGACCAAGAGCGAGGCCAACACCTTTGCCTACGAGAACCGCCAGCTGACGTACTCCATCAAGAAATACATTGAGTACACCGGTGAAGAACAAGCCGTCACTGTCTACTGGGATGTGGAGGAATACCTCTATGCCGGCGAATATCGTGTAGACATCTTTGCGGAAGGCACGCTGATAGGCCAGCAGAGCTTCACGCTGGAGTAATTCGACCGATTGATGAGGGTGCGGCATCATGTAAAGTTACAATCATTCTGCCACCCCGAGCGCAGTCGAGGGGTCTCACATAGTGTTACGTGAGATGCCTTGACTGCGCTTCGCTTTGCTCATGACAGTATGGTAGGAATATTGTATTTCGATACACCTTTATCCTTTCTGTCGATTCCCCACTACCCTTTACTCTCTTTCCAAGTATCCTTGGATGCTTCCCGATAGGACCTTGGATACTCCGCCAAGAAACCTTGGATACTTAGGGATAGAACCAAGGATGCTTCGGGGCTGCTTCCGGAGGTAGCGGGAATTACACGCAGGGGTAGCTGAAACTACACTCGGGTACATACAAGAAATCCCGGCAAGGACGGGCCTTGTCGGGATTGTCTTTATTTAGGGTTAGGGATAGTTCAACTTATTTTCTCAAATCCTCTATCTTTCCATCACCATTATTTCCAACAGTCTGGTTTATAGTACTATTGTTGTTCAACTTCACTGTTCCCCAGTTTTCTATACCACCACCAGATAAAGTGGCATCGTGGTTCAGGTTAATCATACCATAATTTGTGATACCAGTTTGGCCACTCCAACCTAAAATAACACTTGCGCTCTCGGCAATATCAATTATTGCATTCTCAGCTACAGTTATAGTCTTCAGGTTTTGCGTTCCAATACTACCCCAGCTGATATTCACACCATTTCTCAAGGTATAATTTGTCGCAAATACCAAATCAGTATACAGGCCATAGTCCTTCAAATCATCCATAATCTTCCAAACAGCCTGACCGGAAGCTGTGTAGATAACGTGCTGACTTCCGATATTCTTGATATCACCGTCCAAAGTATTTTCTATGTTACCATTACCATTTGTGGTGTTACGGAATTCAATCTTAGCTGTACCAGCCTGCATGAAGATATTACCACTGTTGGTTTCAACATCATAGATATAACCGTAGTTATAGATGTAACCACCATCCTTAGTAACACTGCCTTCGCTGTCAGTTACTACATCGAGTGTATTCACAGCCAGTTTCAGGGTAGCGTCTGTATCAGCTTCGTTACCGTTGTAGATAACACCCTTATTCTGATATATGCGGTCGATAGTACCAAAGTTCTGGACAGTACCATTATTTACTTTAAATGCTTTCTTAGCAGTTGTGTTGTCTGTCAACGTTACATCATTGTCAACTTGGATAGTTGCACCCGCATAGTTGTCAACTGAGTTTTCGACAGTCTGGTCACCTCTTACGAACCAGTTACCACCAGCATAGTTGGTGAAGTTCCACAGTTGGCCTTCTGTTTCAGCGGTGCCATAGTTGAATACGGTGGTTACACGTCCGGTTGTAGTATCATCGCTTGTGATAACGAGTTCTGCACCTTTATTGTTTGTCACCGTGCCGTCTACATAGATACCGGTAAACTTACCGTTGTTCTCCACATCACCTTCCTGACGTACCACTGTAATAGTGCCATCATTGATGATATCAGCCTTTATCGGTTTTTCTACTACCTGAGTACCCTTGTTTACGAAGGTTGTCTCGATGACAGGGTTACCGGTCACAGCCGTAGCCAATTGATCGATAGCGTCTTCAGGCAGACCTGCCGGGATAACAAGTGTACCGTCAATTTGTACTTGAATACCCTTGTGAGATTCATCAGCCAACCAGTCGTAAACTCCCTGTGTCATTTCCACCTTGTCACCCAATGTCTTAATCACAACCAAATCCAGACCACCATCTTCAGCTTTGAACTTCAAAATTTCTTCCAAGTCAGCGGAAGTGTTCACCGCAAAGTCATTCAAAGCCAAGTTCTCAATGGACTGAGCATCGAAGCTGGCGGTCAGCACCTGTTGGATACCCGGCTTCAAAACTGTCTGCATAGAACCATTCTGAGAGTCGAATGCGCTCCAATCAGCCGTCTTCAGAGATCTCAGGCTGATTACACCTGTCTTACCTGACTTGGCCAATTGTACGAATGCGAATACATCGAAGTTATAGTATTTTCCAGCGGGCATAACGGCACAGGCCTTGAAAATCTCATCGGTGCCCAGTGTATAGTCGGGACCGAATTCGATGGTGTATTCATATACGCCTTCCTCGTTGTCAGACTCCAAACCTGTACTTGCTGAGTTAATTTGTTGTGCAAACCAACCGTCCAGAACGCGTGTGCTGTGAGAGAAGAGAGAGGCAATCTGCTCTTTCTGCGTCATTTCAGGATAATCCTCAGCAACAGACTTAAAGTCACCACTCAACGGAGCGATAGCCACCTTAGACGGCATCAAGTCCGGAGTATCCGCAGGACCATGCTGGTGTGTACGGATAATCAACTTCATCAAGCGGATTTCGTTACCAGAAAGGTTGTGCAGTTTGAATTTCGGCGTAGCGAACAAGGGATAGAAATCTACAGGGATTTCATTGATGTCTTCATTAGAAGAAGGGATGAAAGCGTAACCCAGGTACCGCTGGTTGTCACGTACGGCATAGCTCCAATCAATGTCACCTGTCTTTTTATCGTAGTTCAGCTGATGATTGTTCAGTTCGGCTCTCACATAGCCACGTTCTCTCAGCTTCTCATCATAAGGATAGTAGAAGAAGTAGTTTCCGGCTAGGGCGTTATCATCATCCTTGCAAGCCCAAACCAAGCCCTCACCATCAGCGGTGTACTTGTAGTTGGTGTGTACATAGTCGGTGAAGGTATAGTCGTCAACCGTAGTATTACCTTCGTTCGTACCATTCCAAGTATCCATCAGCATGGCACCAAAATTATCACCGGCCCCGAACTTCCAACCTCTACCAGTCCATTCCGCACGGGTAGTCGCGTCAGTCTCATTTCCGGCTACATTGGGGACGATCACTACCTTACCCGCACTAGGACGGGCGGCATCATTGCCCACCGTTGCACCCGGCATCTCCAATTCATTCGAGCATGCAGCCAGCAGAGCAGTCAGCATACCCATAGAAATTAAGTTTCTAGTTTTCATTTCAATACGTTTTAATTATAATTAATGTATTCTCTCGTTTTTAAAAGTCACCAGGTTCCTGCCAAGTCTCGCTGGCCACAAAGCCCTTTTCCACGCTTACCTCCAGAACTTCCACTTCCGGAGCCACATAAAACTTTTCCATTTCCATAATCTTTAATAATTTAGTTGTTAATTGTTAATAAATTGATTTCTCGTTTTTCCTCTTGTATTCTATAGCAGCGTGCGCTATATATAATATGGTGTAAAACCCGATTTGCCCATATCCCCAAAAACCTCATCTACACATGCCTCTCGGGCACATTTCAGGCTACAAAGTAACATACAAATTTCCCAAATAGGGATTGGAGGGAACTAGGAAGGAAAAAAGGTTGACATC
>CALUOR010000074.1 GCA_944322285.1 uncultured Bacteroides sp.
TGCACGCCCGAGGAATACGCCATCCTGGAGGACTACACCCTGCGCCTCTTCGAGCGCGGCACGCAGATTGCCGCCCAACGCGGCCTCATCCTGGTAGACACGAAGTACGAGTTCGGCAAGCACGACGGCAAGATTTACCTGATGGACGAGATACACACGCCCGACTCCAGCCGCTACTTCTACAGCGAAGGCTACGAGGAGCGTTTCGCCGCCGGTGAACCGCAACGCCAACTCTCCAAGGAGTTCGTGCGCGAATGGTTGATGGACAATGGCTTCCAAGGCAAGGAAGGTCAGCAGGTGCCCGAGATGACGGACGACATCGTGCGCAGCATCAGCGACCGCTACGTGGAGCTCTACGAGCACATCACGGGCGAGAAGTTCGTGCCGCAGGACACGGAGGACATCGCCGCCCGCATCGAGCGTAATGTAACGAATTACTTGAAATAAGTAAGAAATAAGAATGAAGAATGAAGAATTCTCAAGGATGCCGCAAGGTAATTCTTCATTCTTCGTTCTTCATTCTTCATTTAAAAAGTTCTTAATTCATCAAGCAATGGACTACCCCCAAGAAAAAGTGATGCCCTACGGCAGCGAGGGCAGGAAAGCAGAGCAGGTGGAGCGCATGTTCGACCACATCGCCCCCGCCTACGACCGGCTGAACCACCTCATGTCGCTCGGCATCGACCGTTCGTGGCGCCGCCGGGCCATCCGCTGGCTCGCCCCCTTCCGCCCGCAAGAAGTGTTGGACGTGGCCACGGGCACGGGCGACTTTGCCCTGCTGGCCTGTCGCTTGTTGCGTCCCCGCACGCTGACGGGCATCGACCTCTCCGAAGGGATGATGCAGGTGGGAAGGCAGAAGGCCGCCGAAGCCGGACTGGACGGACACATCCGTTTCCAACGGGAGGACTGCGAGGCATTGTCGTTTGCCGATGCCTCGTTCGACGCCGTCACCGTGGCCTTCGGCGTACGCAACTTCGAGCATCTGGACCGGGGGCTGCAAGAGATGTGCCGCGTGCTCCGTCCCGGCGGGCACCTGGTCATTCTGGAGCTTTCCACGCCCGAACGCTTCCCCATGAAGCAGCTGTTCTCTATCTATTCTAAAGTGGCGATGCCCGTCATCGGCCGCAGCATCTCGCACGACAACAGTGCCTACACCTACCTGCCGGAGAGCATCCGTGCCTTCCCGCAAGGTGAAGTCATGCAGGAGAGCATCCGCCGCGCCGGCTTCTCGGAAGTCAGGTTCAGGCGGCTGACGTTCGGGGTGTGCACGCTGTATATGGCAACCAAGTAATCATGAACCTTTAATATTTCAATCTCATGAAAACCAATGTTTTATTTTCACTTCTTATAGGATTCGTCCTATGCCAAGCGTTATTCTCTTCTTGTAGCGAGAATAATGAGTACCCTGACGACATTATTTGGGATTTCGCGCCCATCAACTTCACGTTCTTTGTGCAGGACGAGCAAGGGAACGACCTGCTCAGCCCGCTGACCGAGGGCAACATTCTGGGGCAAGACATCAAAGCTACTTACCGGGGGAAAGAATACAAGCTGAACGAGCTTACGCTGCCCAATACCAAGGCTTATCTGGCCACCCTGTATGGCCTGCATATCGTGGAGAGAGAAGATGGTAGCTGCCTGTGCTTTGGCGAGTTGCAAGGCGAAGATACGTATGAGGACGAAACTATCACACTGGATTGGGGCGATGGCACCCGCGACGTCATTACCTTCTCCAGCCGCCTAACGTGGAACTCGCCGGAAGACCCGGAGTTCGACCGCCACTTCTACTTGAACGGAGTCGAACAGGAAGGTCCCCAATTCGTCCTAACTAAAGCACCGGGCACCTCCCCTGCCTGGAGCCGCAGTACGTGGCGCGTCATAGATGCCAACTTCTATGTCTATGCGGACAACAAGGCAGACATTCAAGACGACCTGCAAGCGTCTCCTTACCAAACCGGATGCGGCTTCCGAACTGATTTCCCTTCGTCCGTCATCTCCGATGGTGACAAAGGCTTACTGACATGGACAGCCCCCAACGGCTGGGCAATCATAGGGGGCACACTGACCGTGAAACAGACCGTTGACTTCAGTGAGTTCACTCCGGACATCACGGACAAATATCAGTCCTACCCGCCCGACAATCAAATCTATGCTTATATGGAGTGGGAGGCGGAACTGGGCGAGGACGTACGGCACTATGACGTGTTTATCGTCCGCTCCTCACTGGGCAGCGATGACCTTTGGATTTACGAAGACTTGACGGAGGCATACAAGAAACAATTCCCGGAAGCGAACATTACGAAAATAGTACGCGCCTTGGTAGGCGAAATATATAAGTAGAAGATATTAACCTCATCATTCATCAATACGATTATGGATAAATACGGTTTAATCGGTTATCCCTTGGGACATTCGTTCTCAGTAACCTACTTCAACGAGAAATTCCAGTCGGAGAACATCGACGCAGAGTATGTCAACTTCGAAATCCCCCGCATCGAGGATTTCATGGAAGTAATCGACGAGAACCCCGACCTCCGCGGGCTGAACGTCACCATCCCCTACAAGGAACAGGTCATCCCCTATCTGGACGAGCTGGACAAGGACACGGCCAAGATAGGCGCGGTGAACGTCATCAAGATTATCCGCCAAGGCAAGGGCAAGGTGAAGCTCGTAGGCTACAACTCGGATATCATCGGTTTCACCCAGTCCATCGAACCGCTGCTGCGCCCCCATCACAAGCGTGCTTTGGTATTGGGCACCGGCGGTGCGGCGAAAGCAGTCTATCACGGTCTGGAAAACCTTGGCATCGAGAGCACCTACGTGTCGCGCACCAAGCGGAGCAACGATGTGCTGACCTATCAGGAGTTGACGCCGGAAGTGATGGCCGAGCATACGGTCATTGTCAACTGCACCCCCGTGGGCATGTATCCCAAGGTGGACGAATGTCCCGAAATACCTTACGAACGGCTGACTTCCGACCATCTGCTCTACGACCTGCTGTACAATCCCAACGAAACCCTCTTCATGAAGAAGGGCCGTATGCACGGCTCCACGGTGAAGAACGGGCTGGAGATGCTGCTGCTGCAGGCGTTTGCGGCGTGGGGGATTTGGCAACGGTAAAGTATTGCGTCTTCACTCTATGGGTTGTGACAGTTTCACAGTAGGAATGTTACACCTTCACAGTACGGATGTTACATTGTCACATTAGTACTGTGATTCACAGTACGGATGTTATATCATCTATTCATCATCTAAAGAATATCAATATGCCCTCACTCCAATGGATAGGAAAAGAAAAAGTAGTTAATCACCATCAGGAAGTGCCCTTCAAGGTGTTGGAGCACCAATATGGTTTCACGCCAAACGGTAAGCAAGACACCGAAACCGACAATGGCAATAAGATAATCCACGGTGATAACCTGGAAGCACTGAAAGCCCTTCTGCCCGAATACGAAGGACGCATCAAGTGCATCTACATCGACCCGCCCTACAATACGGGTGAAGAGAAGTGGGTGTACAACGACAACGTGAACGACCCGCGCCTGCTGAAGTGGCTGGGCGAAGTGGTGGGCAAACCCGGCGAGGACTTCACCCGGCACGACAAGTGGCTGTGCATGATGTATCCCCGTTTGGTCTTGCTGCGCCAACTGCTGACGGACGACGGCGCCATTTTCATATCCATTGACGACAACGAGCAAGAGCGATTGAAGTGCCTGTGCAACGAGGTGTTCGGTGCTACTTGTTTTGTGGGGGACGTGATTTGGGAAAAGAACTATTCGCCTAAAAATGATTCCAAAGGTATCCCTACGGCCACTGACCATATCTTGGTGTATGGCAAACAGCCGGGATGGAAGCCGAAACGGACAGAGCGAACGGATGATATGGATGAAAGATATAAGAATCCGGATAATGATGTTATGCCATGGAAAAGCACTGATGCATGTGCTCCTGACTCTCAAAGCCATCAAGGAATGATTTATGCTATTCAACATCCATTTACTGGAAAGATGTTATATCCGACCAAAGGAAGGCATTGGGCTTTTCAGCAAATAGATATTTTAGACATCATGAAAGGCTGGTGTGAGTATGAGTTGCGCGACTTGGACGATGCTGAACGACGCGCCGCCGTCTGCAGCATTGCGCCCGAAGAGGTGAAGGAAGGCGTCAAGGGCATTGTGCTGTCCGAAGACCTGGAGACCTCCCGCCGCAAGGCGCAGGCCGTGTATGACCGGGGACAGTGGCCGCGCTTCTACTTCACCAACGGCGGTCAAGGCGGTATTGCCCGTAAGACCTATCTAGACAACGTGCAAGGCAAACTGGTCACCACCCTTTGGCCGCACGAAGAAGTGGGGCACACGGACGGGGCGAAGAAGGAGTTGAAAGCCATCTTCGGCGGAAACATCCCTTTCGATACGCCCAAACCCGTCAGCCTAATAGAGCGTATCCTGCAAATAGCCACAGACGACGACAGCATCATCCTCGACAGCTTTGCCGGCAGCGGCACGACCGCCCATGCCGTGCTGAAGATGAACCGGGAGAATCCAAACAGTTTCCGCAAATTCATCTTGGTGGAACTGATGGATTATGCCGATAGTATCACCGCCGAACGGGTGAAACGTGTCATCAACGGCTATCCATACAAAGGGAGAAAGGAAACCGAACTCTATTCGAAGAAGCTCACCATTACCCAACTACGGAAAGCGGACAAGTTGCTGAAAGAAGCGCAAGCCGTGGCAGATGCCAACCAAGGGAAATATACCTCCGTATCCAGACCTACCATCAAAGATAATTGTTTGAAAGTGATAGGGAAAAATGTATATGACGAGTTTATGACCGGTACCAGCGGCACATTCGATTATTATGAACTGGGAGCCACATTACTAAATGCGGATGGCAATCTGAACCAGGATATAGCCGAAGAGAAGATACGCCAATATATCTATTACACCGAAACCCGACAGCCCCTACTTCGCAAACGAAGTGAAGCGCACAAGTATCTATTGGATACGTATGGGCATACCGGATACTACTTCTATTATATCCCTTATCAGGAAACCACCCTGAATAGAGATACACTGCGCATCTTGACCGAACAAGCCGAACGATACATTGTCTACGCGGACCAATGCCTGTTGCCGGAAAGCCTGCTTGCATCGCAGAACATCATTTTCAAGAAAATACCACGTGACATCAAACAATTCTGATTGCCTATGGAACTGAAGAAATACCAAAAAGAAGTGCTGCACGACTTGGACGACTTCTTTGAAACACTGAAACGCCACACACGGTTGGATATTGCTTATGAGAAATTCTGGGAAGAACGGAGTATATCTCTTCGCGCCAATGATGATTGCCTTCGTCCATATGACAATATCATCAGCGGAGTGCCGCGTGTCACGCTCAAGATACCCACTGCCGGCGGAAAAACATTCGTAGCCTGCAACGCATTGCGTCACATCTTCGACCACTACGCCACCACAGGTCCACAGGTAGTCGTATGGTTTGTCCCATCGGATACCTTGTTGACACAAACATTCCAGAACCTCAACAACCCACTCCACCCTTACCGCCAACAGATAAATGCCCTGTTCAGCAACCGGGTAAAGGTTGTAAACAAGGAAATGGCACTCGAAGGCCAAGACATCAGCCCGACACAGGTAATGAGCCAACTTACGATATTTGTATTCAGCATACAGTCGTTCGTAGATGTCGTACGGAATGGTTTACCGCGTGTGTACCGAGAGAACAGCGAATTGGACGGCTATAGAAGAACTTTGCTGGACAATGAAGGGAAGCGGGTAGCGCAGGCAGAGGAAACCTCGCTTATCAACTGGGTAGCCGGACTGCAACCGGTAGTCATCATAGACGAAAGCCATAATTTTGAAGCGGATTTGCGTGTTGACCTATTGAACAACATCAATCCATGTTTCATCCTTGAACTGACCGCCACGCCACGCGAGCACAGCAATATCATCAGCTTTGTTGATGCCATGAAACTGAAAAAGGAACATATGGTGAAACTACCCGTCATTGTCTATAACAGTCTGAAAGTAAGCGATGTCATTGTCAATGCCGTCAACCTGCGCCGCAACTTGGAGCGCAAAGCCCAAGAAGAGTGGGAAAAAGGCGGCGATTACATCCGCCCCATCGTTCTCTTTCAGGCACAACCCAATAATGGGGACGAAAATGTCACCTTTGACAAGATAAAACGCCAACTGGTAGAAGCAGGAATTCCAGAAGAACACATTAAAATAAAAACAGCCGAACGAAATGAACTGAAAGGAATCAACTTGATGAGTCAGGATTGTTCCGTACGTTATATTATCACAGTCAACGCATTGAAAGAAGGATGGGACTGCCCTTTTGCCTACATATTGGCATCACTGGCCAACCGCACATCACGGGTAGATGTTGAGCAAATACTTGGAAGAATCCTGCGCCAACCCTATACGAGGCAACAACCATGCGAATATTTAAATCTTTCCTATGTGTTTACATCATCCAGTGCTTTCAAAGAGACATTGGACAACATCATACATAGCCTCAACAAAGAGGGTTTCAGTGCACGGGACTACCGCGTGGCAGAACCGCATACGGAAAACCAGTCTTTGCCCAATGAGCCTGTCATCATGAACGATTTGTTCCAACAGCCACAAGCAGCTACAGAGGAAGAAGACGACATAGATACTAAAGACATCAAAGAGCGCCTTTCCTGTCCTTTGCCAACCCGTCTGACCGAGGTTTTGCTACAACAAGCCCAAGCGAAAAGCAATGAGTATAAACAACAAGTAGAACAAGACAATGACAACGACATGCCAAGCGACATCAAGAACAAAATAAAAAGTTATCCTTTAAAGGAAAGTTTCCGTTCTGCTGTAAAGGGGCTTTCACTCCCTAACTTCTTTATCCGAATCAATGTCAGTTCACTTTTCGAACAGGCAGGGAGTTATCTGCCTTTGGCCAAAGAGTACCTGTTACAGGATTTTAACCTCGACACACAAGACCGGCACATTGATTTCAACAATACAATCAGTACCAGTGGCGTATCCATTGATCTGGAAGAAAGAAACCGTAATGAATTCGTACCAAAATACAAAACACTTTCCTACAAACAAACAGAGATATTCAGACAACAATTCTTCTCTATGCCTGCCGAAAGCAAAGTCGAGTACTTGACCAAATACATAGGCAGGCAACTCAGCAAGATAAACGCTTTGTCCGAACCGCAAATCGTCAGATATCTCAAGAGTATATTCTCTTCAATGAGCAACGAAGCCCTATCTGAACTAGTTGTCAATGAGGCAGGAACCGTAGAAACATTCAAAAAGAAAATCAACCTGCTCATGCTTGCCCATGCCGAAAAACAATTCGCCTTGATGCTTGACAGCGGAGAAATTGCATGCCAAGAAAGCGGCTATCATCTACCCAACCACATCTATCTGACTCACACATGCATGGGTATTCCCAAGACCATGTATGCCGAAGAAGAACAATGTGACACATTCGAGTATGGAGTAATCCAGAAAATTGCGGAACTGGATAATGTATTGTGTTGGCATCGTAACCAGGAACGTGGAAAAGGATTCTGTCTCAATGGTTTCTCAAACAACCATTATCCAGACTTTATTGTCATATTGAAAAGCGGTCACGTTATTCTGATAGAGACGAAAGGCAGACACTTGGATAATTCCGACAGCCGAAGCAAAATCAAGTTAGGCCGTACTTGGGCGAATAAGGCAGGAAGTAAATACCGTTATTTTATGGTGTACGAAGGAGAGAACCCTCCGGAAGGCTCTTGGAGACTGGCTGATGTTCTTACTATTATTAAACGTATTGAATAATGAAACGTACTATCAAGTTTATAAGTATCACCCTTTTGGCGATTATTCTTCTGCTATTTGGTGTCGGTTACTATATGCTGAATTATGCCCTGAAGCCCGAAGGTCTGGAGACACGCAGCCGCCAAATCTCCGACACTTATGCCTATTTATATGAGGATTATATGGAGTTGTATTCTTGGATAGACAGCCTGCGGACAACCAAAGCCTTGCGGGACACTGTCATCCAAAGTAAACGGGGCGAACGCCTGCACGCCCTCTACGTCCGTGCGGCACAACCGACAGGACGGACAGCCGTCATCGTCCACGGCTATACGGACAATGCCGTGCGGATGTTGCCCATCGGCCATTTGTACAGTCACCACCTGGGCTATAACATCCTGCTGCCCGACCTCCACGCTCACGGGCTGAGCGAAGGCGACGCCGTGCAGATGGGCTGGCTGGACCGCCTGGATGTGTTGCAATGGATGGATATGGCCAACGAACTCTTTGGCGACAGCACACGGATGGTGGTGCACGGCGTCTCGATGGGCGCGGCCACCACGATGATGGTCAGCGGAGAAGAGTTGCCCCCTTACGTGAAGTGCTTCGTGGAGGACTGTGGCTACACCTCCGTGTGGGACGAGTTCAAGGGAGA
>CALUOR010000075.1 GCA_944322285.1 uncultured Bacteroides sp.
GATATAACAAAGCCCTGGCTTGTGAAAGTCGGGGCTTTGTGCATAAAAAAGAAGGTGCGCTTTTTGACACACCTTCTTACTTTATCATCATTCATCAGGATTCTTTCAACGGCACTCCATGTAGCCTTTCGAAATCTGCTCCGGACGGTGATTGGAAGACACGTAAATCGAACTCAGGAATAATGGCCAACACATGGTCGAATACATCAGCCTGCACAGCTTCGTAAGGAATCCAATCCTTTACATTTGAGAAGAAATACAATTCTACAGGCAGACCATGGTCGGTGGGCTGCAAATGGCGTACCATGCAATTGAGTTCCGTATTGACTACAGGCAGGCTTTTGAGATAAGCGGTCAAGTAGGCACGAAATACACCCAAATTGGTCTGACGCCGCCCATTGACCAACACTTCATTATCAATATGATTTTCTTCATTATACACTCGTACCACCTCTTCCGTCTGGTCAATGTAATCTTTCAGCAAATTTATCTTACGGTATTTCTCCAACATCTCGGGCGTACAGAAACGGACGCTGGTCATGTCGATGTTGATGCTGCGCTTGACGCGTCGTCCTCCACTTTCACGCATGCCGCGCCAATTCTGAAACGAATCGCTCACCAATAGATAAGGCGGTATCGTGGTAATGGTATTGTCGAAGTTGCGCACCTTCACCGTATTAAGCGTCACCTCAATAACATAACCGTTAGCACCGTATTTGGGCATTGTAATCCAGTCGCCCACCTTCAGCATGTCATTAGCGGAAAGTTGCACACCGCTGACAAAACCCATGATGCTGTCCTTAAACACCAGCATCAAGATAGCTGCTGAAGCGCCCAACCCAGCCAACAAGGTCAAAGGAGACTGCCCGATGAGGACACTCACCACCACAATGCCACCAATAAACCACAACAATACCTGCAACGTCTGAAGCAACCCTTTCAACGGACGCCCACGCAACGACTCCATTTCACTATAAACGGTATAAGCCGCTTTCAAGAAAGAGTTGACAAAGGACAAAAAGGTGACAATAATATAGATGAGGCATAGTCGCTGAACAAAAGCCATGGCAGTAGAATCGGCAAAGGCAATAGGAATGCACAAATAGATGATAACCGGAGCCACCATGCGGCTGAGGTGTACCATCACACTATGATCGAAGAGTATGTCATCCCATGTAGCCTTGGTCTGCTTCACAATGCGTGCGATGACTTTCAGCAATACTTTACGGCAGATGGCATCGGCCACAAAAGCCAACAGCAGAATTAAAGCGAAAGCAATGAACTCATCCACCGCCATGGCGGCCTGTGGGCTTACTCCCCATCCTATCAATATTTGGTCTATATTCTTCAAAAGTTTCATTTTTATATAATCTGTTTTACTTGTTCGCGCATCCACTGGTAGAGGTAGAGCGACTTGTAGGCATCGTTCTTCTTCAGCATCAATTGCACACCTGCCAGGCTGTTTTCATAACTGGTCAGCTCGTTGTGAAGCTGTTCGACATGAACTGCCAAACGCTTGATTTCCCGTTCACGTTCGCGGCGAAGTTGTGTACATACTGGTATCAAGAGTTTCATCACCACATTGTCCATGATGTGGTGTCCTTGTATATAGAGGTAGGTTGTATCGGGTGTCAAGCCCAAGCCCTGCAATTCATCTCCCAAGGCGTCTACCTCACTGATAGCTTGAGGAAAACGGGTGCGCAACTCCGACAATTTCTTCTCCACTCCTTGTCGCATTTCTTCCAAGCATTGGTAGGGTTGCTGCAGGTTAACCTCCTGCAAACGCACGCAGGCATTAAATTCATACATGGGAAACGTATTGTTGTCATGCCGGCGGTAAAACCAAATGTTCCACAAAAACAACGGATAAGCTATGCGCGAATAACGCCGCATGAACTCCGGGAAATCTACAATCTGACGGTCGTTCAGCGTAGCCTGCACACAAACTTCATGCAAACTCTCCGCATAACAAAGATAATTCTCAATGGCATACGTATAGGTTTGCAGAACATAGGGACTACCATTGATTCGTCGAGACAAGGCCGTCGCGCCTTGCATCAGGAAGTCATAATCACTATCCACACAAGCAATAAGGCTTCGTCCCAATTCGTTGGCGTTAAGCGTATTGAGCAGCACTACTTTTTTCCCTTTTGATAATGAAGTTTGCGAGGGAAGCATCACCTGAAAGTAATGTTCATCGTCCTCAAACTCGGACAGCAGCGTACGCCAGAAGGCCACATCGTCATAGCTTTCCACATAAGCCACGATGCGGCGACGTTTCTTCCGGGGCGAAAGTTTCGTGGCGGCATCCAAATAGGCGGACGTAAGATTATGGCGAAGAGTCAGGGACATGGAGACATTTGCTATTTTAGAATTGACTATTTACAACTTACGAATTATTTCCTTTTTCTTCCGAGATGTCGCTTACTTCAGTCACGGCATCGAGCCATCCTTCCATAATGACCGCCGGTGAGTGGGTGCTTAGGATAAGCTGCAGGTCAGGGTTGAGCTTCCGTATCATCCCTATCAGCTTCTGTTGCCACTCAATGTGAAGCGAGGCTTCCGGCTCGTCCATGAACAAGACGCTGTGCGTACCCTCTCGCACCAGCACCGTCAGCAGGATAACCAGCATTTGCTTCTCTCCGGAGGACAGTTTGTAGGGCAGCAGCCGTTCGCCCCCCTGATAGAAAGCGATGTCATTGCTCTTACGGTCAATCGTCTTATGCGTATAGCCAAATAGTTCGTCCACCATGTCCTGAAAGCGACGTTTAGGCAAGGACAGGCGGGAAGCCTCGGCGCGCTGTTCCTCATCCCCACTCAGCATTTCTATCATACGGTTGCCCACGTTCACCTGATAATCCAAGTAACGTCGTTGCAGGAGATAAAGTTGCCAATCCAACTCTGTATATACATGCGGGTCGGCCATGCGCGCGGTAAAATCACCAGCCACAAGCGGACGGTCATAACTCCGAATCACATCGTATGCAATGGTACTTGCTTCCGGATTGTCGAAATAGACATGCACTCCCTTTTCCTCTTGCCCTTCCAGGCACCCCACTGCCCGGTTCAATATGGTGGTCTTCCCCACTCCGTTCACCCCGGCCAGGATGTTGACGTCAGGCCGCAAGTCCCAAGCGATGTTGTAGCGATGCCATAACCCTTCTATCTCGATGCGACGAATATAATTGGCTTTTTTATCCATAAATCAGGCCTTCTTAAAACAGGAACTTTTCTTTTTGTCAGAAGCAAAAATAGTGATATTATTGGAAAACTCAAAAAGAAATAAAGATTTCTAATAGGAATTGCCTCATACGAAAATATATTTTCACCCACCGAGAAGATATCACATACTCTTTCCTCCTCTTTTCTACAACTTAACATAGATTAATCGCCCTAATAATCATCTTTTTTAGTATTTTTGCGCCGAAATAGAAGACTTGACAAGATAAACTTTAAATACTTTAGACATTATGGCAAAGAAAGCTCTTTTAATGATTTTGGACGGTTGGGGCATTGGCGACCGTCAGAAAGACGATGTAATCTCCATGACTCCCACTCCCTATTGGGACAGCTTGTTGGCTAACTATCCGCATTCGCAGCTCCAGGCAAGCGGTGAGAACGTAGGCCTGCCCGACGGACAGATGGGCAACTCCGAGGTAGGCCACCTCAACATCGGCGCCGGCCGCATCGTTTATCAGGACTTGGTGAAGATTAACCGCGCTTGCGCCGACGGCAGCATCCTGAAGAACAAGGAAATCATCTCCGCTTTCTCCTACGCCAAGGAGCACGGCAAGGGCATTCACTTCATGGGACTGACCTCCAACGGCGGCGTACACTCTTCGTTCGAACATCTCTTCAAACTCTGCGACATAGCCAAGGAGTATGGATTGGAAGACCGCACTTACCTGCATTGCTTCATGGACGGACGCGATACCGACCCGAAGAGTGGCAAGGGCTTCATCGAGCAACTGACTGCACACTGCGCGCAAAGTGCCGGACGCATTGCCAGCATCGTGGGTCGTTTCTACGCCATGGACCGCGACAAGCGTTGGAACCGCATCAAGGAGGCCTACGACCTGCTTATCGAAGGCAAGGGCAAGCAAGCCACGGACATGGTGCAAGCCATGCAAGAGTCTTACGATGAAGGCGTGACGGACGAGTTCATCAAGCCCATCAACAACGCCAATTTCGACGGAACCATCAAGGAAGGCGATGTAGTTATCTTCTTCAACTACCGTAACGACCGTGCTAAGGAGCTGACCATCGTACTGACTCAGCAGGATATGCCGGAAGAAGGCATGAAGACCATCCCCGGCCTGCAATACTACTGCATGACGCCGTATGACGCTTCCTTCAAGGGCGTACACATCATCTTCGACAAGGAAAACGTGGCCGATACATTGGGCGAATACCTCTCCAAGCAAGGCAAGAAGCAGTTGCACATTGCCGAGACCGAGAAGTATGCGCACGTAACCTTCTTCTTCAACGGTGGACGCGAAACTCCGTTCGATGGCGAAGACCGCATCCTGGTTCCTTCTCCCAAGGTGGCCACTTACGACCTGAAGCCGGAAATGAGCGCTTACGAGGTGAAGGACAAACTGGTAGAGGCCATCAACACGCAGAAGTATGACTTCATCGTGGTGAACTACGCCAATGGTGATATGGTAGGCCATACGGGTGTGTACGAAGCCATCGAGAAGGCAGTTGTAGCCATCGATAATTGCGTAAAAGATACCGTTGAGGCTGCCAAAGCCAACGATTACGAAGTCATCATCATTGCCGACCACGGCAACGCCGACCATGCCCTCAACGCTGACGGCACGCCCAACACAGCTCACTCGCTCAACCCCGTACCTTTTGTTTATGTCACAACGAACAAGGACGCCAAGGTGGAGAACGGTGTATTGGCCGATGTGGCTCCGTCCATCCTGCACATTATGGGCTTGGCTCAGCCGGCCGATATGACGGGTCGTGACTTGATTAAGTAATATTAATTTATGAAACACAGTGGCACGGAGACACGGAGATTTAATTTAAAACTCTGTGTCTCTGCATCTCTGTGTTCAAAATAAACTATACCTATGGCAAAGAAAGCGTCCGCCAAGAAAGGAGAAGGAAAGAAAACCGTGCGGTTGTCCAATTTGGTATGCCCTCCCAATATGTCTTTGGAGCAATGGCAGATATCGCTCCGCAGGCAAGCGGCGATGAAAGAGCAGTTTGGCATCAGTAAAGACGCGGATACGGACGAGCGGGGATGTTACCGCGTGGCCAATCCCGTGTCGCATCAAATATATAAGGTGGTGTACCGGGGAGAGAAAAGCCCTTGGAACTACTGCTCGTGCATGGACTTCAAGTCGAACCAGTTAGGCACCTGCAAACACATCGAGGCCGTCAAACTTTGGTTGAACGAGCATCATTTATATACAGATACTACCCTTCCTCCCTATACGGCGGTTTACCTTTCTTATACGCAAGGTCGCAAGGTGTGCGTCCGCATCGGAAGCGAGAAGCGGGAAGAGTTTCTGCAGTTGGTTTCCGAGTACTTTGACACGGACTATGTGCTGCGTCCCGATTGCCTTTATTCTTTCTCCACCTTTTTGTCCCGTGCCCGCAAGGTCAGCGATACGTTCCGTTGCTATCCGGATGTCTACCAATATATATCGGACATCCGGGATGCCCGTCGCAGGGAGAGGTTGGTGGAAGAAAAATGTTTGGACACGGAATTGGACCATCTGCTGAACACCAGGCTTTATCCTTACCAGAAAGAAGGCATCCGCTTTGCCATCCGTGCGGGAAAGAGCATCATAGCCGACGAGATGGGGCTTGGCAAAACCGTCCAAGCCATTGGTACGGCGGAGTTCTTCCGTCGTGAGGGATTGGTGGATTCCATCCTTGTGCTGTGCCCCACTTCGTTGAAATATCAATGGAAGAAGGAAATCGAACGCTTCACGGGAGCGAAAGCGCATGTCATTGAGGGCGGGGTTAACCAACGTCGTGACCAATACAAAGCCGAAGAACCTTACAAAATCATTTCCTATAACAGTGCTTGTAACGATGTCAAGATGTGGGGCTCTCTCCATACCGACCTGTTGATTATGGATGAGGCACAACGCCTGAAGAATTGGAACACGCAAATATCCAAGGCGATGCGGCACATTGAGTCGGACTACACGGTGGTGCTGTCGGGCACGCCCTTGGAGAACAAGTTGCAGGAGTTGTATTCCATCGTTCAGTTTGTGGACCAATACCGCTTAGGCCCGTACTACCGCTTTGTGAACTTCACCACCTTGATGGACGCGACGGGCAAGATCATAGGTTATAAGAACCTGAACGCCATCGGGCAGTACCTGAAAGGAATACTGCTGCGCCGGCGCAAAGCGGACGTTGCCTTACAACTTCCCACACGCAATGACAAGAATCTCTTTGTCTCCATGACCAAAGAACAGCGTGTCCAGCATAATGAATGCCAGTACATCGTGGGACAGATTGTGACCAAATGGCGCAGGATGCGTTTCTTGAGCGAGAAAGACCGTAACAGGTTACTACTGCTTTTGAGCCAAATGCGGATGTTGTGCGACAGCACCTACATCTTAGACCAAAAGACCCGCCACGACACCAAAATAGACGAGTTGCTACAGATTGTTGAGGAAATGGTAGAGAATGGCGAGGAAAAGATGGTCGTGTTCAGCCAATGGGAACGGATGACACGCCTGGTATGCCAAGAGTTGGACAAGCGGGGTATCGGCTATGCAAATTTGAACGGATTGGTTCCGTCCGTCAAACGCAAAGAATTGATGGACCGCTTTACGGACGACCCCGATTGCCGTGTGTTTGTATCCACCGATGCGGGTAGCACGGGACTCAACTTGCAGGTGGCCTCCATCATTGTCAACTTGGATCTGCCTTGGAATCCCGCCGTACTGGAACAGCGCATCGGTCGCATCTACCGGTTAGGGCAACAACGCAACGTACAGGTCATTAACTTTGTTTCGGAAAACAGCATTGAGGAACGGATGCTCTCCACGCTGAACTTCAAGTCGAACATGGCAAGTGGTATTCTGGATGACGGAGAAGACTCGGTATTCTTCGAAGACAGCAAGTTCAACAAACTGATGGAGACGGTGGAGGAAGTGGTTGCCGAGCCGGAACCTACCACGGAGAATATAACCGAAGAAGAGCCTGAAGAAACGATTGCGGCAACATCCGCCACTGAAGAAAACGAAGAAAGAGAGGACAACCAACTGAGCTTCCCGTTTGAAGATGAAGCGGGAGATATGTCGGCAAACGAAGAAGCAGAGAGAAAAGAAACTCCGGAGTCAGAGGTCAAACAAACAGAGCCCATTTCGGAAAATCCACAGAAACTGGTAGAGCAAGGCGTATCTTTCCTTTCCCAACTGGCCGATACACTTTCTTCGCCCGAAAAGACAGCCCGCTTGGTAGATGCGCTCGTGAAAGAAGACAAAGCCACAGGAAAAACTACCATCGAAATACCTGTAGCGGACAAAGAGAGTGTGTCACGCATGTTTCAACTATTTGGTAAATTAATAAGTATAGGGAAATAAGATGCTTCAGATACAAGACGTAGTCGTCAGCTTTGACGTATTGAAAGAAAAGTTCCTTTGTGACCTGTCCGCCTGCAAGGGTGCCTGTTGCATTGAGGGCGATGCCGGAGCACCGGTAGAATTGGATGAAGTAGAAAAACTGGAAGAGGTGCTTCCGCTGATTTGGGACGAACTTTCGCCCGGGGCACGTACCGTAATTGATAAACAAGGAGTGGTGTATGTAGACCAGGAAGGAGACTTGGTGACTTCCATCGTGAATGGCAAGGACTGTGTTTTTACTTGCTATGATGAAAAAGGTTGTTGCTATTGTGCCATTGAGAAAGCATACCGGGAAGGAAAGACAGACTTTCTCAAGCCCGTATCCTGCCACCTCTACCCCATCCGAGTCAAAGACTTCGGCGCTTTCAAAGGCGTGAATTACAACCGTTGGGACGTGTGCAAGGCGGCAGTCCTGCTGGGAGAGAAAGAAAACCTGCCTGTTTATAAGTTTCTGAGAGAACCGCTTATCCGCAAATTCGGGAAGGAATGGTATGACGAACTGGAGATTGCGGTGGAGGAACTGAAGAAACAGGGGATTCTCTCAAATAAAGATGAATAATTAAGTAAGTGTACAAAATTAATTGATATTATTCTTTTTAGGACTTAATGACAAGCACAAGAAGTCTTAAATTGCTCGCTAAATTATTTCGTAATTCTGCAAAAAGGATATACCCCTTTGAAATCAAGAGAGTTAGAAGAATTACCTCGTTTTCGGGTAATGAGTTGG
>CALUOR010000076.1 GCA_944322285.1 uncultured Bacteroides sp.
AATGGTTAAATCCTGTTCTTCCTTCAGCTTGACGCCGATGGCGAATATCTCGGTGAAGAGGGCCAGCAGGAAGTAGGCCACCCATTCATATTTCAAACCGCTGTACACCAGCTCATAGCCCGGCAGCAAGACGTGTTCAACCGCATTCTGGTAGGAGAACCACCCGAACAACTCGGCCACAACACCTGCCAACATAATACTATAGACGAAGAAACGCATCCGCCGCACATTCTTCCGGGTAAACACGCTACCCCGCACCACAGATACAATCAGCCGTATCAGACAGTAGATGCCATAGAACATCAGCGGGGCGACGGGTATGAGCACGAGCATCGTCACCTTCATCGCCACGGAAGGATCCACCTTTCCTTGGGCTTCTACTTGGGTAGCCCAGAAGGGGACTTTCACCCCGCTGACTCTGCCCTGCAAGGTATCCGGCACAAGAGCCTCGGTGGGACGCACCACAAACGAGGTAGAAGGCATGCCACCAAACTCCGTCCCCTCTTTGGCATCCCGCCACCCATCGCTGAAACCACGGGTCATGTCAGTAAAATCTTGTACAATAAACACAATGACGGCAAGCAGTGCCAATATCTTAATCTTCTTCATAACGCATACTTGTTTTTATCAGATTGTAAGTTCTTGTTCTTCCTTCATGCGGATGCCGATGTTGAACAGGCTGGCGATGAACAGCAGCAACAGTCCCAGGATGAGGTAAGTCATGTCGCCCGAATGGTTGGCCGTGTCCTCATACACTAAGTTGACCACCACGTTCTGCGCAATGCCGCCAAAGGTGGCCGCGCAACCGATGAGGGTAATATACTGCGCGTTCAGCCGGGTGAACACACGGCGTCGTTTCACCTCGCGTATGATGAGGAAGGTCAGCCACGAGCAGATGGCGCACACCGCCAAGTTGATACTCCGCATCGTCAGCACCCAACCGTCCGTCAGCGTGCCCTCGTGCCAGTCCATCACCGCCAGGAGCAGGCGCAGGGCTTCGGCCAGCGTGCCGGCACCGCAGGTCACGGCCAGGCACATCATGACAAACTCGCGTTCTTGCTTCTCGTCTTTCTCAGTCATCGGTTCAATCAATCGTTTCAGTTTCATAATCCGTTCCTCCTATTATATCGTTAAATCCTGTTCTTCCTTTATACGGATACCTGCCTTAAACACGCTCCCAATTAAAACAAAGAAAGCACCTAAGAGCAAAAACATGTTGTGCATAAAAGCGATGGTTTCCACCGGAGAAACGAACTTCCAAAGTCCCAGGAAAGTACCATACGCCATCACCGCCAATCCTATAAATTGTACCAAACGGGCATTCTCACGGATAAAGACACGCTTATGCTTCAGATTAAAAAGTATTTTGAAAATTAAGGCTGAACAGAATACCATGAGCAACATGGCCACGCTCTCCGGAATCATCAGCCAAATAAAGGTTTCCGTATCGTCTTTCCCTAAATCATAACATAACGTAATGTTGTGGAAAAGGCTGCTCATAAACACAAAGACGCAGAATATGGACAATACTTCTATCAAACGCCTTTCTCTCTTCTGCGCTATCTTATTCTTTTCTAACATAATACACTCCTCCTACATATTATTATATCGTTAAATCCTGTTCTTCCTTAATCCGTACCGCCCGGCGGACAACCTCGCCCACAAACACCAGCAGGAAACCCAGCAGGTAAATCAGCGTGCCGTCGTGCAGGCCGTCTCCTGCAGTGGATGTCATAATATAGTCATCCAAACGACTGCGCACAATCATATACAGCAATACGGCAAAACCGCTGCTCATAAAGATACGCACCGTCCGCCGCGTCAGCAGGTTGCGGCAATCCAGCCGAAGCACCTGCACGCAGATAAACGTCAGGCACACGATGTTCAGCCCGTATATCCCCGCCAACGCCTTGTCCGGCTCCGTCTGGCGGAAGATGTCTGCCACGCAATACGCCTCCGTAGTTACCCCAAGCAGAAGTATGACCACCACGACCCAGAACAGCGTGCCCATGTCCCGGTAGCGTTGCTTCCAATTCTTCATCGTGCTCATAGCCGTTCCTCCTTTCCGCCTTGTTTCTCTTCCTCAGTCAGTTCCGTCCACCACGTCGTGTGGCGTTTCATCCAACGGTAAGCCATGTATTGCCAAGCGTAAAGCCACACCATCGCGCCATAGATGCGCACCCACTTCCACTCCGGCCCCCGCAAGTCCAGCAGACCGAGGGTCACGAAGAAGAACACGGCCGTGGAGAGCATCAGCACCAACATCAGGCCGACGATGAAACATGTCCCGGCTACCCATTTGTTCTTTGTACGTAAAATCTCTTTCATAATCGTTATTCTATACTTTGTTAATAATCAGACTTATAATGGTTCCAGCTATTTCCAAAGCTTGGAACCGTCGGTTCCCTTAGGAGAAATCATTGGTTCCATTGGGAGGAACCATCGTATCCCTTGGGAGGAACCGTCAACACTCCTTAGGCTCCTCCTGCCTCGCCATGGGAACTCCGGCAGGCAACCATCGGTTCAGTAGCCAGACGAACACTACGAACACCGCCACCGCCACGACAAGCGCGGACACGTATCCCGTCTGCCCCATCATCTGCATCAGCGTCTCGTCCTCCGTCTCCGGGAAAGTCCGCATCATGAAGGCCGCAAAGCCGTTGTTCAGCACATGGAGCAGGATGCCCGGCCACAAGCTGCGCATGCGGTAATAGATCCAAGCGTAGAACATGCCCGATGTAAAGGCGGGGATGAACTGGGCGGGGTTCAGATGGATGATGGCGAATATCAGTCCCGACACCAAAATGGCTGTCCACGGGCGATACCTGCGCAGCAGCAGGCGGGTGACGACGCCCCGGTAGAACACTTCCTCCACTACCGGCCCCAGGACGACCAGCGCCAAGAGGCCCAGCCAGTTCATTTGCAAATTGGAGAGGGAGTTTTCCGCCCAATTGGGGATGAAATCGCCCAACCACTCAGACAGATAGATTTCCAACAGCACCAAGGAAGCTCCCGCCAACAGACCTCCCACCAGCCACTTGGCAGGCAGGGGCAAGAGGTACAGACGGAGGTCGCCCAAGTAGCCCGCCTTCCACAGATAGAAAGCGATAAACGCAAGGCCCAAGACAAGGGAAGGTCCCGTGGCAAGAGCCTGCGCCGCCTCGGTGTCAAAAGTCCCTATCGTGCAATACTGGTAAATCATCACGAAGGGCGTGACCGCCAGCGAGCCCAATATCTGCAACGCATAGTAAATCAGGATGAGTTTGATAATCGTCTTCATAATCCGCTCTTTTTTATTGATTAGGCAAACAGGGAGATGAGAAACGCCACAAGCGTCGTAACCACCATGACCAACACGCCTACCACTAAACTGATTGCTTCCATACCATAATTATATATAGTGCTCTCCCCCGGTTTATCTGCTCTCCTCAATAGCGTCCGCAATGGCGTGCTTAATGTCTACATACACGCTGTCAATCACATAAAACACGAACAGCCCCAGCAAGAAGTAGCAAATGCCTTTACCCACGTTTACCAAAACTTTCTTTCCCATAGATTTCTTAGTTGTTTCCATGACTCTTATACATTTAATAGTGATACATCATTTTGTTATTCGATAATCATTTATCGTTTTTCGATATGCAAAGGAAAGACTTATTTTTGAACCTACCAAATAAAACGAGAAATATTTATCGAAAAACGATAAAAAAGATGCGATTTACGATAAAAAAGGGAAAACAAGAGGATAAAAGCAGGGTTACAGCATACCGCGCGCCGCCTCGGCATCCCGATGGAGCTGCCCCGCCAGCTCCTCCACGGAAGCGAACTTCCGCTCTTCACGGATGCGCTGCACAAAGGAAAGGCGCAGAGGCTGTTGGTAGATGTCTGTGTTGAAGTTGAAGATATGCACCTCAATGGTGGTATTGTCGCCATTGGCCAGCGTAGGGCGGCAACCGATATTAAGCATGCCGCCATACGTGCGGCCGTTTACCTCCACACGGACGGCATAGACGCCACGAGCGGGGATAATCTTACACTCATCGTTCACTTGAAGATTGGCCGTGGGATAGCCGATGCGACGCCCCACTCGGAAACCACTCACCACCGTGCCATTCAGGAAATACGGATAACCCAGGTAGCGGGCGGCCGAAGCCACATCCCCCTCGTGCAACAGGCGGCGGATGCTGGACGAACAGACAGGCAACGGACAATCCGATGCCGGCAGATGATAAGCCTCAGCGGGCAGCACTTCCATTCCCAATTCGTGCCCGTAACGCACATAGTCATCGAAGCCCTCGCTCCGACCGTGCCCAAAACGATGGTCATAACCGATAACCAACGCCCGGATAGCATATTGCCCGTGCAACATCTCCATAAATTGACGGGCGGACAGAGCTGCCAACTCAGGCGTAAAATCCAGCAAAACACAACGGTCGATGCCAGTTTGCGCCAATAGCTCCAGCTTCTCATTACAGGTAGTCAGTAATTCGGGATGAAAATCGGGATGCATCACGGCACGAGGATGTTCGGGGAAAGTAATCGCTGCGGATGCCAATCCTCGCGAAGCAGCCTCCTTCCGCACCTGCGCTATCAGGAAACGATGCCCGCCATGTACACCATCGAAGAATCCGATGGTAGCTACCGCCGGAGACAAATCTTTCTCTTCCGCTATGTCATGAATCAGCCGCACGTATTCTCCGCTTTAAATATAGGCCGCCAATCTTCACAAAGTTGGGGCATGTAGGTACGAATGCCTAATGCCTGAGCGGCACGGCAATTACTTTCCGCATCGTCTATAAAAAGAGTCTCAGAAGGAGTCAAACCGGTTTCGGCTATCACCCGGCGGAAGATTTCCTCATCGGGCTTGACCAATTTCATTTCGTAGGACAGGAAAATGCGGTCGAAGAAGTCCTCCACCCGATGGCCTTGGTAATTGAAGGCGTGTTCGAGTGCCCATTGCCAGTGGATGCCGTTGGTGTTGCTCAGCAAATACACCGTATAGCGACGACGCAACTCCAGCAGGAAATCCAGTTTATAAGCAGGGACACCTATCAGGAAGCTATTCCATGCCGCGTCTATCTGTGCATCGGTCACAGGATGAGGAATACGCTTATGTATCTCCGCCCGAAACTCTTCATCCGACAGCAACCCTTTCTCGTGTTGCAAGAAAAAATCGTGCTGATGACACATGTCGAGCATGGACTCCACATCCGGAAGCCCAAGCCCGACAAAACTATCTATACAACGCTGGCGGTCAAGGTCAATCAGCACCCCGCCAAAGTCGATAATCAGAGTCTTTATGCCTTGCAAATTCATCGTTTACTTCTTTTGACGCATACGTTGTATCCAACGCACAAGCTCTCCCGCCCACAATACCAACGAGGAAGAAGCGATAATCTGCACCCATGTCAACCAGTCAAGCGGCTCGGTGCGGAATACGGCGCCACCGAACTGTACAATGAGGAACTGCCCTATCAGGATAGCCAACACGATGAACTCCATACCGTAGGACTTGGAGATGCCTTTGAAGGCCGAATCCGTCGTGCCGAACACGCGGGCATTGAACAAGTTCCAGAATTGCAGCATCACAAAGAAGGTGAAGAAGATGGTCAGCTCGCGCACGCTCAGACTGTCTTGCTCGAAATAGAAGAGCAAACCCAACAGGACAATTGAGAAAATAAGGCCTACGCCGAATATCATCTCGCGCATCGCCTTGGTGATGATAAAGTCGGTGCGTTTGCGGGGCTTTTCCTTCATCACACTTTCACTGGGCGGGATGGAAGCCAAAGCCAAGGCGGCAAAGGTATCCATAATGAGGTTCACCCAAAGCATCTGTGTCACAGTAAGGGGAAGTTCGGTGCCCACCAACGAGCCGAGCAACACGATGAACAGGGCAACAAAATTGATAGTCAGTTGGAAGACGATAAATCGCTGGATATTCTTGTAAAGCGAACGTCCCCACATCACGGCCGTGCCGATGCTATTGAACGAGTCGTCCATCAAGGTGATGTCACTCGCCTCCTTGGCTACGGACGTACCTGTACCCATCGAAAGGCCTACCTGCGCATGATTCAACGCGGGGGCATCGTTCGTACCATCACCTGTCACGGCCACTACGGCACCTTTCTGTTGGAGCAATTGCACCAAACGTTGCTTATCCGTAGGACGGGCACGCGACATGATTTTCAAATCCATCACACGCTCCAACGCTTCTTCATCGCTCAAGGCGGCAAAGTCTGCGCCGGTGATACGGTTGCGCTCCGTATCTTCGGGCTTCCAAAGACCTATCTGACGGGCAATCTCAGTGGCCGTGCCCGGCGTATCGCCCGTCACAATCTTCACACTAATGCCGGCCGACTGACACTTCTGCACGGCGGCAGGCACATCGGGACGGATGGGGTCGCTGATAGCGGCAACACCCAAGAAGGAAAGGTCATTGTCAGAAACCAAGGCGGCACAATCGCGCGTCTCGTTTTCATCCACTATCTTATAGGCAAAGCCCAAGGTACGCATGGCCATGTTCTGATAAGCCAGCAACTGGGCGTCCACGGTGGGGCGATATTCCGAAGCCGATACCCGTTTGTTGTCTTCCAACACCACGTCCTTGCACTTACCCAACACGATTTCGGGAGCGCCTTTCACATAAAGCACGCGCTTGCCCATCAACGGAGATTGCACCAACGTGGCCATGAACTTACGTTCGGTGGAGAATGTCAGTTGGTCGATAACCTGCGCTTCCTCACGCATCTTCAAGTAATCCTGCCCTTGTTTGTTAAGCCAAAGCAACAGGGCGACTTCCGTCGGATTGCCTACACCCTTGGCCTTCTCGCCGGGAGCGGTCTCTTCCAGGAACGCGGTAGAGTTGACACTGATGCCTTCCTTCACCAAACGGCTTAATTCATCATCGGCCAAATCACTCCGGTTCTTCAATCCGTAAAAGCTGGCTTCGTGTATCTGCATTTGGTTTTGGGTCAGCGTACCCGTCTTGTCGGTGCAGATAACGGTGATGGCGCCCATCGTCTCGCAAGCGTGCATCTTGCGCACTAAGTTGTTGGTAGAGAGCATACGCCGCATGTTCAGGGCCAGGCTCAGCGTCACGCTCATCGGGAGTCCTTCGGGCACCGCCACAACTATCAGCGTCACGGCCATCATGAAATACTTCAGCGTAGCCTGCAAGGCGGGCAGCCAGTCGGAGAAGGTTTGGAAGGAACCGAAATCGTAAAAGAGTATCACATCCTTAATAAAGAAGATGGCAAACGCCAGTCCTGCGGCCGTGAAGCCAATCTTCCCTATCAAGTTGGCCAGCTTGGTCAATTGTATATTAAGAGGTGTAGGCTCGGTACTTTGCTCGGTGCTTTGACGGGCCACCTTACCAATCTCGGTCGCATCGCCCACAGCGTCTACACGCATCATGCCGTGCCCGTCTACCACCGTTGTGCCACGCAGCACACGATTGGAAGCGTAAGTGGCTTCGGGGTCGAAGTCGGCTTCCACCGTAGTCTTCGACACCATCGGTTCACCGGTCAGGTTCGACTCGTTCACTTGCAGAGAAACAGCTTCCAGCAAATCACCATCGGCGGGCATCTCCTCGCCCGTCTCCAATATCACCACATCACCCACCACAACATCCTTGCGGGGCACTTCCTGCACATGTCCGTTGCGGATAACCTTTACGCGCGTCTCCTCGTTGACAGCGTTCAGCAGGTCGAATTTCTTATTGGCATCATACTCAAAAAAGAAACCTATACCGGTGGCCAGCAGGATGGCGGCAATGATACCGATTGTCTCGGCATACTCATTCTCTACAATAGAAATCGCCAAGGAGAACAAAGCCGCTACTAACAGCACTTTTACAACAGGGTCTTGGAATTTCTCTAAATAAAGCCTCAGCAGCGAGGGACGTTTGGGAGGGGTCAATAAGTTGACGCCGTGCTCGGCACGGCTACGGAGCACCTCTTCATCGGTGAGGCCTACATGATTGACATTTTCTTTCATTTCAGTCATCTTTGGTTAGTTGGCGCAAAAATACAATAATAATTTAGACCATTAAACCTATTAATTCTTTTTAGGATATGAAAACGCTCTAAAATTCACGTATAATCTAAAAACAAAAAAGCCTACCGTTATGGGCAGGCTTTTCGCTCTTCGTCTTGGACTTGAACCAAGGACCCTCTGATTAACAGTCAGATGCTCTAACCGACTGAGCTAACGAA
>CALUOR010000077.1 GCA_944322285.1 uncultured Bacteroides sp.
CTAAGTTAATAAAAATCAGAGATATGCGCAACTTTTTAAACATAATTCTCAAACCAAATTAATTCCGCCAACGGGTTATTATATTATCACAAATCAAAATAATCATATTAGTACATTATTGAGCCAGGTGTCTATTAAGCGGCGTGCGATGCTCAGCTTTTGGGGTAATTCGGGCAGGTTGTCTTTATGGTAGAAGGCTCCGGCACTCAGTTCATCGTCCTGTAACTTTATTTCACCGCTCTCGTAGTCGGCAAAAAAGCCCACCATCAGTCCGCTGGGGTAGGGCCAAGGCTGGCTGTCAAAGTAGGTGATGTTGCGTATGGTAAGCCCCGTTTCCTCTCTGACTTCGCGTCGCACGCATTGTTCCAGCGTTTCGCCCGCTTCGAGGAATCCGGCCACGAGACCGAAAAAGGTTCCCCGGAAATTGCGGGCATGTACCAGCAAGATTTCATCGCCCCGGCTCACTAGTACGATGATGGCGGTGGAGATGGGTGGATAAAGTTCATATCCGCATGTGGGACATTTCTTCATGATGTCTGTCCGTTGCTCGGTAGGAGTGCCGCATGCAGGGCAATAGCGGCTGTGCAGATCCCAGTAGATGATTTGGTAAGCTTTTCCAGCCGCTCGATAATCTTCAAGTGAAAGGTGGTCGAACGAAGCGCGTAGGCCCGTCATCATCCAGCGGTCGGTCTCAGCCATGGGATAATCTATGGCGAATGTTCGTACGGTGACGCCCGTGGGCAACAGCACGCGGTGTATTATTTGTCCCTCCGGTGGAGTCACAGGCGGCTTTGTGCCGTAAGGGATGCTACAAGTGCCGTTCTCTTCTTTTTGCATCAGCAGGTTGTCCTTGAAGAAGATATACCATTGGGTAGGTTGAAAGATTTCCATTTTCTGTATTTGTTTTTTTCGGGGACAAAGATAACTTCTTTCTCCGTTTTTTATTCAACTTATCGCTTGCTTTCGCGAAACTTTTTCATTTCCAAAGTTTATTCGTATATTTGTCGGCACAAAGTTCTTAAAAGACAAATGCCATTATGAAATACTTTTATTACGTTTATCAGATTTGTATTGCGCTCCCTTTGTTCCTGGTGCTGACTTTGCTTACAGCTCTTGTTACTATTATCGGCTCGCTTATCGGCGGTGCCCATGTGTGGGGCTATTATCCCGGTAAGATATGGTCGCAACTCACGTGTTATATTCTTCTGTTGCCTGTACGGGTAGAAGGGCGTGAGAATTTGGAGAAGCACACCTCTTACGTGTTTGTCCCCAATCATCAAGGGGCGTTTGACATTTTTCTGATATATGGTTTCCTGGGACGTAACTTCAAGTGGATGATGAAAAAGAGTCTGCGCAAAATACCTTTCGTGGGCAAGGCGTGTGAGAGCGCGGGACACATCTTCGTGGATCGCAGCAATCCGAAGAACATGTTGGGCATGGTGCGTCAGGCAGAGGCTTCTTTAAAGGACGGTGTGTCGTTGGTTGTCTTTCCCGAAGGTTCGCGTACGCGGGACGGGCGTTTGGGCAGTTTTAAACGTGGTGCTTTTCAGATGGCCGATGATTTGCAATTGGCCGTAGTGCCGGTTACAATCAATGGCTCCTTCGAAGTGCTTCCGCGCGATGCTAAAATGGTGCGTCGTCATGCACTGACGCTCACCATACATCAACCCATCTCTCCAAAAGGAAAGGGCCCGGAGAATGTTAAGGAAACAATGGAGGAAGCTTATCGGGCAGTGGAGAGCGGATTGCCCGCGAAGTTCAAGGGTCAGCGTTGAGCCGTGGCCATGTTTTCTTGCAGACGCTTGTTCTCTTCTATTAGCTTCATGTTTTCCTTGGCCTTAGCCACATAGTCCTTCACCAGGGAATTTTGCTTGAAGGTTGAGGGCGCTTCTTTCAAGATTTCCTCAATGGTGGGAGTCATGACAGGGTAGGGCAGGGTGCTGCACATCATCATGAAGATGCTGGCACCTAATGCGTTCTCATAATTGGTGGTAATGAAATCTTTCACGTATGTGTTCATGGCTTGCGTCATGGAATCTACCTCGTGCTGTAGCTGGTCGTGAATGTCATCTAGGCGTACTCCGTCCAATACCATGCGGGCTTCTTTTCGCTCCACTTCATTGATGGCGCGCTCCATGTCGTTGCGTTTGTCTATAAAGTTATATAGCTGGTCGTTTAGAGGAGTGCCTTTTGCCCTTAGCTGGGTGTTAGAGATGGTCACTTTTATCTTACCGTCTTCTAGCACTAATGGCATCAGCCCTTCTTCATTCATATAGAGGGTTACCATACGCACGCTATCCACCGTACCTTTCATCTTAAATAACCCGTGCACCATCTCGGCCGAGTCTACCACAATCCAGTCTCCGTCTTGCAACGCTTTCAGATAGAGCATTTTCCCGTCCAAACTGGTTATGGATGATTTCCCTTCTATACGGTAGCCTTTTGTGCACGAAGTCAGGCACACAAGTCCCATCATTAGCAATAAGATGCTGTTCAAACTCGTTTTTAACATGTAAAGAAGATTTTATGAATACACGGCACAAAGGTATTAATATTCCTTATAATCAAAACAGAAAGGTAAGTTTTTTCAGTTGGTTTACGTATTTTTGCCGAAAATTAAAACTGAATACTGAAAGAAGCCAAATTTATGTCAACAACATACGCACCTTTCGCCAAGCCGCTTTACGTGATGTTGAAGCCCGTGGGAGCTTTATGCAACCTGGCATGCGACTATTGCTATTATACGGAAAAGTCCAAGCTATACAGGGATAACCCCCGGCACGTGATGAGCGAGGAATTGCTGGAAAAGTTCATCCAGGAATATATCCACTCGCAGACCATGCCCCAAGTGCTCTTCACCTGGCACGGCGGAGAAACGCTGATGCGTCCCCTTTCTTTCTACAAACGGGCCATGGAGTTGCAAAAAAAGTATGCCAACGGACGCACCATTGATAATTGCATCCAAACGAACGGCACGCTTCTGACCGATGAGTGGTGCCGCTTCTTCAAGGAAAACAATTGGCTGGTGGGTGTCTCCATAGACGGGCCGCAGGAGTTCCATGACGAATATCGGCGCGACAAGCAGGGACGCCCGTCTTTTCATAAAGTGATGCAAGGCATCAACCTGTTGAAAAAACATGGCGTGGAGTGGAACGGCATGGCCGTAGTGAACGATTATAACGCCGACTATCCAGTAGAGTTCTACCGTTTTTTCAAAGAGATTGGATGTCGTTATATTCAGTTTGCACCTATCGTAGAACGCATCTTGCCCCACACGGACGGACGTCACTTGGCTTCTCCGGCCGATGTGGATGCGCCTTTGGCGGACTTCTCGGTCAGCCCGGAACAATGGGGAAACTTCCTGTGCGGCCTGTTCGACGAGTGGGTGAAGGAGGATGTGGGTACCTACTTTATCCAGATATTCGACTCGACGTTGGCCAATTGGTGTGGCGAGCAACCGGGCGTGTGCAGTATGGCCAAGACGTGCGGCCATGCGGGAGTGATGGAGTTCAACGGCGATGTCTACGCTTGTGACCACTTTGTCTTTCCCCAATACAAACTGGGCAACATCTATCAGCATACGTTGGTGGAGATGATGTATAGCGAACGCCAGCAACGCTTTGGTCAAGCCAAACAAGACTCTTTGCCCCGTCAATGCAAAGAATGCGAATGGCTTTTTGCCTGCAATGGTGACTGCCCCAAGAACCGCTTCGCCCGCACGGCCGACGGTGAGCCGGGCTTGAACTACCTCTGTGCCGGCTATCGCCAATTCTTTGCCCACGTGGCACCCTATATGGACTTTATGAAGCGGGAATTACAAGCCAAGCGCGCCCCCGCCAATGTGATGCAGGCCATCAAGGAGGGGAAGATATAAACAAGTAAATGGGAATTTATTTTATGAACACAGAGACACGGAGACACAGAGAAAAAAGGTTTTCTGTGTATCCCTGTCACCCCGAGCGTAGTCGAGGGGTCTCACATAGTGCATACTCAGCGGTACTTGAGATGTCTCGACTACGCTCGACATGACAAAGAGAATAAATCTCTGTGCCTCCGTGTCTCTGTGTTCATAAAAACATAACGCTAAATTATCATTTAAAATAAAAGAATTATGAAAATCAAAAAGTATCTTGTGGCGGCACTGGCCGCGGCATTTACCTTCACGGCACAGGCCGATGAAGGCATGTGGTTGCTCCAACTCTTGAAGCAACAAAACTCCATCGACCTGATGAAGAAACAAGGTCTGAAGTTGGAAGCCGATGACATCTACAATCCCAACGGCGTGTCGCTGAAAGATGCGGTGGGTATTTTCGGTGGAGGATGCACGGGTGAAATCATTTCGCCCGAAGGCCTCATCCTCACCAACCACCATTGCGGATATTCCTCCATTCAGCAACACAGCAGCGTGGAGCATGATTATCTGACGGATGGATTCTGGGCCATGAGCCGTGCGGAAGAGCTTCCCACACCGGGATTGAAATTTCGCTTCGTACACCGTATTGTGGACATTACCGACTTGGTGAACGCCAAAATCAAAGCAGGTGAAGTGGACGAAACGCATGCTATGACACGTCCCTTCCTGAACAAGCTGGCCAAGGAAGAGCTGGAGAAAAGCGACCTGAAAGGCAAACCGGGCATCGAGCCGTTGGCACTCCCCTTCTACGCGGGTAACAAGTATTACCTTATCTATTATAAGGTATATAGCGACATACGTATGGTGGCTGCTCCTCCTTCGAGCGTGGGCAAGTTTGGTGGTGAGACGGACAACTGGATGTGGCCGCGTCATACGGGCGACTTCTCCATGTTCCGCATCTATGCCGACAAGAATGGGGAGCCGGCCGAATACAGTGCCGACAACGTGCCTCTGAAGACTCCCAAATACCTGTCTATCTCCATCAAAGGCCTGGACGAAGGCGATTATGCTATGATTATGGGCTTCCCCGGCAGCACCGAACGCTATCTGACCGCCGGCGAAGTGCGTCAGATGATGACCGCCCAGAGCCAAGCTATGATAGACATGCGCACCGTCTACCTGAACGTGCTGAAGAAGTACATGGCCGAGAGCGACAAAATCCGCATCCAATACGCCAACAAGTTTGCCGGAAGCAGCAACTATTGGAAGAACTCCATCGGTATGAACAAGGCCATCGTGGACAACAACGTGCTGGGCACCAAGGCTGAGCAAGAGAAGAAGTTTGCCCAGTTTGCCGCAGGAAAGGCCGAATACGAGGGTGTAGTCGGAAAGATTGATGCCATCGTAGAGAAGGTGACACCCATCATGCGCCAATACATGTACATAGCCGAAGGCTTGAGCCGCACCATCGAGTTCGGATGCCCGCCCGCCATTATGGACAAACTGAAGGAAGCCATCGAGACGAAGAACGACTCTCTGCTGGAAGCCTCAAAGAAGCAACTGGAAAAAGCCTTCGACAACATCTACAACAAGGACTATGACAAGGAAGTGGATCGCGCCATTGCCAAAGCCATGCTCCCTGCCCTGGCCAAAGCCCTTGCTCCCGAAGAACTTCCCGCTTTCTACCAGACCATTCAAGAAGAATACAAGGGCGACTATGCAGCCTACGTGGACGATATGTATGACAACTCCATACTCTCCAGCCGCGAAAGCCTCGACAAATTCTTGAAGAAGCCTTCGAAGAAAGCCATCGAGCGTGACCCCGCTACAAACTATAGCCGCACCAAACTTGCCAAACTGAATGAAGTGGCAAAGAAATTGGGTGAAGCCGAAGAAGGCATTGACCTCTTGCACAAGGCTTACGTGCGCGGACTGAACGAGATGAAACTGCCCGTTCCCTCTTATCCTGATGCCAACTTCACTATCCGCCTGACTTATGGCAACGTGAAGTCCTACAATCCTAAGGACGGTGTGCACTATAAGTTCTTTACTACCACGGATGGCATCCTGGAGAAGGAAGACCCCGAGAACCCCGAATTCGTAGTGCCCGCCAAGCTGAAAGAACTCATCCAGAAGAAAGACTTCGGACGCTATGCTATGGCCGACGGCACCATGCCCGTCTGCTTCCTCACCACGAACGACATCACCGGTGGTAACTCCGGCTCACCCGTCATCGATGGTGAAGGTAACCTGATAGGCTGTGCTTTCGACGGCAACTGGGAGTCGTTGAGCGGTGACATCAACTTCGACAACAACCTGCAACGTTGCATCGCGCTGGACATCCGTTACATGCTTTTCATCCTCGACAAGCTGGGCGGATGCCAACACCTGATTAACGAAATGAACATCGTGGAATAATCCACGTCCTTATAAGCAGCGGATTTGGGCGGCCTCAGTCTGCCCGAATCCGCTTAAATTATGTCTACTAAAAAGCAACCAAATATGAACCACTCCAAACTGAAAGGTTTTCTCTACGGCCTGGCGACTTCGGTGACCTTTGGCCTTATCCCTTTGTTCACTCTGCCCCTGATGGGGAAAGGATTGACTTCGGACTCCATTCTGTTCTATCGTTTTATTGCGGCCACACTAGCTTTGGGACTGATGATGGTGATGAAGAAAGAGTCGTTCCGCATTCATTGGAAAGACGTTCCGTTGCTCATTGTCATGGCCTTGTTCTACACTGCATCGTCCATGTTCCTGCTTTATGGCTACGAAGTGATGGGAGCGGGCGTAGCCACTACCTTGCACTTCACTTACCCTATTTTCACCACTTTGCTGATGCTTGTGCTATTTCGCGAGCAGGCTTCATGGGTAACCTGGCTGGCTATCCTGTTGGCTGTGGGAGGTGTGGCCCGACTTTCTCTGCAAGGTACAGAATTGAGGCTCGACCCGTGGGGCGTATTCATCGTGTTGCTTTCCGCCGTAGGCTATGCCAGCTACATCGTATCCGTCAATAAGTCGAGGTTAAAAGACATGCACAGCCGTAAGTTGGCTTTCTATGTTTTTCTGTTTACAGCATTGACCTTCACGGTGAAAAACAGCGTACAGGGCAGTTTCCAGCCGTTGCCCGATTTTGGCTCCGTAGGGCTCGTCCTGTTGCTCGCCATTGCCCCGACCGTCATTTCCAACATCACTCTCCTGCTGGCAGTACGTCACATCGGTGGTACGCTGACTTCTATTTTAGGAGCGTTGGAACCGGTCACAGCCGTTGTCATAGGTGCCTGTGTTTTCGGTGAATCGTTTACCGCAGCGGAAGCCATGGGCATCGCGTTGATTCTGGTGGCCGTGATTCTCGTTATCCTCACCAACCGCATCAAAGGAAGTGTGGACACCATCCTGAAGCGTATCAGGCCTCGACATGCCTGACGGTGGGTTACAGAGAATGCTGTTGGAGGCATATATTATGGATGCGGCGGAATATAGGGCACACAAACTACGGATGCTCAAACCGTTTTAACAGAAACATGTAACCATAAAAGCCAGCTATAGCCGCAAAAGTTTTATCTTTGCTTATTCAAAACATATCAGTACGATACAAAGCACGTTGCAGGCACAAGCTGCACATGCCGTAAACCTTGCCCTGACCGCCCGCAACTGAACCTGTACCTCAACTACTTCAAGGCGGAAGTGATGCAGCCCGACGACAATCCGCCCGTCGGCATCCTGCTCTGCACCGAAAAAGGCGATACGATGGTGAAGTACGCCACCGCCGGATTAGACCCCAACATCTTTGTGCGGAAATATATGATAGAACTGCCGTCGGAGGAAGAAATCAAGCGGTTTATTTCGGGCGCAACCCATTAAGAAGCGGAAACCACACTAACGAAAAGAAAAGGAAAGCACTCTCCCTCTTTTCGCAAGCACATATACTTTGCCGCCCGTAGGGATAGGTTTAGGTTGGTTTGGATATATAGACAAAAGAGCGGAATAAACTTTCGGGAGCGGCTGCAATAATGATGTAATCCGGTGTTCCATATCCAATATATTTTTCAAACTATCTTCGACTCCAATATCCCAAAAGCTTACTGAACAGCATCATCGTGACCAGATACAATACTATTAT
>CALUOR010000078.1 GCA_944322285.1 uncultured Bacteroides sp.
CTATATTATATAGGGATTCCGTGCAGACGGGACCTTATAGATTGGTTGCCTATAACGAGCCGAAGGGCATCGCCATCGCCTCGGATTCTATCGCCACCATTCAGACGGTGGAAGACACCCTGCTGTCCGCCCTGCCGGACTACCTCTTTGCCGCGGACACCACCGCCACGGTAGAGGCGGGCGACACGCTGACCGTTCCCTTGCGTATGCGCCGCCTGGTAATGCCCATCACCCTGACTTTGAACTTTACCGAGCCTGCCGAGGTGGTCGATGTACATAGCACGCTGAGCGGACTCATCTCCTCCATCCGTCTGCCGGACGGTACACCGGTGGAAGCGGAGGCCGGCACCCGCAGTGAAGCGGACGCGATTATCGCCAAGGCGCTGATGGCCTATGAAACCCTGCCGGACAATAAAGGCATCCGCCTGCTGGTGCGCACTTTCGGCATCGACCGGGAGGAGCGGCAACAGCTGGACGCAGTCATCACCCTGGCGGACGGCCGTGTACTGGAGCTGCATGTGGACATGACGGAAGCCTTGCGGAAATCCGAGCACTTGGAAGCCATCGCCTTGGAGAACAGCATCGATACCGCCAAGCCCGAGCTGGAACCTGAACCGGATCCAGAACCTGAAGACCCGCCCCGTCCGCCCCACCGTCCACAGACTCCGGTGGATGTGACCGCCACCATCGAGGACTGGGCTCCGGGCAACGGTGAGAATGGCGAACAAGGAGAAGCTTTTTAACCCAATTAATAAACGAATAAAATCACTATCAGATGAAAACGACAATGAAGAAAAAGTATCTGATATTCGCCGCAGCCGCACTGACCCTGACGGCTTGCAGCAACGACGACGAGAACCTGAACGGCGGGCCGGTGGAACTCAGGCTGAGCAGCAGCCTGGAGGTGCAGACACGCGCTTACCAAGTGCAGGATGAACAGTTGGCAAGGGGGGAAACCGTCTATGTATGGGCAGACGAACAAGACGGTGAGACCGACTACATCAAAGCGTGGGAATTAACCGCCGCAGGAAACGGCAGTTTCCAAGAACCGGCAACCAAGCAATACTTCCCCCAATCGGGCAAAGGACTTTCACTTTACGCCATTCATGGCGACTTCGGGGCAAGTGCCTTTACGGAGAACGCGACTCCTTTCCCGACAGCATCACTGACCCATACCGTAAGCGACAATCAGTCCATTGATGCCAACGTAGCCAAGTCCGACCTGCTTTATGCCGTCGCTCCCAATGTATCCCGCAACGGAAATCCCACGGTAGTGCCACTAAACTTCCGCCACCTGCTTGCCAAAGTGGAAGTGGCTTTGAAGCCGGGCGACGGACTGAGCGTGGAGGACATACAGAATACCGTAGTGACCATTGAGAACACCCGGCTGAAAACGGATTTCACACCCGACAAGACGAGTGCCACGGCGGACGGTATGATTAGCCTGACGGAGACGGACAACGAAGCGAAGTCCATCACCATCAGCACGGCAGTCTCGTCAGACGCAACGGCATGGTCGGAAGCCATCATTGCCCCGCAAACGCTCGAAGCCAACACGCAGTTCATCAAAGTGCATCTGTTCGATGGCGGCGACTTGTATTACACACTGGATGAATCCTGCACTTTTGCAAGTGGAAACAAATATACCTACAAGATTACGGTCAATCTGACCGGGCTTCAAGTATCTTCCAACATTGAGCCATGGGGTAAGGATGTCGTCTTTTCAGGAGATGAGGACGGACAAGCCACGATGTAAAACAGCCACACCCGGCATGGCGTAAGCCGGGAGATACACTATATAAAGGTGTAACTGCCTTTTTCGCAAAAGGCGGTGGCACAACGGAAAATAATATAAAAATATGAATAAGATGAAATATACATTACCCCTCCTGCTATGGGCGGCCCTGTTTACCGCCTGTACGCAAGACGAAGCGGACATTCCGCAAAGTCATTCCCTGCTGGAACTGACTGCAAGCATGGCAGAGCCAAACACCCGTGCCACATCGGACGGTACATGGACAGGTGGCGAGAAAGTTGCCGTCTTGGCCACCAACCACAACGGCGGGGGTGCAACCTATACCTACACTGCATCTACAACGGGCGAACTGACCCCGGAGGATATCACCAAAGCCCATTATTGGGCAACAGGGGAAGTATCCAAGAGTGTATGGGCCTTATACTATGGAGACGAAACTGCGGACAATGTTGCCTGGAATGGAAGCAGCAGCTTTAGCGGAACTTGGAGCGTTCAAAGCAACCAGACCGGAGACGGCTATCAGAAAAGTGATTTGCTGTGGGCTGTAAAATCAACGGTAAATGCAGGCAATCAGGCCAATCTGACCTTTAAACATCAAGTAGCCAAAGTCGTGATACATATCATTGATAACGACTTCACAAAAGCTGAAAGAAATAAGTTCGAAGGTATGTCTATCATAAACTATCCGCTGACTGGAAGATGGGAAGTTGTCAATATGTCATATCCATCATTTGAATGCAGTTGGGTGTGGCATGAGAATGAAAATTCAATAAAACCTCATGAACTTGGACCGCAGCAAATTAAAAGGAACGGAGAAGAAATAACAACATTTGCCAGCTATGAGGCATTGGTAATACCGGATTGGGCTATTTTTGATACCAAGGTCTTTGAATTTGACTTTGAGGGATATGCTCCATTTTATTATACGCATAGCAATGATTTAACATCTTGGGGTTATGGCGATGTATATACTTATTGCATTGAAATAAACAGCACCGGCGCAGTGACCGTAGGCAGCGTCACGCAAGGCAACTGGGGCGACGGCGGCAGCTACGACCTCAGCACCCAGTAGAAACCATTAAGACCGACATATCAAGATTATGATTCGCAAGATACTGACATATTATGCCGAACGGTTGGAGGAATACCTCTCCCGTTTCCACCGCCGCCCCGAAGGGCTTGCCACGGTGGGGATGATAGGCAACTAACATAACGAAATAAAAAAAGAGAATAAGATGAATACAAGACATTGGAATTTGATACAAGGTTTTGCACTGGCGGCCCTGCTTCCTTTCTTCGCGGCGTGTAGCAGTGAAGGCGACGATTTGCTGCAAGGCGAGGAAAAACAGCCTGTGCAGGTGAACATTACCCGTGCGGCTACGGACGGGAATGATTGGGCGTGGCAGGATAATGACCAAATAGGATTGAATATTACCAATTATGGTGAAAGCACTCCTAATTCTTATACGTTGACATATAACAATAATGTTTGGACTTCCAGTCCTGCCACAATAGAGGCTACCTTACCCGCTACAATTCAGGCTTGGTGGCCTAATACCAGCAATGCATCAGCTAACGATTTTAATTTCATATACAGCAACGACGGATACGGTTTATATAACAGTCAAGTATGGATTGAGGGGACAATAGACCAGCAATCGGAAGAATTGCTTGCCGCTTGTGACTGGATGATATGTAATGCTTCATTGACATTTCCTACACTTGACATCAATATGGCTCATAGACTTTGTAAAGTGACTGTAACAATAAAAAAATATGAAGGCTGGCAAGAAGGACATACTCCCACCATAACCAATCCACGTTTTTTTACCATAGCAGGATCCAACAAAGAGAATCCTTATTTGGAGGTAATTCCATTAACAAAATCTGATGGCGAAATTACATATACTGCAATCATTGTTCCATATTATTATATAGGATTAAATAACGGGTACTTTCCTCCTTTTATAAAATTAACAGTAGATGGGACAGATCTGCTTGTCACTTTATCTTTTGATTTCGCAATAGATTTTAAGACAAACGGAGCAGGCAAGGCCTACACCTTTAATCTTACGGTAAAGAATCCGAATGCCACTACGACCCGTTCAGCTGGTGCTTCGGAATGCGAGTTAGAATTGGTAAAAGTGGAAGATATGAACAAATAAACACGCTTTTCTCTTGTCGCCGACAAGACGGGCACAAGTCGCCGACTCGACCACCTCAAGTCAGCGACAAGAGAAAGCAAAGTCAGAAACAGAATATTAACCTTTAAAAACGTACAGTTATGCCATTCTGGAAAAAGATGTTCAACAAACGGCAGGGCGTGTATTATCCCCGTGCCGTAGTGCAGGGCAAACCTGTAGAAACGGAAACCATCGCTAAGGATTTGGCGAAGATTTCCACAGTGAGCAACTCCGATGTCCAAGCCGTCTTGGGCGACATTGCGGGAGTGATGCACACCCGCATGGCACAAGGCAAGAGCGTCCACATCACGGGCCTCGGCTACTTCCGCTACACGCTCGACACCGTGGGCGTGGACAGCCTCGAAGCCTTCGACTTCGAGAAGCAGGTGAAAGCCGTCCGCGTGGAGTTCATCCCCGAGCGCACGAAGCTGGCCAACGGCACCTACACCCGCGCCCTCGTGGATAGCGACCAACTGGAATGGATCGAGCTTTCGCCCGAAACGAAAGACAGTGACCCGGCGCAGGATGATGACGACGAGGGTGTAACGGAGAATCCGTTGGGCTAAGGCGGAATTTGGTTGCAGCCGCCCCGCACATCCGCCGGGCGGCTGCATCGGCAGGCTGCGTAATGCTATGAACAAATACCCTTTAATGAGATGGGCTGCATTTCGGCACGAAAAATAAACAAGTTTATTTTGTCCTGTACTTAATTTACACTATCTTTGCCATCGGAACAAAGTATTAGCTTATGAATAAGAAGAATGTGATAAAAGAAAAGGCAAACATCTTCCAGCGCATGTTGGAGGACAAACGCGCTATTCGCCGTTGCATTCAGAAAGGCGAAGACTTGAAAAAACTGGCTAAACAACGTGGAATCAAATTCGCTACACCCTTATAAGATTGCGGAAGAAGCGGATTTGACCTACTCTTTCACGACAAGGCATGGCATCACCTACCATGCCTATTTCCTTGATTATTCTTGTTACCATCCGGATTTTGCCAACGTCTATACGTTCAATATCGAGCCGGAGCAAGACACTCCCCATCCCATAGACAAACGCATCGCGCTGACAGTTATCCATATCTTGCGGCAGTTCTTCAGCCGGAACGAGAATGCTATGATTATGATATGCGACAATCTTGACGGGAAAGAGCAGAAACGTGAAATGTTGTTCTCCCGTTGGTTCATGCAATACAACGACGGAAGCATACGGAAATACGATGCTTCGTCAGCTACGGATGATTACGTGCTGTATGTATCTTTGTTCATGCATCGGGACAATCCCAATGCCCGACAGCTTGTCAATGCTTTTTATGATTTGGTAAAGAACAATCTTTATCCATTGGAATAACCTCCTCCGCCCCGGCGGATATGCCATCCGTCGGTCATGAGTATAAGGATTTTCAATCCGCTTAACTTCTTATCGGCAATAATCGGTGTTCTTTACATAAGACCAGCTGTACCTCGGCAATCTGCAAATTCATGCAAGCATGATTTGTCGTTGCGCTCGGCTTGCGCATTCTTTGACAGACTGGAAAACAAACGAGACGAAAGAAGAAGGATATTCCGATAAATTTCTTACCTTTGTAGGCAGATTATCAATCAATAAGGAGGTATAGCAATATGAAGGCAACAATTTCATTAGAAGGACTATTGGCCCTTATCCATACGTTCTCACTCAGCGCAAGCAACAAACGGTGGCTGGCGGAGAAACTGATAGAAGAAGCACATGCGGAAGAGGCTAAGCCAGCACACATATCTGCCGGCAAATTCTATGGCGTATGGAAAGACGAGGACTATCCGGAGCTGAGTGCCGATGAACTGGCGAAGGAAATAAAGGCAAGTCGTAAGTTTAGAGAAGATGTAATGACGTTCTGAATATGAAGCAGTATTTACTTGACACTAATGTTTGTGTCTTTCTTTTGCGCGGACAATATGCCATAGACAAGAAGTTGGACAACGTAGGCTTGGAGAATTGTCATATCTCAGAAATTACGGAAGCCGAATTGAAATATGGCGCAGAACTTGGCCGCAGGAAAGGCTTGAGGCAACGGATGGAACATTTGAATGAGTTCCTTGCCTCTATAAATATCCTTCCTATAAGCGATGCCATTGACTTGTATGCTTCCGAGAAAGCCCGGCTGCGCTTGGCTGGTACTCCGGCTGATGACGATTTTGATTTGTTGATAGGTTGCACGGCTATAGTCAATGACATGGTTATGGTAACGGAAAATCTTAAACACTTTAAAAACTATGCCGGCATCCGGCTTGAGAACTGGATTGAAAGATAAACCGTGCCGGTAGCTTCCATTCGTTTCGTCCCGCCCCTCTCCCCACCGTGGAGGAGGGCGGGACGCTTGTTTTCCAGCCTGTCGGGGCACATAGGGTGCTTGCACATTCTGCCGAGCGAAGTAAAGATGCACGAAAGTGAATAATGGAGAAGCAATCGTAGATGAAAGCGAAGCAAAGGGCATATTTTTATGTCAAGCCCGCATTCCTCTCGCAAAAAGTTTGGTGGGTTCAAGATAAAGCTGTATTTTTGTAGCACGAGAACCCCCAAGCCTCTCAACGATGCTCAAATCGGGGGTTGTTTTATTTTTATACCCCATGGAAAATCAAGGAGAAATCATACTATACCAGCCCGACAACGAAGTGAAGTTGGAAGTGCGGCTGGAGCACGAGACCGTCTGGCTGAACCGCGGACAGCTGGCTGAACTGTTTGCCCGTGATGTCAAAACAATAGGCAAGCATGTGAACAATGCGCTGAAAGAAGAATTGGCAGGTATTTCAGTTGTCGCAAAATTTGCGACAACTGCCACCGATGGCAAAGTGTACCAAGTGGAATACTATAATCTGGACATGGTTCTGTCCGTCGGTTATCGAGTAAAATCCAGCCGTGGCATAGAGTTCCGGCGTTGGGCAAACAAAGTGCTGAAAGAATACCTGCTGAAAGGCCATGCCATCAACTATCGGCTGGAACAGATGGATACAAGGCTTCAGAAGCACGAAAGGCAGATAGAATACCTGACGGACAAGGTGGATTTCTTTGTCCGCACCTCGCTGCCACCCGTGGAAGGCATCTTCTACGACGGCCAACTGTTTGATGCCTACAAGTTCGCCACCGACCTTATCCGTTCCGCAAAGGTATCCCTATTATTGATAGACAACTACGTGGACGAGTCGGTGCTGCTGATGCTCAGCAAGCGGAATGCCGACGTGAAAGCCGACATCTACACGCAAACCGTCAGCCACCAACTGCAACTGGACGTGCAGAAGCACAACAGCCAATATCCCCCGATAGGCATCCACACCTACAAGAAGTGCCATGACCGTTTCTTGATAATCGACGGAACGGATGTCTATCATATCGGCGCCTCGCTGAAAGACCTCGGCAAAAAGATGTTCGCCTTCTCCAAACTGGAGATACCCGCTACGAGCATCACCGCTTTGCTGTAAGACATCTAACAAACTTCTCCATTATTCCGCCTGCCCTTTGCGAACGACGCAAGAGGCAGGCGGCTTTTTCCTACGCCATTCTCCAACGGGTGGAACAGTTCGTGCTGAGCGGCCATGCTTTGGAGTTCGTGACAATGGGTACGTGGCATCTTTCGGCACGGGCGAAAGCGGCCGAAACGGAAGAGGAGGCCGGATCGGATGCGCGCCCCGTTGAGAGAGCCGTAACCGGATGATAAGGGGATGGGATCGGAAAGCCATGCAGTTCCTCTTTCTTCCCTTTTATTATATAATATGGTGTACGTTTTCCATCCCCTTTCCCCTTTCTTTAAAATGCGCCCGTATTTACAGTCTGTGAATCAGTTATTTATGAAAATCTTTATGAAAATCATTAAAAAAAGTGTGGTAAAAGTTTGCCATTGTGTGTAAAGTGCGTACTTTT
>CALUOR010000079.1 GCA_944322285.1 uncultured Bacteroides sp.
ATTTCAGGCTACAAAGTAACATACAAATTTCCCAAATAGGGATTGGAGGGGAATTGGGGAGGAAAAAGGTTAACAAACAGGGCAATAAGGAAGGAAAAGTGTGGGCATAAAAAATCCCCGCTATCTCAATGAGGAGAGATAACGAGGAAAGAAAATATAAACCCTTTATTACTGAAGCGTTCTGATTAAACAAACTAATATGTCTGCAACTTGGTTTTTACCGACTTGAAACCTTCACCTTCGGTCAACAAAGTTATCTCGCCTGGTGTCTGTCCGGCACGAAGAATAACAAGTGCCGAACCCCGGAAGAGCCTACGATGATTGGTAGCGTGTAATTCGTCTGAAGTAATGTTGCCATTGTCTACAGCCACAATCTTAGCATCACCTTCTACAGTAAACTTCAATTCCTGTGCAGCTTCAGGAACACAACGTCCTTTGCGGTCAACGGCTATCACACGCAAATGTTGCAAATCCACACCATTAGCTTGCCATTGATCGTTATCGGGAATCACTTGCAAGCGAACAGCCTTACCTGTAGTCTCAATGCGATGACGTGCTACCACTTTGCCATTTGTACGGGCTATAGCTTCCAAATAACCAGGTTTGTACGTAATGCTGTCCCATTTTATCCGGTTGCGATTCTTACCGTCCACTTTATCATTCGGCTTTACGCCCAAACTTTTTCCATTCAATATTAATTCCACTTCATCGGCATTGGTATAAGTATAAAGCGAAAGAACGGTACCTTCCACACGATTCCAATGGTCGCTCATCCGGTTTGTACCGGTCTGCACACCATTCCACATCACATCTTGCGTCTCGTCTATCACACCGATATGAACCAACGGTTCATCTGTAAACAAACTCTTCAAGAAGTAAGCAATAGGCTTTGGTTGCAACGAAAGGTCGAACGCACCTTGTGCCCATCCCTTTGCCGGCCATCCTTGACTCTCACCCAGATAATCAATCTGTCCCCAATAAGCCAATCCTATCACTTTATCCAAGTCCATATCGAAGAAATTTGGCCCCATATTGCTGGTATTTGCCTCACTTTGATAGAACATAAGATTTGGAAAGCGGCGTGCATCGCCAGGGAAATACATATAGCGATAGTTATAGGAGGCTATGTCCGTCTCGTGTACCAACGGGGCTGGCAACGAGTCGGTTTCCAAACTACGATAACGAGGATGCATGGCTACTGTAACAAGCCTTGTATCATCATATCGTTTCAATAATTCTTTTTGGAGGCGATAAGGCGTAACGCCCCAATCGGCAAAAGGAAGATTCCAATATTGCTGTAACTCATTACCCAGACTCCAGAAAACAACAGACGGATGATTGCGGTCACGCTTAATGAATTCTGGTATATCTTTTTGCCACAGAGAAGCCCACTCAGCACGTCCACCACAATATTGGTCGAGCCATTTATCATAAAGTTCATCAACTACAAGAATGCCATATTTGTCACACAAATCCATAAAGCCTTCACTATACGGATTATGCGAAGTGCGAATATGATTCACGCCAAAATCCTTCAGCAAGCGAATGCGTTTCTCTATGGCACGATCGTAAGCCGCCGCACCCAACGCTCCTAAAGAGTGGTGATTGGCAATACCTTTTAGCAAGACTTTCTTACCGTTGAGTTTCATACCGAATGCCGGAGAAAATTCCACAGTACGTACACCAAAATGCTCGCTTACGCAATCGGCTACGGTGCCATCTTCATGATAGAGCGTGATATCAACTTTATATAAATGGGGATGTTCGCAATCCCACAAATAAGGATTGGTCAGTCGGATAGGTTTTAGTTTGTATTCGCACGTGCGCATCCGGGCATTAAATGGTAATTCATCCGTTTGTCGAGCCACGACTTGTCCTTCACCATCGGTTATCACCGTTTCAGTCTTCAACATGGTCTGTTTCGTATAACAAGCTATTTCAGCCTGAATATTTACCGTGGCCTTCTGTTCGGACACCTGAGGAGTTGTAATATAAAGCGGATGACGCATAAAATAAACTTCTGCATCTGTCACCACCAAATGCACATTACGAAACAAACCGCCACCTGTGTACCAACGGGAATTTTGAGGTTCGCGTGTATCTGCCTTTACTGCTATCACATTGGGTTGGCCATATTGCAGAAGTTTTGTCAAATCTATCTCGAAACCCACATAGCCATAATCTGTACCACCAATCCGCTTACCATTTAAGTAAACATCTCCTACGTACATGATACCTTCGAAGTCAATAATCACACGTTTGTCTTTCCAAGAGGCATCAGGTGTAAATGTCTTGCGATACCAGCCAATACCCATTTCCTTGAATCCTCGGCTACTCAAGCGACTTCGCACATTAGCTCCCGGATCATTGTTATCGGGACGTTCATCAGCATCCGGTGCTACCCAAGGCTGCTCTATCTGAAAATCATGAGGAACATCTACCATACGCCAATTATTGTCATCGAACTGAGGCTGTTCAGCTCCAGACACATCACCGGCATGAAAGCGCCAACCAAAATTAAAATTCATAACTTGTCTTCCATCTTCTGCAGCTTGTGCCACCCAACCGATGAAAAAGACCACAATCAATAAAAGAAGTTTCTTCATGGCATAAAAATATTTGGTATTCATAACTATTGAAAGAACCTCTCCCCTAGCCCATGAAAGAGGCAAAGAGAGAGGCTTCTCTTTCAAAATTCCGTGTATATCTTCATCAGAACTCTGCATTCTTCGGTGTACGTGGGAACGGTATCACGTCACGAATGTTAGCCATACCCGTCACAAACAACAGCAGACGTTCAAATCCTAAACCAAAACCGGCATGGGGACATGTTCCGTACTTGCGGGTATCCAAATACCACCACATATCCTTCATCGGAATATTCAATTCTGTAATGCGAGCCATCAGTTTGTCATAGCTTTCTTCACGTACACTACCACCAATAATCTCACCAATTTGTGGGAATAGGACATCAGTACCTTGAACCGTCTTTCCATCTCCGTTCTGTTTCATGTAGAAAGCCTTGATTTCCTTTGGATAATCTATCATGATGACCGGCTTCTTGAAATGCTCTTCTACCAAGTAGCGTTCATGTTCGCTAGCCAAGTCGCAACCCCAATAAACAGGGAATTCAAACTTGTGTCCTTTGGCAATGGCTTCTTCCAGGATTTTGATGCCTTCGGTATAAGGCAAACGTACGAACTCGGTATTTACAACGTTTTGTAGGCGCTCTATCAACCCTTTATCCACCATTTTGTTCAGGAACTCCAAATCATCCTTACAATTCTCCAAAGCCCAGTTCACACAATATTTAATAAACTCTTCTTCCAAATCCATCAGGTCGTGCAGGTCTGCGAATGCCACCTCCGGCTCTATCATCCAAAACTCTGCCAAATGACGAGGGGTATTGGAATTCTCGGCACGGAAAGTAGGTCCAAACGTGTAAATAGCTCCCAAAGCCGTAGCTGCCAATTCACCTTCGAGCTGCCCCGAAACCGTCAGACTGGTCTGTTTACCGAAAAAGTCATCGTCATAAATGATAGAACCATTCTCATCCTTCTTCAAGTCGTACAGATTCTTCGTAGTGACCTGAAACATCTGGCCGGCTCCCTCGCAATCTGAAGCCGTGATGATAGGTGTATGAAAATAGAAGAATCCTTTCTGGTGGAAGAAAGTATGAATAGCCATCGCCATATGATGACGCAAACGGAACACAGCGCCAAAAGTATTGGTGCGTGGACGCAAATGAGCTATCTCGCGCAGAAACTCCATGGAATGGCCTTTCTTCTGCAAAGGATACGTATTATCACACAGGCCTAATATTTCTATTTCTCTAGCCTGAATCTCTACTTTCTGTCCCGAGCCAACCGATTCAGCCAGTTCACCATTCACACTAAGACAAGCCCCCGTTGTGATGTCCTTCAACAGAGCCTCATCAAAGCGGGCTACATCAACTACTATTTGTACATTATTTATTGTAGAACCATCATTCAGTGCAATGAAACTAACTTGTTTGCTACCTCTCCGGGTACGAACCCAACCTTTTACATTGACCATTGCGCCAAAATCTTCGCGCTTCAGCACGTCTACAATCTTTGTTCTACGAATTATTTCCATTTTGCGAATTATATAATAATATGGTACAATCTCATATTACTCGAACGAACCCATACGAAGGAAATTAACCTCTTGCTCCGTCAGGTAACGCCAATCACCTCTACGCAGACCTTTCTTGGTTAGTCCGGCAAAGTAAACACGATCCAACTTCACTACCTTGTAACCCAGAAATTCAAAGATACGACGTACAATACGATTCTTTCCAGAATGGATTTCAATACCTACTTCGTTTTTCTTATTCTCATCTGTATAGCTGATAGCATCTGCGTGAATCTCGCCATCGTCCAGCTGGATACCAGCCGCTATCTGTTCCATATCTGCCTGAGTCAGGTTCTTGTCCAAACGTACATGGTAGATTTTCTTCTTCAAATACTTGGGGTGCGTCAGTTTAGAAGCCAAGTCACCGTCATTGGTCAACAGCAATACACCCGTCGTATTACGGTCCAAACGGCCTACCGGATAAATGCGTTCCGTGCAAGCATTTTTCACCAAATCCATCACCGTACGACGTTCTTGCGGGTCATCCGAAGTAGTTACCGTATCTTTCGGTTTGTTCAGCAAAACATAAATTTTGCGCTCTATCTTCACCGGCTGGTCATGAAACTTCACCTCATCGCCACGCTTAATCTTAGTGCCCAGCTCTGTCACTACTTGCCCGTTGACAGACACTACACCTGCTGTAATAAATTCATCGGCTTCACGACGTGAACATATTCCTGCATTAGCCAGATATTTATTCAGACGGATTGGCTCATTCGGATCGTAAATCACGTCCTTGTATTCCAACTGTTTCTTTTTGCTGTACTTCGCATTTGGATTATAATCTGCCGTACGTGGACGCGAAGGACGACCATAAGGAACATTGCCGTCTCTGCTTGGACGTGTATTATTGGGGTTAAACCGAGGACGCCGCGGACAGTCATTGCTATACGGACGCTGTGAACGATCACCACTCTCCGCATTCGGATTGAAGCGAGGACGAGCCGGACGTACAGGATTATACGAACGTTGAGGACGGTCCCCGTTTTCATTCGCAAAACGGGAACGATACGGGCGTTCGCTACCATAGACACGTTGTTGAGGACGGTCTCCTTCTTCCGCATTATAGCGAGGGCGATAGGGACGGTCATTGCTATAAGAACGTTGTTGAGGGCGTTCACCACCATTATTATAATCTTTATTGTACCGCGGACGATACGGGCGATCACTACTATAGGCGTGCTGAACACGTTCCCCATTGTTAGGATTGAAGCGCGGACGTGGACGACTTCCATTCTCGCGATTGTAAGAAGGACGCCCGAAATTAGCGTTTCTAAACTGATTGCCGTCACGGTCTGTGTTTGATTCTCCTCCTAATGTTGACGCATCGCGCCAATTCTCATTTTCTGTACTCATTTTGTTTTTATTCGAATAAAATTAAACCATTGGCCTCACGGCCGAAAACTTCAACAATATGCTAATACATTACGGCTTGGGCCGCTTTTTACATTCCTGTATAATTGTGCGGGGTAATGGCGCGAAGCTCATTCTTAATATCCTCGCTCACATTCAACTCCTCTATGAAATTATGAATCGACTCTTCCGTTATGGCCTGGTTAGTACGCGTCAAAGCCTTCAACGCCTCGTAAGGATGGGGATAAGCCTCACGCCGCAAAATAGTTTGAATGGCCTCAGCCACTACACTCCAGCAATTATCCAAATCACGATAGATGACCTTCTCATTCAGCAATAACTTACGCAGACCTTTCAACGAACTTTGGATGGCGATTACAATGTGACCGAAAGGCACACCAATGTTGCGCAACACCGTAGAGTCGGTCAAGTCGCGTTGCAAACGGGAAATAGGCAACTTCACAGCCAGATGTCCAAGGATTGCATTGGCCAATCCCAAGTTTCCTTCCGCATTTTCAAAGTCTATCGGGTTTACCTTATGCGGCATGGCACTGGAGCCTACTTCGCCGGCTTTAATCTTCTGCTTGAAATACTCCATAGAGATATATTGCCAGAAGTCACGGTTCATGTCTATCATGATTGTGTTGATGCGCTTCATGGCATCGAACACGGCCGAGAGGTTATCATAATTGGAAATCTGCGTTGTATATTCCTCACGCTCCAAACCCAATTTTTCAGACACGAACTTATTGCCAAACATCTTCCAGTCGTACAACGGATAGGCCACGTGATGGGCATTATAATTGCCCGTAGCTCCTCCAAACTTAGCTGTAATAGGGCAAGCCTTCAAAGTGGCGAGCTGACGCTCCAGACGATAGACAAACACATTGATTTCCTTCCCTAAACGTGTAGGCGATGCGGGCTGACCGTGTGTCTTGGCCAACATAGGGATATTAGCCCATTCTTCGGCATACGTGCGCAACTGGGCTATCAGTTCTTCAAGCAACGGATAATACACCTGCTGAAGTGCCTCCTTTACGGACAAAGGCACCGAAGTATTGTTAATGTCTTGCGAGGTTAAACCAAAGTGAATGAATTCTTTATAGTCATCCATCCCACCTAATTTATCAAACTGCTCTTTCAGGAAATACTCCACAGCTTTCACATCATGGTTGGTCACGCTCTCTATTTCCTTGATACGTGCGGCATCAGTTTCCGAAAAATCACGGTAAATGTTCCGCAAGGTTTCAAACAAGCCCTTATCCACGCCCTTGAGCTGAGGCAAAGGCAACTCACACAAAGCAATAAAATACTCGACTTCCACCTGCACTCTGTACTTCATCAGTGCATATTCAGAGAAATAGGCGGCCAAAGCATCCGTCTTGCCCCTATAGCGGCCGTCAATCGGGGAGATGGCGGTTAATACATCCAGTTCCATACGTATTATATAATGTATTCAGTTGATAATTATCAGGCGGCAAAATTAATGTTTTTTTCCGAATCGAGAGACATAAAACGTTCAATAAAAGACACTCGACAACATAAATTAAAAAACAGCCCGCATTATCACAATGCAGGCTGTTCTTAAATCCTTTCATCTTTTATGAAAAAATTCACAACAAAAGTGGGCGTTGACGGATTCGAACCGCCGACCCTCTGCTTGTAAGGCAGATGCTCTGAACCAGCTGAGCTAAACG
>CALUOR010000080.1 GCA_944322285.1 uncultured Bacteroides sp.
TGACTACGAACAGTACGATTTACTATGAAGTGTCTACTGGTGCAGTATATTATTTAGAGTAGTGTCTACTAACTTAGGTTATAAAACAAAAAAGTGTCTAGTGAAATCAGGAAAAGACAAGTATCATTGGTTGTTTGTCCAAATATCCTTGAATACTTTGCCATTTATCCAATGATATTGGCTCATTTATCCAAGGATAGTTTTAGATCGTTTTTGGGCATACGCCATTGCCAATCCGTCTTCACGGGATAGAAAAATAGCATTCCATATCTTACGCAAATCATATGAAACTCAAAATTCAAACAGCCTCTTAACCTTATTGTAACCTTCTTTCAATCCTCATGCAACATGCAATCATCATATTTGCAGTGCAAAAAGAAAAGGAGGAACTAAATATGAAACTAAATTCCAATGATTACACGATTGAGGCGACCGCTGGTGGCGGATTTTTCGCTTATTATATGAACAATCTGCTATGTAGCGCTTATGGTGAAACGCCTGATGAGGCTTACGAAAACTTGGAAAATATCGTGGACGATTTTGTAAGCGAAATGTATATGGTGGAAGAATACGTCTGATAAGACACGATGAAAAGCATACGACTTCTTACACAACATTCCATAGATTCTCTTTTCATAATCCGCGCCGACGTGATGCCGGTGCGGATTTTACAAGCAAAACATGCTTCATTATTTATACATAATCATTATCTTTGTCGCTTATGAAAGTATTGTTTATCATTCAAGGAGAAGGCCGCGGACACCTGACGCAGGCCATAACGTTGGAAAGTATCTTGCGGCGCAACGGCTACGAGGTGGTGGAGGTGCTGGTAGGGCAGAGCAGTTCGCGTCGTTTGCCCGGCTTCTTCAACCGCCATATTCAGGCTCCCATCAAGCGTTTCTTCAGTCCTAACTTTCTGCCCACACCGGCCAACCGACGTGTGAGCATGTTCCGGAGCGTGAGATACAATCTGCTTCACGTACCGGCTTACGTGCGAAGCATGCGTTTCATTAACCGGCGCATCCGCGAGACGCAAGCCGACTTGGTGATAAACTTCTACGAATTACTCACCGGGCTTACTTATCTGGCCTTCCGCCCTCACGTGCCTCAAGTGTGCATCGGACATCAATATCTCTTTCTGCATCCTGATTTTCATTATCCTCGTAAGAGTGGAATGAGTCTCTTCTTCCTGCGTATGTTTACACGTCTGACGTGTATCGGAGCTTGTGAGAGGCTGGCCCTTTCCTTTCGTTCCATGGACGATTATCCCGTTCGGCGCATCCGTGTGGTGCCTCCTTTGCTTAGGCGCGAAGTGCTGGCCAGTGAAAGCCGCACGGGGGATTATTTGCACGGATATCTCTTAAATGCGGGTTTCGGAGCTGATGTCTGTGCTTGGCACGAACACCATCCCGACACGCCTCTTCATTTTTTCTGGGACAAGGCGGATGAGCCGGATGAACAATGTTTGGACAAGACGCTGACTTTTCACCGCATAAACGATGTCAAATTCTTGCGTTACATGGCGGGATGCAAGGCATATGCTACCACAGCCGGATTCGAGTCTGTGTGCGAAGCCATGTATTTGGGTAAGCCCATGCTGATGGTGCCCGCCCACATCGAGCAGGATTGCAACGCCTATGACGCCGCGGAAAGCGGAGCCGGCATCGTGGCCGACACGTTCGACCTAAGCCGTTTGTTGGAGTTTGCCGAGCATTATACACCCAACTTGGAATTCCGCTATTGGGCGCGGAGTGCCGAGCGTCGTTTCCTGGAAATTCTGGAAGGAGTAGTTCGTGCGGAGGAATATTCCATGGCGGCTCCTTATGCCTTATCGTAACATATTTGAAACATCTATGTAATACGGGAGAGGTAATTTTGCAAAAATTTAGCGGGCGTTGCCTCGCAATGTATCAATATGCTAAATGTGCCAATGTGCTAATGCCCTACGGCGTGAAAACGCATTGCCGTAAACACAGCGCAGCCTAATTAGCACATTGGCACATTAGCATATTAGCACATTAAATCATTATTTGTATGGGCAAAGCAATCACGAAGAAAAATGTAATGGCGGCTTACTTAGACCGCGACTTGAGCTGGATGTACTTCAATCGCCGCATTTTGCAGGAAGCGACGAAGATACACATTCCTCTGTTGGAAAGATTGAGTTTCTTAGGCATTTATTCGAACAATCTGGACGAATTTTTTCGCGTACGCATGGCTACGCAAAGCCGCATAGCCGAGTGTGAGGACCATCGCGTGCAAAAAGAGCGCGAACACGCCAAACAACTTATCAAGCAGATAAACAAGTTGAACAACAAGTATGCTAAGGAATATGAGGAAGCCATACATGAGGTGACCCGCCAGCTTCGCGCCGAACGCATCTATCTGCTGAAGGATAACGAGCTGGACGAGGACCAACAAGCCTTTGTTTGTGATTTCTTTCGCCAGAAACTGAGCGGCTACGTTAGCCCGGTATGGATTTCGGCGGTCAAACAATTGGCCGACGAGACGGATGAGAATATCTATCTGGCCGTAAAGATGCAGGCCGAAGGCAAGCGGAGAAGCGAATACGCTCTCATTGAACTTCCTGTCTCTACCTGCGGACGCTTCATCCGCCTGCCGGACAAGGACGGCAACAATTACCTGATGTATCTGGATGACGTCATCCGCTTCTGCTTGCCCGTGATATTCAGCGGACTTGAGTTTACCCATTTCGAGGCATACGCCTTTAAGTTTACCAAGGACGCCGAGATGGAGATAGACAACGACCTGCGCAATGGTATGCTGCAAAAGATTTCCAAAGGCGTGAAGAGCCGCCGCAAGGGAGATGCTCTGCGCGTCATCTATGATGCTGCCATGCCCAAAGACTTGCATAAGCGCGTGATGAACATGCTGAATTTGGACAAACTGGACACCGTGCTGGCCGGAGGACGCTATCACAATCACAAAGACTTGATGTCTTTTCCCGACTGTGGTCGCAGGGACTTGAAATATCCGGCTTGGCCTCCTTTGATACGCAAGGAGCTAAACACGGGCGAGAGCATGCTGAAGCTGATACAACAGGGCGATCGCTTCATCCACGTGCCCTACCATAGTTTTGACCATTACATCCGTCTCCTGCAAGAGGCGGCCATCCACAAGGAGGTGAAGAGCATCAAGACCACTCTCTATCGTTTGGCCAAGGACTCCAAAGTGGTGCGTGCTTTGATATGCGCCGCACGCAACGGGAAAAAGGTGACCGTGGTTATCGAACTTCTGGCACGTTTTGACGAAGCCTCCAACATCAGCTGGTCCAAGAAAATGCAGGATGCCGGCATACACGTCATCTTTGGCGTGGAGAATTTGAAGGTACATTCCAAAATAACCCATATCGGCATGAAGAACGGGGCGGACATAGCTTGCATCAGCACCGGAAATTTCCACGAAGGCAATGCCAAGGTCTACACCGACTATATGCTCATGACTGCCGCACGGGGCATCGTTCGCGATGTCAACTCCGTGTTCACCTTTATCGAGAAGCCTTACATGCCCGTCACCTTCAAGGAACTGCTCGTATCGCCCAACGAGATGAAGAAGAAATTCATCCGTCTGATAGATGCCGAGATAAAGAACAAACTGGCAGGAAAGCCGGCCTACATCCGCATGAAGATAAACCACATTACCGATCTTACTATGGTGACCAAACTTTACGAAGCATCAAGCAATGGGGTGCCCATTGACATTGTGCTCCGTGGAAATTGTTCATTGAAGACCAGTATTCCCGGACTAAGCGATACCATGCACATCAACGGCATCATCGACCGCTATCTGGAACATTCGCGCATCTTTATCTTTGCTGCAGGCGGGGAAGAGAAGTGTTTTATCGGTTCAGCCGATTGGATGCCCCGCAATTTGGACAATCGTGTGGAGGTAGTAACTCCGGTATACGACCCTGTCATAAAGGCTGATTTGGCACGAGTAATAGATTATGGTTTACGCGATACCCTGCAAGGCCGTATCGTGGACGGAACGGGCGAAAACTGCTCGTGGACGACATCGGAAGAAACGCCGTTCCGCTCGCAAGAAGAATTGTATAAGTATTATAAAGAGAAAGAAGAGAATGTGTAAGAAATGTTATGCCGCCATAGACATTGGTTCCAATGCCGTGCGGCTCTTGATTAAGAAGGTAGAAGAAAACGAGAATCTGGTAAGCAAACGACTCTCCAAAGTTTTGATGCTGCGTGTGCCGTTACGATTAGGATTTGACGTATTCTCATTGGGCGAATTGTCCGAAAGCAAAGCCGTGAAGCTTCGGCGTTTGATGAAAGCCTTCCGTCAGTTGATGAAGATATACGAGGTGACCGATTACCGTGCATGTGCCACGTCTGCCATGCGTGATGCTCGCAACGGGAAGTCGGTGATCAAAAAAGTGCTGAAGGACACAGGTATTCGTATAGAAATTATCGATGGGCAGGAGGAAGCGCGTATGATATACAATAATCATATCGAGTGCCTCGAAGACCGCACCGGAAACTACATCTACGTAGACGTAGGCGGTGGAAGCACGGAGATAAATCTCCTCACCAACGGCACCCTCGTGCAATCTTTGTCCTATAATATCGGCACAGTGCGTATGTTGAGCGATGCCGTAAAGGAAGAGACATGGGCGCAGATGAAGGACGACCTGACCCGTCTGACGGCAGACTTTGCCGACATCAACATCATCGGTTCGGGTGGCAACATCAATAAGCTCTATCGCCTGGCGGATAAAAAAGACAAGAAGCTCAAACGCATGCCGGTGGGGTCCTTGCAAGCTTTGTATGACGAACTTGCCCCCCTCACACCCGAACAGCGCATGAAGCAATTCGACCTGAAGGCCGACCGTGCGGACGTCATTGTGCCCGCCGCCCAAATATTTCTTGCTATAGCGGACACCGTGAAGGCACAATACATTCATGTGCCCGTCATAGGCTTGGCCGATGGTATCATTGATAGCCTATATGCCCAATTAGATTAGCGTTCCTCGCATTAAATTCTCCACTTCGTCTGCCGATACCAGATTGAAGTCGCCATACACGGTATTCTTCAGTGTAGAGGCAGCCAAGGCGAAGTCCAATGCACATTGGGCATCATTGGGATAGGCCAACAAACCGTAAATCAGGCCACCTACAAAGGCGTCACCTGCGCCTACACGGTCTACTTCGTGCGTGATGTCATAGATGCCCGTGTGATGGAACATCCCATCGGCCAGCAACACAGCGGCCAGCAAGTTGTGGTTGGACGTGATGGAGTGTCGCAACTCTAGGAAGATATGTCGGCATTGAGGTACGCGCCGTGCTACTTCGCGGGTGAAAGCTTCGAAACGCGGCAGGTCTGTGGTGAAGGAGGAGTCATCTTTGTGTGTGGCCTTGAAGCCTACGGGCTGGATTCCCATGATCTCTTTATATTCAGGCTCGGCACCGAACAGCACGTCACTGTATTCTACCAGTGGCATCATCACTTCGGCAGCCGTACGTCCGTAGTTCCACAACTTTTTGCGGAAGTTCAGGTCGCACGAGATGGTCAGTCCCATGCGGTGTGCCACTTCCAAGGCTTCCCGGCAGGCTTCTGCCCCCTCGGGGGAGAGTGCGGCGGCTATGCCCGACCAATGGAACCAGCCAGCATCTCGGAATACTTCCTCCCAGTCTATCATACCTGGACGCAAGGTGGCAAAGGCGGAGTCGGCACGGTCGTACACCACGTTAGAGTTGCGGAATGCGGCTCCTTGCTCCAAGAAGTAAAGCCCCATACGGTGGCCTCCGTATACGATGCCTTCTGTGCCCAAGCCCAGTGCACGTAAGGAAGCCACACAGGCATGTCCCAAGGCATTGTCTGGCAGGCGTGTTACAAACTCCGTGGGTACACCGAAGTTGGCTAGCGATATGGCTACGTTTGCTTCACTTCCTCCGAAGGTGGATACATACTCGCCGGCTTGGGAGAAGCGTTGGAAATTCTTTGTGGTGAGGCGCATCATAACTTCGCCGAAAGTCACCACTTTCTTGGGTGTTGAGTGATTATTTTTCATATTCCGTTCCTCTTTTGAAAAATTTCTCAAAGAATAGCAATTGGTAATCGATGGCGTTAGCCCAATAAGCCGCGCGATGACCGCCCGGACGAGTGATGAAATCGTGGTCAATGCCACGTGCCAGTAGGCGTTGGTGGAGGGTCTTGTTGACTTCGAGGAAGAAATCCTCCTCACCACAGTCGATGATAAGCGCCAGTGAGCCTTGATGCAACATGCCTATCTGGTTGATGACCGTGTGTTCGTCCCAGCGTTTCTTGTTTGAGGCGTATTCGCCCAATTGATTCTTCATCAGCCAGTTTTGCGGGAAGGGGCGTATGTCCACTCCTCCGCTGGTGCTGCCCGCTGCGCCAAACACGTCTTGATGGTGGATGGCATTCCATAAAGCACCGTGTCCGCCCATGCTGTAGCCTGTAATGGCTCGTCCCTCGCGCCGGGCTATAGTGGCGTAATTGGCGTCTGTGTAAGCTACCAACTCTTGTGATATAAAGGTCTCGTATTGGCTATCGGCATGAAGCGGGCTGTCCCAATACCAGCTGTTTTCGCCATCGGGACAGACAAAAATCATACCTTTATTATCTGCTATCTGGGGCAATTCGGGCTTGATACCTATCCATGCCTTGAAATTGTCCTTATATCCATGTAGCAGGTAGACTACGGGACAGGCCTGAGGGGAATTTCCCATGGCCACATCAGGCACTACATATAGCACGCGTACTATTTTGTTCATTGCTTCGCTTTTCACCTGTACGGTGTCTACTTGTGCGGCGCGGATGGATAGGGTGGTCGTCAACATCAGCAGGAGGACGGCCCAGAATTTCTTTGTTCTCATTGATTCTTATTTTATGTTTTACATTATTATAACCCGTTGGCGGAATTAATTTAGTGCGTACTTAATTCTGCCAATAGGTTTGTTATTAATATAGTTGGCGTATT
>CALUOR010000081.1 GCA_944322285.1 uncultured Bacteroides sp.
CTGGTACGCTGTGCTAAGCAAGAAGCGTGGTGGACTCTGTCGGTGCAAAAGTACGAAGTTTTTTCTTCACCGCCAAACTTTTATCACAAAAAGTCCTTATGCCGTTTCTTATGCCCCATGCCCTTCGCCGCCGGGTATTACTCCATTAAAAACTATTGGGAGCCGGGGTTTCTACAGGTTTGCCCTGCACTACGGCACGGGGATAATACACGCCCTGCCGTTTGTTGAACATCTTTTTCCAGAATGGCATAACTGTACGTTTTAATGGTCGTTAATATTTTGTTTCTGACGTCGTTTTCTCTTGTCGCTGACTTGAGGAGGTCGAGTCAGCGACAAGCTCGCATTCGGGTGTCCGGATGGCATATCCGCCGGGACGGAAAACGAAAGAAAATGTAATGCTTTTATGCGGTCATTGCCATAAGGCTTCTGTTTTCCAGTCGGAAGGGAAACCCATTGCAGTGGTATCCACGTTAGGGTATGCTGCAATCAGGGCTTTCAGCGTTTGCGTGAATGTATTTCCGGGAAGAATACTGTTCAGCAGGTAGGCGATGCAGCATAGCTGTATGTACAGTTTGTTGTCCGCCACAGCGGTATTGCTTATCCAAGCGTTTTTCAGCTTGGCAGGAATGGCGGGCGTAACGGGATAGTTCCGGTTCCACATTCTGGCATGATGGGCGCAACAGTTACGCAATGCCGCCAGGCTGGCCGCCCAGCTTTCCAATATCTTGTGCTGGGGCAGGTCAAGGCTGCGGGCGACGTTTTTCTTTACCTTTATGTCGCTGAAGTTGTAATACATCTTCGACAATACGCCGAACGACACCACTTCCAAGGTCTTCCATGCAGGCGGAAAAGGCGGGGTGTCGTATTTCTTGAAATGGTCTTTGATGAATTCCTCTCTCGTGCGGTGCAACTCGCGCTCCACGCTGCCGATGTTTTCCTGAAATAACCTCTCTTCCCTCGACAACGATTTGTCCGCAAACCAAAACGCACCGTGTGCCAGCGAGAAATGATGTATCATCTTCGTGCGCAAGGCGATTTCTATACGGGCGATGGCTTTGAACACCAGTTCGCGCAAGGAAGCGTCGAAATCGTAGAGCCGCACGGCGTTCTCAAAAGTGGCTCCGGTCTTGAACTGGTGGTTTTGCTTGTCCGTTTCCATCGGTCGGAAATAGTTGGCAAGCCGGAAATAACTGATGGAGCCTAACACTTTTTGGGCAGCAGCTTCGTCAATAATGGCAAGCCCACGGTCTTTCAGCAAGGAAATTTGCTGCTCTATGGTGAGGGGTTGTTTAGAATACTTCATACCTATATAAAATAAAAGTTCCACCCTGGTACGCTGTGCTAAGCAAGAAGCGTGGTGGACTCTGTCGGTGCAAAAGTACGAAGTTTTTTCTTCACCGCCAAATTTTTATCACAAAAAGTCCTTATGCCGTTTCTTATGCCCCATGCCCTTCGCTGCCGGGTATTACTCCATTAAAAACTATTGGGAGCCGGGGTTTCTACAGGTTTGCCCTGCACTACGGCACGGGGATAATACACGCCCTGCCGTTTGTTGAACATCTTTTTCCAGAATGGCATAACTGTACGTTTTAATGGTTAATATTTTGTTTCTGACTTCGTTTTCTCTTGTCGCTGACTTGAGGAGGTCGAGTCAGCGACTTGTGCTTGTCTTGTCAGCGACAAGAGAAAAGCGTGTTTATTTGTTCATATCTTCCACGTCTACCAATTCTAACTCGCATTCCGAAGCACCAGCTGAACGAGTCGTAGTGGCATCCGGATTATTCACTGTAAGATTAAAAGTATAGGCATTGCCACTTAATAATGGTTCAGTATGTTTCGCAAACAAATCTTTTCCATTTACCTTTAATTTCATCAGAGGTGGGCGTCTGGCCTTGACATCATCATAGGTCCACGCTGAAATAATAGCAGTATATTTATGTGCTGTAGCATCCGTTAAAGGGTTTACTTCCAATATACGCAAGTCACCTGTGTATGCACCTGTACTATTATTAGTATAGCTGGTATAGAATCTGACGCTCTCTATCGGATAATCATCATAATTGCTGATTATAACAGTCACTTTGCATAATTTATGCTGCAAAGTCAGATTCAATGTAGATTCTCTTAATGTTTGCTCTGCTGTCATCCAATCAGACTTGGCAAATTCTGCTTCTGAACTTTGATTTACAGTTCCATCTATTTGCATTTTAGTATATCCGTCCCAACCGGGAGATTCAACCACATAAGAATTCCAATCATGTGCGAAACTGAAACTTTCATAACTGGCGCTACTTGGATACCATGCCTGCACTGTGGCAGGCAGAACCATTTCATCAAGTGCCGTATTACTCCAATTACCATTTTGGTAAGTCAAGATATATTCAGTGGCAGTTCCGTTATGAGGCGTAATGTTCATCTTTATTTGGTCATTATCCTGCCACGCCCAATCATTCCCATCCGTAGCCGCACGGGTAATGTTTACCTGCACAGGCTGTTTTTCCTCGCTTTGCAGCAGTTCGTCGCCTTCGCTGCTACACGCTGCAAAGAGAGGCAGCAGGGCAGCCAGTGTCAAGCCTTGTATCCAATTCCAATGTCTTGTATTCATGTTCTTTATCTTTATGTTTACATGTTCTCTTTATGTTTAAGTGCGTGTCTTGGCAAGGCGGGGGAAAACAAGCGTCCCGCCCTCCTCCACGATGGGGAGAGGGGCGGGACGAAATAACGGGTATATGTCTTGTATGTATTACTTTTCGTTGAATATCAAGTCAAGCCCTTGGTCGCGATAGAACCAGAAGCGGGTATCGCTTGATATGAGCGGCAGGTGTTCTGTAATGGCATGGGCAATGATGACATGGTCCGACGGGTCTTTATGGCCTTGCGCCTCGTTGATTTCCATGCAGGCGTAGGTTGCCATGTGTTCTTTCTTCACGGGGAGAATTTGGATGTAGAACTCATTTTCGATGGCCGCCACCATTTCTTCCACCGTCTTCCAGCGCTTGGAGCACAAGCCTTTGTTGCGGTAGCCCACTATCAACTCGCGCACGGACTCGGCACTGATGTAAAGCAGGGTGTCCGGCTCTTCCAAAATGGCTTTCACGTCGCGGCTCAGCATTTCAATATCAAGTGCCAAATACACGAAGATATTTGTGTCAATGAGATAGCGCATACTTACAATAGGAATGTTGGGTCGTTAACAATCAGACTGCCTTTCAACCGCATGGCGGCTTCCCAAGTCTTGCTCACCTTCTTGCCTTGCTTCTTGGCTTCTTCGTCCAGTTCTTCCATCTTGCTCTTTTTCGGTTGCTCTTGTACTTTTTCTTCTTTCTTTTCCATGATTAACCTCCTTTGTTGTGTGATTGCTTTGCAAAGGTATGAAAAAGGTCTGAGAACCGGAAACTTTTTCCCATTATTTCGTTGTTTCCCAGTCTTGTCAAAGAACGCGCAAGCCGAGCGCAATGTCCGTCAAGCTTGCTTGAACGGCATAGCCGAGGCGCAGCCGGTCTTATGCAAAGAACGCGCAAGCCGTTGTTCTGTAAAGAACGCGCAGCCGGTCTTATGCCTTCTGCGTAAAGGAGCGCGGGGGCGGAGTGCCGGGGGCGCGTGGGGGACGGCGCCCGGCGGAGGCTCCGTGCCCCCGCGCTCCTCCTTCGGTGTTTAGCCCAGCGGATTTTCCGTCACGCCTTCGTCGCCGTCCTCGTCGTCGGGAATCTGCGTCTCGTCGTCGGGCTTGCCCAGCCACTCCATGAACGTGATGCCTTCGTCGGCGATGAGGGCGCGCGTGTAGCCGCCGCTCATGTTGCGCGTGCGGTCGGGGGTGAACTGCACGCGCAGGCCGGTAATCTGGTCGCTGCTCACCTCGTCCTTCGTGGCCACGCCGTTGCCGGCGGAGACGGTGGTGTAGCGGAACCAGCCGAGGCCTTCGAGGTGGATGGCGCGGCTCTCTTTCATGAAGTCGGCCATGATGGCGGGCAGGGCGCGGAGCACGGCGTGGGTGTCGGCTGGCGACACGGTCGATTCGTGCGCGATGCGGTTGGCCAACTCTTGCGTCTCCACGGGTTTGCCCACGGTGACGCTTCGGGGATACCACAGGTCGTTGATGGCCTGCTGCACTCTCTTCCAGAATATCATAAAATCTTGACATTTGTGCCTTCTTGCCCTCCGCAGCCGGGCGCGCGTGCAAACCGCTGACCGACAGCGCGTTGCGCGGCAGTCCCCCACGGCGTTGCCGTTTGTCCCCGACGAGGGTCTCGTTTGTCCCCCACGAGGGCCTCGTTTGTCCCCGACGAGGAGGTCGTTTGTCCCCCACGGGAAAACGGCACGTCCCCGGCCGCCCGCGCGCATGACTGTTTCTTGACAAAAAGACGGGTTAAACATATGGTTAATTAATCACGGATTTTCTATTTTGTCAGCTGAAGTATTCCTCCAACCGTTCGGCGTAGTATGTCAGTATCTTGAATCATATCTTTCTTCTTTGAAAGACACAACCTGTCTAGTACCGCTCAACGTAAGGTTATAGGTATGCGTCGTGCCGCTCTTCCACTCCAGTTTCTCCGGTTTGTAACGGAACTCACGGGCTGTGCCGTCCACGTTGGCGTGAATGGTAATGAGCTTTTCCGGTGAGTCATCGACTTGCGGAATAACGATGGCCGCATAGCTGGCTTTGGCGTTTCCGGTCGTTTCAAGCGGGTACATGTTTATCTGCGCCTTGTTTCCGGTAGTTGTCCATGTGCCTAATGTGGGTGTACCGGAGTTAGGCAAAGCTGGTTCTTGAAAAACGCCGCCTATATATACATCTTCAAGGGTGATGCCGGTGATTTCTGCATCAGGGGCAAAACTTTCGCTGCTGACATTCACCACAACCTTGGCCACTTGATGGTAGAACGAAAGCATCACCTTCTCATAGATTTTATAAGTCGCAGTAGTCCGCGCATAGATGAAATCGCTGTTGGCATAATTATTCCCTTCATTTTGATTAACAGCTATCTGCCAACCGTTATTCTCATTGGGAAGAGGTCTTCGGAATTCATCATCGCCATAACACCATGCACGAATAAGTTTTATTTCATCTATGGCTTGCCAATAATCTGAACTTCCAGCAACAATAGTTGTAGAACTGAGAGCCGGTATGGCGGCATAATATCCTGTTACGGCTTCCGACCAAGAAGGAGAGGTATTTTCTTCATCATAATTATCTATAGATTGGACGGTTATGGTATTGGGTCCCCAAACATTATCCACCGTTGCACGGGTAACCGCTTCACCCTTTATTCCCACAGCGAATTGCAGGGGATGCTCGTAGGGCAGGAATGTACCGTCACGTTGCATATCATCATTCGTGCATGAAACGAATAACAATGTTACCGATGCAAGGCAGGCTACATATCGTGCAAGCACCGTTTTCTTATTCTTTATTTTATCCATCATATTGCTGTTATTGCTATGTTTTGTGCCACCGCTTCCTGCGACCGAAGCAGCTACACCCAATAGTGTGTACTCCCGGCTTACGCCATGCCGGGGATGGCTTTTCAGGTTATCAATCCATCGTTGCGAAATCATCTTCCGGAACCGGACTATCATCCCAGTCCACGATTTCAGCAGCCACAGACAAATCAGACAATCTCATCGTGATATGATAACGGTATTTTTTACCGCTTTCAAAGATTGTCGTGGACGGAATGTTATATTTCAGGACTCCACCGCTTGCCAGATTGAACGAAATGGTCTTACCGCCCATATTTTGTGGAACAATGACCGCTTCATTATACACCACATTCCCATAGAAGTCCGTGCAGGTTTCCTGACCGAGTATGATATTCCCCGAAGTGGAGCCTGCGGCAATCATTTGGGCACGTGCAGCCTGGTCAGTAATTTCAGTTTCGCTGATTTTAACCGGTTTGAAAGTACCGTCTGTAATCACATTGCCAATGGAAATGGCATTGTCTGCGGCTAAAGCCGGAGCACCGTTACCAACCACAACAGCCACTTCTATTTTGGATAACATGTGGTAGAAGGTGAGATTCACATTGTCCGGGGTACGCGCCACGTCTTGTTTAACCGCATAGAGCAAGTCGCTATTAGTATAACTTGTTCCCATTTCGCTTTGGTCTGAAGCCACAGTAAAGGTCTTTGATTCGGTGGGGAAGTCTTCATCAGTGGCAAAAGTGGGAGTAAAATTGCCGTGCATGGCATAGATGTCTACATCATTCCCCGTCTGTGGGAAATACATAGGCGTACCGCTCAGGCCATTGGCACCATCGGCTTTCAGTTGATAGGCTTTGTAAAGCGGTGTGCCATTGCCTGCATCATCCACCCATACGCTGACTACCTCGTCTTTTGCTATTGCCGTAGCTTGGGTATTGGCGCGTGTCTGCACCTCCAGGCTGCTGGAAAGGCGCAGTTCCACCGGCCCGCCGTTCAGGTTCTCGTCGTCGTTGCTGCAAGCCGCCAGTGTCAGCGCGGCTGCGGCGAATAACAGATACTTTTTCTTCATTGTCGTTTTCATCTGATGGTGATTTTTTTTTCGTTTGTCAATAGGTTTAGAAAGCGTTTCCCTGTTCGCCATTTTCACCGTTGCCCGGAGCCCAGTCTGTAATGGTGGCGGTCACGCTAAGTCCGGTCCGGTTCACCGTGATGTCATAGACATACTTTTTGCCTGCCTCGAATTTGTCCGCGCTGGAATTGTTAAAATCCCCGTTGAA
>CALUOR010000082.1 GCA_944322285.1 uncultured Bacteroides sp.
GTTAAGCCCGGCCGCGCCGATGGTACTGCGCAACAGTGGGAGAGTAGGTAGCCGCCGTCTTTACAGAGAGTCCCTTCTTCATAGTTCTATTGAACTGAGGAAGGGATTTTTTTGTGCAAAAATAAATTGAACATTTTGTAATTCAAGAAAATAGTCCTATCTTTGCCCCGATTTATGAGTCAACATAATGTCTCACTTAATTAATTTATTTATTAACTTATTAATTATTAATGGAAAAATTTGACAAAGTAGCCCCTGTTGAGGACTTCAACTGGGATGCGTATGAACATGGTGAAGCAAACACCAACGTAAGTCACGAAGACTTGGAGAAGGCGTATGACAATACCCTGAACAAGGTGACCGACCGTGAGGTGGTGGACGGTACCGTAATCGCAATGAACAAGCGTGAAGTAGTTGTGAACATCGGTTACAAATCAGACGGTATCATTCCGATGAGTGAGTTCCGTTACAATCCTGACTTGAAAGTAGGCGATACCGTTGAGGTGTACATCGAAAATCAAGAGGATAAGAAGGGACAATTGGTGTTGTCACATCGCAAGGCTCGTGCAGCCCGTTCTTGGGACCGTGTGAACGCAGCTTTGGAAAGCCAAGAAATCATCAAGGGTTACATCAAGTGTCGCACGAAGGGTGGTATGATTGTAGACGTATTTGGCATCGAGGCGTTCTTGCCCGGTTCTCAAATTGACGTGAAGCCCATCCGCGACTACGATGTATTCGTTGGTAAGACAATGGAATTCAAGGTGGTTAAAATCAACCAGGAATTCAAGAATGTGGTTGTTTCTCACAAGGCGCTCATCGAGGCCGAGTTGGAGCAACAGAAGAAAGAAATCATCAGCAAACTCGAGAAGGGACAAGTTCTCGAGGGTACTGTCAAGAATATCACTTCTTACGGTGTATTCATCGACCTGGGTGGCGTAGACGGTTTGATTCACATCACAGACTTGTCTTGGGGCCGCGTAAGCGATCCGCATGAGGTCGTTGAACTCGATCAGAAGTTGAATGTCGTTATCCTCGACTTCGATGACGAGAAGAAACGTATCGCATTGGGCTTGAAGCAACTGACTCCGCATCCTTGGGACGCTCTCGACCCGAACTTGAAGGTGGGCGACCACGTGAAGGGCAAAGTGGTAGTGATGGCCGACTACGGTGCGTTCATCGAAATCGCTCCGGGCGTAGAAGGATTGATTCACGTATCCGAAATGTCTTGGTCACAACATTTGCGTTCCGCTCAGGACTTCATGAAGGTGGGCGACGAGGTAGAGGCCGTTATCCTGACACTGGACCGCGAAGAGCGTAAGATGTCGTTGGGTATCAAGCAGCTGAAACCGGATCCTTGGGAAACTATCGAGGAGAAATATCCGGTAGGTAGCAAGCATACGGCTAAGGTGCGCAACTTCACTAACTTCGGTGTATTCGTAGAAGTAGAAGAAGGTGTAGACGGCTTGATTCACATCTCTGACCTGTCTTGGACGAAGAAAATCAAACACCCGTCTGAGTTTACACAAATCGGTGCCGACATCGATGTGGTAGTTTTGGAAATAGACAAGGAAAACCGTCGTTTGAGCCTCGGCCACAAACAACTGGAAGAGAATCCTTGGGACGTATTCGAAACGATCTTTACGGTAGGTTCCGTACACGAGGGTACCATCATCGAGATGTTGGACAAGGGTGCCGTAGTAGCTCTGCCTTATGGCGTGGAAGGTTTCGCCACTCCGAAACACTTAGTGAAGGAGGACGGTACGCAAGCTCAGCTGGAAGAGAAGCTTCCGTTCAAGGTTATTGAGTTCAACAAGGACGCTAAGCGTATCATCGTATCACACAGCCGTGTGTTCGAAGATGCAGCTAAGGCTGAAGAAAGAGCCGAGAGAAAAGCCGCTCGCAAGGCTAATGCCGGCAAGAAGGAAGAAACTCCGGTTATCCAGAACCAGGCCGCTTCTACCACGCTTGGCGACATTGACGCCCTGGCCGCTCTGAAGCAGCAACTGGAAGCAGAGAAGAAGAAATAACATACATTTGTTATAATAGTAACTTGAAAAAGGGATGCATTTCATGATGCGTCCCTTTTTTTGTATATTGTGTATGATTTTTCAAAAGAAAAGATTAACTTTGCTCCATTCGTTTTATGAGATAACATAATTTTTAAGTTTATCTTAGAAAATGAATTATGATAAGGAAAATGCTGCTAATGAAGGTATATATTTTATTGAGGTTGAAGTGTATATTCATTAGGAAGATGTAGATTGTTAGGGTTTTATATTTGAAAATTTAATTTGGGTTGATTTAATGTTTTCTTAGATAAATGAAAAATTGGATTTGGAAAATCATATTATGTATATTTGTCATTGTAGTACAGATATTTTCTGTTGGGGCGCAAAATAATCCCTACAAGATAAATGATGTGTTGTATGCGAAGTATCGGCATCTAATGGAGTCTCGTACGGAAAACCGATGTGTTCTTATGGCTGATTCGCTTTACGAAGATGCCATTCGCATGGGTGATAAAAAAGCAGCATGCATTGCTTTGACAGTTCCTGTGAGCTATTATCTCATTATCAATGACTCTCTTCTTTTGTGTAAGGCCGTCCATCGTCTTCAAGAAGTAGCGAGGCGTAACGGATATTTGCAATATTACTATTTCGCATATAATGACTATATTATTTTCATGATTCGTAATGGTCATAGCTTACGGGCGTTGCAATTGGTTGGTCAGATGCGCGAGCAGGCTTTAAAGGATAGGAATGACTATGGATTTTATTCATGCATCCGTATGCAAGGGAATATTTATTTTTCTCGTGGGGACAATGAACGTGGGGCGGCTTGTTATAGGGAAGCGTATGAATACCAACAGAAGCATCTTCCAGAGCAGGACCCATCGCTCATATTGCGTTACTTGTCCCGTTATTATCAAACTTTCGGAATGGATTCGTTGGACATGGCTATGGAGTATGCCATGAGGGCTATGAAGGCTGCAAAGACACACGATTCAAAACTTTCTGCCAAAATTGAGCAGTGCAAGATTCTTTATTATAAAGAAGAATATGAGGAGTTCTTGAAACTTTATGATGAACTGCAAGATACAATGGATAAAAATGGGCAGGTGGAGAAGGATGATATTTGGAAGTTGAGAACCTATCGTGCCATGCTGGACAAAAATTGGGACATGGCCTACCAATGGGCTTCTCGGTTGGTGGCAACTAATAATAGAACGGAACTGCTGCTATGGCTCTTTACTAAAAAGGGTGATTATCGCCAAGCATTACTTTATAGCCGTCAGCTCCGGAGTTATAAGGATAGTCTGAATCATCAGGTGCATAGTGGCGATTTGGCTGAAATGGCAGTGTTGTTAGATAATGAGCGTGTAAAACGTGAAGCCAGAGATTTGGAATTGAAAAATACGTCTTTGATGTTGGCCAATACTCGCTTGGAATTGGAACAGGCGCAAAATCAAGTAGACATAGAAAAGGCTCATGCTGAAAATAGTCGCTTGTCATTGGAAAACCGGAATCTTGAATTAGAACGGCTCAATGCCCAAATAGAGAGGCAGAAAGCAATTCAAAAGGAAGAGCAGATGAAGTCTGAGGCACGCATAGCCTTGTTAGGAGTTACGTTGATTTCTTTGTTTGTCATTTCCTGCATGTTGGTTATTTATTTGTATAGGCGCAGGCGGATGGTGGTGGCTTTAAAGGATAGTAATCGTGAATTGATTGTGGCACGTGACAAGGCAGAGCAATCGGATAAAATGAAAACTCAATTCATTCAGAATATGAGTCATGAGATACGTACTCCTCTTAATGCTATCGTAGGCTTCTCTCAATTGTTGACAGCTTCCGGGATGCAGGTCAGTGATGAAGAGAAAGCGGAGTTCAATCGGCTTATTCAGCAAAATTCGGATTTGCTGACTACATTGGTCAATGATGTGCTTGATTTGGCCAGTTTGGAGAGTGGCAAGTATACGATGCATTTGGCACTATGTCAGTGTAATGAGATATGTCGGGCTGCTCTCGCTTCGGTTCAACACCGTAAAGCTCCGGGTGTAGAGATGTATTTCACGTCCGAAGTTAATGATGATTTTAGATTGATGACCGATGGAAAGCGTCTTCAACAGGTGCTTATCAATTTCTTGACCAATGCAGAGAAGTATACTTCTAATGGCGAAATACACCTGCATTGTTCTTTGTCCGAGACTCCGGGGCGGATTACGTTCTCAGTGGCGGACACAGGTCCTGGTATGCCGCCCGATAAAGCGGATGTAATATTTGAGCGTTTCTATAAATTAGATTCTTTTAAACAAGGAACAGGTTTAGGACTGAATATTTGCTCCGTCATAGCCGAACGTCTGCATGGAGAGGTGAAATATGATCGGAATTATATTCATGGCGCGCGTTTTGTCTTTATACATCCGTTGGATTTAGATAAAGACATGGTTGCTACATGTTGAGGGAAAAGGAATATATGAGTAAGATCGTTTTTATCATCTTATGGTTGATAGGAATGGGTATTGGGCTTCCGGTAAAAGCTCAGAATAATCCTTTCAAGATAGATGATAGCTTGTACAAACTCTATCTTCAGGCTTTCAAGTATCGCACTAGTCAGCGTTGTCTTGGTTTGTCCGATACGCTTTTTAATGAAGCGAATCGCTTGGGAGATAAAAAAGCGGCTTGTCTGGCAAAGACTATTCCCATGTCTTATTACATGAATTCTGACGATTCGCTTGCTTTTGTTCATGCGGTGCGTGATTTGCAGCAGGTGTCAAGGCAAAACGGATATCTGCAATATTATTATCATGGATATGGTAGTTATATCATCTGGATATTGAGAAGGGGATATTTGTTCAAAGCTTTGCAGCTTACTAAGGATATGTATAAGCAAGCTCAGGCTGACCAAAACGAATATGGTTTTTATTCTTGCCTTCGCAGACAAGGTGATATCTATCGTTTGCGGGGCGATGCCAGAAGTGCGCTGGCATGTTATAAAGAGGCTTTGCGCTTTCAACAAAGATATATGCCGGAACAAGACTCTTCCCAGTCGCTCACTAAAATAGCAGGTTATTATCGGAGGTTGAACAATGCGGATAGTCTCGAATTGGCATATAAGTGTGCATTGGAAGCTATGCATCGGGCCAAGACTTATGAGTTACGTACAGGGGCGCGCATGGAGTTATGTCTTATTTTATTTCAAATGGGGCGTATTGACGAGTTTACCAGTTTGTATGATACTTTAAAAGTGGAAATGGATAAAGCGGGGCGGGTGCAAAAGAATAACATTTATCTTCTGCGTACTTATCGGGCTGTGGTAGAGCAAAGATGGGATGACGCAATTCATTGGGCTAAGCAGCAAGACTCGCCGAGTGCCATTTACGCCCTCTTGCGATATATATTTGATTATAAAGGGGATTATCGTATGGCTTTGCATTACGACCGGATGTTCAGTCGGTATTGTGACAGTGTTTCCAGTCAGATACGTTCTACTGATATCGGGGCAATGACATTGCAATTGGCCGAAGAACGCATGAAGATTGAAGCGCAGGATTTAGAGATGAAGCATGCTGCGTTGATGTTGGAGAATGCGCGATTGGAGTTGGAGCAGACCCGTTCTCAAGCAGTTATGGAAAAGGCACGCACTGAGAATAACCGTCTGACATTGGAGAATCGGGGATTGGAGTTAGAGCAATTGGACAGAGCATTGGAGCAGCAAAATGTGCTTCAACGGGAAGAACGGATGAGTGCTCAGTTTCATATTGTATTGTTGATAGTAGGTTTGGCTTTTCTGATGGTTATCATTGGATTGCTAATTGTTCAGGGATATCGGCACAGAGCTTTGCTGATTGCATTAAGAAAGAATAATGATGAACTGCTTGTAGCGCGTGATAAGGCTGAACAATCGGATAAGATGAAAACTGAATTTATGCAGAACGTAAGCCATGAGATACGTACGCCTCTAAATGCCATAGTCGGTTTCTCACAATTGCTCACTATACCCGGTGTACAAGTTAATGATGAGGAGAAAAAGGAGTTTGGCAATATGATTCAACGGAATTCAGAACTGCTTACTACTTTGATAAATGATGTGTTGGATTTGGCCAATCTGGAGAGTGGTAAGTACGTCATGCATTTGGCGCCATGTCAATGTAACGATGTGTGTCGGGCAGCCATCGCCTCTGTAGAGTATCGTAAAACGCTTGGGGTAAAAATGTACTTTACTTCGGAAGTAAGTGATGATTATGTGTTAACAACCAATGCCGCCCGTCTTCAACAGGTGCTTATTAATTTCCTCACCAATGCGGAAAAAAATACGTCCGAAGGCGAAATACATCTGCATTGCTCATTGTCTGAAATACCCGGTAAGATGACTTTCTCTGTGACGGACACCGGACCTGGAGTTCCTACTGACAAGGCAGATATGATTTTCCAACGTTTTTACAAGGTGGATTCCTTCAAGCAGGGTACAGGATTAGGACTGAATATCTGTTCAGTCATAGCCGAACGTTTGCAGGGTGAAGTGAAGTATGACAAGAATTACACGCAAGGGGCACGTTTCCTCTTTATTCATCCTTTGGATTTAAAGGGCTAAACTATGTCTTATACTGATATGGGTAGACACATTTATAACCCATAAAATGTGTATCTACAATGAGTAAGAAGTACAAGAG
>CALUOR010000083.1 GCA_944322285.1 uncultured Bacteroides sp.
TGGTTTTAGCAATTATTTCTAAAACTGCCATTAATAAAAACACCCGACTTTACATTATTGGGTGTAAAATCGGGTGTCTATTTTGTAAAACATTGATTTTCAATGTTTATTGCGGTGCGTACGGGACTCGAACCCGTGACCCCATGCGTGACAGGCATGTATTCTAACCAACTGAACTAACGCACCATAATATCACTCTATAAAGGCTTTCTCTCTCGATTGCGGGTGCAAAGGTAGATGTTTTTTTTGACACTTGCAATAGTTATCTCAAAAAAATATTCTTTTTCCCCATTTTTTTTCGTGGAAAGATGGAGATTATCGCTTTTGTGTTAACTTTGCGAACATTTAATCAAAACTAAGTTTCATGAAAGCAACTCCAATATCTCGCGATTTGATTGATCGCTCCATCGAGGACTTCCAAATAACGGATTTCTCCAAAGCTACTATCCGAGAAGTGAAAGCCATTGCGGCCAAAGCGGAAAAAGAGTCGGGTGTGGAATTTATTAAAATGGAAATGGGCGTGCCGGGACTTCCGCCTTCTGCCGTAGGTGTACAGGCCGAAATCAAGGCTTTGCAAGAGGGCATAGCAAGCCTTTATCCGGACATCAACGGTTTGCCCCAACTGAAAGAGGAGGCTTCGCGCTTCATTAAAGCCTTTATAAATGTGGACATTTCATCCGAAGGATGCGTGCCTGTCACTGGCTCCATGCAGGGTACTTTTGCTTCGTTCTTGACGTGCTGCCAATGTAACCCGCAAAAGGACACGGTGTTGTTCATCGACCCGGGTTTCCCCGTGCAAAAGCAGCAACTAGTAGTAATGGGACAAAAGTATGAGACATTTGACGTATATGATTATCGAGGAAAGAAACTGAAAGACAAGTTGGAATCCTATCTGAAGAAAGGAAACATCTCAGCCATCATTTATTCTAATCCCAATAATCCAAGCTGGATTTGCCTGAAGGACGAGGAGCTTCGCATTATTGGCGAGTTGGCCACGAAGTACGATGCCATTGTACTGGAAGACTTGGCTTATTTCGGCATGGACTTCCGCCAAGACTTCGGAAAACCCTTTCAGCCTTCTTATCTGCCTACGGTGGCCCGTTATACGGATTATTACATCATGCTGATTTCTGGTTCAAAAGCGTTCAGTTATGCCGGACAACGTATCGGGGTGAGTTGCATTTCTGACAAGCTTTACCACCGGGCTTACGAAGGCCTTACAAAGCGCTATGGAGGCGGGACATTTGGCACAGTATTTATCCACCGAGTGCTCTATGCCTTGTCTTCAGGCACAAGCCATTCATCTCAGTTTGCTTTGGCAGCCATGCTGAAGGCAGCCAATGATGGGAAGTATGACTTCGTGAATGAGGTGAAAGTGTATGGAGAGCGCGCACGACGTCTGAAGGAGATTTTCTTAAGACATGGATTTTATTTAGTGTACGACAATGATTTGGGCGAACCTGTAGCTGACGGCTTCTATTTTACCATTGGCTATCCGGGCATGAGTAGTGGCGAGTTGGCACACGAATTAATGTATTACGGAGTAAGTGCCATCTCATTGGTGACTACCGGAAGCAATCAAGAGGGACTTAGGGCTTGTACATCCTTTATTCAGGACCATCAATACACACTTTTGGATGAACGTATGGCCCTATTTGCCTTGAATCATCCGGTGGCGTAAAAAGGGAAACAAACTTTTTCAGCAAACTTTTTAGAAGATATTTGAAAAAAATCTCCTAAAAAATTTGTCATTCAGATAATTATCCGTAAATTCGAAGGCATGTACGATACGGATATCTTCAAAATAGAAACCAATCATGTGGTTCCATCCCAAGGGAAAGTCTTGATTTCCGAACCATTTTTGTGCGACCACATTTTTGGCCGTTCAGTTATATTATTGGTTAACTATACTCAGGATGGAGCGATAGGCTTAGTGATGAACAAGCCTCTCCCCATCTTGTTGAATGAGGTACTGGATGATTTCAGGAGCTATCAGAAAGATATTCCTATCTACAAGGGCGGACCGCTTAATATGGATACATTGTTCTATCTCCATACATTTCGGAATGTCCGTGGTGCCATACCTATAAAGGATGGATTTTACATGAACGGTGATTTCAACGAGATAAAGACTTGCATGAGACAAGGCGATACGATTGAAGGCAATGTCCGGTTCTTTTTGGGCTATTCAGGTTGGGCATACGAGCAACTGGAGAAAGAAATTAATGAAAACACTTGGATTGTAGGCGAGGAAAACAAGGAGAGCCTGATGGACGAGAAAAGTTCACCCGGCATGTGGCAGAGTGCCATGAGCAAATTGGGAGGTAAATACAAGATATGGTCCCGCTTCCCGCAAGTACCTATTCTTAATTAAAAGCGAGGCGTTGTAGCAAAACTACATCCTTGAACATGCCTTTTACGCACCACCATTCTTTCAACACGCCACATTCTACGAATCCACACGACTTGAACATACGTAAACTCTGCTCATTGTCTCGGGCTATATGTGCCGTGAGCTGGTGTAAGCGCAGGAAATCAAATAAATAAGAACAGAGCAAACTCAAGGCTTCCTTGCCATATCCTTGCCCCCGGTGTTCGCGCAAAATGCTTATGCCGACTTCTCCCCGATGATGTAAAGGGGCAAAGTCCGTAATGTCTATCGTCCCCACCACTTCATTATCAGTGTTTCTCACAACCATCATACGGAGTTGCTTGTCGGCAAACATGTCGTATTGAGAATTGGCGATATACTCCTTCAGCACATATTTTGAATAAGGAACACTGAAGTTGGATACATCCCAAAGTTCAGGGTCATTCTCTATGGCGTACATCATGTCCAAGTCTTCTGGCTCCATGGCCCGTAAATGTACGCTTTCTCCTGCAAAAAACGATGCTTTCATCTTCTCTTTTTTACTCCATGTCTTTATCTATATGTAACTCTCTACGCAAGCGCTCTTCACCTGGTAAGCAAAAGAGGGATGCCGTGAGAGCTATAGCAGCACACAAAGCTCCGGTAGAACTCAGCGTCAAGTAATAAGTTGCTCCGCCTATCCATACGGGCAAAGCCAACAGAACCAAGCGAATCAGACTCCATGTTGTATACAATCTCAAGGCATCGGCTATACCTGCTTTATTAATCTTCTTAACCAATACCCAAGCAAAAAGTTTCAAAGACACTGGCACACAGACCGCAGTAATCAATATGGATAATGTCTCGGCATAGTAGGCCATACGAGTATCTTCCACATAAAGGCCTACAAGGCTTCCTCCACATTCACCATATATAATAAAGATTATGGGCACTAACCAAAAACATACATAAGTCATACGGATGCCCGATACTGTTCTTCGAATTTGTTCTTCCATAATTTTTTATTTAGTCATAAGTTACAAGTAAAGTCAAACTCAATGCACATAACCCGTATCTGTATTACATTATCCCATTGAACGGCATCCGGTTTACAATGCTTCTCCCCAAAGTCACCTCATCCGTATACTCTAGCTCATCACCGATGGAAATACCACGTGCTATGACGGAAAGTTTCACACCCAAGTGTTCCAACCTACGATAGATATAGAAGTTAGTAGTGTCACCCTCCATTGTAGTGCTTAGGGCCAATATCACTTCCTTAATGTCCCCAGTCTTAACACGCTCCACTAAACTATCAATCTCCAAGTCACCCGGTCCCACCCCATCCATAGGCGAAATTACACCTCCCAGAACGTGATACAACCCTGTAAATTGCTGGGTAGCCTCTACAGCCATTACGTCCTGCACATTTTCCACCACACACACCACCGAACGATCTCGCCCGGGATTGGAGCAGATGCGACACACATCTGTATCGGAAATGTTGTGACATACCTTACAATACTTCACTTCACGTTTCAAAGTTACTATCGCATGCCCTAAGGCTTCTACCGTAGTCGTATCCTGACGTAGCAGATGAAGCACCAAACGCAAAGCGGTCTTACGTCCTACCCCTGGAAGTTTGGAGAACTCGCCCACCGCCTTTTCCAATAACGTTGAAGGAAATTGTCCGTTCATACTCTAATTTTTTTGAGAATCGGGAGGCAAAGATAGTGCAAACTGAGCGCAAGACAAAACAAACTCGTTTGTTTTTCATACCGAAATGCAATCTATCTTATCTGTTCTTGCCATTCTTTCTTGGCTTCATGAAGATATATTCTTTTTGCAGAATTACGAAATAAGTATTACCTTTGCATATGTAGAAAAATTAAATGAGCACAGGCAATGGAAATAAAGAGCGCGGAATTTGTTATAAGCAATACGGACGTACGCAAATGCCCTTCTGGTACGATGCCAGAGTATGCGTTTATAGGAAGATCCAATGTAGGGAAGTCGAGCTTGATTAACATGCTGACCGGACGAAAAGGGCTTGCCATGACTTCTTCCAAACCAGGCAAAACACTGCTTATCAACCATTTCATTATCAACAAAAGTTGGTACATCGTAGATTTACCTGGATATGGCTACGCCCAGCGAAGTACTAAAGAACAGGGACAGATTAAGCATATCATACAGAGCTATGTATTGGAACGCGCCCAAATGACATGCCTCTTTGTACTCATAGACTCCCGTCATGAACCACAGGCCATTGACCTGAACTTCATCGAGTGGTTAGGAGAAAACGGCATACCCTTTGCCATCATCTTTACCAAGGCTGATAAATTAAAATCAGGAAAGTTAAACGCCAACGTACAGCAATACTTGAAAAAATTAAGCGAGACATGGGAAGAGCTTCCTCCATACTTTGTCACTTCCTCAGAGAATCGGAGCGGACGCGAGGAATTGTTGGCGTACATCGGACAGATAAATAAAGAATTGAAAAGCAATTCATGATTGATTCATAGAAAAATGATGAAACGCCCCTTTCTTTCAGGAAAGAAGAGAATTTGCTAAATCATTTTTCATTATTCACTAAATATATATTTTATCCTATAAACTAATGATATAAAATTATGATGACAAAATTTCAAAACCTATGGATGGGCGTCTTGGCATTCCTGATGTTTATGACCACCCCTTGTGCACAAGCGCAATCATTGAAAGACTTGCTCAACAAAGAGAATATCGAAAAAGCCGTTGGTGTCGTTACCGGGAAGAACACGGCCAGCATGGTTGGCAACTGGACATATACAGGGTCTGCTGTACAATTCGAGGGTAATAACGTGCTGCAAAATGCCGGAGGCGCATTGGCTGCATCGGCCCTTACGGACAAGCTGGATGAATTACTGGAAAAAGTAGGCCTTCGTTCAGGCGAATTTGGCTTTACCTTCGAGGCTGACAGTTCATTCGTGACTCGAGTGGGAGGTCGAGAACTGAAAGGTACCTATACCTACGATGCTGAAGCAAAGAAGGCTAATCTAAAATTTGCCAAGCTAGTAGGCCTGAACACCACTATCTCCTGTACTTCGTCCGAGCTACAACTGCTCTTCAATGCTGACAAATTGCTGGACCTATTAACCTACCTGTCGAGCAAGAGCAACAACTCCACCCTGCAAAGTATCGGTTCGTTGGCCGATAACTACGAAGGCGTATTGCTAGGGTTTGCACTTAAGAAAGAAGGAAATTAATATTAGAATATAAACACAAGGCCACGAAAAAATAACCAAAGTTACTTACCCAAGTATCATTGGATACTTTAGCATTTATCCAATAATACTTGGGTATTTAAGTATACATTCTACAGGGCCTCTTCTCTATTGCCCCCTGTCTTTTCCTGATTTCACTAGACACTTTTTTGTTTTATAACCTAAGTTAGTAGACACTTCTTTAACAATGGTGC
>CALUOR010000084.1 GCA_944322285.1 uncultured Bacteroides sp.
GAAGAGTTGCCCCCTTACGTGAAGTGCTTCGTGGAGGACTGTGGCTACACCTCCGTGTGGGACGAGTTCAAGGGAGAGTTGAAGAAGCAGTTCGGCCTGCCCGCCTTCCCCCTGCTCGATGTGGCCTCCTGGCTGTGCAAGCTGAAGTACGGTTGGAGCTTCCGCGAAGCGTCAGCCTTGGAGCAGGTAAAGAAATGCACCTTGCCGATGTTCTTTATCCATGGCGATGCCGATGACTTTGTGCCTACATGGATGGTGCATCCGCTCTACGAGGCCAAGCCCCAACCGAAGGAGCTATGGCTGGTGCCCGGCGCGGCGCACGCAGTATCTTATAAGGAGAATAAAGCGGAATACACGCGCCGTGTGCAGGATTTTGTGAGCAAATATATCCGATAACTCCCGCAAAAGCCGTATCTTAGCCGCCGAAACATAATACGAAGATTGCATGAAACGAATCACTCCACTGCTGATATTCCTCTTGTGCCTGCCGCTCTGTCCGTGGGCACAAAAGGTATACACCCCCGACGACCTCCCCAAGGTGCACATACAGAACAAATACCGCTACCTGTGCGACCCGGAGCGCATCCTCGCCCCCGCCGCCACGGACAGCATCGACCGCATGCTCTACCGCCTGGAGCAGCAGACGGGCATCGAGACCGTCGTAGCCGTCGTGCCCAGCATCGGCGAGGCCACTTGCTTCGACTTCTGCCACCAGTTGCTCAACTCGTGGGGCGTGGGCAAGAAGGGCAAGGACAACGGCTTGGTCATCCTGCTTGTCACCGACCAACGATGCATCCAGTTCTACACCGGTTACGGTCTGGAAGGCGTGCTGCCCGACGCTATCTGCAAGCGCATCCAGACGCAAACGATGATTCCCTACCTGAAGGACGAACGTTGGAGCGAAGGCATGCTGGCGGGCATCCGTGCTACTTGCGCCCGGCTGGACGGTTCGATGGAGAACGACCCAACGGCAAACGAGAGCGATGATATAGGATTCGTCGTGACGCTTTTCCTCATCTTCATCGCAGGAGGCATCGCCATTGTCTTTCTGGCTATACGTCGTGCCACTCGTTGTCCCCAATGCAAGAAGCACAAACTGCAACGCGCCAGCAGCCAAATCGTCTTCATCAACGGTGCCCCGATGGACGAAGTGACCTACATCTGCCAAAACTGCGGCCACATCGTCAAGCGCCGCCAACGCCGCACACAGGATAACAACCGCGGTCGGGGTGGTGGCGGCTGGGGAGGCCCCGTCATCTTCGGCGGTGGAGGTTTCGGTGGTTTTGGCGGAGGCGGCTTCGGAGGCAGCTTCGGCGGAGGAAGCGGAGGCGGAGGCGGGGCAGGCTCCCGATTTTAATGAAAAATAAATAACTAAGAATGAAGAATATAAAAACAGATATTTATATGACAACAGCAGAATTAGACAGCCGCAAGATGATCCTTATACGGGAAATCATAGACCACTTCAATACGGAAGATGCCCTGCAAAGACTTGCCGAGGCTTGCAGCATCATACGCAAGGAAGAAGACCATCCATCCTCCGAGTTACCACTCCAACTATTTCAGGAACTGACTGAAACAGTTGAACGACAATACGAAGCCGGACAGTGCATTACGGATGAAGAACTTGACAAAATAATACAGACATGGTAATCAAATGGTCCCCACTAGCAATACAGAGCTTGGAAGAAGTTTATGACTTTTATCTGGCTCAAGCCGATGCGACCATAGCCCACCGGATTATTACGGAAATCCGGCAGGAAACACGCTATCTGCTCATCTTTCCTACCATAGGAAGTGTTCATGAACAAAATGGGAAAGCAACCATGTATCGGTATGTTATTAAACATCATCATAAAATACTTTACACCATAAAGAAAAACTGTATTCTCATCGCTTATGTTTGGGACACCCGACGCGACCCCAAAACTCTTGCTAAGATACTGAAACAACAAATAAATAAAGAAGTATGAAGAAGACAACAACCATTATCCTCATCGCAGTCATCGCCCTACTGGCCGTCTGGGCCATCGGCGGATACAACAGCCTCGTCGGCATGGACGAAGGAGTGAGCAACCAGTGGGCCAACGTGGAGACACAGTACCAACGTCGCGCCGACCTCATCCCCAACCTCGTGAACACCGTCAAGGGCTACGCCGCCCATGAGCAAGAGACGCTGCAAGGTGTCATCGAGGCCCGCAGCAAAGCCACCCAAATCAAGGTGGACCCCGCTGACCTGACGCCCGAGAAGCTGGCCGAATACCAGGCCGCCCAAGGCCAACTGGCCTCCGCCCTGGGCAAACTGCTGGCCATCACCGAAAACTATCCCGACCTGAAGGCCAACCAGAACTTCCTGGAGCTGCAAGCCCAATTGGAAGGCACGGAGAACCGCATCAACGTGGCGCGCAAGAACTTCAACGACGCCGCCCGCGCCTACAACACCGCCATCCGCCGCTTCCCCAAGAACATCCTGGCCGGCCTCTTCGGCTTCGACAAGCGCGCCTACTTCGAGGCGCAAGAAGGGGCGGAAGTAGCGCCGACGGTAGAGTTCTGAAAGGGAGGAATAATTATGGGAGAAAAGACATCCCCGGAAACACTTTCATAGAAAAGCACTTCCGGGGATGTCTTTATAATCCTTGCCTCACCGGTTCCAGTCCGGATCATATGGTGATATAGGCTCCGAGCGCAACGTGATGTTCCACGCCATCCAGTCCGTCGGGTCCTCCACATCGCGCAGCACCTGGCCAAACAACTCCATCTCCTGCCGTTCCTCCTCCGTTAAGCCCTCTATACCACGACCTTGCAGATACAAATCCAATGCAGTGAAACGATACGGATTCCAGATAGTCCAATTGAACTGTTCAGAGCTGCCCCAAAACAGGATGGGCAACTCATACACCGTCTCCGAAGCCTCAATCCGCCGGAACGGAGAGTCGTCATCGAATGACAGCGAACCCAGCCACTGCTCACAGAACTGCGTGTGCTGCTCAGGCGTCAAAATCCAATACATCGTCTGAAACTCTATCCAATAGCGGGCCGTCATCCACAACTCATAATCCGCCTGCCCGGCACGCTTCAGCCACGTGTCGAACGTACCATCGGCATGGAACATCAGCCTCATATCCGTCACCTCCTTGGCAATGCGTCCGGCTATCTTGTCCAAGACGGACTGAATGAAGTCCCACTTCTCTATCGTCTGCCCCTGCCACTCCATTGTGCCACCGGGGCCTGCACCCAGCGACAAAACATTCTTCGCAAAGTGATATTCAAAAGGAATATCCGTCAACGAATAGCCTGTAGCAAGCATACACTCGGCCTGCACGCGTGGAGCCGAAGTTGCGTCCTCGGCATAATACGTTCCGCTAATCTGTATGACATAAGAATCTGTGGGTATCAACTGCACAGTGCTTTCAAAAGTCACCACCCCCTCACCTGGCGTAAATGAAGCCCAAACATTTGCTTCATGTCCAGGAAGCATGTTTCCGATAGTAATCTTCAACTGCGTTGAGTCTTGTGCAACGGGTTCAAAAGTCAAGTAGAAATCCGGAGACGTCTGCCCGTTCACCTGCAACGACAGCGATTCTCCGCTGAACACTTCACCCGCCACATACATCTCCGCCGGATCGGTCAGCACCACCGGCACGACCTCGTCGTCCGAGCAAGCCGCCAAGAGGCACAGCCCCATCAGGGCCATAAGCCACCTCTTTGTTAACCAAATCTTTTTCATAAGCGCACATCTATTTATAGATTCACAGGGCGAATATAAGCATTCTTCGGCAGAAAAACAAACACACAGTCCGCTTTTTTCCACAAGAGATGTATATATACACGCCACTTCACGCCCCCACATCTGCTACCTTGCCACCCCCGAGGTCTCACCTTGTCTCTATGAAAAAGGCTTTTTCGTTCTACCAAAAAGGCTTATTAGTTATATGAAAAAGGCTTTTTCGTTTCACTAAAAAGGCTTATATTTGCATTGTAAAAGGCTTATTAGTTAAAGCTAGGTGAGACTTCGGCCCCCTCAAGGTGGTACATCGACCCCGTCAAGGTGGCGACAGAAGGCAGATAAGCCTGTATATCAACCATTTAAAAATGTAGGAGGAAAGCGTATGTTTTTCAAGAAATGTTGTCTGAAAGTAGGCGGAAAGCTGAAATGGTTTCCGCGTGCCGTCACCCTGACGCGCCATCCCGTGGATACGCAGGAGCTGGCCGAGAGCATCGCCGAAATGAGCACCGCCTCGCCGGGCGACGTGCATCTGGTGCTGCGCAGCCTGCCCAAGGTGATGTCCGATTTTATGAATGTCGGACGCCCGGTGCACATTGACGGGCTGGGTTCGTTCCACTTCAAGCTGTCGTGCGCCGGCCGCGGGGTGGACACGCCGGAGGAAGTGAGCCGCAAGCAGATTAAGTCCATCCGCATTCAGTTTCTGCCCGAACGGCAGGGCACGTACGGCCGCAAGGTCATCCGCCCCATGGTGAAGGACGTGGAACTCATTCCGCTGGACGGGGAAATAGAAGAAAACCGGGAAGAAACGAGCGGAAATGAAGAATAATCGTTACCTTTGCACAAGCAATTAAGAACTAACACATTTCATATCAGTCATGAGCAACCAACGATACATGATGCGCGGCGTAAGCGCATCGAAAGAAGACGTTCACAACGCCATCAAGAACATCGACAAGGGCATCTTCCCCAGGGCTTTCTGCAAGATTATCCCCGACATACTGGGCGGAGACCCGGAGTATTGCAACATCATGCACGCCGACGGCGCGGGCACCAAGTCCTCGCTGGCCTACCTCTACTGGCGGGAGACGGGTGACCTCAGCGTGTGGAAGGGCATCGCGCAGGACGCCTTAATCATGAACATTGACGACCTGCTGTGCGTGGGCGCGGTGGACAACATCCTCGTTTCCAGCACCATCGGGCGCAACAAGCTGCTGGTGCCGGGCGAGGTCATCTCCGCCATCATCAACGGCACGGACGAGTTGCTGGCCGAACTGCGTGAGATGGGCGTGGGCGTCTACGCCACGGGCGGCGAGACGGCTGACGTGGGCGACCTGGTGCGCACCATCATCGTGGACTCGACCGTGACCTGCCGCATGAAGCGTAGCGACGTGATAGACAACGCCAACATCCGCCCGGGCGATGTCATCGTGGGTCTCGCCAGCTATGGCCAAGCCACGTATGAGAAGGAATACAACGGCGGCATGGGCAGCAACGGACTGACTTCCGCCCGCCACGATGTCTTCGCCAAATACCTGGCCGAGAAGTATCCGGAGAGCTACGACCACGCCGTGCCCCAGGAGTTGGTGTACAGCGGCAAGCTGCATCTGACGGACGCCGTGGAGGGCAGTCCCATCGACGCGGGCAAGCTGGTGCTCTCCCCCACCCGCACCTACGCCCCGGTGGTGAAGAAGCTGCTGGACGCCCTGCGCCCAGAGATTCACGGCATGGTGCACTGTTCGGGCGGCGCGCAGACCAAGGTGCTGCACTTCGTGGACGACCGCTGCCGCGTCATCAAGGACAACCTCTTCCCGGTACCCCCGTTGTTCCGCACCATCAAGGAGCAGAGCGGCACGGAGTGGGACGAGATGTACAAGGTGTTCAACATGGGCCATCGCCTCGAAGTCTACCTCTCGCCGGAGCACGCCGAGGA
>CALUOR010000085.1 GCA_944322285.1 uncultured Bacteroides sp.
GTGACGGAAGAGGCGGGGGAATATGGGCTGAGCGAGTAAGAGCAAGTAATAGTGCGGATTTCGAGAACAATGTTTTGGAAATCCGCACTTTATATTTTACCTTTGTCCCGTTAAAATAGTTAATAGTATGGAACAGCCCTTACAATCACAAGAGAAGAAGACCCCGCTGACCAAAGAAGAATTCTGGCGACGGCTGAGAGAGCATAAGCGGAAGAAGGAAGAACTGCTTGAGCAAATTCAACAAGAAATGCGTACCCGGATTAAGGAACGCACAGGCGAGGATGTAACATCTTTCGAAGTATGGTGACACTGAACATTGAACGCATCAATGCCCAAAGTCCTTATCGGCTGATGCCCAACCATCGCCCTTTATTCTATGATTTCATCACAGACTATGGGATAGATTACAACATAGGTTTCACTCCCAGTGACCTCTTGCCGGGTTCTGAAGCCTATGAATTTATCATCACTAACCCCCACCACCGCAAATCTCCCCGCGACCCCAAACTGCGGCAAACCATCCTTGCCCTAATCTTATGAGTTCTTCCGCAACCGGAGTGCCATCATGCTCTACCTTTGCGAGACGGGCGACAACCGACAGAAACACCGCAGCCGTCTGTTCGAATCATGGTATCGGGCTTCGGGACAGCAAACCACCTTCGCCTACCTTGCCGCCGAACTGCCTGATGAGTATGGCATATCAAACTATGTAGCCCTCATCTTGCGGCCAGACCATCCCCGCTTTGCAGCCATTGCCCAACAATTCAGCGACACCATCGAGTTGTTCCGCGAGAAGCCGGAATAGGAAACCTGCTCTTTTATACGCGAAATCCGCACTTAAATCCGTATATTTGTCCCCGTAACCAGTAAAGAATGAAGTATGAACACCTTGAACCTGAATGCGGAACTCTTCCGCGAACTGAGCTACATAGCCGATGACGAGAACAGCATGAAGAAACTGCTGAAGTATGTCAAGAAGCTGGCCGCGCAACTCTATGACCAATCCTCCGAGTCCGCCCCATCTGTGGTGGCCGAAGATGCCGTGCCTTACCGCCCCAAGACCAAGGCCGAACTGATGGAAGACCTCAACGAGGTGTGCGATGAAATCAAGCTGATACGGGCTGGGAAGTTGAAAGGAAGACCTGCGGAGGAATTGCTCAATGAACTGTAAAACCATAACCTATCCGACCTTTGAACGGGAGTTGAAGAGGCTCGCGAAGAAATATCGCTCTATAAAAGCGGACTATAAAAAGTTATTAGAAGAACTACAGCAATCCCCTTTAGCAGGTGCCGACCTCGGCCGTGGCCTGCGCAAAGTCCGCATGTCCATTGCCGCCAAAGGAAAAGGCAAAAGCGGCGGCGCAAGGGTCATCACCCTGATATTGGCCTACTCCGAAGAAGAATCGGAAATAGGCCTGCTTTACATCTACGACAAATCGGAGCGAGAAACACTGACCGATGCCGAACTGACCGAACTGCTGCAACGCAACGGAATCATATAACCGTTCCCGTTGCTTCCCAAACCAACCTTATAAACATCATAACCATGCAACAAGAACAACCCTTCGACTACACCCGCGTCCCCCACGACTACGCCCACTGCTTCAACCACGACTGCCCCCGCGCCGCGGAATGCCTGCGCCACCTCACGGGGCTGAACATACCGAAAGACGTCCCCCTCGTGCGCTGCGTCAGCCCGTCCGTATGGCCGACGGACGCCGACAAGTGCCCGCACTACCGCACCACGAAGAAGATAACGCTGGCCTGGGGCTTGAAGCACCTGCTGGACGACCTGCCCTACAACATCGCCCTCGACGTGAACCGCTCCGTCCGCCGCCTGTGGGCACACACCAGCTACCAGCGCATGGCACGCTACGAACGGCCCATCACGCCGGAACTCCAACAGAAGATAGTCCGCATCCTGGCCCGCAAAGGCATCACCACCCCGCCCCGCTACGACTATATCACCGAGGAATACGACTTCCGGTAAAGTATTGTATCACAGACACATCATTGGACCAGCTTTTTCCAAAGCCTGGTCCACGTCGGACCAATGGGCGGTCCGGCCCGGACCAATGGGACATCCCATGCGGACCAATGGGAGGTCCCGGTGGGACCAAAGTATGGTCCGGCACAGTCCCCTCCTTGGTATCCCCTACATGGCAGAAGGACATCACCCCTTCTCCACAATATCCTTCCCGAACGGTGTCAGCGCCAACGCCGCCAGCTTGAAGTGCTGAAGCCCGAAAGGTATGCCGATGACGGTGATGCAAAGGATGGCCCCGAACACCAGGTGGGACAGCGCAATCCAGATGCCGCCCAGCAAAATCCACAACAGGTTCATCAGCACATACAGGCATCCGCCCGAACGAACGCCCGTGCGCACCTCCTTGCCGAACGGCCACAAGGCCAGTCCCGCCAGCTTCAGCGTCTGCATCCCGAAGGGTATCCCCACAATGGTCACCATCAGCAACAGGCTGGCCACCACATACTCCACGGCGGTAAAGATGCCGCCCAGCACCAGCCACAACACATTCATAAAACATCCCATACTGTCTTTCGTTTATTGATTTACGGTTACAAAGATAGTTCATCTGATTTAAATTACTACCTTTGTCCGCACAACAATTAAAAGACGTATTATGGAACCAACCCCCATCACCCCCCAAGCCATCAAGGCCGAACTCCTCCGCCTGGCCGAGCAGGGCAACAAGCCCTTCACCCAGAGCCTCAACCCCGGTGTGCCGAACGTCCTCGGCATCCGCATCCCCCACCTGCGCGAGTTGGCAAAGAAGATAGCCAAAGGCGACTGGCAGGCGTACCTGGCCACGGCCGACACGTATTATATGGAGGAACGGATGCTGCAAGGCATGGTGCTGGGCTGCATCCGCCCGGACAAGGATGTGGAAGTGTATCTGGAGCGGGTGACCCGCTTCGTGCACCTCATCAACAGCTGGTCGGTGTGCGACACGTTCAAGTTCGGCGGCGGGAAGCGGTTCATTGAGGCCCATCGGGAACGCCTTTGGGAATACCTCAAGGGATGGATGCAGGCCGGGGGCGAGTATGAGATACGCTTCGGCGTGGTGATGACGATGCAGCTGTTCATCGACGAGGAGCATATCCGCGAGCTGCTCCGTCTCTACGACGGCATCCGGCACGAAGGCTACTACGTCCGTATGGGCGTGGCGTGGGCCTTGTCCGCCTGCTTCGTCCGCTTCCCCGAGCTCACGATGCACTACCTCCGGGAGGGGAACACGCTGGACGACTTCACCTACAACAAGACGTTGCAGAAGATTGTGGAGTCCTACCGGGTGGATGGCGACACGAAGCAGGTCGTCAAGGGGATGAGGAGGAAATAGAACTATCCGGTATGACGGTGCAAGAAGAAAGACTACGGCATATTAGTACTAAATAATCGTAAAAGCGGGAGAAATAATTGTTTATGCTTCTTTTATTGCATTTAATTTATTATCTTGCGCCCAAATCTAAAAGCAATAAGGATATGAAAACATCACACATCTTCTGTCTCTCTGCACTGACATTGGTGTTGGGAGCTTGTGGAGGCAATAAGCCTGCCGATAAACTGACGTTTGACAATCTGCCCGTCATTGCATCTTTGGAAACCATAGAATCGGGCTCAGTCCGTGTGCTCCATTTGGACAAAATGAGTAAAGACACACTTGTCATTCCGCTCAGTCAATATTTAGAGGATTTTCATCTCATTCGTCTGGATAACCGGGATGAAGCGCTGACAAGAGGATACGGCACTTTCTTTGGCAACTATCTGATAACCGGGGGCAGTAGCCGGGAAGCTTGCCGCCTGTTCGATAAAGAAGGACGTTTCCTCTGCCAAGTGGGTAACAACGGGCAAGGCCCCGGTGAATATTGGGCTGTGTATGACAAACAGATAGACGAAGAGAATCGCCGCATTTATCTGATGCCCTGGAATGCCAAAAACTTGCTAGTGTATAACTTAGACGATGGTTCCTACCTTTCATCCATTCCTCTGCCTACGCTGGTGCCTAAAGGCGTTTTTACGGTAGATGCCGCAAAGCAGGTAGTAACGGTAGGTATGTTGGCTTTCAGCAATATAGAAGGAGCCTCCGTCGTTTGGCAACAAGACTTTGATGGCAATGTCTTGCAACGGATTGACGCAGCCGGCTATTCTGTCCAACCGGACTTCAGCAACGAAGTATACAATTCAGACAACATGCCCGGCACGTTTGATTTCTATCTTTCCCGGTGGGCAGCCAAGAAAGACTCCCTCTATCATTACCAACCTGATGAGAACCGCCTGCAACCTGTCTTTACATTGGATATGCCGGATGACCCTCTCCAACATGGTTTCTATGAATTACCCAATTGTTTTTTAACGGACATCACTATGGAAGTTACCCAAGTTCAATACGGCAGTTATGTCTCTAAACGGGCAACCGTCATGGTGGACAAACAGACAGGTAAAGGCGCTTACGTGAAGTTTGTCAATGACCTGGCTGGAGACATGCCTTTGGAGAATGCTGTATTCGGCTTTAATAAGGGGCACTTTGTCCATAGTATTGAGCCGGGCGAACTGGCAACTTATCTGGAAAACGCCCTTGCCAAGTCTGAGGGGCTCAGTAAAAAGAAACGGGAAGAATGGACGAAACTGAAAGAAAGCATTAATGAGAATGACAATGCTTATCTCTTCGTAGGCAAAATCAAATAAACATAGTTGTTAGAAACAAAAATAAAGGTGCCCGGCTATTTCCTTATCTCAGAGGGAAAATGTATCTTTGCCCCCAACGAATACAATAATAATATATAAGTATGGCAACACCTTACAAACGCATCCTCCTCAAGCTCAGCGGCGAGAGCCTGAAGGGAGACCAGCCGGGCATCTTCGACGACCAGCGGCTGGTGCAATACGCCGAACAGATTAAGGAAATACGCGACATGGGCGTGCAAGTGGGCATCGTCATCGGCGGAGGCAACATCTTCCGCGGGCTGAAAGGCGCGATGAAGGGCTTCGACCGCGTGAAGGGCGACCAGATGGGTATGCTGGCCACGGTCATCAACAGCCTGGCCCTCAGCTCGGCACTCACCGCACAGGGCGTCAAGGCCCGCGTGCTGACCGCCGTGCGCATGGAGCCCATCGGCGAGTTCTACAACAAGTGGCGCGCCATCGAATGCCTCGAAGCGGGCGAAGTGGTCATCATGTCCGCCGGCACGGGCAACCCCTTCTTCACCACGGACACCGGCTCCTCCCTGCGCGGCATCGAGATTGAAGCCGACGTCATGCTGAAGGGCACCCGCGTGGACGGCGTCTACACCGCCGACCCGGAGAAGGACCCCACGGCCACGAAGTTCCGCGACATCACCTACGACGAAGTCCTCGCCCGCAACCTCCG
>CALUOR010000086.1 GCA_944322285.1 uncultured Bacteroides sp.
AGTTCCGTTGCCATTCTTCATTCATCATTCTTAATTCTTCATTTAAAGCGCGCTTGCGCGCGCTAAATTCCCATTTATCACTTAAACTAAATGTTTTAGTTCTATTTAACTAAGAAAATTAGTTTGTGAACTAAATTATTTCGTTATTTGCGGGAAAAAAGGAGGAAGTATGAAAAGTTTGACCGCCAAAGAAGAAGAAATCATGGGATGGTTTTGGGAAAAAGGTCCTATGTTTGTGAAGGAAATACGCGCTCTTTACGGAGACCCGAAGCCGCATTTCAATACCCTGTCCACCATTGTCCGGGGACTGGAGGAGAAGGGCTACGTGGCGCACAAAGCGTATGGCAACACCTATCAATATTACGCTACGGTGAGCCGTGAGGATTTCAGCCGGCGCACGTTGCGGAGCGTCATCGGCAAGTATTTCAATAACTCGTATCTGAGTGCCGTGTCCTCGCTGGTGCAGGAAGAGGACATCTCGCTGGACGAACTGAAGCTGCTTATTAAGCAAGTGGAGGAGGGATGATGACGTGTTTTAATCATTAAGTAATGAATCATTTATGAAATTGAAAATTACAATTTCTATCTTGCTAATATGTAGCATATTGGTGGGGTGCGGAAGCAAAGGAGCGAAACAACAAGTTGCTTTGGCGGAATCTATTCCGACAATCAATTTGTCAGAAGACAATGTTCAAAAAGTGCAATCGCTTCCATTGAGCGATGCGGTTCAAACCATTGACATTGTTCCTTTAGAAGCAAACGATGAATCTATTTTGAGTGATATAAGTGGTTTGCAAGTCACTGCATCAGATATATGGGTAAAAACCTATAAAGACCAAGCCATCTTTCGTTTTTCCCGTTCCGGTAAGTTTTTAAATAAGGTCGGAAAAATTGGGCAAGGCCCGGAAGAATATATGCAATTACGGGAATTTGTTGTAGATGATGAAAAGAAGGAAGTGACTGTAATCTCTACCATATCCGGAGTGAAGGTATATGATTATGAAGGGAACTATGTAAGGAGAAGAACACCTTTAATGATAGATAAGCTAACTAATGGTGCCGAAACTCAGTTTGTGAACTATCAGCAGCAAACATTTATTTTTCAAAATCTTCCTATTGTCCGACCCATTAACCATCCGAAAGACTCCTTATGGTCAATCGCTTGGGCTGATGACAGTTTCAGGTACATAAAATTATGGAAAAATCCCTCCTTTATAGGACGCGAAGGAGAGATAGTAGAACATCGCTCTAAACCGGAATCGTATGAAGCAGTAAATTATTGGTCGGCTACAGCGGATATGCAGATTGATAAATACAACCAAGAGCTTACTTTAAAGTTTCCGGATACAGATAGCATTTATCAATATGACACGGAACGGAACGATTTTGTCGCCCGATATGCGATTACATCTGATTATCTGAAAGGTGATTACGGAGAAGTTCATCTATGGATAAAACCCCGTAAGACTTTTAACTATTTCACGATTCGGAATTATTACCAAAGTAAGGACTATATCTATTTAAAAGCCAATAAGGGAGAGGAAATCTATCATTATGCGTACAACAAGAAAGATGGTACGGTTCGGCGGGCGGTACGCCAAGGTAAATTGGTAGAACGAAAATTACCTTGGTTCAGCCAACCTTATATCGGTTTTATGAATGGCATACCGGACGCTTTCAGCAATGATATTTGTGGAGGAGACTTTCAAATGGATTATCGTTCGGCAGGTTGTTGGGTAGAGGTGATAAAACCTGAACCGGAAGCGATTGCCGAGAGAATAAAGAATATAGAGACATCGGAAGCTCTGAACGCGACGCAAAAAGAAGAATACCTGAAGGTATTGCGGGAAATGAATGAAGATAGCAATCAAACGTTGGTTATAGCCAATTTAAAATAATCGTCGTGGGAACATTTATAGTTTACATATTGAAATCCGCCGTTTGCCTCGTGGTTTTTTACCTCTTCTACAAGTGGTTGCTGAGCCGCGAGACGTTCCATCGCTTCAATCGGTTGGCTCTGTTGGGTGTGCTGGCGTTTTCCCTTGTGTTGCCTTTGGTGGAAGTCAGCGTGAAGCGGGCTGTACCCATCCAGCAGCCTGTCCGCGCGTTGGAGCAGGTACTGATGTCGGCTGATGTATCCGAGGCGGTTTATGTGGAGCAGTCCGGCACGGCCCTTTGGTTACAGACATTGCTTATAATCTATGGTGTAGGTGTCGTTTTCTTCCTCGTACGCAACCTTTGGTCGTTGGGACGGCTGGTGGTGTTACTCCGTTCGGGCCGGTTCGAGCGGGTGGAAGATTATCTGCCGCAAGGCGGACAGGGCATCAAGTTGGTGGTGCACCGTCAGGACATAGCACCGTTCAGCTGGATGCGCTTCATTGTCATTTCCCGTCAGGACTTGGAGGAGAACGGGCGCGAGATTCTTATCCACGAGCGGGCGCACATCCGTTTAGGACACTCGTGGGACGTGCTGCTGGCCGACCTCTGCTGCTTCGTGCAGTGGTTTAACCCCGCGGCGTGGCTCTTGAAGCGCGAGTTGCAGAGCGTACACGAATATGAAGCCGACGACGCCGTATTGCGCGAAGGGGTCAATGCGAAGGAATATCAACTATTATTAATAAAGAAAGCTGTTGGCACAAGGCTCTACTCTATGGCCAACAGCTTGAATCACAGTTCACTTAAAAAACGTATCACTATGATGATGAAACCAAAATCCAATCCGTGGGCACGGATGAAGTACGCTTACGTACTTCCGTTGGCGGCGTTGACAATGACCGCCTTTGCCCGTCCCGAAGTCTCCGAAGTAACGAAAGAGATTTCAGGTGTCAAAGTTAGTAATTTAGTGGAAACCCTGCAAGCAAACCGGACGCAAATCAATGCGAGGGATAGCATTTATCGAGTTGTGGACGTGATGCCCGAATTCCCCGGCGGCGTACAGGCGATGATGGAATTCATGAAGAACAACCTGCGCTATCCCGAAGAGTTGAGGGCCAAAGGCACGCAAGGCCGTGTAGTGGTGCAGTTCGTGGTAAACAAGGACGGAAGTCTGAGCGATGTGAATGTCATCCGCAAGCTAGACCCCTTGATGGACGCCGAGGCTCTCCGTGTGATAAACGCTATGCCCCGCTGGAAGCCGGGTATGCAGGATGGCAAGCCCGTGGCGGTGAAGTACACGGTGCCGGTCTTGTTTGCGAATACCACGTCTCTTAGCGGCGTAGCCAAAGGCAATACCCTTGTAGTAGGGGGAGGAGGTCAGTCTTCCACGAAGCTTGACGCCTCTAAAGCACTGATTGTTGTCGATGGTGAAATAAAGGATTTAAGTGCAATAAATCCGGATGACATCCTTTCTATATCGGTGTTGAAAGACGAGAAAGCAATCAAGAAGTATGGTGAGAAAGGAAAGAATGGCGTTATGGAAATCTGCACCAAGGCGACTGCCTATGATGCCGAGGGCAACGTGAAAGTGCAGGGCATGGTCACGGATGAGCAAGGAGACCCCGTGATAGGCGCCACCGTCACGATAGCGGGAAGCAAGAAGGGCGTAGTGAGCGATACGGACGGTAAGTTCACGCTGTCTGCTCCCAAGGACGCCATGCTGGAAGTGGGGTACGTCGGTTATGCGTCGGCCAAGATAAAGGCTGAGCCTGTGGTGACCGTGAAGCTGGAGAAAGAATAAGTAGTCATTATAAGGAACGCAGCTCAGCTGTGGAACTCTTTTTGTAAACACATTTCTTATTTTGAAAACTGACTGCATTATTGCCTCTCAATCACTGCGCTATTTCCGTTCAATTACTTAAGTATTTCTCTCCAAATAGCGCAGTGTTTAGGGGGTAAACACTTAAGTATTTTAGAGCAAATAGTGCAGTGTTTTTTGAGTATGTATTTTGCTAATAATCAAGCAAATATATAAATGCTTACATTGATTGGGGATTTTAAGAGCCTCCGGCTATACGTTCATTAACAAATGGAATGCTGAAATCTTAGTGGAAGTTAAAAATTTGTGTAAAATAAAATGTACGGTCATGCACCAATAAAAAGGAAGCCTATTTATATGTAGAAAGGCTTCCTTAATTTTTCCCTTACCAATACCAAGCCAATCCGAATGAGTTGGGCATCATGTCGGGGCCTTTATCCCCTTGAAACATTGAGTTCATGGAGTAGCGCAGGTAGAGGCCGATGTTGCCATAGCCGGCTTGCACCAACAGGTTGACGCCTACGGGGCGGACGTACATACCTTTGCCTATGGTTTGCTTCTTGCCTCCGTCCACATGGCTGAAGGACTTTACGCTGTGGCGTATCTCGAACTCGGGGCCGAAGTTGAAGAACACGACTTGCCGCTTCCATCGTTGCTGCCACTCCAGTTGTACGGGGATGCGGAAGAAGAAATGGCGCAGGCGGCTGCCGCGATAGTAAGGTGTATCAGTCTCCGTGCCTCCTCCGGGTTGGAAGACGCTGGCACCGTCCTGCTTGAGCAAGGCATAATCGCCATCGATGCTGAAAGAACGGTAGCCCCAGCTGACTCCCGCATTGAAGCCCCAATGCGGATTCTTCTTGAAGTTATGATAAGTGCAAAGCAGATTGAAGCCGAATTCCCACGACTGCGACAAGTCCAAATGGGCTTTAGGGCTGGCACCGAACCCCATGAAGTCATCCGCCATGCGCGAGAAGCCCACATAAATGCCCGATACGTGTGGCTCGTATTCGTTTCTTCGTTTCTTTTTGGGGATGAGAGGCAGGGCATCGAGAAAAGTGCGTTTGTCGGCATCTACCTTTTCCAGCCATACGCCTTCGTATATCTCTACTTCTTCTGTTTCATCATTGTTTGCTTGTTGTTCGTAGACTTTGATGCGCATGTCGCCCTCGCCTTTGCGTATGATGATGGAGTCTCCCCGGGTTTCTACGGTGGCTTGTAGGGACGTGTTTTCTTTCTGCTGAGCTTGCAGGCTTGTTGCAGCCAATAGGAGGCAACTCAATGCCCAAATGATTCTTGTTTTCATTGTTCATTTATTTTTATGATTACTAATTAATGCGTACAAAATTAAATGGGAATTTAGATGGCACACAGATGACACAGATTAGACAGATTTACACAGATTTCTTTTGTCATGCTGTTTTCTATGACCTGCGCAAGCATTTCATATTTTTTAATATCCATAGTCATGCGGCATT
>CALUOR010000087.1 GCA_944322285.1 uncultured Bacteroides sp.
GGTTCGGAGGCAGGCTGTCGGAAACCTACCACCGTAAGGTGGCATGGCGCCGACAGCCGAGCCTACAGATAACCGTGGAGAAGTTGGATAACGACCTCACGATGCTGGGCGACAAGCTGAGCAAGTCATTCGGTAACATCAAAGTGACAGGGATATGAAACGGACAACAATCACAATGGACGGGTGCGGCAGGGTTGCCGTGCCGTCCGATACCGCCAGCGTGTGGATGAGCGAAGTGGAATTGGTAAGGCTGTTCGATGTTGTTGCCCCGACACTCCGTGCCGCCATCCGAGCCGTGTACAAAAGTGAAGTGCTACAACCTTGCGAAGCGGAAAGGCGCATCAGGCTGCCAAACGGTTATTATTCGGAAGTCTATGCCCTGCCGATGGTCGTGGCACTTGCTTTCCGTATCAACACGCCCAATGCTGCAAGGGTGCGCAATGCCCTGCTCAAAAGGCTGTGCTTGCGAAAAGACAGACAAGTCCTGTGGGTTGCATTGGGTAGCAGTCACAGATACGGGTGTTAGGTTAATAACAACCAATCTAACCATTGTATTTTGTTAAACTGTTGAATATAGCATATAATATACTTATATACAATAAGATACATTCTCAACAAACACTCAATAAAAGGAAATGGTTGTTGAAATGAAAGGGGAAAACGGTAATTCCGCTCCGACCTTGCTTTTCTTTTCGTATTTGTTTGTTGGGAGATATGCTTTTGTTGAGAGATTGTTTAGGATGTATTTTGCAATATATCAGAATGTTATCCGTTCACTTCAACAGTTCAACGTTCTTGTGATTGCCTGCAAGTCCGCCAGAATACGGTATGGCAAATTACACAAACATCACTTGCTATTTTGGTGAAATGATGAAAAGGTATATAAACATAAAGAATAACAGCAACTTGTATCCTCATCAAACACTCAACAAAAGAATTGGGCTGATGAAAAGAGAACACGGATGCAACCCTACACATCACTTTTCTTTTGGTGAGCGGTTGATGAAACGCTGATGAAGATTTATTTTATTAGCAGTCAGCGTATTAGACTGCCAAATCATCAATTTATCTGATTTTCATCCCTTGTCAAGTCCGTTGTGGAAACGGTAGCACCATCCCGCCTGTATGCCCATGTGCAGACATGCAATCATGCCGGCACAACGGCACGGAATATCATGCAAGGCTGGCAAAAAGAAAAAGGCAACCAATGTCCGCTGAGTTGCCCAAAGGCTTATGAGTTACTCCAAAGTTTGGAATCTGTTTTTCTATGGTAGCAAGTTTGTGTTTTGGTCTGCCCAAAACCGCTTGCTACCCTCCCGTTGGTTGGAAATACACTTTATTTTCCCTATCCCTATTCTAATTCGCTTTCGTGTTGCTTAAACAGGTGACAGTATTTCCCAACAACAATCGTTTGAAAATTGAAAATGGTTTGATAATGAACGCAAAAATATCAATAGGTTCTATTATCTTTGCAGACCAATCTACTATCAACAAGCAATAAGAATGGAGATACAAAGAAACTATTACGGCCGTTTATGTACGGAAATGTATGAAATCCTGCACAAGGATGCACCAAAGGATGAGTTGGCTTTCTACTTGTCTTATGCCCGGAACGGGGAGCGTATCTTGGAAGCCTTGTGTGGAAGCGGAAGATTCTTCGTGCCGTTCTTAAACAAAGGATTCGACATAAAAGGTGTGGATATGAATGTAATCGGTAAATCAAAGAGATGAGATGGACTTGATTTTAGAAACAGCGAGATTGCAGTTGCATGAAATGACTTTTTCGGACATGGAAGCGTTGTCTTTGATATTAAAAGACGAGAAAGTGATGTATGCCTATAACGGGGCGTTCAATGACGAGGAAACCTTGGCATGGATGGAAAAGCAGCTCAGGCGGTATAAAGAATTTGGGTTTGGCTTATGGGGCTTGTTCCTCAAAGATTCCCAAGAAATGATAGGTCAATGCGGCATTACCATGCAAGAATACAAATCGGCACAAGTGCCTGAAATCGGTTACTTGCTTGCCTACAAGCATTGGCATAAGGGTTATGCCACCGAAGCTGCCATCGCTTGCCGGGAATACGGGTTCAACACCTTGCATTTCGACACATTGTATTCCATTATCAGGGACACGAACACCGCTTCCCGTCAAGTAGCTATTCGCAACGGTATGAAACCCGTTGATACCATCATCAAGTATTACCGGGGAGTCGAGATGCCACATTTAGTATATCGTGTAAGAAAAAACTGTTGATATGAATACACCTACGTTAGAAACAGAACGCCTGATTTTAAGAAGATTCACGGAGAATGACATGGAATCCCTTTTCTTCATCCTTAAAGATGAAGAAACCAACAGATTCCTGCCTTGGTATCCCGTGAAAGACATGGAAGAAACCAAACGGTTTTACGAAGAAAAGTATGCAGCAAAATATAGGCAGCCGCAGGCATACGCTTATGCCATCTGTCTGAAAACCGACAATATCCCGATAGGTTACATGAAAGTGGATATGGAGGAACACCACGATTTCGGCTATGGGCTTCGCAAGGAGTTCTGGCATCAAGGAATAGCCACGGAAGCAGGTGAAGCCGTCATCGGGCAGGTAAGAAAAGACGGCTTGCCCTACATTACGGCGACCCACGACCGGAATAATCCGAGAAGCGGGAATGTGATGCGCAAGCTCGGCATGAAATATTGCTATTCATACGAAGAACAATGGCAACCCAAGAACTTTCCCGTGATATTCAGGATGTACCAACTGAATTTGAACGGGAATGATGATTTCGTTTATAAAAGATACTGGGACATGTCCGGCAACCACTTTGTTGAATCACATTTGTAATCCGAGCAAAGATTGTTGAGGTAAGAGCATCTTGCTACTATAAGCAGAAAGGCAGAAAGGAAGCGAACGCAATGAAAAAAGATATGATTGTTCCTTACATTCGCTTCTTTTTTATATCTTTGCATCCGTAAGAGTTACCCGAACAAGCAAAGCGATGCAGACCACAGCAATTAGGACGGTCTCCAACTCATTACCCGAAAACGGGATAAATCTTCTAACTCTCTTGATTTCAAATAGGTATATTCCTTATACGGATTTAACGAAATTTTATGGAATATCCGCCGAATCTCGGCAGATTAATCCGGTAGAAATTGAGAATTAAGCAGTTCGTGGAGAAGCTTTGCCTCAAAGTCGGCTTCAACGAAAGGCAGACCGTCACGCTCATTAGCGGCAAGTCGTTGTTCTGCAAAATCATATCACACACGGGCTTTCGCCAAGTTTTCTTTTCTATATCTTCCGGGTGAAACGCCCTTTTCTTTTGTAAACACTCTAACAAAGTGAGGAATATCGCTAAATCCGACAAGATAGCCAATCTCCGACACGGACTTTTGCGAATGTTCCAGCAACTCGCAAGCCGTATTCAGCCGATATTGCGTGACGAACTGTGAGAAGGTCATCCCTTTACAACGCTTGAACCATGAGCAGAATGCGGAACGGTTCATGCCCACTTCTGCGGCGATGTCATCAAGCGGGATGAGATGCACGTAATGCGCCATTACGTATGCACTGACCTGTTGCATACGCCGCACTTCGTGCTCTATCCGCATGGGCTTGCCGGCAACCGTATAGTCTTTGGCAGTAAAAATGACGGGCAACAGACGGAACATGCCGCACAACCGTTCCAGTTCGTCCATGCCATTCATTGCAGACAAGGCTTGACGGATGATACGTGCGGTTTCTGTTCCGAACTTCAAGACTTCGGTAGGGAATGTCACGCAGGCGAGTCTGTTTCGCAGTTCCGGGAATACGGCCATGCAATGGAGTACAAATGAATGGCTGAAAGCCACCATCAGATAACGGATGCATCCCTCTTCGTCTGCCGATGTTGGGTTGTAGTCCCAATGGTGGTGCATGTTAGGAGGTATTAAGGCAACATCCCCCTCCGCGAAGGGCAGCAGGGTGTCGCCTGCCATTCTCGTACCTTTCCCTTGCTGCACACAGTATAATTCCCACGCATCGTGCCTGTGCAGTTTGGCTTCCAATCGTGTGTCTATACGCTGGTCAATGAAAAAGAACGAGTGGTTCTCCGGCTCCGGCAGTTCGTATGGTATGACGACATCTTCCATATATTCTTTTTTTGTGTCTGCAAATGTACGACAATCATTTGAAACAATCGGGCAAATATGAAACAATAAAGCAGACTACCTTTGCAATGACAAAAACAAATATGTCTGACTTTTATATAGATTGCAAGATGGAATTTTATGAAGTATTGGAAAAGCGGCGCACATACCGCGACTTTTCCGGCCGCGAAGTGAGCGATGAGATTTTGAAACGAGTTATTGGTGCGGCGTTCAAAGCACCGACCAACGACCATTTGCGCCAATTCGAGTTTGTCGTGGTGCGCGGACGGGAAAACATAGCCAAGGTCATTGCTCCGTTGGCAAAGAACATGGCTGCATTCAAGGATCTGGTTGCCGAGGTGGACGAATCGGGCGACAAAGACAAGATGGCGATGTTTGCCGATGCGCTACCCAAGCAACAGAAGATGCTGATGGAAAGCGGACTGTTGATTATCCCATTCTTTCGTCAGCTCACTTGTCCGTTACTCAAACCGACAGAACAAAGCTCGCTCAACTATTTCGCCTCGGCATGGTGCGCTGTAGAGAACATGCTGCTTGCCGCTACCGCCGAAGGCTTGGGAGCCGTGTTCCACATTCCCGTAGCAGACGAGGCAGAGAAGATAAAAGAACTTGTCCACGCCCCCGAAGGATATGAGTTCACCTGCCTGCTGACAATCGGGTATCCTGCTGAGGGTGCGTTCCTACCTAAGCAGAAAGCCATCAATATAGAAGAACGGATACATTGGATTGCAGATGTTACAGAAATAAACATGAAACCAACCTTATGAATTTACCCGCCATGTGCTTCATCATTTCTACCATTCCCGCCAAGTATAATCCGATGATGTATGTGAACATCCTTTATTGTAATGTTGTTCTTTTAAAATTGAATAGTCTAACCAGAAAATCGGATAGGGTTAAGTAGAAAGTTGTGTTCAAACTTACGGTTGTATAACCGAAGCTTTAAGTT
>CALUOR010000088.1 GCA_944322285.1 uncultured Bacteroides sp.
TATTAATTACAGAGACTTTCTCCAAATCTCCAGATTTTACACTCTCAACAGCCCCCGTCAAATTCACTTTCTTTTGTGTACCATAACCTACCACTACCACTTCATCCAGCATCTCCGTATCTTCCTTCAGAGCAATGGCAAGTTCTTTTTGATTTCCTACTTCTATATCCTGCGATGCAAATCCGATAAAACTGACCTGCAACACCGCCCCAGCCGGCACATCCAGCGTAAACCGTCCATCTATATCTGTAATCGTACCTATTGAAGACTGGCCTTTTACGGTTACATTGGCACCGATAATGGGTTCACCATTGGCATCTTTCACTACACCTGTTATCTTTTTATCGGGGCCTGCGGAAGTGCCCGGTTGCTGTGCCGGCAACACCATAATCACATTGCCTGACATCTTATACGTCAAATTGCGCTTGGTAAATTCCTGAATCAACAAATCTTTTAACTCTTTATTTTCAGCAGAGACCGTCACATTCTGCTTGTCTGCTATATCAGCATCACGATATGAAAAGCGATAAGAAGTTTGCTTTTCAATGGTACTGAATAATGTTTTGACCGGGGCGTTGTTTAACCGAACATTCACTTTCCCCGTCTGGGCATACACTCCCGCAAAAGTTAACATACAAAAAGACAACGCAAGACTGCGGGATATACCGCATTTTTCATTACCTTTGTCTCGCCAAAAGGATGATAAATCTTTTAATTTCATGATATTTTTGGTTTTTAGTTCTTTAATGAAGCTATGTTGCCGCATAGCTTTTGGGACTAAGCCTCTCTGCCTCCGGACGGTTTGCCGATTGTCCGGAGGCTTCTTTTTTCAATGTGTGTTTTCTATGTCTTCATGGTCTTCCTGTTTTTAAAAAGTTATTCAATCAAGTTTGCTATGTCATATCGATATGATGCTTTTATTTCCTTCCTCACATATAATATCCGAGAGTCTTTATTTTATAACATTTGAAATTGCATGTTATAAAACATATAAATGATAATTTAATGTGCTAATATGCTAATATGCCAATGTGCTAATGGGGCTGCGCTGTGTTTGCACTGGCGTGTTCTCATGTCGCAGGGCATTAGCACATTAGCACATTGGCACATTAGCACATTGACACATTGCGGGCTCCGCCCGCTAAATTCCCATTTACAACACCGTTTCATGCCGGAAAAATCATTTCATCTGAATGCTGATTTCATCTCCTTCACGTTCATACTTGAAACCGTAGTGCTGACGCAGAATGTCCAAAACATCTTCCACGTTTTTCTCACGGAATACGCCGGTGTAAGCATCGTTACGGAACGTTGTATCATTCACACTGAACGTCACGCCAAACCTGCGCTCCAAGCATCGGAACACTTCCTGCAAAGGTTCGTGACGGAAAATCAGTTCATCATCCATCCAGGCAGTTTCTACCTTTGTGGACGTAGTTTCCAAACTCAATTCTCCGGTACGCTTATTGTAGGTTATCTTCTCGTGGGGATTGGCATACAATGCTTTTTGAGGAGAAGCCGTGGCGTTCACACACACTCGTCCCTCTATCAAAGCCATCTCATAGAAATCATTGCCCTCATAAGCATATACGTTGAAAGTAGTACCCAGCACCGTCACATCCATGACATCCGTATGTACCACAAAACGCTTATTCTCATCTCTATGTACCTTAAAATAGCCTTCACCAGAAAGCGCCACCCTGCGGTCTGTTCGTCCGAAGTCCTGTTGATAAGTTAATGTAGAGTTGATATTCAGACGCACCTCTGTCCCGTCCGGCAACAATACGGAAGAAGGGGCTGATTCACCGGAACGTATTGTGACCGACTGGGCTGCAAGTTGCTCCATCTCGCTTCGTTGTGAGAAGAAAGCAATGGAGAATCCCATAGCTATTATCAGCAGGAAACCCGCCGCCATCTGAAGCCAATAAGACTTCCTCCGGCTGCCAACAGGCACTTGTTTCATTCTGCGTTGCAAACCGCCATACAATGCCTGTACCTTCTCTTGGGAAAGTGGAGGATAATCATCGTACTTGTCCCAATGAGCCTGCAAAAGCTCTTTCAGCTCCTCATCACCGGTCTTATTCACCGCATCCCGTAATTGGCGAAATTCTTCTTTCGAAATCTGCCCGGCATGATACTTCCGAAACAAATCCTTCATTCTATTCTCAGTCATATTCATATCCCTTTTTATTTATAATATCCGCAAAGAGGGATTTTATAACATCGGAAATAGGATGTTATATAACATAAATGTACAGAATGAACGGATATTGTTCACCAGACCTTAACCAACGTTTTCCATCTTCCATTCGCCAAGGGTCTTTTTCTCCTTATCGAAGCTAATGCCTACCTTCACCATTGGCAACCCGCAAAGGGCAAAGCGTTCGGGATATTGCTTCAGGTCTATCTGCTGTAAGGCGGTGTCAGCGTCCCGGTCCAATTTCAACTCTATAATATATAAGGTATGCTCCGTGCGCATCACGACATCCACCCGTCCGCACGGAGTGCGCACTTCAATATCGGTATAGTAGCCCAACAGACTGAACAGAATATAGAGCACCTGCTGATAATGTCCTTCGTAATGAGTATTGTCTGCGTAAGGAATAGTAGACAGAAAGGTCTGCATAGCCCGCAAAGTTCCTTCCATATCGTCCCGATACAGACTTTTGGCCATGGCAATTAAGGCACCAGACACGGAAAGCGTGTCAGGAGTCAGATAATAAGGAACGAGACTTTTCATCAACCCCAACCTGACCTCCCGATTAGGAATGCCAAGCGTGTAAATGCCAAGCGCCTCTATAGCATCCTTGATAGTGAAATAACCGCTTTGATAAAGCAAAGGGACAGCACTGACCAGCCGCTCAGTAGGCGCGTCAAAGTCTTCTTTGCTGGCATCCATCTTACCTCCCAATTGCAAGACATTCATACGAAACTTGCGCAACATTTCTATCAGATAAGTCGGGGTGCCGCTGCCAAACCAATAGGAATCTATCTTGCCTTTGTTAAAAGCGTTGAACAAACTATAAGGATTATAGATATCCGGTGAAGGCCATGTAAAGTGATAACCATCGTAGTTGGCTTTCAGTTGGGTCAAAAGATTTTCTTTGTCCGTATGCAGTTTGGCGGCAAACGCTTCCAAATCCACATCCATCTGCGTACGCATTTCCTCTTCGGTGATACCGCAAATATCAGCATACTGCGTATCCATACTGATGTTTTCGATATTGTTCAGCTCGCTGAATATGCTCAGCTGGGAGAACTTGGTGATGCCTGTCAGGAATACATAACGCAGGTAAGGGTCGCATGCCTTCAAGGGACTGTAGAAGTTGCACATGACGTTACGCAACACAGGCAGGTTCTCGTCTTCGTGCATCACATCGAGCAGCGGAGCGTCATATTCATCGATGAGTACTACGACCTGACGATTGTATTTATGGTAGGCATCCATAATCAAGTTGCCTAATCGATTATTGGTGTCAATCGTTTCACGGGAAGTAATGCCTAAACGTTCCTCGTTGTTCTGCAATTGGTTATGTAAATAACGGTTCAGCGAATCCCGGTCGGAATGTTTGGCCCAACTCATGTCGAAGTGCAGCACCGGATAGGATGTCCATTCCTTCTCCAACCGCTCTATCGTCAATCCTTGAAACAAATCCCTCCGTCCTTCGAAATAAGCATGAAGCGTGCTGACCAACAACGACTTGCCGAAACAGCGGGGACGACTGAGAAACATATACTTGCCGGCGGAATGCGTCATGCGGTAGACGTATTCCGTTTTGTCGATGTACACATAGTTCTTTGTCCTCAGTTCGGAAAAGGTCTGTATACCTATAGGATAGAATTTCAAAACAGGCTGTTCCATCATCTTTATTTAATTCTTGAGAAAGCAAATATAGAACTTTTTCGGGACTTTCAAGATATATTCGCAAAAAATATCATTCTAATAAGCGAATCTCGAATGTACAGCGCGAAGTTGTTATAAGTAGGTGTACAAAATAAATGATAATTTAGCGGGCTGTTTTTAGGCACGGATTTCACGGATTAGACAGATTTCTTTAAACAAATGGTGTCTGTCATGTCGAGCTTGTCGAGACATCTCATGTTATACTGAGTATGTGCTACGTGAGACCCCTCGACTACGCTCGGGATGACAGGGCAAGCCCTCTAAAGAATCCATGTAATCCGTGTAATCCGTGCCTAAAAAAAATTTCCCATTTTATCGTATAACTAAATATGATTAGTTACTTATTAATATGTAAGACTTGCTCATAATGAGAATTTCAGCTTCATAAAAATTCCTTTTTTCCTAAGTATATTCTATAACCGAAGTCTTCGGTTGTACAACCGAAGGTTTAAGTTGTACAACCGAAAGCTTCGGTTATACAACCGTAAGTTTGAACACAACTTTCTACTTAACCTCATCCGATTTTCCGGCAAGGATTATTTGGTTTCTTAGTTCGTTTACTTATCATATTTTATATAAGCAACTTAAGTAACTCATCATATTCAGTTTATACAATAAGTGGGAATTTAGCGGCCCCCTCCCTCCTCCCCCCGAAGGAGAGGTGACCCGCTTGAATTCATTTATAATAAACTGAATGCTCTGAACGAGGGTGTGTCGTAATGTAAAGCAACTATCATTCTGTCACCCTGAGCGCAGTCGAAGGGTCTCATGTAGTGCTATGTGAGATGTTTCGACTACGCTGCGCTCCGCTCCCTTGACAGAATGAAAGTCATTTTACCTTTTGACACACCCTCTGGGGAGGGGCTAATTTATCACATATTTTGTACACTTACCAAAGACATCGGTGGCGGACATCTGCCGGCATTTCCGGGTGTCGAGGGACACTTTTGCCAAGTTCAGGAAAGAACATCCCGAAGTACAGAAA
>CALUOR010000089.1 GCA_944322285.1 uncultured Bacteroides sp.
AAGTCGATGTTCCAGTCGCCCGCCTGCCCGTTGTAGTAGACGTTGAGGGAGTGGCTGGTCTCGGGGAGGCTTTGCCATCCTTGGCTGGTGTTGTCCTCGTAGGGCGTGCCGTCTTGCATCACCCGGGTAGTCATGTCCACGTCCCAATAGCTCTTGGGGCAGCGGTCGTAGTCGTAGCGGGCACCGATGGAGTGACGATCATTGAACTGGTAGTTAAGCGAAAGCATGGCGGAGACGTTCTTTCGGTCACCTCCGGTGAGCAGGTCGCTCTCCTGTCGCCACGTCTTGTCGAGGAAGGTTTCTTGCACGATAGACTTGTTATCCTCCCGCTCTATCTTCGAGCCAAAGAGCATGGCGCCTAAGTCGAAACCTCCCTTGCGGTAGTTCACGTTCAGTTGGTCTATCACATTCCATCCGTATTGGTACTGGGTGACAAAGCGCTCATTCACGCCGAAGCCCTCGCCCTGCGGACGCTTGGTGTAGATACGTACCACCGCCTTCACCTCCGCATCATACCTTGCGCCGGGATTGCGCACTACCTCCACACGCCGGATGTTGTCGCTCTCTAACTGGTCCAGTTCCGAAGTATCGCGCATCTTGCGCCCGTTGATGTAGATTTCCGCCGCGCCACTACCGAAGACGTTCACCGCCCCGTCGTCCGCCGACACACCGGGCAGCTTGTTCAGCAGGTCGTTGCCTGTGCCCGCTTTTTCCAAAATGCTGCCTTGCACGGTAGTTACCTGTGCGTCGCCTTTCAGCCGCACCTTGGGCATATCCGCCTTCACCACCACTTCGCCCAGCATCCGCGCGTCGGGCTGGAGTTGCAGCGTGCCGAGGTCTTGCCCCGTGCATTCTTTATATAAAGTGGCGTAGCCGATGGAGGAAACCCGGATAAGCCGGTTGTCGCACGTGGCGTTCAGCCGGAATGTCCCGTCTTCCGCACTGACGCTGCCCGTCACGAAAGCGGAGTCCGGCAGGGAGAGCAGCACGATGTTGGCGTACGGCAGGGGTTGGTTCTTCTCGTCAATGAGTTTTCCCGTCAGGGTCTGCGCCTGCACGGCGAGTGTGGCCAGCAGGCAGGCGCAAAGAAAAGCAATTCGTCTATTCATATCTGTATAATCATTAAAGTTATCATTTGCATTCTTGCGTTAGACGTGCAAAGCCGTTCAAACGTTGCACGGCGGGGCAAAATTAACGCATTCCGTTGGGATGGCCTTGCTATACAGCTATACAAGGCTGCGAATGCAAATGACTATAAGTCAGGTAAATGAATATGAATAAACGAATTGCTTGCTATACAAGGGGGAAATTTATTCCTTTACTTCAATCCACTCCATCCGTCCGCCGTCTAATATCGTACGCCCCGTGATTTGTTTGAATTGCCCTCTGCTATATTCGGGGATGAAGCGTACCTTTACGTCCGTTATCATCTCCGGTGTCAGTTCCTCGGGTGTGTCCGTGCCCGTCCCTTGCGTCCGGCACGTGAGGTAGAACGTACCCACGCCTTGCAGTTTGACCGAACGGCCCGAAGCCATCAGCCGGCCCAGCACGTCGCCCAGTTCTACCAGCACAGCGTAAGTGTCGGCGCGGCTCACGGTGGAGCGGGCAGATAGTTCATCGGCCACATCGTCTATCGTGGCGGGTTTACCTAAGTTGGCGGCAATGGCGTGCCACTTACCATCACTCAGTTTCCTTTTCTTGAAAAAAGCCATGAGATACCTCCTTCTTTATTGTTCTTTTGTAACAGATTGATACCGCCTTGGTGGCGGCATTGTCCTGTCTTGTCAACAGGAAGGGATAAAAAAGGTGGCATCTTTGTTATAAAAAGGTGGCACCTGTTTATAATAAAGGTGGCACCTTTTTTATCCCTCTGCGCAAAGATAAGCATTTCTTTCCGGCGGGCAATGGGGGACGAGGTAGTATTTATTATAAGAATAAGTCTGACATGAAATCCTTCAACCGAACAACGTTTACTTTCGGAAATGGGATGGAATCTAACACCCGGAAGTGAGTATCCTCACTGACGATATAATCCGCTCCCGCAACAATGGCGCAATCTACAAACTTATTGTCATCCGGATCTTGTTCTATTAAGTGAAATTGATAATAGGGGTCTTTACGCAATACGTTGGGTGAACGCATGAAAGTTTGCATAAACAAATATGCCACGCGTGGGGAAGCTTTCTGCGTGAGTATTTCATCGTACTCATTCATTATTTCGTTAGAAACACACCAAATAAAACGTTCCTGCATGAAAGCATCCCACAAGGGGCGATAAACGCTATGCCTGCCCAGCATTTGCAACAGACAATTGGTGTCAATCACCACAAGCCTGCGCAGTTCATCATTCTTTCTCATGGCTTGTAAGGGGTGCGAAGATGTTGTTTACCCAGTTCATCCAGCTTTTGCTGATTCAAGGTGCCATCGTCCCATAGCATCTCCAATTCTTCATCCAGTTTACGGGCATAGTAATCGCGAATGACACGGCTCAGTTCATCGGCCTCTTCTTGCGACTTCATGTTAGCAAACGATTCGAGCAACGTCAGTTGTGCCGGGCTAAGTTGAATGGTTTTCATATTCTTTTTCTTTTTAGGATGTGTTCTACTTCGCAAAAATAAAGAGTTATCCTTTCATTACCAAATGCCAAGTGCAGGATTTGCATAAAATTGCACTCGCCGAGTGCAAAACTGTACATCCTAAAACCTCCCCAACCACTCGTCCAGCGATTCGCCCTCCGCAAAGGCACAGCCTTCGGCCTGCTGCAAACGTTTCTTGATGCGCGACTTCTGCTGGGAGACGGAAGAAGGAGCCACGGCCATCAGTATGCCGATCTGCGACACGGTGAAGCCCAGCTTGATGAGAACGCAATAGCGGATGTAGACTTCCGACAACTGGGGACAATGCTCGTGCAGGCGGATGGTGAAGCCGTTGTACACGCGGTCGGTCACCGCCTTCAGTTTTTCCCAGTCCTCTTCACCCAGGAACTTAGGCTCCTTGCGCAGGCGTTGCATCAGTTCGGTGTCGTTGGTCAAGGCGTGGCTCAGTTCCTGTTCGCGCGTCTCCATCTCCGAGAGGCGGCCGGTGACTTCCTCGGCATGCGCCTTTTCTTCTTCCAGATTGGTCTGCAAGGTGTTGATGGCTTGGTCTTTCTCGTGCAATTGTTGCTCGCGGCGGTGCAGACGGTCACGGTAGGCCTTGCGGCTGAGGACGATGACAATCAGCAGCGCCACCGCCACGGCGAGGCTTATCAGGATGATGTCGTCCCGCTGCCGGCTGACGCGGGCATGGTCTTCGGAGAGTTGTTCGTTGGCATATTTCTCCTTGGCTTCCGCCACCTGGACAGACACCTGCTGCCGGGCAGCCGCAGGCTGGTAATGGAACAGGGAGTCGGCCGCCCAGGCGGCAAGGTCGGGCCGCTTCTTCGCCTGGTAGTATTGAAAGAGCAACTCGTAGACGTGGTAGCGGATGTTGTTCTGACGGGCGGGCAGGGCGAGGGCTTGGTTGATGTAGACTTGCGCCGAGTCGGGACGGTCCAGTTGGAGGAAGACAGTTATCAGGGAGAACAGCGTGGCGCCTTTCTGGTCGGGAAACGTGCGAAGTCCGAAGTCTTTCGTCTCTTGCAGCAAGGGAAGGGCCTCGTAGGGATGCTGGCGGTGCATGTAGAGTGTGGCGAGTTCGTACTTGGCCACCATTTCGTTAAACTCATCCCCTGCCGCGTGCGCCAGTTCAGCCGCCTTGCGGTAATGGGCGACGCCTTCCTGCCAACGGTCGTAGAGGGAATCGCCGGGCAAGGCAGCGATGTACAGACGCCCCAAGTTGGCATAGCAAGAGGACAGCTGGGAAGCGTCTCCCAATTGCTCGGCCAGGCGCATGGCGTTCCCGTAGGCTTCCGTCGCCTCACTGCGCAGTTCGGTGCGCAAGAGATATAATTCGCCCAACCTCATCCAGCACAGGAGCACTTGCGTAGAGTCGCCTCCTTGGCGGGCCAAGCGGAGCGCCTTTTGGTATGTCAGCAGGGCGTCAGCGGCATTGCTCCTCCGCTCCAAGCCCATGCCGTGCAGGAGGAGGGCGTAGACTTGCTCGCGGGGTGTGCCGTGCTTTTCCAGGTAATCGACAAGGTGTGCCGTTACGGAGTCGGGCGCAGCCTGCTGGGTCTCGAAAGTGGTCAGCCACGCACGCACCAAGCGGCGCACCACTTGTTCGTGCTCATCGGCATCGGGAGCGGCCTGTTCGAGAGAGTCCAAGCGGGCGAAGTCTGTCTGTCCGTCCGTGGAAGTTGATGAAAGTATGTCGAGCAAGGCTTCGTGCCGGGCTTGGCTGCCGCCTCCGCACGAAGCGGTCAGCAGGCAGACAGTCAGCCCGAATAAGAGGAAGTATAATATGTTTCGCATCCGAATCGTTGTTTGTGGTTATCAATTCGGGCGCAAAAGTAATACTTTTCCTTGATTACTCCAACACCAACTGATAGCTTCCGCCACGTTCGGTAGGAATGACATACAC
>CALUOR010000090.1 GCA_944322285.1 uncultured Bacteroides sp.
TACATAGATGGGATACCCCACATGGAAAGAGCGGATGTCGGCATAATCATTCGGTTGCAGGGCTGCATCCGTGCTTTTCAGCACACGGAATCGAATGCCTTCTTGGTGCTCCATACAGAGATGGCCGTCACTGAAGAAGAGTTGTACATGCGTGCCGCAGCAGATATCCTGTGCATTCAGTTGGAGAATAGGCATTTGCCCTGCCTTATTATCGGGGTCCAGCGAGCAAATCAACTTGTTGTAGTTCTGGAAATTCAGGAAGTTGGCCAGTACGTCCAGCGTGGACATGCGCGGCTTGGAGGTACCGCCCACGAAGCCGAAGAGGCGTTTCAGGGTGGTGACGCCGATGTGCTGGTGGGTTGATTCTGCTATTTCGTACATCAGGCGCTCACAGTCCGACGGGTAGCGGATTTCATAGCCGATACGTTCTTCTATCATCTTTCTGATTACAGGAGACAGCATAGGGCGACTGTACCTCCTTTCTGATATTGGGTGTTTCCGTTCATTTGCATTATAGAAATCATAAATGGTTACTCATACTATTATACGTGTTCGTAACTTCGGAAATGCACCCATGGCCGCGCAAGGCTTATATTCTGGTGGAGGAGCATCGGTGTGCTCGGGTGGGTTCTATATAATATATAATGTATAAACGATGTCTGTGAGGCTGAAGATATATTTCCGAAGATACTGATGTAAAAAATCCCTTTCAGGCCTCTGCACCGCGGCGATGGCTTGTCTTGGTAGTAGCAGGACAAACATCCACGTCGCCTTGCGCGCAGTTTGCATGGGGATCCTATGTCAAATTCAAATCTTTTTTCCGATAGAATTTTACTTTGGGTTTTACAATCACGTTAATCTTCGGCTTTTGCCTCCAATGACTGTCTGGCGGAAAGACTCATTCTCCGGCCGGGGATGGCACGTGGCTGCACACGTGCAGTGGATTCCGCGATTGGGCGGGGCGCAGACGTTGCCGATCAGGCTATTCCATTATCCCGGGCCGCATACAGAGCACACGACCCGCTTTCGCGTCCTTGCCGCCATCGTCCGGCTTTTATGTGGAAAAGAGCGGATAATAGCAGGGAAACGTGATGGGGGATGTGCTTCCCCCTTCGCTTCTTGCGATGCAAAGTTAGGAATCTGTTCGGAATAGACATATTTCTTTCCCGTTAAATTTAGTTGCAACAGTCAAAGTGAACAAAGTGAACAGTAATGGATGTAAATGAACGTAACGGACTAAACGGTTAATATTTAGGGCATTTACTTGTTTGGGAAAATGTATATTTGCAATTGTTTTAAGCAATTTTCTAACATAAAAAATACACTTATGGCTAAAAAATCAGCAATATCAGGAGAATACATTATTACGGTGGAAGATTCCGGCAGCATTCGCGTATGCCGCATCTATGACAATGTAATCGGTTCGTTGCGCGAAATCTGCCAGGCGCACGGCATGGAATACGACCCGAAGTGGACTACACAGCAAATGGGCAGCAAAGTCATCAAACAGTTTGGCGAAGGTAACATGGCCGAAGTGGGCGAGTATGTGGTGACCAAACGCCCCAGCGGTTCCATCGAGACGTATCGCACTTACGACAACACAATAGGTGCCCTGCGCGAAATAGCTGCCTCTCTGGGTTTTGAGATTGACCCCAAGTGGAATACTCGGACCACCGGCAGCAAACTGGTAGACTTTATCAACGCCAACAAGTAGTATAATATATATAATAAGGTATAAGACTATGGCTATCAAAACAACCGCAAGCGGCAAGATGGACAAGCGGACCAAGGAGTACAAAGAGTTGAAAGACCGCCTGGCCAAGGCTCGTGCCGCAAAGAAAGCCGGGAAGGCTCCCGCCCGTCCCGCATTGAGAAAGACTGCCTCGGGCAAAGTGGACAAACGCACCAAGGAGGGCAAGGAAATCTGTGCCCGTATGGCTCAAGCGCGACGAGCGAAGAACAGCTTGATGAACCGGTTGAAACGCCTGTTTAAGTAATCATTTAGTGGAGGACAAAAGTATGAAATCATCTTTAGAGGCAGTTGCCAATTTCATAGGGTTTGCCATCTGGGCAGACGGAGTGTATGACGAGAGTGAGAAGGAAGCCGTGACCGAGATTGCCGAGGCGTTCGGCTTCAACGTCACCAAGTTCAACGCCGTGGTCGATGTGGCCCTGACCCGCATCCGTCCCATGAACGAAGAACAGGTGAACCAGTTCCTGCAAAAAGCTGCCGAGGACATCCCCGACGAGGAGATAGGCCAAGTGTTCGAGGCCGTGCTACAGATGGTGCTGGCCGACGGCGTCATTGACGAGGACGAGGTGAACAACCTCCTGGCCATTGCCGATGCGCTGGGCATGGAGGCTGCACAGGCTGTGTTGCTGCTGTGCGACATGGTAAAAACAGAACCCGACCTGCAGGTAGCTGTGGAATCAGAGGAATAAAATTATGGCCGGAATATTCAAGTGGAGAAGCACAAACAAACTGGTGGCTACTTTGGCCGAGGATTTGCAAGCCTTACTGCGCACCAACAAGGAACTTATCTTCAACGAGCGCGACCTGCAAGTCCGTGTGGCCACTTGGTTGCGTGACAGCAGGCATTACGATGAGGTGGATATGGAGTATGCCGTGCCCAAAGAGGAATTGTCCGCACGCGGCGTAAAGATAGGCAGCAATTCTTTCCCTTGGGACAATGATCTCTCTATCGACGTGGTGGTGGAAAAGGACGGTGCCTTTGCAGCCATCGAGCTGAAGTATGCCACCCGTCCGGTAGATGTGAATATCACCCGTTTTGGCGAACCCTTGAAGACGAATTGCCTCATCGTCAAGGACCAGGCAGCCAGTGACCTCATCATGTACAACTATTGGAAGGATGTACGTCGTGTGGAGCTTCTGACCCGCTGCTATCCGGCGGTGAAAGGAGGTGTGGCCCTGCTCATCACCAACAATGTCACCTATTGGCGCGAGCCGCAACCCGCTTCCGGTTATCGCGCATTCTCCACTTTTGAAGGCAACACCCTACGTCCGGGCCTGTTGGAGTGGGACAAGAACACCGCTGCTTCCGTATTACGCAAACATCCCGACTTCGAACTGGGAGGTACCTATCCCTGTCACTGGACAGACACCGCCATCACGGCGCGTACGGCCAAGGGCAGGGAGAAAGCGCCGTTCAGGTATTTATTGTCGGTGATAGTTAATGAAGAATGATGAATGAAGAATAATCATTTAATCGAAAAACGATATGAGTAAAGAATCTATCAGGGCATCTATTGAATCGAAGAAGGCGGACATCGCCCGCATCCGTACGAGAATTTCCCAAGAGCGTTCGCGCAAGAGCGAAGCCAACGCCCGCTATTCTGCCAACATCAAGAATGCCAAAGACACCAACACGAAGGCCAGACTGCGTGGCGAGAAGGCTTCGGTGGTGGCACACATTGAGGCCAACATCCGGAATGAGCAACTCCGTATCGAGAGCCTGCAACGCACCATCGCCCAGTTGCGCGAGCAATTGAAGAATACCAAATAAGGCAGGAACTATGAATTATTAACCCTAAAAACAGTATAAACAATGGAAAGTAAAGTAAGAGTATATGGCAAGGCCCAAAACCGTACTGCATTGGGCATCCTTCATGCTTACATGAAAATCCATCCCGAAGCCACGGTGGAAGAACTGCGCCAGGCCTTTCCCGACAGCCTTAATCCCGATTCTGGCGTGAAGCGCCTGTTCATTTGGAGAGAGGAAAAAGGGGCCAAGGGCAATTGGGACGGCTATTTCAAGGGAGATGACGAGGTGCTGACCGCTCGCTACGGCACTCAGGTGTCCTTGGTGAAGATGTGGACCAAACCTTCACTGGCCCGCCTGATCGAACATGCCAAGCAATACGGCATTGAAGTGGCTGAGGCCGCACCTGCCGACGGCGCTTTCCAAAAAGGCGGCTTTACACTGGAGTACCTCAATGGTTGGACACCGCCCGTGCCGAAGCAGAAGAAAGGCATTCCCATGTGGGTGTGGATTGTGTTGGTTGTCATAGCTATCGTCGCTGTGGTAGCCTTGTTGTAACTTGAATAGACAATACTTATTATACATTAAAATACAAGATTATGGCTGATTTAAAAGTTTCGGGCAACCTGACCGTTGCCGGTTTGAAAAAGCGTTTCAAAGACACCTTCGGGTGCAGTCTTCGGGTGTACACCACTCCCCAGTGCAAGTCCTATGCCAAGGAAGATGCTACGCTGGCATCCATTCGTGCCGAGGGTGCCAAGGGAGGTGAACTGACCGTGGGCAGCAACCTGCGCGTGGGTAATTTCGAAAAGAAGATGGAAGAGGTGTTCGGCATCTACGTGCAGGTGGCCACGCCGGA
>CALUOR010000091.1 GCA_944322285.1 uncultured Bacteroides sp.
TACACTTGATTATCAGTCGTTTGCAGTTTTATGATATTCTGTGAAAGTATAAGTTCGAGAGCCTGTCTCTCCGCTAAACTTACTAAACAAAAATAGTCAGTTAAACAGACAAAAAGCTACAAATCAATGATTTGTGGCTTTTTTTATTGCCCGAAAGTCCGACTTCCAAGACTTCAAAAGTACCGAACAAACCGCTAGTTAACCATGCGATAATTTGCCCATTTCATCCAAAAACGTGCATTTTTTCCTCCTAATCCTTGCCAAAACCGTCAGTTTCCGTAAATTTGCACACGACAATATATAATAATGAATATTATTTATCCTAATTATTAATATCATGAGTTTGAAAATCGTAGTATTGGCGAAGCAAGTGCCCGACACGCGCTGTGTGGGCAAGGACGCCATGAACGCCGACGGCACCATCAACCGTGCGGCGCTTCCGGCCATCTTCAACCCGGAAGACCTGAACGCGCTGGAGCAGGCGCTCCGGCTGAAAGACGCACATCCCGGCTCTACCGTGACCATGCTGACCATGGGACCGGGACGCGCCGCCGAAATCATCCGCGAAGGCCTCTACCGCGGGGCGGACAACGGCTATCTGCTGACCGACCGCGCCTTTGCCGGAGCCGACACGCTGGCCACCTCCTACGCGTTGGCCACGGCCATCCGCAAAATCGGCGAGTATGACATCATCATCGGCGGACGCCAGGCCATCGACGGCGACACGGCACAAGTAGGCCCCCAAGTGGCCGAGAAGCTGGGCCTGCCCCAAGTGACTTACGTAGAAGAGATTGAAGAAGTGAAGGACGGACGCATCCGCGTAAAGCGCCACATCGACGGAGGCGTGGAGACCGTGGAAGGCCCCCTGCCCATCGTGCTGACCGTGAACGGAAGCGCAGCCCCCTGCCGTCCGCGCAACGCCAAGCTGGTGCAGAAGTACAAACGCGCCCTGGGCGGACAAGAGAAAGCCGCGCTGACCAAGGAAGGCGCCCCCCTGCCCTACGCCGCCCTGTACGACCAGCGCCCCTACCTGAACATCACCGAATGGAGCGTGGCCGACGTGGACGGAGACACCAAGCAATGCGGCCTCAGCGGCTCGCCCACCAAGGTGAAGAAGATTGAGAACATCGTCTTCCAGGCCAAGGAAAGTAAGACCCTGACAGGAAGCGATGCGGATGTAGAAAACCTGATTGTAGAACTTTTGGCAAACCACACTATCGGATAAAAGACTATGAACAACGTATTTGTATATTGTGAGATGGACGGACGCCACGTGGCCGACGTCAGTCTCGAACTGCTGACCAAAGGCCGCAAGCTGGCCAATGAACTGGGCTGCCAACTGGAAGCCATCTGCGCCGGCACCGACATGGGCGACGTAGAGAAGCAAGTATTGCCTTTCGGCGTGGACCGCGTGCATGTATTCGATGCGCAGGGACTCTTCCCCTACACTTCCCTGCCCCATACCTCTATACTCGTCAACCTCTTCAAGGAAGAAAAACCGCAAATCTGCCTGATGGGTGCTACGGTCATCGGCCGCGACCTCGGCCCGCGCGTATCGTCCGCCCTGACCAGCGGCCTTACCGCCGACTGTACACAACTGGAGATTGGCGACCACGAGGACAAGAAGAGCGGCACCGTCTACAAGAACCTGCTCTACCAAATCCGTCCGGCCTTCGGCGGTAACATCGTGGCCACCATCGTCAACCCCGAACACCGCCCGCAGATGGCTACCGTGCGTGAGGGTGTGATGAAGAAAGAAATCCTGGACGAGAACTACCAGGGCGAAGTCATCCGTCACGACGTGGCCAAGTATGTGCCCGAGACGGACTACGTGGTGAAAGTCATCGACCGCCATGTGGAGAAAGCCAAGCACAACCTGAAGGGCTCTCCCATCGTAGTGGCCGGAGGTTACGGCATGGGCTCGAAAGAAGGCTTCGACATGCTGTTCGAACTGGCCAAGGAATTGCACGCCGAGGTAGGAGGAAGCCGTGCCGCCGTAGACGCGGGCTTCTGCGACCACGACCGTCAGATAGGCCAAACGGGCGTAACGGTTCACCCCAAACTCTACATCGCCTGCGGCATCAGCGGACAAATCCAGCACATCGCCGGCATGCAGGACGCGGGTATCATCATCTCCATCAACAACGACCCCAATGCCCCCATCAACACCATCGCCGACTATGTCATCAACGGCACGGTGGAAGAGGTCATCCCGAAAATGATTAAGTACTACAAAAAGAACAGCAAGTAACTATGGCTAATTTCTATACAGATATTCCTGAATTAAAATACCATCTCAACAACCCCATGATGGAACGTATCTGCGAGCTGAAAGAACGCGGATACAGAGATAAAGACGAGTACGACTACGCTCCGCAAGACTATGCCGACGCCCTCGACTCGTATGACAAAGTACTGGAAATCACCGGTGAGATAACCGGCGAAGTGATTGCCGCCAATGCGGAAGGTGTCGACCAGGAAGGTCCCCATTGCGCCAACGGTCGTGTGGAATATGCCAGCGGCACGAAGCAGAACCTCGACGCCATGGTGAAAGCCGGACTGAACGGTATGACGATGCCCCGCCGTTTCGGTGGACTGAATTTCCCCATCACGCCCTACACCATGTGCGCCGAAATCGTGGCCGCCGCCGATGCCGGCTTCGGCAACATCTGGTCGTTGCAGGATTGTATCGAAACACTTTATGAATTCGGCAACGAGGACCAGCACAGCCGTTTCATCCCCCGCATCTGTGCCGGCGAGACCATGTCCATGGACCTCACCGAGCCCGACGCCGGTTCCGACCTGCAAAGCGTCATGCTGAAAGCCACCTACGACGAAGCCAACAACTGCTGGCGGCTGAACGGCGTGAAGCGTTTCATCACCAACGGTGACGCCGACCTGCACCTTGTATTGGCACGCTCGGAAGAAGGCACCCGTGACGGTCGCGGCCTCTCCATGTTCATCTACGACAAACGGGACGGTGGCGTAAACGTGCGCCGCATTGAGAACAAGCTGGGTATCCACGGCTCACCCACCTGCGAACTGGTGTACAAGAACGCCCGCGCCGAACTTTGCGGCGACCGCAAGTTGGGTCTTATTAAATATGTCATGGCATTGATGAACGGCGCCCGCCTTGGCATCGCCGCCCAGTCGGTAGGTTTGAGCCAGGCAGCCTATAACGAAGCATTGGCCTACGCCAAAGACCGCAAGCAGTTCAGCAAGGCCATCATCGAGTTCCCCGCCGTGTATGACATGCTCAGCACCATCAAGGCCAAGCTGGACGCCGGACGCGCGTTGCTCTATCAGACAGCCCGCTATGTAGACATCTACAAGGCATTGGACGACATCGCCCGCGAGCGCAAGCTCACTCCCGAAGAGCGTCAAGAACAGAAGAAGTATGCCAAATTAGCAGACGCTTTTACCCCGTTAGCCAAGGGTATGAACTCCGAATATGCCAACCAGAATGCCTACGACTGCATCCAGGTGCACGGAGGTTCAGGCTTCATGATGGAATATGCCTGCCAGCGCATCTACCGCGACGCCCGCATCACCAGCATCTACGAAGGCACCACCCAGCTTCAGACGGTGGCCGCCATCCGCTACGTGACTAACGGCGCCTACATTGCCACCTTGCGCGACTACGAGCAAGTGCTGTGCAGCGACGAGATGAAGCCCCTGTTGGAGCGCGTGAAGGCCATGGCCGACAAGTTCGAAACCTGCACCAACTTGGTGAAGGAAGCCGCCGACCAGGAACTGCACGACCTGATGGCCCGCCGCCTCTATGAAATGGCTGCCGACTGCGTGATGAGCCACCTCATCATCCAAGACGCCACCCGTGCTCCAGAATTGTTCAGCCAGTCTGCCAAAGTGTATGTCAACTACGCCGAGGCCGAAGTGGAGAAGCACAACGCTTTCATCCAAGGCTTCAACAAGGAAGATTTAAGTTGCTATCGCAAGTAATTGCTAAATATTCATTAAAAAAGGAGGGTGTGTCATAATGTAAAGCAACTATCATTCTGTCACCCTGAGCGCAGTCGAAGGGTCTCATGTAGTGCTATGT
>CALUOR010000092.1 GCA_944322285.1 uncultured Bacteroides sp.
GAAGACCTCACCGCCCACAACGTGAAGCGCGTGAACGTCAATTTCCAGCCCGCCGACGAAATGAAAGCCGCCATGCAAAAAGCCGACTTCGTGTGGCTGGACAAAATCATGGAGAGCGGCACGGCTTCCGGCAGCGACAACGACGGCGGCAGCGAGGACAACGAGGGCACGACCGAGAACCCCTTGGGCTAAGCCTCCGCAACCCGTCCCGCCAAGTTGCCCGACCCGCTTCCGTGAGTCGGGCAACTCAAAGTCGTGAGTCGGGCAACTCAAAGTTCTGAGTTGGGCAACTCAGCTCGGCGAGTTGGGCAACTCAGCAAAACGAGTTGGGCAACTCGGAAAAGTGAGTTGGCGGGGGCGGGATGGAGGAATATCCGATGCCGGAAGGTGCATTTACAAAAACATTAGTCGTAACTTAAAATATGATGTTTATATGACCGATTATTTCAAATCACTTCAAATTGATTCGTCTGCTTTAACAACGAAAGAAATACAAATGGTCAATAATTGGAACCAAAAACATAAAGCAGAAGAACCAAACATCTCTTTGCGCTCAGTCGAGACACAAGAGGAATATAACGCCTTTTATGCAGAGTGTAAGACTTTACTGAAAAATATATGTATCTTGTGGGAAGATGGCGAAAGCAACTATGCAGGGATTTGCACCAATGGCACTATGAGAGGGAAAATCATGTTTATTTCCCATGAGTTCTTATGTCCGATTCCGGTTTTCAGAAGTATTGAAACATTTCAGAAAGCAGTAGAATGCAATAAAATCTCAGATTTATATCCGCCTCAGTTGGAATTTTTATCTCCTGAAAATAATCCTTTTGATTATCCTTCTAATCATAAAACGCTCGAAGAGCAGGAACAAGATATGTCGATAGCTGACAAACTTTGGAAAGATGTGCTTGTAGCAAAAGGGTATGATAAAACGAATCTTCTGTTTTCTTTTATACAAGTGGCATCACCCGACCAGCTTTCCCGTTTAAAGCAGTATCTTTTTGATAATGATTTTACGTATTATATATTAAGCGCATATAAATTCTATGGTCACCAAGAAGATTCCGATGTCCTATTACAATTAGGTAGAGAAAACAAGCAGTATCGTAGATTATTGAAAGAATTGGGTGCTTCACCTAAAAGGATATTGTGGATGGAGAAATGGTGATTCAGCAGGCAGCCCGTCCGGGCATGGCGCAGGTTCATCCGGAAAAAGCCCGTCCCCTGCGAGGGTATGGATTTCCGCTATCCCGGCAGGCTTTTCACGCCCGCAGGCTTCATCTTCTTCATGGCGGCGCCGGGCATCGTGCCGCTGCGGTTCGGGAGAGGGGCGAAACATTGACAATAACCAAGATATACAAATGAAAGCATTCTTATCAATATGTGTCGGGCTGTTGCTTTCGACTTACGCTTTTACGCAAAACCGAGAGGCAAGCATTCAGGCGGAAATAGACGCAATAAACGAAATGCCGTTATGGGTTGCTTACTTAGTGCCTTTGGACAGCTTGGGTGAAGTGGTGAGCGATGAGTTCGTGGATTTCAGTCAAGTTTATTCTTACAAACTGTTGGATGATAGTCAAATTGAGAATGCTTTCCCTTTGCTTACCGTGTATTTCGATGAGAAGGACAAGGTACGGAAAGCATTCAAACGATGGGCTGACGGGGGAGCATTGCACAGCATCGCTTATTACGATTCGAATGGGCAATTGGTATATGGGGCATATAATAAAGACGTAGAGACTTACGGAAGAATATATGCCGATACTTTCCGAAGCGGTTTGAGTGTGAAAATGTTTCCCACAACCGAATGTATAGAAAAGCAATACGGTGTGGCACTTCAAAAGCCTCGGAACGCACGAAAAATCCGGTTCGTGCCACAGCCAGGGGACGATGCCGTGCTTTGCAGTTCTCATGTATATTCTTCACCCAATGGGAAAAAGTCCGCCAAGGGGGAAGATGGCATATACATCTATTTCGGTATGCCTGTCATTGTAAGCGCATTGGCAGGCGACTGGTGCAAGATAACTTCCATTTTTCATGCCCCGATAGGTTATGCGCCTATAAGGAATGTAGAAGTCATTAAGTAAAGCCAAATGATGAAATTATTGGAGAAATATTACAATATCAATTATTACTGCGCTTATAAGCTGCTGTTCTTTATTTTCAACAGGATGCTAAATCCTTTCTATTGGCTAAGCCTCTTGAAATGGGACAACCGCTACATTAAATGGTGCATTTCGATTGACAAGCGACAAGAAGCTGCCGAAATGGATAAAGGTATCAATGGCACCATCTGCATTTGGGCGACCCACACCCCATGCATCATCAGCTTTTGGATGCTCTGCCTTGTCTGCCTTGCCTGCATCAAGATTTTCAAGGTAGGATTATTGAGCATCTTGGATATGGTTTTTGGAAACATCTTCCTCTGTGTCTTGCTTTTCGCAGTCATCGTGCTGTCCTTGTATTATGCCAATCATATATTCCTATTCAAGCACGACAAGTACAGGAAGTATTTCGCCGAGTTCGATAAAAAGAAAAAGTATCTGCTCTACTACGGCATCTATGTCGTTTCCCTCGTTGTCCGGTGGGCGACTTTCTATCTGTTGCTTAGCGGGGGGTGAGGGAGGGGCGGAATTATGCTTGCTGCCCGCTCCCGAAAGTTTAGTCCGCTCCTTTGTCTATATAGCCAAACCAACCTAAACCTATCCCTACGGGCGGCAAAGTATATGTGCCTGCGAAAAGAGGGAGAGGGCTTTCCTTTTCTTTTCGCTGGTGTGGTTTCCGCTCCTTAATGGGTTGCGCCCGAAATAAACCGCTTGATTTCTTTGAATAAGGTGGAGAATTAGGGAAATTCTTTTGCCGTGCTCTATGATTTTTTCTATCTTCGCAAACGAATAAAAGCAATACTCCATGAGTCCCAAGTTCAGACAAGAAGACGGGTATACATTCAAGATATACTCCAACGAGGAGGAACGGAAGCATATCCACGTGGTCAAAGCTGAGTGTGAAGCCAAGTTCTGGCTGGAGCCGGAGATAGAACTGGCCAACAATTATGGCTTCAATAATAAGGAATTAAGAAAGATAACCGAATTAGTAGAAAGATATGGAGACAACTTTAAACAACAATTTGCAGCCCACATCGGTAAGCGTGTTGATGATTAATGCGCAGGGTATGATGCTGTCCGTATTGGGGCAGGATTATTTCGTGTCATACAACCGTGTCCCTTGGCTGCGCGATGCCCGCGTCAGCAGTGCGCTCAACGTGCGCATGGCAGGACCGAACGCCATCGAATGGCCGGAGTTGGACGTAGACCTCGAAATAGAGAGTCTCAAACATCCCGAACGCTATCCGCTGGTGATGAAACGGTCGCCGCTGGATGTGGTTTAATGCAGTAGCCCTGCCGACAAAGTTTCTTTTTATTGTCAATAGTATTGAAAAATCCCCTGCAAGCTCTTTGTAGTTTGCAGGGGATAACAAATTTGTCCTAATCATTCAATCGGCAATCCGTGTTGCTTAAGCTCCGCAACCTTTGGCAGTATTCCGACGGCGTGACGCCCTCCTGCTTCTTGAACATCCGGCTGAAATGCTGGGGATATTCGAAGCCGAGGCGGTCGGA
>CALUOR010000093.1 GCA_944322285.1 uncultured Bacteroides sp.
ATTCCTCCGAAACCTGTATGTGTTTCTTCCCATTATTTCGTCTCGTTTGTTTTCCAGTCTGTCAAAGAACGCGCAAGGCGAGCGTAATGTCCGTCAAGCTTGCTTGAACGGCATAGCCGAGGCGCAGCCGTTGTCCTGTAAAGAACGCTTTATCTTTATATCCTTTATCCTTGGCAGGCTGGAAACAAGCGTCCCGCCCTCCTCCACGGTGGGGAGAGAGGCGGGACGAAACGAATGGGTATATGTCTTGTTGTATTACTTTTCGTTGAATATCAAGTCAAGCCCTTAGTCGCGATAGAACCAGAAGCGGGTGTCGCTTGATATGAGCGGCTGGTGTTCTGTAATGGCATGGGCAATGATTACATGGTCCGACGGGTCTTTATGTCCTTGCGCCTCGTTGATTTCCATGCGGGCGTAGGTCTCCATGTGTTCCTTTTTCACGGGGAGAATTTGGATGTAGAACTCATTTTCGATGGCCGCCACCATGGCTTCCACCGTTTTCCATCGCTTGGAGCACAAGCCCTTGTTGCGGTATCCCACTATCAACTCGCGCACGGACTCGGCACTGATGTAAAGCAGGGTGTCCGGCTCTTTCAAGAGCGACAGCACATCCCGACTCAGATATTCGGGATCGGTGCTCATGTACACAAAGATATTGGTGTCGAGAAGGACCCTCATACTTACAGCAGGAATTTCGGGTCATTCACTATCAGACTGCCTTTCAGCCGCATCATGGCTTCCCAAGTCTTGCTCACCTTCTTGCCTTGCTTCTTGGCTTCTTCGTCCAGTTCTTCCATCTTGCTCTTTTTCGGTTGCTCTTGTACTTTTTCTTCCTTCTTTTCCATAGTTGGCCTCCTTTATTGTATGATTTTTGGCAAAGGTATGAAAAAGGTACGAGAAGCGGAAACTTTTTCCCACTATTTCGTTGTTTCCCAGTCTGTCAAAGCACATACAAGTCGAGTCCGCTCCCGTTCATGCACCAAAATAGCGGCCATGCCCCACGATGACCGCCACTGTCGTGAGCATCCATGCGGATATTTTAAGTTGCAGTTTCTTGTGCTCTAATGCGCTTCGTCTTTAGGATTATTTTCTTTGTAAGTTTCCGCCTTATCCCAGCGGATTTTCCGTCTGGTCTTCGTCCGGATTGGTGGTAGTTCCGCCACCCGTGGAAGCCTTCACGCTGCCCCGGTCGATGCTCAATTCCACGCTGTTTGCGGCATCGCGCATCTTCTGCTTGGGGGTGAAGACGATTTTCGGGGTTTTCAGCGCGTCCTTTACCGTGACTTCTGCTGCCGAGTCCATCATCTTAGAGGGGACGACCACGCGGAAGCTGCCCAACTCGGCGAGGTCAACGCTCATGCCTAACTGCATGGCTTCGCACACCACATTGGAGAGGCTGATGAGGGCGTTCTTCACATCGCCTTCGGATAGTGAGGTTTCACGCACGATGCGCTCGATGAGCATCTTGTTCGTGAAATACTGTTGGCTCTTGGGCTGGGCGTAGTACACCGTCTGCCCTTTGCGCGTGCCTATCGGCTGTGTCTTCGATTTGATTTCAAAGTCAATCATAGCTTTCTGCTTTAAGTGTTAATAATATGTTGCCTGAATACCCTTATATGGGTGTCACTCAATACCCTTATATGGGTATTCAGGAACACCCATATAAGGGTGTTGTTTGACGGTCTTGACTGCCGCATATGCGGCTTTTCTCTTTATAATTACAACGTTCCTGTATGCGTTTCGGTGTACTTCACGCCGTTCACCGTGGCTCCGTCGCCGACAGTGACTGTGCCGCACGTGCCACTATCTCCGTTGCCAATACCCCAAGGGGCATAGCCCCCTTTCGTGAATGTTATCACTGTGCTTTCGCCGGATATGGTGATGTCGCCGCAGCTTCTATTAGCTGCGCTTCCGATGCAGGCACTATACCAGCTTGGCTTTCCAATACTGATGGTGCCGCCCTTAATAGTAATATTACCACAGTTTTCTTCAGGAGTGCTTCCAATACCTGCGCCTGATGATGAACCATCATCAGGAACGTCGCCTATACTAATGTTTCCACTTTCAATGACAATATTTGCTCCGCTCCCGGCACCGATACCTGCTCCAACGCTCCAGTAATCGCTTGCATATTCTCTTGAGATATTCAGATTTCCATTGCCGTTAATGGTCAATGTTCCCCTTTCAACATAGATGCCACTACCATATGTTTCTATATAACCGTTCGATTTTGCTGTCAGATTATTATTTCCTACCAATGTAATGGTGGCATCTCCATTGCAAGTAATGGCATTGCCGAGAGCAGAAGGTTGCAATACTACATTTTCCAATGTAACCTCAGCATCCGCCTCTACGGTGATTTGCAGGTCTTTTGATGTCGTGCCATCACCTTTGATTGTGGTCTTGCCGCTGACGGTAAGCGTTGTGCCCTCGTAGGTGCCAAGGTCGATTTCTGTAGGTGCTTGTTCAACATTGATAGTTATTGTATGTATTTGCCCGGCGCTGATGGTCACATTGTTTTCCAGCGTTACCCGCACGGGGTCACCCTCCGCCTTTGCCACCTCGAAGGTGTTGCCTGCCTCTAAATAGCCGGGACGCAGATTGGCTTCCCAACACTCCATATCACCATAAGTGGCTTTCCTCATAGGAACGTATTGGGGGCTACCGCCTGTGGTTTCGCCCAAACTTCCTTGGTCGTTAATGCTCTTCGGATAGCTGCGCACGGTGACTGTTTGCACCTCATTCGCCTTGTCGCCCGTCAGTTTTACCCGCACCTTGGCAAGCTGGTGAAAGAAAGTAAGGTTTGCAGGCTTATCAAAACCGGCTTCAACGCCATCGGCTTTCAGTAGATAAGCAAGTCCTTGGTCTTGGTGGGTGAAGTCTATCGTTTCATCCACAGGATACCAAGCAGAGACGGTGGCATAGTTCTTGTCCTTCCAATAGAGAGGAGCTTCGGAGGTCCATGTATTGCCATTGTATGTATAGGTAGCGGTTTCACCATTAAGACTGACACCAATGGCATCGCCTGGCTGGAACTCGCTGCTCATCCCGTCTGTCGGGTTTTCGCTGACCCGCGTCCACGGCTGTTCGCTCACCTCCGCCGTGAGGCTGACGCTGCCTATCTGCAACGGATATTCGCCTTCGGGCAACGCCGTGCTGTTCTCTCCCGGCTCGTCTTGCGAACAGGCGGAGAGCAGCAGTGCCGCCACGAGGCATATTGCCGGAAACAATCTGTTTCGTTTCATATCTTCGTCTTTATCTTATTATACATCTTGCTATTGGGGCGTTCCTCCGTGGAGTTGCCTATCATCCCCACCGTGGCAAGCCCTTCGGGGCGGCGGTGGAAACGGGAGAGGTATTCCTCCAACCGTTCG
>CALUOR010000094.1 GCA_944322285.1 uncultured Bacteroides sp.
GGGGAGAGGGGCGGGACGGGAAACTTTCTTGGTTTGCGCAGGCAGTTCTTATGCCGTTACGCCAGTGTCATCAGGTCTTTCACCGAATATACCTTGCTCAGACGGTCGAATGTGAAATACTGGTCGTCCAGTATCATCCATCCTTCGCGCTCTTTTACGGAAAGATGCTTGATATCCGGGAAGAATGACAGCGGCACGATGATTTCGCGTCCGTCTGTCAGGTAAACGGCCATCTTGCCCCGGTGTCCGGTGAAATCCAGTTTCTTGATACCTACATTTACATCTTTCATCTTGCACATAAGCTGTCTTATTTTTCAATGTTCTTTACCTTTGTCTTTTCGCCGTTGAACGTCCGTGTGATTTGTTCGTTCAGGAACTCCCAGTGCCGTTCAATGGCTGCCACTATCATGGCGTTGTCTTTGGCGGACAACAGGCTTTCGGCTATCTCGATGTCCTTCATCCCGTTCCGCTCTATCCATATCTTCGCCACGGAATGCAGATGCCTGCCTCCTTTGCGGAATATGTGGATATGACGGCGGTTGTCGTTCACATCCGTAGGAATGCTTACCAGCAAAAACATCTTTATGAAAGCCAACTGTCCCATTCGTCCTGCATTTTCCGCAAAGGTAACCATTTCTTGCGAAAGCCGTGTGCAAAACCGTATTTTTCTTCTGATTTACAAAGAAGTTTCCCGTTTTCCAGTCTGTCAAAGAACGCGCACGCCGAGCGCAATGGCAAATCATGCTTGCTTGAATTTGCAGATTGCCGAGGCGCAGCCGTTGTTCTGTAAAGAACGTGTTTGTTTATCCTAATCGCCTATCATCCCCACCGTGGCAAGCCCTTCGGGGCGGCGGTGGAAACGGGAGAGGTATTCCTCCAACCGTTCGGCATAATATGTCAGTATCTTACGAATCATATCCTTTTGTCTTTATAGGTTTGATGCTTGTCAGGGCAGGGCTACGGAGCCTTCGCCGTCGTCGCCGTTTGTCCAGGCAGAGCTTTGCGCTACCGACACTTCCAGCCCCTTGGCATCTACGGTGATGTTGAAGGTGTATTGGCACCCACTGTCAAATGAATTATTCCCCATTGTCTGCAGACTAATTCCCCATACATATTGAACACCGTCTACTTGGATGATAATGTTTCTGCTATCCATTGTAGTAACAGATTGAGGCATGACAAGTGCTTCGTATGTGGCGAAACAGCCGGATGCCGCCTGGTCGCATCTGTGGGGATGAACAGTGGTTCCGGTTCCACCATCGTTATTTAAAATCAGTTCTTCATAAGTACCCAACTCAAACTTACCATCGAGACATATGTTATCCATCGTTACCTCGACATCAGTCAGAGAATAGTTTTGAAGGTAATCCGATTGACGTATGTTGATTACAACTTTCGACAACAGGTGGCGGAAAGTGAGATAAGGATTTTGAAGTGTTACTTGACGGCTGGCATAGAGCAAGTCCTCATCCGCCGGGATGCCATCACGCTGGTCGGCGGTCACCGTCCATGAACCGCCTACTTGTGGTATCGCTTTGTCAGCGGGATGCCAGGCGGTGATGTCCTTCTCTTCATTGTTATAGTTCCACCAGATGGTGTTGGCTTCGTCTTCGGGTGCCAGTTCAGCGGTGCTGTAGTCGGCGGCGGGCGTAACTTTGTATGTCATTTTGCCTGCATCTGTCGAGGTTTCCGTGACGGCGATTTGGGTCACATCGGACCAGTCGCCGTCGAAGATGCCGCGTGTGTCGGGCGTGGCCGTCACTTGCAACCCACCGGCATTCAACACCATAGGCACCCGTCCTTCGGGCAGGCTGCAGCCCGTATGCTCGTCTTGTGTGCAGGCGGTCATCAGGCTTGCCGCCAGCAGGGAGTATAGGATATGTCTCATCTTTCTCATCCTGTTTTGTCATTTTAAATGTTGAATTTCATTCTACCTTTCTCACGCTCGGCATAGGAAGCACGCTTCCTTTGCTCTCGCTCAATCGAAACGTTCTGTTCCTTTTGTGCCGCCGGAGGATGCGCCCCTTCCGAGATACACCTTGATTCGGTATGTCTCCGGACTTACGCTATCTGTCCGGCGGCTTTCTGTCTGGACTCGTGCCTATCGCATGGAGGCTGTGCCATCGTAGTTGTATTTATCATCCCATCCCGTGATGGAAGCTGAAATATTCAGAGCGGTCAGATTGACTGTGATGGTGTAGGCATACGCATTGCCAGTCACAAGATCCGGCTGCGTATTGTCGTTCAAGGTACCAGTCAGGACACCTCCATCAGCCAAGGACACTCTGACGAACTGTACCGGTAGCTGCTGGGGTACGACAATGGCACTTCCGCTGAGGGCAGAACTTGTAGCCGTGAATACATGAATGTCGGTTTCCGTGCCTGCGCTACACCGATAGTGCCGGAAGACATGGTGATGGTGGTGGTTGGCTTGACTCCCAAAAGTTCCACTTTAGCACCGTCAAGGTCTGCATCTACCAGTCCGGCACCCGCTTTCAGAATGACGGTCACCTTGGAGAGCAGGTGGGTAAAGAAGAGTGGAATAGTTTGGTCAGTCCGTTCTACTTCATTTCCATTGTTTGCCTGACCGTACATCAGGTCGCTCAGCTTATAGTTCTTGTTTTCGCTTTGGTCGGTCTGGATGGTGAAAGTGGTGTTGCTTTCCGCATCTGTGGCATATCCTCCTGTCGTGAATGTCTCACTGGAGGATGGATAGACGGCATGGATGGTCACGCCGCTTCCGCTGGAAGGGAAATAAGGCTGTTCGCCGCTTGGCGGATTCAGGCTATTGCCTGTCGTTGCCTGGGTATAGACCATGGGCTGGGGATAGTCTGTACTGGGAGTGCCCGCTGTCGCTTCATTGATGTACACATCAATCTTCTCGTTAGCGTCAAATGCCTCGTTTTGTATATCAGTAGCCGCACGGGTCACTTCCTGTACTTCAATGCCACTGCTCAGGCGCAGTTCCACCGGCCCGCCGTTCAGGTTCTCGTCGTCGTTGCTGCAAGCCGCCAGTGTCAGCGCGGCTGCGGCGAATAGTAATAAGGGATGTTTCATATCGCTCATAAATTAGTTCTTGTCTTTTATGAGCGTAGATTGAAAGATGGGTGTGGGGGGAAAAAACTTATTCAGGTAACGACTTGCCGTTGGAGATAGCCCGGAACTTCTTCTCGGCATCCACTGCGTTTAGGTGCATCAATTGGCTTTCCGCCAGTTGCTTCAACAACTCATAGCGTTTATATTTGGCAACTTGACGTTTGATAAG
>CALUOR010000095.1 GCA_944322285.1 uncultured Bacteroides sp.
ATTGCCTTGCCGCTTACCAGCGTGAACCACTCCAATGCCTTGGGATGGTAATGTCCGCCCTTGGTTTGTCCGGGCTTGCCCATGGTAAGATATACTTCCCCTGTATGGCCGGGAATGTTCTCCTCCGTTCCTGTTATCACTTTCAGAAACCAGCCGCGGTCGTCCTTTATCAGGCGGCGCGGTATTATCTTAATTTTGTCTTTTAGTGCCATCTTTCAATATCTGCCTATCACATCGGTTAAACTTGTGGTTGCTTCAAAGCCAATCGCTTCCTTCAACTTTGTTCCGTCAAGTGCGAGATACTTCATCCCCGTGTCCGCCCGTTGGGTCGAACCGAAACAATCGTCAGGCACAGCCTTTCCGAAATGGTGGTGTATGGTTGTCACTATCTCACGCACCGTGAGTGTGTCTTTCCCCTCTATGTTGTAAATACCGCTTGGAAGCCGTTTGCTGTAAGCCATATCTATCATTCTTGGCACTTCGTCCACATAGATATATTGCCGCGTCTGGTCACCAGCTGTAAAATGCAGCGGCTCGTTGTTGCGGATTGCGTTTATCGTATAGGGAATGAGCCTTAACGGGTTTTCCGTTTCTCCATAAATCGTGGGGATATAGAAATGCCAGTGCGTGAAATCATGCTTGTAAGAATCGACGAAACGGCTTAGCATTCGTTTCGACACCGTGTAGTCGTTAGGTGCAGGGCAAGTGGATGTCAGCACATCCGTTTCTGTGAAGAAGCGTTCTTCTTTCGTCACGCCCATTTCAAACACGGAGCCGAAAGTGATAAGACACCCCTTATAGCCTGCCGCTTTCAACGCATTACATATTTTTATAGGAACTGTAACGTTAAGGCTGTAAATCAAGTTATTCTCCTCTTTCAGGTTGGATTGAATACCCGCACCACTGGCATAGACGATTATATCAGATTGCACAAGGTCGGCATAATCCGGTTCTTCCGACATAAGGTTTATGTGATGGAATGTGTCGTAAGCGTGCCCTTTGGGCTCGCTAAGGCCGTACATATTTAACGGATAGCCCTTGCTGTTGCAGTAAACAGCGATGGCTCTTGAAAGGAATCCATTAGTTCCTAATATTGTCACTTTCATTTCTTTTCAGAATAAGATAAGTATTTGTTTATTTCTTCAACGCAGAGCGCGTAAACGTCCGGCGTACTCTTGTACTTTTTGTACCAGTCCACAACAAGTTCCACGCATTGGTCAATGTTCATACGTGGCTGCCAACCTAATTTGATTTGAGCTTTGGTTATGTCAAGCATCAGCAACTTCGCCTCATGCAAGGCGTTCGGGTCTGACAGGTCACGAAGTTCACCGCTACCGTAGTTTTTGATTACTTTCGATGCCACGTCCCATACTGGAGTAACACTTTCCATGCGCGGGCCGAAGTTCCATCCTTCACAATATGCAGTAGGCTCGTTCCACATCTTTTGCGCCAACAGCATATATCCGCTGAGCGGCTCTAAAACATGCTGCCACGGACGAATAGAATGAGGACTTCGTATGTCTATCGTTTTTCCTGCCTCAAGTGCCCTGATGCAGTCTGGAATGATGCGGTCTGTTGCCCAGTCGCCTCCGCCGATAACGTTGCCTGCCCTCACGCTGGCAATGCTCTTTCCGTGCTTTTCATAGTCCTTCGGGTTGAAGAAGCTCCTGCGCCATGAGGATATGGCAAGCTCGCAACATCCCTTTGAAGACGAATATGGATCATAGCCTCCCATTGGCTCATTCTCTCGGTAGCCCCAAATCTGCTCCTTATTCTCGTAGCATTTGTCTGTGGTTATCATCACCCCGACTTTCACACTCGGTGTGGCGCGTATTGCCTCCATGATGTTGATTGTGCCCATCACATTGGTTTCATAAGTTTCCACCGGGATTTCATAACTTAACCTTACGAGAGGTTGTGCTGCAAGATGAAACACTATTTCTGGCTGGTATTCACGGAAAACCTCTTTCATCCTGTTGCCGTTACGGATGTCGGCGCGGATGTCTGCTTTTATCTTGCTACCTACACCGGAAAGTACAAAATTGTCCCGTTCTGAAAAAGGATCCTTGGCAACGCCCACCACTTCCGCACCAAGCTCGTGCAGCCAGATGGAAAGCCAACTGCCCTTAAATCCGGTATGCCCGGTTACGAGCACACGCTTGCCTTTATAAAAGCCTTTGAAAATATCAATCATATTTCTATTGTTTTTAACGAATGTCACAATATGCCGCTATCTCACTCAATAAGCCCGTAATCAACGAAACTTACGGATGTGAGGTAAGGATGCATGATAAAATTTATTAAGCCTGTAACTTATTGTTTGTTAGTTGCTTTGCGATATGGCATATATCGCATTATGAAAAGGCCTGTCTTTGGCGTATAAAATGTCGTCAAATGCATGTTAATATGGCATGTTTTGAAAAAGGACATCAACAATAGTCTTTTCCAATTTGCATTTTCCTTTTAACTGTTAAACATATTGACTAATGTTGGTTTAATTCGGATTAGCCATATTCATACTACCAAACTTTCCATGGGGCTTTGTTCTCGTTCCACATCTTTTCCAGTTCGATGTTATCTTTCAGCATGTCCATCGGCTTCCAGAAACCATAATGTTTGTATGCGTGCATTTCTCCTTCCTTGGCTATGTTTTCCAACGGCTGGCGCTCGAACATCACAGGGTCGGCATCCTCAGGCAGAAAATCGAATACATTTGGTTCGCATACGAAGAAACCGGCGTTTATCCAGTTGCCCTCACCATCCGGCTTTTCTTCGAAAGACAGCACGGTATTCGTTTTCGGGTCGATATGCACGGAGCCGAAACGTCCTGCAGGCTTGTACACCGTCATAGATAATGCCTTGCCGCTTTCCCTGTGCTTGGCTATTGTGTCCGTTATGTCAAGGTCGGTAACTCCGTCGCCGTATGTCAGGCAGAAAGTTTCGTCACCGATATACTGACGGACACGCTTCAAGCGTCCGGCTGTCATCGTGTTCAGCCCGGTGTCAACCATAGTTACTTTCCAGTCCTCCGAATGGTTTTCAAGCAATTCCGTTGAGTTGTCCGCGAGGTTTACCGTTACATCCGTGTTATGGAGAAAGTAGTTCATGAAATACTCCTTTATGACGTAACCTTTGTAACCGCAGCAAACGATGAACTCCTTTATGCCATGTGCGGCATAAATCTTCATGATGTGCCACAAGATAGGCTTGCCTCCGATTTCAATCATCGGCTTGGGCATGTACTGTGTCTTCTCGCTGAACCGGGTGCCAAGACCTCCGGCAAAAATCACTGCTTTCATTGACAATTCATATTTAATAATATGTTACTTATATTTATTTGTTTTCTCATCTTTTCCGTTTTGCACGCGCCCCGGTGATTACATTCAGAAATGCCGGAGCCATATGCTGCAATATTGCATAAGCTGCATAAGAATAACCCATTGTGACCGCTGCAAACAGCAACGGCATAAAGTAAGCCACAAGGCCGGTAGGATGTAATTCCTTGATGGTTAGTTGTACAATGTAGCCCATCCATGGCTCATGGAACACATATATGAAAAACGAGGCTGCAGCTATCGTTGAAAACAACCTTTCCATGCTGCTGCCTGACAACCAGACAACCACCTTATAGACCATAACAAAATGCACTATTCTGAACAGCAGCATCACTTCTTCATAGTGCCATTTTATAGAATAAGCTGTTACTACTGCCACCAACAGAATGCTCCACAATAATGATATTACGCACGTATTCGCATTTTCTATTGATTTCCAGCAATTTACCCCCCCACAGAAAAATATGCGCCCATGGCGAACCAACAGAAGCCGTTGGTGCTAAACCCTGACACAGACCATGGAAAGAAAAAATAAGTGACAAGTAACATCACGGGGAACATAAACCGTAAATGTTTTGCAAGCCAAGCAATAACCGGCGTAAAAGCTACAAGTACGATTAAATTACGCAGGAACCACAAGGTAGATAGAATCGGAGCACCATCGCGTATATCCCAAAACATCCGAATGTAGTCAGGTGCAGAAAAGTCTTTCAACAGCTTCAAACTTGTTCCGGAATAAAGTCTTTCCAGACCGAGCAAACGCTGTATGACAAATGGTATTAAAAAACCAACAAAACACCAGAACAAATAAGGAACGACAAGAGTTCTTATTCTTGACTTAAACTTGTCGCTGTATGATGCTTTATGCAGGAAGAACAGGAATCCACTGACAAAGTAGAACATCGGTACAGCATTGTCGACCAATATTCTTGTTAACGTTTCCATATAAACATCCATTGTTGTACCCATCTCCATATATCTAGACAGTTGCGAACGAACGTCAGCATGGATAAACACAACCAATACAATGGAAAGACCTTTGAGCAAATTGATGTTCTTACTCTGTTGCGGACTTAATACAAGTGCATTATTATTCATTTCTTCAATTTAAATAACATAATCAGCAAATCATATTTACGGTATTTCATAAGAAGGAAAAACACCTTGTGCCTAAGCGGCAATTCTCCGTATGGATAGCTCTCCAGGATGGTTTGCACCTCTTGCGCATGGATTATCGCACGTATATTTTCCCTTGCAGTGAAATAACCTAATTGACTTAAATATGTAACCTGTTGACTGATGCAGACCCTTGTCTTCATAAGCAGCTGGCGGTTGAGTCTGACACGAAACTCGATATCTGAAAATCCCGCTTTGCGCAACTTGTCCTCTTGTGCGTGATAAAGGAACAACTCTTTCTGGAATCTGTCTCCGCGATAAGTTCGCGTCAGCGAAGTGCCGTTGTCACAATAATAGTAATGTGTTTGCGGTATCAACCCAACGCACTGGCAACAAGGCAGAAAGTCAATATGCCACATTATGTCCTCTGCAATATATACCCGTTCAGAAACAAAACGCAGATGGTTATCTTCAATCACCCTACGCGAATAAATGCCGCGCCACACAGACATAAGCAATTTGGCATCTGAATGGTAACTCGGTTCTGGACCTATCATGTCAAGCAGCACTTTTTTCGCCTCGTCTTTTCCACACCTGAGAACGTAGTCTGCGTTTTCCTGCATTTTCCTGATATGTTCTGCGTTTTTGTAGATATTATAGCCGCAAAAAACAGCATCACATTTGTTCTTCGCCGCATAATCGTATAAATGTTGAAACATATCAGTATCAACAAAATCATCCGAATCTATGAAAGCCACATATTCGCCTTCTGCCACTTCAAGACCGGAATTGCGGGCAAAGCCCAATCCCCCGTTCTTTTTATGTACTACTTTCACGTTTGGGTATTTGGCCTTATAGTCCTCACACAGTTGCGGGCAATGGTCTGGCGACTCATCATCTACCATGATTATTTCAATCTCTTTCAGTGTTTGTTTGAGAAGAGATTGCATACAACGGTCAAGGTATGGCTCGACGTTGTACACGGGAACGATTATACTAACTTTTATATTCATACGTTTATTTCAGATGGGCAAACATGGTATCACTACCGCTGGGATTCACCCTCCAGTCAAGTTTGTGGAAACGCCGCCTTGTAAGACACTGCTCCAACCACTCTTTGTCGTAAGG
>CALUOR010000096.1 GCA_944322285.1 uncultured Bacteroides sp.
CACTGATGAGACAGATTTACACAGATTTTAAAGGGCTTCGCCTACAGGTTTAAAGAATAAATCTGTGGTCATCTCGTAAAATCTGTGTCATCTGTGTGCCATCTAAATTCCCATTCATCTGATGTGCCGTTTGACGTACATGGTTAGTATGTCGATGGCCACGTGGTTATCGCCTCCTTCGGGCACGATAAGGTCTGCGTAACGTTTGCACGGCTCGATGAATTGCAGGTGCATGGGTTTCAGGACGCGCGTGTAGCGTTCCATCACGGCCTCGGCGGTGCGCCCCCGCTCCAGCACGTCGCGCTGGATGACGCGGATGAGCCGCTCGTCGGAGTCGGTGTCGACAAACACCTTCAAATCCATCATAGCGCGCAGGGAGGCGTCGTACAAAGCCATGATGCCTTCGATGATGATAACCTCGCGCGGCTCAATGTGGATGGTCTGCGGCAGGCGCGAGGAGGTGACGTACTCGTACACGGGCTGCTCCACGCTCTCGCCCCGGCGCAGGGCTGCCACCTGGCTGGTAAGGAGCGGCCAGTCGAAAGCGTCGGGGTGGTCGAAGTTGATGCTTTGCCTCTTCTCCAGTGGCACGTGGCTACTGTCCTTGTAGTACGAGTCCTGAGGGAGGAGCACCACTTCGCCCTCGGGCAGGCTTTCGATGATTTTCTTTACGACGGTGGTCTTTCCCGACCCTGTGCCGCCGGCAATTCCTATGATTAACATGATTCGATGCTTTTAAATTTATATTGAATACCTGCAAATATAAAACTTATTTTTTATAATCCGCTTCCAAAAGATTAAAAAACTTCCCCACCCGGCTTCGCCATATAGATACAAATCGCTATCTTTGCGGGTCGAGAAAAGCTAAATGATAATTTATCTGTCCAGAGAACGCAGACAACACAGAGCACGCAGATGAACGCAGACTTATATTTTTCCCTTTGTGCAGACAGGCGAAGCCCTTTATTTTCTGCGAGCCTCTGCGCCAGTCAGCGTTGTCTGCGTTCTCCTGATGCAGTCGCTAAATTCCCATTTAACTTTGCAAAACTAACAATAAACGAACATAAAGTTATGGTAAAACACATCGTGTTGTTCAAACTGAGGAATGACATCCCGGAGGAGACGCGCCGTGCGGCCGCACTCCGCTTCAAGGAAGCCATCGAGGCGCTTCCGCCCAAGATAGACGTGATTCGCAACATCGAAGTGGGGCTGAACATGAACCCCGACGAGACGTGGACGATAGCCCTGTACGGCGAGTTCGACACGCTGGCCGACGTGCGCGCCTACGCCACGCATCCCGACCACGTGGCCGCCGGGAAACTTTTGGCCGAAGTGCGCGAGAGCCGTGCGTGCGTGGATTACGAGATTTAAAAAAGAATGACGATTTTTTTACGATGAAAAAACTGGTTTACGCTTTTATAGGGGTGTTGCTGGCCATCGCCGCACATGCCCAAATTATGGAGCCGGTGAAGTTTAAGACCGAGCTGAAAAACGTGTCCCCCACTGAAATAGAGATTGTGTTTACCGGCACGATAGACCCGGGCTGGCATGTCTATTCCACCAATCTGGGCGACGGGGGACCTATCTCGGCCACGTTCAACACGGACCGTTTATCGGGCGCCGAACTTGTGGACGAGCTGCGTCCTGCGGGCAAGGAAATCTCCGCGTTCGACAAGTTGTTCGAGATGCAGGTACGTTACTTCGAGCACACCGCCCAATTCGCCCAAACGCTGAAACTCACGGGCGGGGTTTACGAGATAACGGGCTATCTGGAATATGGCGCATGCAATGACGAGAATTGCCTCCCGCCCACACGGGTGGAGTTCAGCTTCAAGGGGCAGGCCGAAGGCACGGCGCAGACCCATACGAATAACGATGCGGAGAAAGAAGCCTCCTCCGCAGACATCATAGGCGGGGCGGACGGGCCTACGCCCATCCTCATATCCGACGATGCGGAAGCCGACCTTTGGGCACCCGTCATCAGGGAATTGGACGCTTTTGGCGAGACCGTGGTCCAGCGTGACTTGTCGTGGCTCTACGTCTTTGGCATGGGTTTCGTGGGCGGCTTGTTGGCGTTGTTCACCCCGTGCGTGTGGCCCATCATCCCTATGACCGTCAGCTTCTTCCTGAAACGCGCCAAAGACAAGAAGAAAGGCATCCGCGACGCTTGCACGTACGGCGCGTCCATCATCGTGATTTACCTGTCTTTGGGATTGATTATCACCGCCATCTTCGGACCCAGCGCACTGAACGCGCTCTCCACCAACGCCGTGTTCAACATCTTCTTCTGCCTCCTCTTGGTGGTGTTCGCCGCCTCCTTTTTCGGGGCGTTCGAGATTACGTTGCCATCCAAGTGGAGCAACGCGGTGGACAGCAAGGCGGAACAGACCACAGGCCTCATCAGCATCTTCCTGATGGCCTTCACGCTTTCGCTGGTCAGCTTCTCGTGCACGGGTCCCATCATCGGTTTCCTCCTGGTGGAGGTGTCTACCACGGGCAGCATCATAGGGCCGGCCATCGGCATGTTCGGCTTCGCTCTGGCGCTGGCCCTGCCCTTCACGCTCTTCGCCCTCTTCCCCTCGTGGCTGAAAAGCATGCCCAAGTCGGGTGGGTGGATGAACGTGGTCAAAGTCACATTAGGTTTCATCGAACTGGCCTTCGCCCTGAAATTCCTCTCCGTGGCCGACTTGGCTTACGGCTGGGGCATCCTCGACCGCGAGACGTTCCTCGCCCTGTGGATTGTGCTCTTCGGCCTGCTGGGCTTCTACCTGCTGGGGAAAATCAAGTTCCCACACGATGACGATGACACCCGGGTAAGCGTGCCCCGCTTCTTCCTTGCCCTGGCTTCGCTGGCCTTTGCCGTGTACATGGTGCCCGGACTTTGGGGCGCGCCTCTGAAAGCCGTGAGCGCCTTCGCCCCGCCCATGCAGACGCAAGACTTCAACCTCTACACGAAGGAAGTCCATGCCCAATTCGATGATTACGACGCCGGCATGAAGTACGCCCGCGAGCATGGCAAGCCCGTCATGCTGGACTTCACGGGGTACGGATGCGTGAATTGCCGCAAAATGGAGCTGGCCGTATGGACCGACCCCAAAGTGAGCGACCTCATCCGAAATGACTATGTGCTCATCACCCTCTACGTGGACGAGAAGACCCGCCTGCCCCAGCCCGTCAAGGTGACGGAGAACGGCACCGAGCGCACCCTGCGCACCGTGGGCGACAAGTGGAGTTACCTGCAACGGGTGAAGTTCGGCGCCAACGCCCAGCCTTTCTACGTGCTGATAGATAATGAAGGCAAACCGCTTAACAAATCTTACTCGTATGACGAGGACGTCAATAAATATGTAGATTTCCTGGAAACGGGATTGGAGAATTACAAGAAATAAAAGGAAAGAAACAATGATTGAACCCATTTACCGCCCGGCCGAAGACCGCTATCAGTCGGGCATGAAATACCGCCGCGCAGGACGCAGTGGCATCCTGTTGCCCGAAATCTCGCTAGGCTTATGGCATAACTTTGGCGATGTGGACACGCTGTCGGGAAGCAAGCGCAAGTTGCATCACGCGTTCGACCGCGGCATCACCCACTTCGACCTGGCCAACAATTACGGTCCCTCGGACGGAAGCGCGGAGGAGACTTTCGGTCAGATTATGAAATCCTCCTTTGCCCCCTATCGGGACGAATTGTTCATCTCCACCAAGGCGGGGCACGACATGTGGCCCGGCCCGTATGGCACGTGGGGCTCGCGCAAGTCACTCATGGCCAGCATCGACCAAAGCCTGCGGCGCATGAATGTGGAGTATGTGGACATCTTCTACTCGCACCGCTATGACCCCGAAACACCGCTCGAAGAGACCATGCAAGCGCTGGTGGACATCGTGCGCCAAGGCAAGGCGCTCTACGTGGGCCTCTCGAAGTATCCTTATGATGTGGCCGGCCGGGCATACCAATATCTGCACGAGCACGATGTACCTTGCCTCTTGTATCAAGGTCGATACAACCTGTTCAACCAAGCCCCGGCCCAAGAACATATTTTGGAGCAGGCGCACGAACAGGGGGCGGGCTTCATCGCCTTCTCTCCACTCGCCCAAGGATTGCTCACGTCAAAATACCTCAAAGGCATCCCCAAAGACTCGCGGATGGCACGGGGCGGCTTCCTGAAACCGGATGCGCTCACACCGGAAGTGTTGGCCCGGATAGAGGCGTTGAACGACATTGCCCTGCGGCGCGGACAGACTTTGGCCGAGATGGCCTTGGCTTGGTTATTGAAGGACGAGACGGTCACATCGGTCATCGTAGGAGCCAGTTCGGTAGAGCAATTGGATGATAACCTGAAGGCTTTACAGAATACGAATTTCAGCGAAGAAGAGTTGAAAGAAATTGACGAAGCGTTGTCTAAATAAGTACGATATATCAGAATGAAACAAAAACGAATACGGCTGATAGGGGAATCATACGTGGTTCCCTTTGTATTGATTATCTCTTTATTTTTTCTCTGGGGATTCGCGCACGCCATCCTCGATGTGCTGAACAAACATTTTCAGGAGCTGCTGAACATCACCAAGTCCCACTCGGCCATGATACAGGCCATGATGTATCTGGGCTACTTCGTGATGGCCATTCCGGCGGGGCTTTTCATCACGCGCTTCGGCTATCGCAAGGGAGTGGTGTTCGGCCTGCTGCTCTACGGCATAGGGTCGTTCATCTTCATCCCCGGGCAACACTACATGTCGTTCAACATCTTCCTGTTTGCCTTGTTCGTCATCGGGTGCGGACTGACTTTTCTAGAAACGGCCGCCAACCCTTACGCCACGGAGCTTGGCCCCAAGGAGACGGCTGCCAGCCGCTTGAACTTCGCCCAGTCGTTCAACGGGCTGGGATGCATCTGCGCCCCCATCCTGACGGGCTTGTTGCTATTCTCCGACGATGGTGGGCAAGGGAGCGGCAATGTGGCCCTACCCTATGTGTGCATGGGTGTGGTGGTGCTGCTGGTGGCATTGGTTTTCTCCCGCATCAAGCTGCCCGAGATTGAGCACGAGCAGGAAGTGGACGCCGAAGGCCATGTGGTGGGTCTGTGGAAGCACCCGCTCTTCGTCTTCGGACTGATAGCGTTGTTTGCTTACGAGATAGGCGAGATATCCATCAATAGTTTCTTCATCAACTACGTGGTAGAACAAGGCTGGATGCACGCCCGCGAGGCTTCGTGGGTGCTCTCGTTTGGGGGGTTGGGCCTGTTCATGCTGGGGCGTTTTGCGGGGAGCTGGATTATGCGAAGCGTACGGGCAGAGAAGATGCTGTTCGTGTGCGCGTCAGGCATTGTCATAACCACAGGATTGGTGTTGCTCAATGTAGGCATGATGTCGCTAGTGGCCCTGCTGTGCGGATATGCCTTCGAAGCCATCATGTTTCCCACCATCTTCGCCTTGTCACTCCGGGGCTTGGGCGTGCACACCAAGCGCGCGTCCTCGTTCTTGATGATGACTCCCGTAGGCGGTGTTGTAGGGCCTCTGCTGATGGGTCTTGTGGCCGACTATAGCAACATGGTGCTCTCGTTCGCGGTGCCTTTCGCGGCCTATATTGTCGTGTGGTTTTATGCCCGGCATATGCTTTCGGCTTCGCGCGGCATGGCCACACCCGACTGATTAAACATTTATTTATTAAAAAGATTTGCCCATATTCTTGCATCATTGATATAAATAGTTTACTTTTGTAGATGGATAGCAAAGCAAAACAAACAATCGCAAAAGGCTCAAACACAAGCAATGATGAAAAGAGTATTAGTCACCGGAGGTGCCGGATTTATAGGGACACATTTATGCCGCAGGCTTCTGAACGAGGGATGCCATGTGATATGCTTGGACAATCTGTTTACAGGTTCGGAGCAAAACATTGCCCTCTTTAGGAGCAATCCGGATTTCGAGTTTGTCCTTCACGATATTGTGAACCCCTACGAAACTACGGATATAGACGAAATATACAACCTGGCCTGCCCCGCCTCACCGGTACATTATCAATATGACGCCATCAAAACAATAAAAACCGCCGTCATGGGCGTCATCAATATGCTGGACTTGGCCGTAAAAAACAGAGCCAAGATTCTCCAGGCATCCACCAGCGAAGTATATGGCGACCCGGTAGTACATCCCCAAAACGAGAGCTATTGGGGAAACGTCAACCCGATAGGTCCCCGCTCGTGCTATGACGAGGGCAAACGTTGTGGAGAGACTTTGTGCATGGACTATCATCGGCAAAACGGAGTATGCATCAAGATAATCCGTATCTTCAACACCTACGGCCCCTACATGTTACCCAATGACGGACGGGTGGTTTCCAACTTCATCGTACAAGCCTTGCAAGGCGAGCCGATAACCATATACGGCACGGGAGAGCAAACGCGCAGCTTTCAATACGTAGACGACCTGATAGAAGGTATGATACGCATGATGAATACGGAGAATGACTTCACCGGGCCGATCAATTTGGGAAATCCTGAAGAATTCACGATATTGGATCTAGCCCGTAAAGTGATAGAAATGACCGGCTCCAAGTCGGAAGTCATATTCAAGCCCCTACCCCACGATGACCCCAGGCAACGCAAGCCGGACATATCCCTTGCACGGAAGATGTTGAATTGGGAGCCCCAAATTTCACTTGACGATGGATTGGGCCATGTGATAAATTACTTCAAAGAACGATGTTGATCCGCAAAAAGACAAACGAACTTAGCCAATAAATAACCATAAAAAGATAGAATGATGATGACGGACATGAAAATTAATCCTTCGGAATACAAAATTCTGATTGTCGATGACGTGATGTCAAACCTCATGTTGTTGAAAGTGCTTCTTACAAGCGAAAAGTTTGGAATACTAACGGCCTCTAATGGACGTCAAGCCATTGAAATGACCCAGAACGAGAAGCCGGATTTGTTGTTGCTGGATGTTATGATGCCCGACTTGAGCGGATTCGAGGTGGCTAAAATGCTGAAGAGCGATCCGCAAACGAATGACGTGCCCATCATTTTCCTTACCGCCCTTAATAGCACGGCTGACATTGTGAAAGGCTTCGAAGCAGGTGGAAACGACTTCATCTCCAAACCTTTCAACAAGGAGGAGCTTATCACACGCATTTATCACCAGATATCATTGGTTGCCGCCAAACGCCTCTTGAACGACAAAAATGAGGAATTGGAGCGCATCATCGCGGGACGCGACCATTTATACTCCATCATTGCCCATGACCTTCGCTCGCCCATCGGCTCCATCAAAATGGTGCTCAACATGTTGTTGCTCAATCTTGGCGCCGACAAAATAGGCAAAGACATGCATGAGTTGCTTATAACCGCAAACCAAACCACGGAAGACGTATTTTCCCTGCTGGATAACCTGCTAAAGTGGAGCAAAAGTCAGACGGGGCAGCTGGCATTAGTCCCTCAAGAAGTAGACTTGATGGAGATTCTGAACGGTGTGCTTGAAATCTTCAGACTGGTAGGCGACATGAAACAAATAAGTTTGGAAGTAAAAACATGTGGTCCCATGATGGTGAATGCTGATATCGATACGATAAAGACCGTGGTGCGCAATTTGTTGAGCAATGCCTACAAATTCAGCCCAGCCGGTACAAAAATCACCGTATCGCTGGAAAAGAAAGACGGCATGGCCATGATGCACATCAAAGACCAAGGATGCGGCATCAGCCCCGAAAATCAAGCCAAACTGATGAATCCTGAAATAGCTTATACTACCTATGGCACCAAAAATGAAGAAGGCTCAGGGTTAGGTTTGTTGCTTTGCAAAGACTTCATCACACGCAATGGAGGGAAAATATGGTTCACCTCCACCGAAGGTTCCGGCTCAACCTTCAGCATCGCCCTACCCTTAATCAGGAAATAAGCTTCGTTTAAAAAGCCTTTAAAAAAAGCGGATGGCAAATGAATCTCTCAATCCAATGCCATCCGCTTTTAATGTTGCCCTAATTCTTAGATTAAGTATTGTGAGCTTATGGATTTATTCTCTACCACTCTTCTGATGGTCTCGGCAAACATGTCGGCTATACTGAGTTGCTTTACTTTCGCACATTTCTTAGAGTAAGGAATGCTGTCCGTGAAAACCATCTCCGTCAAGCCGGATTCTTGCACACGGAACGAAGCCGGGTCAGACATGACGCAATGGCTGGCAATAGCGCGAACCGATTTTGCTCCGGCAGACAACATAAGGTCAGCGGCTTTCGTAATGGTGCCGGCCGTATCCACAATGTCATCTATCAATACAACATTCTTGTCTTTCACATCACCGATGATTTGCATAGACGCCACTTCATTGGCTTTCTCACGAGATTTGTTGCACAATACCAAAGGCACGCCCAGATATTTTGAGAACGTGCTGGCACGCTTTGAGCCTCCTACATCGGGCGTTGCAATAACCAGATCTTCCAAATTCAGCGACTGGATATAGGGCAAGAATACGGCCGATGCATACAAGTGATCCACCGGAATATTGAAAAAGCCTTGTATCTGGTCGGCATGAAGGTCCATGGTTATCAGACGGTCTATGCCCGCCACGGAAAGTAAATCGGCCACCAGCTTGGCTCCGATGGACACACGCGGCTTGTCTTTTCTATCCTGACGAGCCCATCCGAAATAAGGAACTACAGCATTGATAGTCTTGGCAGAGGCACGTTTGGCCGCATCAACCATAAGCAGTAATTCCATCAGATTGTCCGAATTGGGGAATGTGGATTGTACCAGAAACACATTAGCTCCGCGGATAGACTCTTCATAAGACACCGCAAACTCACCATCGGCAAAGTGGGTGATGTTCATTTGTCCTAACGGGCAATTCAGGCTTGCGCAGATTTTCTCTGCAAGGTATCGCGAGTTCGTTCCCGAGAATACCATAAAGGGTGCTTTTTCGCTCATTTTATAATAGTAGATATTACCTATTTATTAAATTTCTGCAAAGTTAGGCATTTCTATTGTTAATATTGCATAGTTACCGTATAAAAATATTCTCAATGCCACAGTTTTGTAACATATACAATAGAATATGGTTATAAACAAGTAAGATACGCCTCCGCCTTAGCCAGGGTTTCGGGCTTGCCTATGTCGAACCATCCTTCTGAATCTATGGCATAACAACGCACATCTGCCCGATGGCAGATGTCTATATAAAAAGGTATAATGGAGAATTTGCCATGCCAACGTTCATCCTCCATGTAGCGAAAAATGGAAGGGGACAAAACGTGGATGCAGCCGAAAGCCAACTCAGTATAGTTTCCTTCCACATAAGTGGCGCCTGCCGGGAGCACTTCACCCGTAGACTTGTTGACCCATCCCCGCAGACGCCCCTCGGCATCGACCAAAAGATAGCGCGAGGTCTGGCGATGATTGGTAAGCAGCGTTGCGTCACAAGGATGCTCCAAGTGCAGACGATAGAAAGCGGCAAGGTCTATATCGCTCAAAATGTCCACGTTGTGCACCAAGAAAGGCTCGTCTCCATCCAGCAATGGACGTACCTTGCGGATGCCTCCACCGGTATCCAGCAATTCGCCCCGTTCATCGCTGATGCGGATGCGGACACCAAAGTCTTGGTTAGCCTTTAGAAAATCAAGAATTTGCTCGCCGAAATGATGGATATTAATCACCAAGTCGTTGAATCCGGATTCTTTCAAACGAAGTATCACCCGTTGCAACATCGGCACACCGGCCACGGGCACCAAGGCTTTTGGCATGTGGTCGGTCAAGGGGCGCAGGCGTGTGCCTAAGCCTGCGGCAAATATCATGGCTTTCATTTTAGTCGTGTACGTTAAAGGTATGGGTTATATGCTGTTCGCGATGTACAAGCTCCACTTGTACACCGAAGGTGCGGTAGAGATGTTCAGCCAAATGCTGGGCTGAGTAAACGGAGCGGTGTTGTCCTCCCGTACAACCAAAGCATACGGAAAGGCTGGTGAATCCCCGCTCCATGTATCGCTTCACCGAAGCATCCACCAAAGCATAAACATGCTCCAAGAAGACGGTGATTTCTCCATCGTCCTCCAAAAAACGGATGACCGGCTCGTCCAGTCCGGTCAGGGATTTATAACGCTCGTACTTGCCCGGATTATGTATGGCACGGCAATCGAACACAAAACCTCCGCCATTGCCCGATGTATCTTCAGGGATGCCTTTCTTATAGGAAAAGCTGGTGACTTTCACCATCAAGGGGTGTTTCCGTTCTCCTTCCGTAAATTGCTTCAGCCCAATCAATTCACCCAGAATTTTACAAAGATAGGGATATTCGGGATATGTTTCGCAAAGGAGGCTGCGAAGATTGGCAATGGCATAAGGTACGCTTTGCATAAAGTGGGGCTTCTTCTCGAAGTAGCCCCGAAATCCGTATGTCCCCAATACTTGCAACGTACGGAATAGGACAAAATGGCGCAAGCGGGCTTTAAACTCAGCTTCGTCCACCGGCATATAGGAGCGCAAGGCTTCCATGTATTCGCCCAACAATTCATGACGCAAGCTTTCGGGATAATTGGCCTTGGCCTGCCAAAGGAAAGAGGCCACATCGTAATACACCGGCCCGCGGCGTCCGCCTTGAAAATCGATAAACCACGGTTCGCCACTTTTTATCATCACGTTGCGACTTTGGAAATCGCGATACATAAACGTGTCTGAACCGCCTTGAAGCAATACATCAGCCATCGTCTGGAAATCGTCTTCCAGGCGGTCTTCCTGAAAATCGAGTCCGGTAGCCTTCAGAAAACAATATTTAAAGTAATTCAAGTCCCACAGGATGCTGCGCCGGTTGAAAGCCGCCTGAGGATAACAATAGGTAAAATCCAAACCTTCGGCTCCCTTCACCTGGAAGGCAGGTAACAGGCGGATGGTCTTGTGAAGCAAGATTTTCTCCTCCTCATCGAACACGCCCGTAAGCCGCCCGTTCTCTATGGCAGTAAACAAGGAAGTGTCTCCCAAATCCTCTTGCAAGTAATACAAGTTATCTTCCGAGCGTACATAGACTTGCGGCACGGGCAAACCTTTTTCACGGAAATGTGCCGCCAAATAAAGGAAAGCACGATTTTCGTCCGTATTCTCACCTTTCACGCCTATTAGGGAGGAATGACCTTTCAAGCGGAAATAACGCCGGTTGGACCCCGCTCCGGGTATTGCCTCCACGGCTTCCGGCCCGCATCCTGTATAATTCGTATAGAGCAGTCTCAATTCTTCGTCCATGCGTATCAGCCTCTTATTACGACACTATGACAATTCTTCTATATCCCTCAACCATGCTTCGGAAGACGCATCGCTGGGCATGCGCCAATCGCCCCGCGGACTAAGCGAGACACTGCCCACTTTGGGGCCGTCCGGCAAGCAGGAACGCTTGAATTGCTGATTGAAGAAACGGCGGAAGAATGTATAAAGCCATTTCTTTATAATCTCTTCGGTGTATACGCCCTTAAAAGTACGCACCGCCAGATAATAAATTTTAGCCGGGCGGAAACCACACCGCAGGAAATAATAAAGGAAGAAATCGTGCAATTCGTAAGGCCCTACCAAATCCTCCGTTATCTGGCTTATTTTTCCCTGTTCATCAGCGGGAATCAGCTCGGGACTGATAGGAGTGTCTACAATGTCAAGCAAAGTCATCCGTGAAGCCACGTCCATGCCTTGTTCAGCCACCCACTTCACCAGATACCTCACTAACGTCTTGGGCACACCGGCATTGACGCCATACATGGACATATGATCGCCATTGTACGTAGCCCATCCCAAAGCCAACTCGGAAAGATCGCCTGTACCAATCACAATGCCACCTGTCTGGTTGGCAATGTCCATCAGTATCTGCGTGCGTTCGCGGGCTTGTGAGTTTTCATAAACCACGTCATGCGCCAGGATATCGTGATTGATGTCCTTAAAGTGCTGAATGCAGGCTTCCTTAATGCTGACTTCGCGCACCGTCACACCCAAGCTTTGCATCAGGGTTACGGCATTGTCATGCGTACGGTCGGTCGTGCCAAAGCCCGGCATTGTAACTCCAATGATGCCTTTGCGCGAAAGTCCCAGCTTATCAAACGTCTTGACACACACCAGCAAAGCCAGCGTAGAATCCAGCCCGCCAGATATGCCTACTACGGCACTTTGCGCATGCGTATGCACAAGACGCTGTGCCAATCCGGAAGTCTGTATGGAAAATATCTCTTCGCAACGTTCATTAAGCATCGGTCCTTGGGGGACAAACGGATGAGCATCGTACGTGCGCGACAAAACTAAATCTTTAGGATTAACAAACTCCGTCGGCACATGAATGGCTTCACCCTTCTGAAGAGTATTCCTACATGCTGCAAAAGTGGTATTCACACGGCGTTCGGCACGCAAATACTCTACATCTATTTCACTAATCACCACCTGCTCATCCAACGAGAAGCGCTCACTGGAGGCCAGCAACGTGCCATTTTCATAAATCAGCCCATTCCCTCCAAAAACGACATCCGTAGTAGACTCGCCAAATCCGCATGAACTGAATACATAGCCCGCCAGACAACGCGCCGACTGCTGGCTAAGAAGCGAACGCAGATAAGCATGTTTTCCTATCCCCTCATTATCGGCCGAAAGGTTAAAGATAATCTCCGCGCCTTGAAGCGCTAAAGAAGAACTTGGAGGAACGGCCGCCCACACATCTTCGCAAAGCTCAATGCCGAAAGTAGTGTCCGAGGTGTCGAACAACAAATTGCATCCCATAGGGACCACTTGTCCACATAAACGTACCGTGGAAGCGGATAATACAGCTCCGGAGGTAAACCAACGCATTTCGTAAAACTCTTTATAGTTGGGCAGATAAGTCTTTGGAACCACACCCAGCACTTTGCCTTTTTGGATTACAACCGCCGCGTTGAGCAACATGCCGTTCAAGGGTATCGGCATGCCTAAGATGGAAATAATATCCAGCTGACGGGTTGTGTTGAGCACTTGTATCAGCCCCATTTCCGCTTCCTCCAACAAATATTGCTGGGCGAACAGGTCACCACATGTGTATCCCGTAAGACATAACTCGGGGAAAACAATAATCTGCACCCCCTTTCCATCGGCTATAATAATTTCTTTTTCTATCTGTCCGGCATTGAATTTACTATCCGCAATGCGGACACGAGGCACTGCCGCCGCCACTTTTACATATCCGTAATTCATAAGACTATGCTTTAATTGCCACAAAAATAAGTCAAATTATCTATATGGCAGCGTTTTTCTTCAAAAATCCTTTGCTATTTCAAAAAAACCTTCTATCTTTGCGTTGAAAATAAAAATGAAATCATTACAAGTTTGTATCATTAATATCATGGATGCGGTAGAAAGATTGCAAAGTCACAACATTAAACCATCCGTACAACGGATGTCTATCATGCGATATTTGATGGAACACCTCACCCATCCCACGGTTGATGAGATTTATACAGCTCTATCTCCCGAGATGCCCACATTATCAAAAACTACAGTGTATAACACACTAAAGCTACTGAGTGAGCACGGAGCCATACAAACATTAACCATTGATGAACGAAACACTTGTTATGATGCAGACACTTCGCCCCATGCGCACTTTCTATGCAAACGGTGTGGAAAGATATATGACCTGCCGCATGGAGAAACTAAGAAAAAAGTGGAAACATGGGAAATGAACGGACACGATGTGCAGGAAATCCACTTCTATTATAAAGGTATCTGCAAAGATTGCAAACAAGAAGATTCTCTGAAACAAAGAGAGAATAGAGAGACTAATAAAAACTAATTCATTCACTAAAAAATTTTGAGTAAGATGAAAAAATTCAGATGTACAGTATGCGGTTACATTCACGAAGGTGATGCCGCTCCCGAGAAATGCCCCTTGTGCAAAGCTCCCGCAAGCAAGTTTGTAGAAGTTGTTGAAGCCGAAGAAGGCGGCGCACTGACTTTCGCCGACGAGCATGTTATCGGCGTGGCCAAAGGTTGCGATGACGAAATGATTAAAGACCTGAACAACCACTTCATGGGCGAATGCACCGAAGTAGGTATGTACTTGGCCATGAGCCGCCAGGCCGACCGTGAAGGTTATCCCGAAGTAGCAGAGGCTTTCAAGCGTTATGCATGGGAAGAGGCTGAACACGCCGCTAAGTTTGCAGAGTTATTGGGTGATTGCGTGTGGGACACCAAGACAAACTTGGAGAAGCGTATGAATGCAGAAAGCGGCGCTTGTGAAGACAAGAAACGTATCGCCACACGTGCTAAGGCATTGAATCTCGATGCTATCCACGACACCGTTCACGAAATGGCCAAAGACGAAGCCCGTCATGGCAAAGGCTTTGAAGGCTTGTATAACCGTTACTTCAAGAAGTAAATCCCGGTCACAGCAGATAAGCAATCAATAAAGAGAAGAGGGTACGTCAAGATGATGTATCCTCTTTTTTTATGGAAACTAAAGCCATTTTGCGAGCCAAGCAAGTGAGCAAAATAGTTTATATGATAAATGAATTTAGCGCTCAACTAAAAATTTCCGGACACTTGTCTCTGATTCAGAATAATCCTAACTAGAAAATAAAATAAGGATAAGTAAAAAGTTGTGTTCAAACTTACGGTTGTACAACCGAAGCTTTCAGTTGTACAACTCAAACTTGCGGTTTTACAACCGAAGACTTCGGTTATAGAATATCGTTAAGGGGAAAAGAGTTTATGTAAAGCTAAAATTCTTATTATAAGCGAGTTTCGCATATTACACCAGCAACAACTGCATATTGTGACCAACAGAGTTGACAACAATGGGTACACCATTAACGACCGTAACGATGCTGTTCATTTTTTTATTAAGCCTTTTTATCTATTCCTTCATTTGACCCCCAAAGCAACAACTCTTTGAGCCGAACAGCAACTGCCCGTTCCTGCATACGCCCTACTTTGCAGTGTAGAAATCAATCATAAAAATAAAAGATAATCGTATGAGAAAGAACGGCTCATTGTATAAGGAGAAAGGGAGGATAGAGAGCATCAGCGGCGTGATAGACCGCTCGACGGGGTCGGTGTGATATTTGTAGATTTGCCTTCTTTCCCTTGCCCCGCTCCATGATTTTCCTTATCTTCGCAAACAACTTCTAAAATAACGAATATGATCACCGAAAAAGACGCTATTGCTTTAATCAACCTTGCTGAAAGCTTGGTTCAGAGCAATGGCAGCACTACCGTGAACATGAAATCCGACTTCATCACTTCGATATGCTTGCCGTGGATGCGGTATTGTTTTTCCAAATTATCCAACCCCATGCGGTTCTTGCTCACCGAACTGCGCAGTTGCAGGTTGTTGGTCACCGTCACGTTTTCTTCGCTGATGCGGATGTCTATCACCAAAGGCGATTCACGGGTATTGATGTTATGCTTCAAGGCATTCTCCACCAGCATTTGGATGCTTGCGGGGACAATGCTTTTCGACAAGGCTTGTTCGTCACACGTCAGATTGATGTGCAGGGATTCGCCAAAACGGATTTGCTCCAAATAAATATAAGACTTCACGAAGTCAAGCTCGTCCTGCAACGGCACTTTCATCAGTTCTTGGGTGGTCAGCAGGTAGCGGTAAACCGATGACAGTTCCTTGGCAAACAGGTTTGCCTTGGCTGCATCCTGATAAGCCAATGAGGAAAGCACGTTTAGGCTGTTGAACAGGAAATGCGGGTTGATTTGGTTCTTCAACGCCTCGAACTGGTATTGCGCCTTTTCTTTCTCCATAATAGCAAGCTGCGTCTTGTTCTCCAAATACTGCTGATTGTAATAGAATACTTCGACAATTAGTATGATGGCACTGTTGCAGAAAACGGAAAGGATAATCCGCTGCATAAATTGTACTTCTATGCCCCGCAAGCTGGCTTCCGCATAAATATAAACGATGGAAAGCAGACTGAGCAGGATATTGGAAACCAATATGTCAAGCAATATGCTCCAAATGCCTGATGGAATGCGCCACCGATGCGACCATGTGATGATTTTATAGTCTATGAAACCAACGAGCAGACAGATAGGCAAGTTCCATACAAAATATTGCAGGACGGTCATCACGTCCACTTCACCTCCCCGTGCCATGAAAGCTATAATGCAAGCCAACAAGGAAATAGAAACAAGCAGGAGCAACGGCAATATGTTTGTCTTGTGCTTCATAATCTCTGTGTCTTTATTGTAGTCCGTCCAGCCATTTCAGGCAATCCGCCACACGTGTACGGCTGACAAGCACCTTATGCGGGCATTCCGGCGAGAAGCTGACTGTCAGGCGGCTGCCAAAATACTTGCTTACTTTCCTGACCGCTTTGATATGGGCGATGCAGCCCCGTGACAAGCGGAAAAAGTCACGGCGGTCGAGCATCGCTTCCAGTTGTTCCAGCGAATAGTCCACGATGTACCGCTTGCCCGAAAACGTATGCAGGAACACATACCGGTCTTCGACATAAAAGAAAGCGATGTCGGACGTTTCCACATACGTATACGTGTCGCCCACCGAAACGAGGAAACGGTTTTTCTTGACATTTTTCAGGTAAGAAGCTTCCAGACCCTTGTATTGTTCCGAGGTCGGTCTTGTCAGGCAGTTCGCTTCAAACTTTGCCAAAGCCCTTTCCAAGTCGTTTTCCTTGATGGGTTTCAGCAGGTAATCCACGCTGTTCACCCGGAAAGCCTGCAACGCAAACTCATCGTATGCCGTGGTGAATATGACAGGCACATGGGTCTGCTTGCGCTCGAACACGTCAAAGCACAGCCCGTCGGACAATCGGATGTCCGCTATCAGCAAGTCGGGCGTATCGTCCGTCAAGACCGAAACGGCGCGTTCCACACCGTCCGCCCATGCTTTCAGGTGATAATCGGGGCGGAGAATGGTTATCATACGCTTTATCTCCTCGTATGCAAACCGTTCATCTTCAAGTATTATATAGTCAATCATACTACAAAGGTACTCCTATTTTTCAAGTTCCTGTCAGAAACCGTACTTAAATCCGGCAACGATATTAAATTCTTGGTTGAACTTCCACCTATCTTCTTTCGTGAAATTGTCGGCAAACCCCTTGATGCTTTTGTTCGTCACATTCACGGAATGGAACAAGTCCATTCCTGCATTCAAGTAAACAGATGAACGCTTGCCGACTTTCAGTTCCGGGTGGATGTAAGCCCGCATCCGCATGACGCTGTACAGTTTGTTTTTGCCGTCCTGCCTGAATACGGAGGACATGCCGTCCATGTCGCACGGCACAAGTTCCAACCTGAACCTGTTTCCGAACCGACGGGCAACGGAAGCCCTGATATTGCTCATCGCCTCTATTGTGATTTCATATTGTCCTGTTGAAGTCCATTTCACGAAAGTCATAGGCATCACAAGCGGTACGCCAAACGAAGTGGTAAGTCCTGCTCCGACACCGACATCCAGCCCTTTTGCCAGCCGATAGACAAAGACCACGCCGCCATTGACCAGAATGCTTCTCCATGCGATGTCATTCGGTGCTGCATAGATGCCAGCACCTATCGAAGCCATCATATACCATTTGGGATTTTTCTTGGTCAGTGGTCGGATGTAAGTAAGGTTAAAACCAAGGTTCAGTATCTGTTCCGGATTGTATTCCGCCGCATACCCCTTGTTGTTCATCTTGGCATACATACCGTTGATTGTTCCAGCCCAAACAATCGGTTGCCCGTTTTCATTCAGCTTTGTCGAAAAGGTATGCGAATACATGCCCTTGATTTGCCACAAGTCCCCCGACCCGCAATTATTCCGGTCTTTGTCCAAAAAGGTTCGGGACGGTGTATAGCCTGCTTCAATATAGTTCTGCGCACACAAAAACAGGGGAATAAAACTCCCCAATAATAACATTAACAGTCTCATTTCCTTTACTTTTTTGCGCAAAATTACAACGCTTGCCTCCTCTTAGGAAACAGATTCCGGCGGACGGTAAAATCGGATGATTGAACCGCCGGATATAATGGTTGAATTGTATCTGCAAAAAAGTAGGAAAGGCTGTTTCTCAAACCGAATAAATTAAGTACATTTGCATCCGTAAGAGTTACCCAAACAAGCAAAGCGATGCAGACCACGGCAAATTGAACGGTTGCCAACCCATTACCCGAAAACGAGGTAATTCTTCTAACTTTTTTGATTTCAGGTAAGTATATTCTTTATACAGATTTACGTAAAATCTATGGAATATCCGCTGAATTTCAACAGAAATGCGAATTTGAAATTGAAGATTAAGCAGTTAGAAGAAAATCGCGGAAGTTGGGCAGAGGGCTGAAAAGCATTTCAATACCATACCGTCCCATATTATATTCAAGAGCCAACACCTGCCATTTTGATAAACAATTCATTGGCAATCTGCCAAAAGAGAACTACCTTTGCATTAAGTAAAACAACGAAGATGAATCGCAAAGACACTTACGGCATATACAACAACACGGCGGAGCATATTTCTCTCCTGAAATACTCCAAAAGCTCGTGCGGCGTGGACTTCCTGCTGAACACGGCGGAAAGCACGGAGAAGCGGGGCTGGTTCGACACGGACAAGCGGTATCGGACTGACTTCTTCGAGTTCTATTTCTTCCGCAAGGCGGAGGGGCATCTCTTTTTGGCGGGTGAACGGATTGAACTGCATCCCGGTATGTGGCTCGTCATTTCGCCTTTCCAGTTGCAGGAATGGCACGTGGAGTTGGACAAACTGGACTATACGTTCCTTGTCTTTCAGGAGGAGTTTGTGAACAATTTCCTCTCGGACAAGTATTTCATGTACCGTCTGCTTTATTGCTACCAGCACGATTATCCCACTTGGTTCGATATGCCGGAGGAAGAAGCCTACCCGTTGCTCGACTTGTTACAGAAGATGAAGCAAGAATTGCGCAATCCGATAGCCGACAGTTACCACCTGATTGTCGCCTACCTCTATCAGTTCCTTCTGTTGCTAAACCGCATTTACGCTCATCGTTTCAACTTGCCGTTTGCCCTGTCGCTGAACAACTATGCCTACCAGTACAAACAGCTCTTGGAAAAGAACATCTGCGACAAGGCGCGTGTGGCGGACTATGCCGAAATGATGGGCATCAGCCGTGTGTCGCTCAACAAGGCGGTGATGCGCGAGTTCGGCCTCTCGGCAGTGCATCTGCTGAAGCAACGCCTCCTGCAAGAGGTGAAGAACGACCTGCTTTTCTCCAATCTCTCCGTCAAGGAAATCGCTTTCCGCCTGCACTTCTCCGAGCCGAACCACCTGATGCGCTTCTTCAAGCAGATGACGGGGCAGACCATCAGCGCGTTTCTTGCGGAGATGAACCGGGAAATAGAATAGGAACTATAATCCGTTAAAGATATTTATTGGAAAAGATTACCCCGACACCATCTTCAGCCCGACAATCAAGAGAATCAGCGTCAAGATGAAGAACAGGCGGGCGAAGCTGACGGGCTCCTTGAAGAAAAGGATGCCTATCAGCACCGTACCTACCGCTTCGATGCCCGTCTACACGGCATACGTTGTGCCAAGCGGCAGCACCTTAATGAAAGAGGAGGACTAATAAATAATCATTTGCTTCCTGCCGCATTTACATGCCCGGCTAATTTACTTCTTGTTACCCAAATCGCAAATCCCATAATAATACTTATCGTAGTCAAAACCTCTGACAGGCACAATGCCAGCCAAATGCCATTCGTACCCATCACCTTCGGCAATAAAAGGAAAGAAGGTATCAGGAAGATGAAGCCACGCAACAGTGCCAATGCCGTGGCAGGCTTCACCCGCTCTACGCTTTGGTAATACCCTATGACGGTCAGATTGAGAATAAAGAATACGAACGCCATCGAGAAATAGGGAAAGCCATGGATAGCGATGCGGGCTGCCACATTGTCGGGACTGATAAATACCCCTACCAATATCTGCGGGAACAACGTAAATGCTGCCATAATGATACTGCCGCATGCGATGGATGTCAACAGCGCAATGCGTTCCGTTGCCATGACCCGGTCTTTATATCCCAGACCGAAATTATAGCTGATAATAGGTTGCGCCGATTGGGCGATGGCATTGCCTACCATGAATACGAACGGCATGTAATAGCAGGCAATGCCGAACGCACCCACACCGTCATCGCCCAAATGTTTCATGAACACATGGTTGCCTACAAACATCAGTGTTGCCAATGTAGCTTCTGTCAAAAGGGCGGAAGAACCTATACGGCACTGATATCCCAAATTGCGGACGGAGAGGCGCAAGCTCTTGACACTCCACTTCACCGGATAGAAACGCAGCTTGTCCGCAAAACGGAACAGGTAGACAATCCCTATGGCACCGCCCGCAAACAGGCCGATGCTGTCAGCCAAGGCAGCACCTGCCAATCCCCAGCCCAAAGGAAAGATGAACAGCCATCCCAGTATGACGGTGATGAGGGCAGCTATCACATTGCACATCATCGCAAGCCTCGGAGCACCGTCTAAGCGGATGATGAACAGGCACACGGAGCACCACATCTGTAACATCAGCGAGGGGATGAACCACAACAGATATTCCCGGACCATAGGCGTAAGGTGTTCGGAAGCTCCCAACAGGCGGGCGGTGGCGGATGGATAGGCCATCATCAATAGAGAGGGGATAATGGCAACAAGGGTCACAAACAGGACGGACTGCGTCACATTAAGGCGTGCCGCCTTTAACTTTCCGCGCGACAGTTGGATGGAAGCTACCACGGATGCGCCTGCCCCTACCATCAGCCCCACCCCTGTAAACAGCATGAGCAAGGGTACGCAGATGTTGATGGCGGCAATACCGTCACTTCCTATTCCGTGTCCCGCCAATATGCCGTTAAAGGCCGTTACCGCCGACATGCTCAACATACCGAACAACGTAGGAATGAAATACTTTCTGAACAGCGTAAACACGCCCACTGTTCCTAAATCAATTGCATCTCTTTTCATTGTTTCTCGTTTTTATAGTTATTATTGTCATCCTATTCCGCAAACAAAAAAATGCCGGATAAGGTGATTGGTTTTACCCAGTCATCTTATCCGGCACTCTGTGTTGTCCTCCGATGAGGATTACAAAACGCTTCCTTTCGTAATGTCGGCGCAAAGGTCGGTCAAAAGTTTGAAGTATGCAAATTATGACCGGGCTTATTTGAAATTATAGTAAGCCATATCTTGAAAATAGACAATTACATCTGTCATATTAAAGCGGCAGATATTGTATCTTTACCTGTTTATTCTCATTGCAGAAACACTGTTTCCCCGTCCTCCGGTATAATCAGCCGTTCCATATTCACGCCGTGATGCCGGGCTTCGTTGCGCAGGATTTCACGGGTGGTCTGGCAATGGTCGATGGCATCCATGTGCACGGCTATGAAGCGGGTATTCTCCGGGCAGTCATCGATAATCCGCATGGTTTCCGCTTCATTGGGGATAATCGGGCCGTCGGTCTTCGACAGGGGAGGCAGGATGGCACCGCCGCTGTTCACCACGATATAGTCGGGGCGATGCTCTTTCACCGCCTTTTGGGTTGCTTCGTTCCATACGCAGTCGCCCATGATATAGAGCGTAGGCTGTCCTTCCGCTTTGAGCACATAGCCCGATGATGCACCCATCATTGCGCCCAGCTTGCCTCGCCCGTGATTCCCTGCGATGCGGACAATGGTTATACCGCCTACCTGTATGCTCTCCTTGATGACGGTCGTGTTGCGGAAATGGTCTTTCACCGCCACCGAATCGTAGTCGGCGGGCTGCACGTACCAAGGCGTGTCTTTGGAGATAAGCCGCTTGGCGGCAGGGTCGTAATGGTCGATGTGCGCATGGGTCAGCAAGACGAAATCCACACCGTCCAGCACTTCGCCCACAGGCATCGTAAGATGGACGCGCGGGTTCAGGTTTACGCCCAAGGCAGACATCTCCGTGCCTTTCTCGCCCAGCATGGGGTCGAGCAGGAGGGTCTGTCCGGCATAATGGATTTTCAACGTGGCGTTGCGCACCAATTGGATGCGGTTGTCCGACTGTTGCGCGAAGGCAACACAGCAAATGCAGGCAAGCAACAGGCTTGCGATGATTGTTTTCTTCATATCAAATCTGTTATTAATGTTTCGGGTGCAAAGTTCGGCAGAATCTTTCGAGCCGTCTATACCAAAAAACGGAGAAAACATGCCATTTTGATAAAGAAAAACAGTACCTTTGCATCTCACCTTTATAATATACAGCGATATGAAACTTGGAATCATCAGATGTATGCAGACCGAAGACTTCTGTCCGGGGACGGGAGACTTCAAGGCTATCCGAAACAAGACAGGCATTTTTGCCGATGTGGCAGAGGAGATAGAGCTTGTAGGGTTTACCAACTGTGGCGGATGTCCGGGCAAGAAAGCCGTGCTCCGCGCCAGGGAACTGGTGAAACGGGGAGCCGATACCATCGCCTTCGCCTCGTGCATCCAAAAGGGAACGCCGATAGGTTATCCCTGCCCGTTCGCCAAGAAGATGAAGGCAATCGTGGAGAACGATTTGGGCGACAAGGTGACGTTGTTGGACTATACGCATTGAGCCGATGGGAAAAGCGGTTTATCCTGAGCGCCTCGTCAGCGTCCCGTTCAGCAAGACACGTTGCGGCGTGGACTTCTACATCAACACAGGCGAGAGCAAGGACATCTGTGGTGTCTTGACCGAGCACCGGACGTTCAAGACGGATTTTTTCAGTTTCTATTTCTTTCGCCGCGCCAATGGCTATGTGCTGTTAAACTTCCGCAAAATAGAGTTACGGGACGATATGGTGCTCCTCCTGTCGCCGCACCAGCAACAGGAATGGCACGTGGACGAAGCGGAACTGGACTACACTTTCCTTATCTTCCGCGAGGACTTTATGCGCACGTTCATCGCCGACAAGTTCTTCGTCTATCGCCTGCTGTATTATTATCAGACCGACACGCCGCCGTACCTGTTTGCCGCGCCGGAAGAACTGGCGGAATATATGCGCCTCTTGGGGAAGATAAAACAGGAGCTGCTGCATCCTGTGGCAGACACTTACAACCTTATCGTATCTGTGCTTTACTATCTGTTGGTGGTTATCAACCGGGCATACGCCAAAACTTACCGTCTGCCGGTCGAAGTGCCGAAGAACAATTATGCATTCCAGTTCAAGGACTTGCTCGAAAAGCATATCCACACCGTGCAGCGTGTTCAGGAATATGCCGATATGCTCCGTGTGAGCCGTATCACTCTGAACAATTCTGTAATGGCGCAGTTCGGCGTGTCCGCCACCCATCTGCTCAAACAACGCTTGTTGGAGGAATTGAAAAACGAGCTGTTGTTCTCCGACCGCAACGTGAGCCAGTTGGCGGACGAGTTCCACTTTTCCGACCCCAGCCATCTGATGCGTTTCTTCAAGCAACAGACGGGAAAGACATTTACGCAATATATCACGGACTACCAAAAGGGGATTTACGAGTAATCCATTTTCGTAGGCTTACTTCACATCCGGACTTGAGGGTATCTCAAGTCCGACCTGAGCTTAGATAAGGCATAATCCGATTTTAGCCCGATTCCGCTTATCAAAATGGTAGCATACGGCTATGGATTGGTAGCGGCTGTTTCTTGCGATGCCTGTACCTTT
>CALUOR010000097.1 GCA_944322285.1 uncultured Bacteroides sp.
GAACGGCTTTACAAGCCAGTGGGTTACACCATGCTTGCCAATTTGGTCAATATCGTGCCGTTTTGCCTTTCCATAGAAGCGATACGTATCATCTTCAATGCGTTTGACGGGAGCGGACAGCCGCTCGACACGACCCGCTTGTGGTGGATATTCGGCGTTATGGCCATTTATATGCTGGTCATGGCTTTGGCGGAACGGGCATCTTACCGTGCCAATTTTCGTGGAGCATACGAAATGAGTGCTTCGGGACGCTTGTCGCTGGCGGAACACCTGCGGAAACTTTCATTGGGTTTCTTGTCAAGGCGCGACCCCGGCGACTTGTCCTCTATGCTTATTACGGATTTCATGATGGCAGAAACGGGAATTTCTCACCATCTCCCCCAATTGATGGGTGCCGTGGTAATGCCTGTATTGGCTTTTGCTTCATTGATATGGATAGATTGGAGGATGGCGGTCAGTATGTTTGCCGCCTTGCCGCTTGCCTTGCTCGTCCTATGGGCAAGCACAAAGGCGCAGCGAAGTCTGAGCGGCAGGCAAATCCAAGCGAAGATAAATGCAGGAAACCGATTGGAGGAATACTTGCAGGGTATCCGGGTGATGAAAGCCTACAATCTGTTGGGCGACCGTTTCGTCCGGCTGCGCGATGCCTTTGCCGAACTTCGCCGTGCCTGCATCCGTCAGGAAGCCCTGTTAGGGCCGTTCGTCCTGTTGAGCATCACGTTGGTACGAGCAGGGTTGACCCTGATGGTGCTGTGCGGAACATATCTGCTGTTGGGAGGGGAACTTTCCATTCTCGTATTTGTGCTGTTTCTCGTGGTCGGTTCCCGTGTGTTCGACCCATTGACTTCCGCCCTGACCAATTTCACCGAGTTCCGATACTTTTCCATTGCAGGAGGACGTATCCTTTCCTTGATGAACGAGCCGGAAATGAAAGGAGAACGGCAATCCCCGGCGGCAGGCAACATCCGGTTAGAGCACGTATCGTTTGCCTATCAGGACAAGGAAGTGCTGCACGACCTAACCGTCACGCTCCCAAAAAACTCATTGACGGCCCTTGTCGGTCCTTCGGGAAGCGGGAAAAGCACGGTGATGAAACTTTGCGCCCGTTTCTACGACCCACAGCAGGGACGCATCTTCTTTGGCGGTATGCCGATGGACGAAATAGCCCCCGAAAGTCTGATGAGCCACATCTCTATGGTGTTCCAAGATGTCTATCTGTTTCAAGACACCATACGAAACAACATCCGTTTCGGCAAGACAGATGCAACGGACGAGGAAATCATTGCCGCCGCCAAGAAAGCCTGTTGCCACGACTTCATCATGCGCTTGCCGCAGGGCTACGACACGATGGTGGGCGAAGGAGGTTGTACCTTGTCCGGAGGCGAGAAGCAGCGCATATCCATTGCTCGTGCCATGCTGAAAGACGCACAAGTCATCCTGCTGGACGAAGCTACCGCTTCGCTCGACCCAGAAAATGAAGTGGAGGTGCAGAAAGCCATCGACTCTTTGATTAAAGGACGCACCGTCATCGCCATTGCCCACAGACTTAAAACAATTAAGGATGCCGACCGGATAATCGTTTTGGATAACGGACGGATAGAGGAAGAAGGCACACACGATGAGCTTATCAGAAAAGAAGGGCTTTATGCCCATTTGTGGAATATACAGGAAAGCATTTCGGGGTGGAAACTGTAATCATAAAATCCCTATTTTTAGGTATTTCCTATTCCAACGGAATGCGTTTACTTTGCGATATCAAATTAAAAATGAAAACGATATGAAGAAAACAGGAGTATTTTACGGTTCTACGACCGGGACGACAGAATCAGTAGCCAATCTGATAGCGGAGAAATTAGGCATTGCGCAGGCAAACGTACACGATGTCAGCAAGATGAGTGCCGATGTGGCAGGGGCATACGAAGCCTTGATATTGGGCACCTCCACGTGGGGTGACGGAGAATTGCAGGACGACTGGTATGACGGCATCAAAGTGCTGAAAGGCATGGACTTGAAGGATAAGGTCATCGCTTTGTTCGGATGCGGCGATTCGGAATCATACGGCGATACGTTTTGCGACGGCATGGGCATCCTTTACGAGGATTTAAAAGATAGCGGATGCCGTTTCATAGGGGCCGTTCCCGATGCGGATTATACCTATAGCTCGTCTATTTCGGTTATTGACGGTAAATTCGTAGGACTTGCCATTGATGAAATGAATGAAAGTGACAAGACGGAAGAACGTGTATCTTCTTGGACAGATCTGCTGAAAGCCGATTTGGCATAAATTGTTTGGCTGATAGTTGGGATTGAGCAAGGATATTTCTCCATTCCAACTATCCACTGCATCTATCAACGACCATTAACTCCCGACTGAATATGGAACTGAATCCCGCCGATATTAAAGTCTTTCTGAACCACATTTATGAGTTCAAGAAAGGAGTGCGCCGCATGGTGCTATACACCACCAACAAGAGATACAAGGATTTTGCCGTCAACCGTCTGGCAAACCAACGTATTAAGTTCATTGTGCAACAGGTGGACGATGAGCGCATCAACTTGTTTTTCGGGTGTGACGAATGTATTGAGGCCATCCGCCTATTGGTCAACCGCCCGCTGAACAAACTGACCCCGGAAGAGGATTTCATTTTAGGGGCTATGCTGGGATATGACATCTGTGTGCAATGCCGCCGTTATTGTGACCGAAAGCAGCGAAGGATGGTTTTGTAAACATCTGTTAGCAACATTGATTTGGCGCCTGCATCGTTCTGCTGCTATTCAGTCCTCTCGCGTGAGGACTGTTGTTCTCCGGTTTAAGGACTACAATCCTTCTGCCAAAGGACTGTAAATTCTCTCCATGACAATGTCTTCTTCAATTCTTATTGCGTTAATCTGCGCATTTCTTTCGGCTATTTGGCGGATTTTTTGTATGTTTGCATACCCAAAATCAATAGAATATATATGGAAGAGAACGAACAACTGTTACCATTGGAAAACAATACCTCTGTAGATAACGTAACCTATACGGACGAGAATATCCGGCATCTAGACGACATGGAGCATATCCGTGTCCGCTCCGGCATGTACATCGGCCGTCTGGGAGACGGAAGCCAGAGTGATGACGGTATTTATGTGTTGTTGAAGGAAACGCTGGATAACAGCATCGACGAGTTCAAGATGGGAGCGGGCAAGAAGATTGAGGTCAACATCGAGGACAATCTCCGGGTCAGTGTGCGCGATTATGGGCGCGGCATTCCGCAAGGCAAACTTATCGAGGCGGTCAGCAAGCTGAACACCGGTGGTAAGTATGACTCGAAGGCTTTCAAGAAAAGCGTGGGCCTGAATGGCGTGGGCCTCAAAGCGGTCAATGCGTTGAGCAGCCGTTTTGAGGTGCGTAGCTATCGTGACGGACATGTGCGCACCGCAATCTTTGAACGTGGGGTATTGATCAGCGATGTGACGGAGGAAACAGCGGAAGAGACAGGCACTTACATCTTTTTCGAGCCCGATGATACGTTGTTCGTGGGCTACGCCTTCCAACCTCAGTTTGTGGAAAACCTGTTGCGCAATTACACCTATCTGAACACGGGGCTTACCTTTATATATAATGGTCAGCGCATTTTGTCTCGTCACGGTCTGGAGGATTTGTTGAAAGACAACATGACCAGCGAGGGACTGTACGACATTGTGCATCTGAAGGGTGAGGACATTGAGATAGCCTTTACGCATACCAACCAATATGGCGAGGAGTATTATTCTTTTGTCAACGGTCAGCATACGACCCAAGGCGGTACGCACCAGAGTGCGTTGAAGGAGCATTTGGCGCGCACTATTAAGGAGTTCTTCAACAAGAATTTCGATTTCGCGGATATTCGTAACGGATTGGTGGCGGCCATAGCCATCGACGTGGAAGAACCGATGTTCGAGAGTCAGACTAAAACCAAGCTGGGAAGCAACAACATGTGGCCCGCTATCCCTCAGGAGGGAAAGCCCGCCGGCCCTACGGTGAATAAATATGTAGGCGATTTTGTAAAAACCGAAGTGGATAACTACCTGCATAAGAATCCGTTGGTGGCAGAAGTGATGTTGCAGAAGATTCAGGAAAGCGAGAAAGAACGGAAGGCTATAGCCGGCGTGACGAAGTTGGCTCGCGAACGTGCCAAAAAGGCCAATCTGCATAACCGCAAGCTCCGCGATTGCCGTTATCACCTGAGCGATGGCAAAGGCAAGGAACAAGAGACGGACTCGTGTATCTTTATCACCGAGGGGGATTCGGCCAGCGGCTCCATCACCAAAAGCCGCGATGTGAATACACAAGCGGTCTTTTCCTTGAGAGGAAAACCTTTGAACAGTTATGGGCTGACCAAAAAAATCGTTTACGAGAATGAGGAATTTAACCTGTTGCAAGCTGCTCTCAACATTGAGGACGGGCTTGACGGCTTGCGCTATAATAAGGTGATTGTTGCCACCGATGCCGATGTGGACGGCATGCATATCCGTTTGCTTATCATCACCTTCTTCCTCCAGTTCTTTCCCGACCTCATCAAGAAAGGCCATGTCTATATCTTGCAGACTCCGCTTTTCCGGGTGCGCAACAAGAAGAAGACAAGCTATTGCTACACCGAGGAGGAACGCCTGCGTGCCATTGACGAATTGGGTCCTAACCCTGAAATCACCCGCTTCAAAGGTTTGGGAGAAATTTCTCCCGACGAGTTTCGCCATTTCATCGGCAAGGATATCCGGTTGGAGCAAGTGACCTTGCGTAAGACTGATGCCGTGAAGGAATTGTTGGAGTTCTATATGGGTAAAAACACGATGGAACGCCAGAGTTTCATTATTCAAAATCTGGTGATAGAGGAAGATAGAGTAGAGGAGGATAAATAGAAAGGTGCTTATAAGGCTTTATAGAGCAGAAAAAAAGTGTTGAAAGTTAAATATTTCGGTCTTGTTTTGGGGATTTGAAAGAATAACACTAATTTTGCGCACTCATTTTGAGAATCTGGAATATAGTATAATTTAAATAAAAATAGAATTTGTCACGATGAACGTTTCATTGCAAAACATTGACAAGGTAAGCGCTTTGCTTACTGTGAAGCTTGAGAAAGCAGACTACCAGGAGAAGGTAGACAAGGCGTTGAAATCTTTCCGCCAGAAAGCCCAGATGCCGGGCTTTCGTAAGGGTATGGTTCCCATGAGCCTTATTAAAAAAATGTATGGTAAATCGGTTTTGGCAGAAGAAGTGAACAAACTGCTTTCTGAAACGGTATTCAAGTATATTCAAGATAATAAGGTGAACATCTTGGGCGAGCCTCTGCCTAATGAGGATAAGCAGCCGACTATTGATTTCGATACAATGGAAGAGTTTGAATTCTTGTTCGACATCGCGTTGGCTCCCGAATTCAAAGCTGAAGTAAGTGCTGACGATAAAGTGGATTACTATGACATTGAGGTAAGCGATGAGATGGTGAACAACCAAATCAAGGCTTATACTCAACGTAATGGCAAGTATGAGAAAGTTGACACCTATGCGGACAAGGACATGCTGAAAGGCTTGTTGGCAGAGTTGGACGAGGCTGGAAACACGAAGGAAGGCGGCATTCAGGTAGAAGGTGCCGTGATGATGCCCGCTTATATGAAGAACGAGGAACAGAAAGCTATTTTCGCCAACGCTAAGGTGAACGATGTGTTGGTGTTCAATCCGCATACAGCGTGGGATGGCAATCCGGCAGAGTTGGCTTCATTATTGAAAGTAGACAAGGAGGCCGCTGTAGAAGTGAAGTCGAACTTCAGTTTCCAAGTAGAAGAAATCACCCGTTTTGTAGAAGGTGAGCTGAATCAGGAAATCTTCGATCAAGTATTTGGCGAAGGCAACGTAAAGACGGAAGAAGAGTTCCGTACAAAAGTGAAAGAAATTATTGCCAAGCAGTTTGTTGCCGATAGCGATTATAAGTTCCTTATCGACCTTCGCAAGGTGCTGATGGAGAAAGTTGGCAAACTGGAATTCCCCGATGCATTGCTGAAGCGCATCATGCGTGCCAACAATCCGGATAAGGATGAGAAGTTCGTGGAAGATAACTACGACAAGAGCATTGAGGAACTGACTTGGCACCTGATTAAGGAGCAGTTGGTGAAGGCTAACGATATTAAGGTTGAGCAGCAGGACATTGCCAACATGGCTCGTGAAGCTACCCGTGCTCAGTTTGCCCAATATGGCATGTTGAACATTCCTGATGAGTTGGTGGAAAACTATGTGAAGGAGATGTTGAAGAAGAAAGAAAGCGTAGAAGGCTTGGTTAATCGTGTGGTGGAGACAAAGTTGACAGATGCTATTAAGCCTCAAGTGACTTTGGAGCATAAGAGCATTTCAGCTGCGGATTTTAACAAGATGTTTGAATAATCGGTTTCCCGATTCTGATAAAAACAGACGGGGGTGCTTGAATTTCTTTTCAAACATCCCCGTTTTTTTGTGTCTTTCTATTCTTTTTTGTTTCTTTGCACCCGCAAAATTAAAATTCGATTAAATATGGACGAATTCAGAAAATATGCAACCAAGCATTTGGGTATGAACAGTCTGGCACTGGACGAAGTAATCAAGGCGCAGGCAGGCTATTTGAATCCTTATATTTTGGAAGAGCGTCAGTTGAATGTAACGCAACTCGATGTCTTTTCCCGTTTGATGATGGACCGTATTATCTTCTTGGGGACTCAGATTGATGACTATACGGCCAATACGTTGCAGGCCCAGTTATTATACCTCGACTCGGTAGATTCGGGCAAGGACATCTCTATTTACATTAATTCGCCCGGCGGTTCCGTTTATGCCGGATTGGGTATCTACGACACGATGCAGTTTATTTCCAGTGATGTGGCTACGATATGTACGGGCATGGCAGCCAGTATGGCGGCGGTACTCTTGGTGGCCGGTAAGGAAGGCAAACGCTCAGCGTTACCCCATTCTCGTGTCATGATACACCAACCGATGGGAGGTGCCCAAGGGCAGGCTTCGGACATTGAGATTACGGCTCGTGAGATTCAGAAGTTGAAGAAGGAACTTTATACCATTATTGCTGACCACTCACATACGCCTTTCGATAAAGTATGGGCTGACTCTGATCGTGATTATTGGATGATGGCTCAGGAAGCCAAAGAATATGGCATGGTAGATGAAGTATTGATGCGAAAATAAATATGGCTGATTCGAGAAAAAATAGAAATAGATGTAGTTTTTGTGGCCGTGCGGAAGACGAAGTGGGCTTCCTGATAACGGGCGTGAACGGTTTTATCTGCGAGGGTTGTGCGGTGCAGGCTTATGAGATTGTACAGGAAGCGATGGAGCGTAAGAAGAAAGATGCGGGTGTTTCCTCGTTAAGTCTGGATGAACTTCCGAAGCCAATGCAGATAAAAGCTTTTTTGGATCAATATGTCATCGGGCAGGATGATGCCAAACGCTTTTTGTCCGTTTCCGTTTATAATCACTATAAACGCTTGTTGCAGAAAGACTCGGGCGATGACGTGGAGATAGAAAAATCCAATATCATTTTGGTAGGAAGCACGGGAACTGGTAAAACATTGTTGGCACGTACCATTGCTAAATTGTTGCATGTGCCTTTTACCATTGTAGACGCCACGGTGCTGACAGAAGCGGGATATGTAGGTGAAGACATCGAAAGCATCCTGACGCGTTTGTTGCAGGTGGCTGACTATAATGTGGCTGAGGCTGAACGTGGCATTGTGTTCATTGATGAGATAGACAAAATTGCCCGTAAGGGTGATAATCCTTCCATAACCCGTGATGTAAGTGGGGAGGGGGTACAGCAAGGCTTGCTCAAGTTACTCGAAGGTTCGGTGGTCAACGTACCTCCTCAGGGCGGTCGTAAACATCCGGAGCAGAAAATGATTCAGGTCAATACCAAGAATATCCTTTTCATTTGCGGAGGCGCGTTTGATGGCATTGAAAAGAAAATTGCCCAACGCTTGAATACGCATGTCGTAGGATATAATGCTGTACGTAACACGGCGAATGTAGATAGAGAGAACATGATGCAGTATATTTCTCCTCAAGACCTCAAGACGTTCGGACTGATTCCGGAAATTATCGGCCGACTGCCGGTGCTTACTTATTTGAATCCGTTGGATCGTAAGGCTTTACGAGCTATCTTGACTGAGCCTAAAAACTCCATTATTAAACAATACGTCAAGTTGTTCGAGATGGATGGAGTGAAGCTTACGTTTGAAGAAGCTGTATATGAGTATATTGTAGACAAGGCCATAGAATGTAAACTGGGTGCCCGCGGACTTCGTTCCATTGTGGAGACAATCATGATGGATGCAATGTATAAAGTGCCGTCGGAACATAAGGATGCGCTTGTTGTAACGCTGGATTATGCGAAGCAAGAGTTGGAGAAATCCAATATGGCCAGGTTGCAAAATGCTTGAGACGGGGCTGTAAGGGGATAAATGTGCATTTTAAAATTTTTTCCGAAAAATATTCGATGATTTTTGCTTGAAATTTGCGAAGTTGTTTATAACTTTGTTAGGACTCTTGGAAATATAGACTTTTTGTAGATGGAAAGCAGTTCTCGGGATCGTTAGGATGCTCTTGGTATCGTGCTTTCTGAATGTGTGAAATTAAAACAGATTTGTAAACAACAACCAAAAGATCATGGCAGGAAAGAACACTTATTTGACAGACCAGCTGAAGAAGTACTTCGGGTTCGATAAATTTAAAGGTAATCAGGAAGCTATTATTCAAAACCTTTTGGATGGCAATGATACATTTGTGTTGATGCCTACAGGAGGTGGTAAGTCGTTATGCTATCAGTTGCCTTCTTTGTTAATGGAAGGAACGGCTATCGTCATATCACCATTGATTGCTTTGATGAAGAACCAGGTGGACGCCATGCGTAATTTTAGCGAAGAGGATGGCGTGGCCCATTTTATCAATTCCTCGCTAAATAAGAGCGCGATTGACCAAGTGAAGTCTGATATCGTGTCTGGCAAGACTAAGTTGCTTTACGTAGCTCCCGAGTCATTGACCAAGGAGGAATATGTGGAGTTTTTGAAAACGGTCAAAATTTCTTTCTATGCTGTGGACGAAGCGCATTGTATTTCGGAATGGGGACATGATTTCCGTCCTGAATATCGCCGCATCCGTCCTATAATTAATGAAATAGGCAAGGCGCCGCTTATTGCGCTTACGGCAACGGCCACTCCGAAGGTGCAGCACGATATTCAAAAGAATTTGGGCATGACGGACGCAAAAGTCTTCAAGTCGTCATTCAATCGCCCCAATCTTTATTATGAAGTACGCCCTAAAACAGCCAACATTGATAAAGATATTATTAAGTTCATAAAGAATAATCCGGAAAAGTCGGGTATCATCTATTGCTTGAGCAGGAAAAAGGTGGAAGAGTTGGCCGAGATATTGCAGGCCAATGGCATTAACGCACGCCCTTACCATGCAGGCATGGATTCGGCTACCCGTACGAAGAATCAGGATGATTTCTTGATGGAGAAAGTAGACGTTATTGTAGCTACCATCGCTTTTGGTATGGGTATCGATAAGCCGGATGTGCGTTTCGTTATCCATTATGACATACCCAAAAGTTTGGAAGGTTACTATCAGGAAACTGGTAGAGCCGGTCGTGATGGGGGCGAAGGTAAATGCATTACTTTCTATACCAATAAAGATTTGCAGAAACTGGAAAAGTTCATGCAAGGAAAGCCCGTGGCGGAGCAGGAGATAGGCAAGCAATTGCTACAGGAAACTGCTGCATACGCCGAGTCTTCCGTATGTCGCCGAAAAACATTGTTGCACTACTTTGGCGAAGAGTATATGGAAGACAATTGCGGGAATTGTGACAATTGTTTAAATCCTAAAAAACAAGTGGAAGCTCAAGACTTATTATGTACCGTTATAGAAACGATTCTCGCTGTAAAGGAGAATTTTAAATCGGATTATATTATAGATGTGATTCAGGGACGCGAGACCTCGGAGGTGCTGGCTCACCTGCATGAAGACCTCGAAGTGTTTGGCTCCGGTATGGGTGAGGAAGATCGTACGTGGAATTCCGTTATCCGTCAAGCACTGATTGCCGGTTATCTGAGCAAGGATGTAGAAAATTATGGTTTGCTGAAAGTGACTGATGCCGGAAAGAAATTCTTGAAGAATCCGAAATCGTTTAAGATAACCGAAGACAATGACTTTGAAGAAGTGGAGGAAGAAGCTCCGGCGCATAGCGGTGGCGCTTGTGCGGTAGACCCAGAACTTTACTCCATGCTGAAAGATCTGCGCAAGAAGCTGTCCAAGCACTTGGAAGTGCCTCCTTACGTCATCTTCCAAGATCCCTCACTTGAGGCGATGGCTACTATCTACCCGATAACCTTGGAGGAGTTGCAGAATATCCCTGGCGTAGGCGCGGGAAAAGCCAAGCGTTATGGCGAGGAATTCTGTAAGTTGATTAAGCGTCATTGTGAAGAAAATGAAATAGAACGTCCGGAAGATTTGCGTGTGCGTACCGTAGCCAACAAATCGAAACTGAAGGTTTCTATTATACAGGCCATTGACCGTAAAGTGGCACTTGACGATATCGCAGTGTCCAAAGGTATTGAGTTTGACGAATTATTGGATGAAATAGAAGCAATAGTTTATTCAGGTACAAAATTGAATATAGACTATTTCTTGAAAGACATCATGGATGAAGACCACATGCTGGACATTTATGATTACTTCAAGGAGTCTACCACGGATAACATTGATGATGCGTTGGACGAGTTGGGAGATGACTTTACGGAAGAAGAAGTGCGCTTGGTACGCATAAAATTCATTTCAGAAATGGCAAATTGATAGGGTTCTTAGAATAAAAAACTAAAATTATTGCGTGCATATATGCGGGAATGGAATAAAAACCGTATATTTGCACGCAATAATTTTAAACGCATAGCCCTATGTCATTTATTGCTGATAAAATTGTAATGGACGGATTGACGTACGATGACGTACTGCTGATTCCCGCTTATTCTGAAGTATTACCTAAGACTGTCGATCTCACGACAAAGTTTTCAAGAAACATTGAGTTGAAAATCCCGTTTGTAACTGCAGCCATGGACACGGTTACCGAAGCGAAGATGGCCATTGCCATTGCCCGCGAAGGGGGAATCGGTGTGATTCATAAGAATATGTCCATCGAGGAGCAGGCGCGTCAAGTCGCTATAGTAAAGCGTGCGGAGAACGGAATGATTTACGATCCTGTTACGATTAAAAGAGGTTCAACAGTTGCTGATGCTTTGGCGTTGATGGCTGAATATAAGATTGGAGGTATCCCGGTGGTAGATGATGAAGGATATTTAGTCGGCATTGTGACGAATCGTGACCTCCGCTTTGAAAGAGACCATACCAAGCGGATTGATGAAGTGATGACGAAGGAAAACATTGTTACTACAAACCAGACAACCGACTTGGAGGCCGCGGCCCAAATCCTGCAAGAGCATAAGATAGAAAAATTGCCTGTTGTGGATAAGGACAATAAACTGGTCGGTCTGATTACTTATAAGGATATTACAAAGGCCAAAGATAAACCTATGGCTTGTAAAGATGCCAAAGGCCGTTTACGTGTGGCCGCTGGTGTGGGTGTAACGGTAGATACGCTTGACCGTATGCGCGCGTTGGTAGAGGCAGGTGCCGATGCAATTGTGATAGATACGGCTCATGGCCATTCCAAATATGTAATTGATAAATTGATAGAAGCTAAACGGACTTTCCCAGATATTGATATTGTGGTCGGTAATGTGGCTACTGGTGAAGCTGCCAAAGCATTGGTAGAAGCAGGTGCTGATGCGGTAAAAGTAGGTATCGGTCCGGGTTCTATTTGTACGACTCGTGTTATTGCAGGTGTTGGCGTACCCCAGTTGTCTGCTGTTTATGATGTAGCTAAAGCATTGGAGGGTACAGGTGTGCCTTTGATTGCCGATGGTGGTTTGCGTTATTCGGGTGATGTAGTGAAGGCTCTGGCGGCCGGTGGTTATAGTGTGATGATTGGCTCGTTAGTGGCTGGTACAGAAGAATCACCGGGCGACACCATTATATTTAATGGGCGTAAGTTTAAGTCTTATCGGGGTATGGGTTCCTTGGAAGCGATGGAGAATGGTTCGAAAGACCGTTATTTCCAAAGCGGAACAACCGATGTGAAGAAGTTGGTACCCGAGGGCATCGCCGCTCGTGTTCCCTATAAAGGCTCGTTGTATGAAGTAATCTATCAGTTGGTAGGTGGCTTACGTTCAGGTATGGGATATTGTGGGGCGGCCAATATCGAGCAGTTGCATAATGCGAAGTTTACGCGCATAACTAATGCCGGTGTGTTGGAGAGTCATCCGCATGATGTTGCCATTACCAGTGAGGCACCCAATTATAGTCGTCATGAATAGGAAATAGAAAGGGGAAGTGGCACTTCCGAGGTGGAATGCTTATATCCTCTTAGGTGTGAGGCATGGATTATACGGAGGTCCTATTATGTTCGTATAGTCTGTGCCTGATTTTATCTAATTATAAGTTTATATGTATATAGTTCGTCTGGGTGGATTATTTCTCATGCTTTTTTTGTGGGTAAGCGGAGCAAAGGCGCAGCAAGATATATTGATGGTGATTAACGGAGAGAAAGTGACATGCGCTGAATTTCAGGACTTTTGTTTAAGGAAAGCTTTGTCCATACAGGCGATAGATTCTTTTATTGACTATAAGTTGAAAGTAGATGACGCGCATCGTCTTTGTTTGGACACGCTGAGTTTCTTCAGGAGTTACATGGATAGTTGTCATCACAGCTTATCTGAATGCTTCTTGGTTGGGAGGAGCAGAAAAGCAACTGATTGTGTGATGCCGAGGAAAAATGCTTCAACTTCTCGTGCTCTTGTCAGTCATATATTTCAATATATTCCTCAAAATGCTACCGTCCACATGTTGCGTGCGTATCAGTTACAAATGGATTCTCTCTATTCGGCTATCATTTCTGGGAAAAAGAGCTTTGAAGAGATGGTGCGGAAGTATTCGCAAGAGAAAGAATCATTTTGGGTCAATGCACTAGACATGCCTGTTGAATTCGAGCAGATTGCTTTTGCCTTGCCAATCGGCAAAGTATCGGCTCCTTTTTTTACGCCTCAGGGCATACATGTTGTGAGGGTGTTGCAACGTGAAGCCAAGGCATCGGGTCGTATACAATATGCGGATAGACAACGTATGCTAGAAATGGTGTTGGATAGTTTGAAGCGTAAATTCTATTTCCAAATGAATGAAGAAGGAGCTAGGGATTTCTTGACTCATGGATATACGATGAAAAAGTTGTTTTCATTAGATGGAAAATCTTATTCGGGAAAAGATATTGCTACTTTTGTACAGTCTCATCCTGCTTCTCCGAGGCGCCAGTTGGATGACTTTATATGTAAAACTTTATTGGATCGTGCTGATTATAATTTGTCAGAAGCATGTCCTAATTATGGTTTGCGTATGCAATCTTATTCTGACAGCTTGCTTTATCAGATGATAACATACCATGTGTTGGAAGAACATTTACGGACTGATACGTTAGGCGTCATGCATTTCTTTGAACACAATCGAAAAACTTATCGTTGGCCCGAAACTCGGTTTGAAGGCATTGTGCTGCATTGTGTATCTAAGCGCGTGAGAAAAAAAGTAAAGAAATTCCTGAAAAAAATGTCCGTAGAAGAATGGCAAGATGCTATTCGATTGGGAGTGAATGCGGATGAGCAGCTTGTTGCGCAAGTAGAACAAGGACTTTTTGCTCCGGGCGATAATAGATACGTGGATGAAGTGGTATTCAAAAAGTCAGAAACACAACCTGTAGAAGGTTTCCCCTATGTATTGGTGTTGGGCGAGAAGAAAAGGGGGCCGGAGCATTGGAGCGAAATTGGAGATAGGTTTTGGGATGATTATCGGAGTTATCGGAATGCCTGTTGGATAAAAAGTTTGCGGAATAAAGCGAAGGTTGAAATAAACCAAGAGGTTTTAAAAACCGTTAATAATCAATGAGGCAATAAGTTAAACCGTTATCTTCGTACGCTAAAAGTTATAGTTAAAATATAGAGATTAAGGAATTATGCGTATAATCGGCTTCATTTGTTTATCGCTCATTTTTTGTGTGTCGTGTGGAGAATCTCAGCACGATCATGGGGGAAAAACGCCTTTGGTGGAGCTTGACGGCAATTTCCTTTATCGTGAAGATTTGCAACATGTGTTGCCGCAAAACCTGTCAACGGACGATAGCTTGTTGTTCGCACAACATTATATTCGCAATTGGGCAGAAGACATTTTGCTGTATCAACAGGCCCTGCAGAATGTGTCCAATGATGCGGAAATCGAAAACTTGGTTTACAATTATCGGAAAGCACTGATTGTGCATGCTTATCAGCAGGCATTGTTGCAAGAAAGATTGGCGGAAGAGTTGACGGAAGAAGAATTGCGGGATTATTATACAAACAATGTGGATGCCTTTAAGGCAGAAAGTCCGTTGCTTAAAGGACTTTTTATTAAGGTGCCGCTGATGGCTCCTCAGATTTCCCAGGTGAGGCAATGGTATAGGAACGGGCGGCAAGATGCAGTGGAGCATTTGGAGAAATATAGTTTGCAACATGCAGTGAAGTATGAATACTTTTATGACAGATGGGTGTCGGCTTCGGAAATTTGGAGTTGGTTGCCTTCAAAAGAGTCGGATATGGACGAATTCTTAAAAAAGAATCATCACGTAGAGTTAAAAGATACTGCTTTTTGGTATTTTTTGAATATAAGTGAGTACATTCGCACCGGAGAACAGGAACCTTATGAAGTCGCGCGTCCACATGTGCGGAATATGTTGCTGAATAGAAGACAAGTGGAATTTATGAATCAGGTGAAGTCTGATTTATATCGGGAAGCGTCTGAAGATGGTAAAATAAAGTGTTTTGAGAATTAAGATAGATGAAATGGAAAAGTTTGTAGACTTTAGATGGTTGGCTTTGCCGCTATTGTTAGTGTTGTCATGTGTGCCTTCCTTTGCTCAGGACAATGTAATAGATGAAGTTGTTTGGGTGGTGGGTGATGAGGCTATATTGAAGTCTGATGTAGAAGAAGTGCGTTTGGATGCCATCTATAACGGACGTAATTTTGACGGTGATCCTTATTGCGTGATACCGGAGGAGATTGCTGTACAAAAACTTTTTTTGCATCAGGCAGAATTGGATAGTATTGTCGTTTCTGAAAGCGAGGTGGTAAGTCAGGTGGACTATATGATAAACCAATATGTCAGTCGTATCGGTTCATTGGAGAAAATGGAGGAATATTGGAATAAAAGTGCAACCCAGATTCGTGAGACCCTTCGAGAGAACGCGCGTGAAGGATTGACCGTACAACGGATGCAGCAAGAATTGGTGGGAGACATAAAAATCACTCCGGCTGAGGTGCGTCGTTATTTCCAGAAATTACCTCAAGATAGCATTCCTTACATTCCTACTCAGGTAGAAGTGGAGATCATTACGCAAAAGCCCAAGATTCCTATGGAGGAAATAGAGGATGTAAAGCGCCGTTTACGTGAGTTTACCGAGCGTGTCAATAAGGGGGAGACTAGTTTTTCTACATTGGCCCGTATGTATTCCGAGGATAGAGCATCGGCCATTAATGGCGGTGAGATGCCTTTCTATGGTCGTGGACAATTAGATCCGGCTTTTGCCAATGTGGCTTTCAATTTGCAGGATCCTACCAAGGTGTCTAAAGTCGTAGAGTCGGAATATGGCTTCCATATCATTCAGTTGATAGAAAAGCGTGGAGACCGCATCCGTGTACGTCATATTTTGTTGCGTCCTCATATACCTGAGAGCGCTTTGGAGGCTGGTATGGCTCGCTTGGATTCTATTGCAGATGATATCCGTAACGGAAAATTTACTTTTGAAGAAGCTGCGGCAGTGTTGTCTCATGATAAAGATACGCGTAATAATCATGGCTTATTGCCGAATCCGAATACAAATACATCGAAATTCGAGATGCAGGAACTACCTCCAGAGATAGCTAAGGTGGTGGACAAAATGCAAGTGGGTGAAATCTCGGAAGCTTTTACTATGATTCCGCAGGCAACGGGAAAAGAAGAATGCGTAATTGTAAAACTGAAAAGCCGTGTGAATGGGCATAAAGCCACCATTACCGATGATTATCAGAACTTGAAAAACTTGGTATTAGAAAAACGGCGGGCCGAAGTCTTGGAAAAATGGATTCGTGAGAAGCAGAAACACACGTACGTTCGTATTAAGGAGGGCTGGAATACGTGCGAATTCAAATACCCGGGTTGGATTAAGGAGTAATTGGAAAATAGGTTTATGCATAATCGAAACAAGAACTTACATTTTCTAAGCAGGCATAGGTATCTTTTTACAGGTATCCTATGCCTGTTTGGCATCTGTTTGCTGAGTGCCCAGGATAAGAAAGCTGAACCCGAGAAAAAGAAAACGCGTGTAGACTTGTTATATGCGGATGAAGCTCAAGCTGATGATGAATTGAAACCAAATGCGCAGATCTTGACAGGATCGGTCAAACTAAGGCATGATAGTATGTACATGTATTGTGATACGGCGTATCTTTATCAACACAACAATTCGGTTGAGGCCTTTGGCAATGTCCGGATGGAGCAAGGGGATACATTATTTATTTATGGAGACTACTTGTATTATGATGGTATGTCGCAATTGGCCATGCTTCGAAATCATGTGCGGATGATAAACCGTAGTACTGTGCTTACGACCGATAGTTTGAATTATGATCGTATATTCAACTTGGGCTACTATTTCGAAGGGGGGACACTGATGGATTCAGTTAATGTGCTTACTTCTGTTTGGGGAGAATATAGCCCTTCTACCAAATTGGCTGTGTTCAATCATGACGTAACGTTAGAGAATCCAAGATTTGTGCTCACTTCGGATACATTAAAGTATAGTACGTTAACAAAAATCGCGACTATTTTAGGCCCATCGGATATTGTGAGCGATAATAATCATATTTATTCTGAAAGAGGCGTATATAATACGGTGACTGAACAGGCGGAGTTATTGGATCGTTCGATTTTAACAAATCAAGGGCGAAAACTTGTGGGTGACAGTCTTTTCTACGATCGGAAGTTGGGTTATGGCGAGGCTTTTGATAATGTACGGATGAACGATTCCATTAACCGTAATATGTTGACGGGCGATTATTGTTATTATGATGAATTATCTGGGAATGCTTTGGCTACCCAACGTGCCGTGGCGGTGGATTATTCTCAGGGTGACAGTCTTTTTATGCACGGAGATACGTTGCGTTTAGTTTCGTTCAATTTTAATACAGATTCTGTTTATCGGGAGATGCGGGTTTATCACAAGGTACGGGCGTATCGTTCCGATATTCAGGCGGTTTGCGATTCTTTGGTATATAATTCTAAAGATTCTTGTATGACAATGTACACCGATCCCGTGTTGTGGCATGGGAGCGAGCAATTGTTGGGCGAGCAGATTAAAATCTACATGAATGACAGCACCATAGACTGGGCGCATATCATCAATCAAGCTTTGACTATCGAGCAGAAGGATTCTGTCCATTATAACCAAGTTTCCGGTAAGGAGATGATGGCTTATTTCCGAGATGGAGACATCCGTCAGGTAGATGTGAATGGTAGTGTGATGGTTATATTCTATCCGGTGGAGGAAAGGGACAGCTCTTTGATTCTGATGAATTACTCCGAAGGTGCTTTCCTGCGTATGTTGTTGAAAAATAGACAGATGGAACGAGGCGCGTTTATTGGGAAAGCAAGTGGTACAGCTTATCCTATGAACCAGATACCTGAGGACAAATATCGGTTGGCTTCGTTTGTGTGGCTGGATTACATGCGGCCACTCAATAAGGAGGATATATTCAATTGGCGTGGTAAGAAGACTGGGCAAGGTCTGAAACCAAGTACACGTAAACCTACTGTTTCGCCTCGTGATATGCATATTGGACGGACTAAAAAATAAGTACGCTATGGGATTATTTACAATGAGAAAACCGCGCGGCTTCCACCATACTTATATATATGTGGACGAGCGCAAAGAGAAGCTGGCTAAGATTGAAGAAAGTGCCAAGCGCGAACTGGGCATGTTGCCTGAAAAGAAATTCTCTCCCGAAGACATCCGGGGAAAATTTGTGGAGCAGACCACACATTTGAAACGCCGCAAAGAGAGTGGGAAGCAGCCCCTGCATTTCGTTATTCTTCTGTTTTTTATCGGCTTGTTGATTTATCTTTGGTACGCTCTTGGCAACGGGCTCATTTAAAAGAAGGTAGAGGATAGTTACATGAGTGACATTATTCATTTATTGCCCGATTCGGTTGCCAATCAGATTGCGGCCGGTGAGGTGATACAACGTCCCGCGTCTGTTATTAAAGAATTGGTGGAGAATGCGGTGGATGCTGAAGCGAAAGAAATACATGTGCTAGTGACCGATGCCGGCAAAACTAGTATTCAAGTGATTGACGATGGTAAAGGCATGTCTGAGACCGATGCCCGACTGGCCTTTGAGCGTCATGCGACTTCTAAGATTAAGCAGGCTTCCGATTTGTTTGCTTTACATACCATGGGCTTTCGTGGGGAAGCATTGGCTTCCATTGCAGCTGTGGCCGAAGTGGAACTGAAAACGCGTTTGGCTAATCAGGAACTTGGCACACGATTGGTTATCAGCGGCTCGCGTGTAGAGAGTCAGGAGTTGGTGTCATGTCCGCAAGGGAGTAATTTCATTGTGAAAAATCTCTTTTTCAATGTCCCGGCGCGACGTAAATTCTTGAAGACGAATTCTACAGAGTTGAGTAATATCCTGACAGAATTTGAGCGGATAGCTTTGGTGCATCCTGATATTGCGTTCTATTTATACAGCAATGATTCCGAGTTGTTCAATTTGCCTGTCATGCCATTGCGGCAGCGCATTATGTCTATCTTTGGGAAGAAATTGAACCAACAATTGTTATCCGTAGAGGTTGATACGACATTGATAAAAATATCTGGCTTTATAGCTAAACCTGATACGGCTCGTAAGAAGGGCGCGCATCAATATTTCTTTGTCAATGGGCGTTACATGCGCCATCCTTATTTTCATAAGGCGGTAATGGAAGCTTACGAACGGTTGATTCCTACAGGTGAACAAATCTCTTATTTCATCTATTTCGAAGTAGATCCGGCTAATATTGATGTGAATATCCACCCCACAAAAGCTGAAATAAAGTTTGAAAACGAGCAGGCCATCTGGCAAATCCTGTCTGCGGCGGTGAAGGAAACGTTGGGAAAATTCAACGCGATGCCTTCCATTGATTTTGATGCCGCCGATATGCCCGATATTCCTGTTTTCAATCAGGAGCATACTATACAACCTCCTAAGTTGCATTATAGTACGGATTACAATCCGTTTAAGCCTTCATCGGGCGGAGGGCAGTCTTATTCGCGTCCTAAGACTGATTGGGAAGGACTGTATGCTGGTCTGGAGACAGCCAGCAGGATGAACGACACTCAAGAGGCCGCTATGCCCGATTCTGTGGAGGCATCCTTTGAAGAGGTGGATATGGCTGGTTCGCAAGGTGAACCATCGTTGTATGGGCATGAGCCGGTGGCTAGTTCCAGCGTGCAATATTTGCAATTTAAGGGGCGTTTTATCCTAACTTCAGTCAAGTCGGGACTAATGATTATCGACCAGCATCGAGCCCATGTGCGTGTGCTTTTCGACCGCTACATGGAGCAGATACATCGCGGGCAAGGGACTTCTCAAGGTGTATTGTTTCCCGAGATTGTACAATTCCCACCTTCTGAGGTCGCTATGCTTGAAAGCATTCTCGATGATTTGTCGGCCATCGGGTTCGAACTTACGGCATTAGGTGGGGGAAGTTACGCCATCAATGGAGTGCCGGCAGGTATTGAAGGACTGGACCCCGTGAAGCTGGTGCAGAATATGGTGCATACGGCCATGGAGAAAGGAAGCGATGTGAAAGATGAAGTCCAAACGCGTTTGGCGTTGACTTTGGCCCGTGCCGCGGCCATCGTTTATGGGCAGGTCTTGACTCCGGACGAAATGTCAGGCTTGATAGGGCAGTTGTTCGTTTCCCCCTCTCCCAATTACACTCCGGACGGACATCTTATTCTTTCCACGATTAAGGAGGAAGATATAGAAAAATTGTTTTCGAAGTGATTCGTTGACAGTTTGTATAGAGAAGGGCCTTTTGCCATTCTTAATGCGCAACAAAGGCAGGGCCTTTGCGAGACATCGTGGAGGCTTTTGCGAAACATTGTAATGCGCTCTCCGTTTTTTTCGGTTACAGATGACGTGGGGTATGCGGATTTATGCGTACCTTTGCCCACCAAATGATAAAGAATAGATAAAATGGGAAAGAGTACATTGTTGCAAGATTTTAAGGCGTTTGCCTTGAAGGGAAATGTGATGGACATGGCCGTCGGTGTAATCATTGGCGGAGCGTTTGGCAAGATTGTGTCATCCTTGGTGGCAGATGTCATTATGCCGCCTATCGGTCTGTTGATAGGTGGAGTGAACTTTACGGATCTGAAGTGGGTGATGAAACCGGCCGTGGTAGAGGACGGTAAGGAAGTCGTAGCTGCCGTGACGCTGAATTATGGCAACTTTCTGCAAGTGACTTTCGATTTTCTCATCATTGCCTTCTCCATCTTTATGTTTGTCAAGCTCATTACACGGCTTACCACTCGCAAGAAAGAAGAGAAGCCTGCAACGCCTCCCGCGCCTCCCACACCCAGTCGCGAGGAAGTGCTACTGACCGAGATTCGTGATTTGCTCAAAAATAAGTAGAAGGATTTTTGTGCTTTTGGCTTCAGAAGTTTTGAGTGAAAGCACGGTATTCTCCTAACTTTTTCTTACTTTTGTATTTCAATAGAATAATATCCATTTCGAAAGTTAGTTATATGCAAGAAAAGATTATCATTCTCGACTTCGGTTCGCAGACCACGCAGCTCATCGGGCGGCGCATTCGCGAACTGAATGTCTATTGTGAAATTGTTCCCTACAACAAATTTCCGAAAGACGATGATAGCGTGAAAGGGGTCATCCTGTCCGGTAGCCCCTTCTCGGTGTACGACGCGAGCGCTTTTAAGGTAGACTTGAGCGGCATCCGCGGCAAGTATCCCATCCTGGGCATTTGTTACGGGGCGCAATTCATCGCTTACAGCAATGGAGGTACGGTAGAGCCTGCCGGCACGCGTGAGTATGGACGCGCCCATCTGGAGACGTTTGACCGGGAGAATCCTTTGTTCAAGGACGTGCGCGAACATACGCAGGTATGGATGAGCCACGGAGACACCATTACGTCCATCCCCGCCAACTTCAAAGTCATCGCCTCTACCGACAAGGTGAAGATTGCCGCTTATCAGGTAGAAGGCGAACAGGTGTGGGGCGTGCAGTTCCATCCCGAAGTTTTCCATAGTGAAGACGGCACACAGATGCTTCGCAACTTTGTGGTTGACGTTTGCGGATGCAGCCAAAGCTGGAGCGCGGCTTCGTTTGTAGATACTACGGTGGCTGAGTTGAAAGAGCAAGTAGGCAACGACCGTGTCATCTTGGGATTAAGCGGAGGCGTGGATTCGTCCGTAGCCGCCGTGTTGCTGAATCGTGCCATAGGTAAAAATCTGACGTGCATCTTTGTAGACCACGGTTTGCTCCGCAAGGACGAGTTTAAGAACGTTCTGCACGATTATGAATGTTTGGGGCTGAACGTGATAGGCGTAGATGCCAGCGAGAAGTTCTTCAAAGACTTGGAAGGCGTGACCGATCCGGAGAAGAAACGCAAGATTATCGGCCGCGATTTTGTGGAAGTGTTCAACGCCGAGGCGCGCAAGATTACGGACGCCAAATGGTTGGCGCAAGGCACTATCTATCCCGACCGCATTGAGAGCCTGAATATCACGGGAAAGACCATCAAAAGCCATCATAATGTAGGTGGCCTTCCCGAAGAGATGCATCTGCAACTTTGCGAGCCGTTGAAGTGGTTGTTCAAGGACGAAGTGCGTCGTGTAGGCCGCCAGTTAGGTATTCCTGAACACCTGATAGGCCGCCATCCTTTCCCGGGACCGGGATTGGCCGTACGCATCTTGGGAGATATTACTCCGGAGAAGGTGCATATTTTGCAGGAAGCCGATGACATCTTTATCCGCGGCCTGCGCGAATGGAAGACCCAAGATGACTTTGGTAAGGAGACCAGCCTTTACGACCAAGTATGGCAGGCGGGAGTCATCCTGCTTCCCGTGCAATCCGTAGGTGTCATGGGTGATGAGCGCACCTACGAACGTGCCGTTGCCTTGCGTGCCGTGACCAGCACCGATGCCATGACCGCCGACTGGGCGCACCTGCCTTACGACTTCTTGGCACAAGTCTCGAACGACATTATTAATAAGGTGAAAGGAGTGAACCGCGTCACGTACGACATCTCCTCCAAACCGCCTTCGACCATCGAATGGGAGTGACGCCCAGTTTTTTAGATACATTATCAATAAAGGTGTGCCATAATTGACGAATGGCACACCTTTATTTTTTGTAAAGACATTTTTGAATCCAAAGAACCTCTGCGTAATCGCCTCTCAATCAGCGCACTATTTCCTCCCAAATACTTAAGTGTTTGTCTTCAATCAGCGCAGTGTTTAGGGGGTAAACACTGCGCTGATTAAACGGAAATAGCGCAGTGTTTTTATGGAGTATAATGTGCTGTAAATCAGCAAGATATATAAATAATTACATCGTTTTGATATTTCAAGGACTTGAATCTATGTATTTATTAACAATACAAGCATTGAATTTAAAATAGATGTTAAGGCTATGTGTCAAATAATATTCCTAGAACAGGTGAAGGAAAATCAGTTCCGATGATAGTTAAATGAAGAAGAATGGATGAGGAACGAAGAATGAATCCCTGTAATCTGTATATCACCTGAATATCTACTTTACACAATTTGTTATGTAAGAAAAAAGAATGCACATTGTTTTGTATTTGTTGAATTCTTCATACCTTTGTGGCGTTTCTCGTGCTGAAGTCCGGTTCGGGAATGGGCATAGGGAAACTATATAATGTATATATGATATAGAGAAAGACGTTTACTTGACAGCTTTGTCTTTTGCTATTCGAAACTTTACAACTTTTGACTCGGTCGGAAGCGAAGCAATGGTAGATGTTTACGGGATGTGTTTATATATTCCTAAGCTTGGTTATTGTTATGTACTATGCAGTAATCCTGCCGAGGAGTAATTATACATATCGGTGTGGGCTTCTGCGTTGCTTGTCCAGATTGGGTGCACAATGCGAAGGCCTCGAATAGCGGGACGGGTGACAGGTACAGATTCCGCGCTTTTTCTTTATAGAATTTTTTCAATCACGTTATTTTGTTGCCCGCAGGGAATCCGGGTGACGCAGAGAGAGACAAGGCATGGTTCACGCGGGCAAACTTATAGAAACCATTCTTCACGAACAAGGACGCAGCGTCACTTGGTTTGCCAACCAGTTGTGCTGCACTCGTCCTAATGTCTATAAGATTTTCCAGAAAGAAAATATCGACCTCCATTTGTTATGGCGTATTTCGTGCATTCTTCAACACGATTTTTTCCGGGATTTGTCCGATGCCATTCAGAAACCTGAAGGAAGGCTCTGATTCTATTTTACATACACTGTTTCCAAAAAGGCGACATTTTTGTTTACTTATAGGAACTATGCTATCTTGCATTCTTATCTTTTCTTTACATACTTTTGTAAATGCATTTACGGTATATTTAAATGGTGGAATGTGCAAAGTGTAATAATATATAAAACTATATAGTATGAAAAAATTGTTTTTTATGGTGCTGTTTGCCTGTATAGGCATTTTGGGCGTGCAGGCACAAAAGACTACAGTAGAGTACAAGGATACGCAAGCGCGACTGCTGGATGTGGTTTCGAATGCGTATGTGAAGCCGTTGACCGTTGAACTGAAGGTTGATACTTCAAAAGGCCGTATCAGAGACGAGTGGCCTATTTCTAAGAAAGTGGCGGAAGTTGATATGGGTGGTGACATTGCTAACATACGGAGTTGGGGAGTCTATATGTCTTCCAAGTTTCATAATGCAGATGTAATAGTTGCGGCTACATTTAATTTTGAGACAGATCCTGATAATCCGGATGCTTATAAGTTGACGGTTGTCGGATATCCGGCATCGTTCGTAAATTGGAAAACTGCCACGGAAGCGGATTATGAATGGATACGTATGGAAAAAGTGGTTACTACCAATGAACGGGAAAAAATATCAGCCATTGTTAAATAATAGATACTTTTTAATTAAATGAGTACAATCTATCGGGTTTTATTGGGAAGTTTTATAGCTGTCATTTTGACGAGTTTCATTTCTTGTTCAGATGAGGAAAATGGTGGCGGTTCTGGCACCGGAATTGTAAGTACGTGGGGGTATGTTCAAAATGATGAATATATGGAAACGCTTCAGTTTAGGGCAGATGGAACATATACATTGACTCAAAAAGAGTATTATGGCAGCAAAGGTGATTGGGATACGGAAATAGAAGAGGGAACTTATGAATTTGATGAAGAAACTATGACGTTGACAATTCATTATTTTGAAGATTATCCGGAAGGGAAACCCGTTACTCGGACTTTAACAGTTTTGCAATTGACGAAAGATGTATTGGAGATAGATGAATGGTGGGAAGGTTATAACAGAAGTTTTGTTTTTCATCGAGTTTAATAAAATTCAGTCATTATAAATTTAAAAATAGTAAGTAATGAAAAAGTTTTTATCAATCGTAGCTGCGCTTCTGCTTTGTGCGGGCGTACAAGCTCAAATCGTTTCTTCTACCAGTAGAAGTATTAAAACGCAACGCGAAAGGCCTTCGGAAACGGTATGGTTGGCACGTGTCGGTATGAACATCATGAACCTTTCGGGTGGAAGCGCCGAAGGCTTGAGCTCAAAGATGGGGTATAATGTTAATTTTGAGTTCAACAAACCGATGGGCGAATGGGGTGCTTATTGGGGCATGAATTTCGGCTTGGGTTCCCGTGGTTATAAAGTGGATGACGTGAAGGCTATTGCTCATAACTTCCAATACTCTCCGTTTACATTTGGATGGAAAATCCGCGTGACGGATAACATCCGGATAGATCCACATATTGGTGTCTATGCCAGCATTGACTATGCCGGAAAAATAAAGGAAGGAGGTGAGAGCATTAGTTGGGGTGATATGGCAGATTATGACGGAGTGGATTATCGTCGTTACGATGTCGGTATGAATTCCGGTGTTGGTGTTTGGTATGACCGCTTCAACTTGGATTTGTGCTACCAATGTGGCTTCGTAGATGTCTATTCCGATTATGATGGTATCAAGACCAGCAACTTTATGATTCGTCTGGGTATCGCATTCTGATAAATAAAGAAAAACATCTTCATAATTCGCAACGTTTACTTCTTGCCGATGCGTGAGGGTAAACGTTGTTTTTTTAATGTTGAAAAACGTATGAGAAGACAACTAATCTTTGTTTGGACAATACTGATGCTGGTCTTCGCTTTCCCTTTATCTGCACAGACTTTTGTGGAGATAGGACAGAAATATCCGGTCACGACAGACGGTGATAAATGTGCGGTGAATGGCTTCACACCTTTCAATGGGATGTCGGATGAGAAGATATTTGCGAATGCTATGCTTTGGGCGATAGAGAATCTTTGTCCCCAGTTGCGTGACGGCATGACGGAAGTGGATATTCCGAGTAAAAGTTTCAGTTGCGACTTTACGATGGGGTCGTTGCCCGATTCGGAAGAAGAGAATCTGTTTTATGTGAAAGCTACGTTCCGGGTGGCCGATGGCAAACTTCTGTATTATATTTCGGATGTATTGATTGAATCATCGGTTTTTGTAATGAAGAAGGTTACGCCTTTGGAGAAACTGAATCCGGAAAAGAAGGCGGCGCACAAGCGTACCATGGACGACTTTATTGCCAGTGAGTCGCAGTTGCTCAACAAGATGTTCGATTTTATCACGACTCATCAACCGGCACCCATTACTCATTGGAACGACATTGCCATCCGTCGCGCCGTGAAAGGTATGAATGAGGACGAGTGCCTGATGGCGTTTGGCAAGCCTCAGACCATCCGCGAAAACAATGGAGAGGTGCAATGGATGTATAGTAGTTCCTTTTTTCTGTTTTTTCAGAATGGAGTGGTGAAGACGGTGCTTCGATGAGGCGTTTATTTGTAAAGAGAGGCTAAAAACATAAGATTCTATTAACTTTAAAATAACAAAACAACATGAGAACTTTTAGATTTTGGGCAGGTAGCCTAATGATGGTTATCTGCATGAGTATGCTGTCGGCATGTAGTGACGATGATGATGTGTCTACAGGCGCTTTGGTAGGATTGTGGCAGTCAACTCATTGGTCTGGATATGATGCCTATGATGATTATTATGAAGATTGGGATGAACCTATTGATGAAGAAGATAGTTCCTTTATCAAATTTAATTCAGATGGAACACTTTCCACATGGGAATATGGTGATGAAGAAAATGCTGTTTCTGCTTATTACGAATTAGATGGCGACCGTCTTATTGTATCAAGTGCTTGGGAAGACGTTTATATTGTAAAAACTTTGAATGGAAACACCTTGCAGCTAGAGTATAGAGAAGGGGATAATTTTTACGAATTGCTTACATTCAAGAGGCGTTGAAGCTTCTTAGATGGATTTCTTGTTGAAAAGACACAGGGTGCTTTCTTTCGCTGATTGAGCAAGTAGAGAACTCTGTGCCTTTTTATGTACATATTCATCATGTGCACAAAAATAGCGAATTCTATCCAGTATAACGATGAAAATGGATAAAAAATGAATCCAGTTGAGAATGTGGGGTAGATAAGCATTGGGTTAATCGGATTAATCCTTATTTTTGCTGGCAGATTATAACAATTAAACATAGAATGGATATGAAATATCTTTTTTTGACGGTAGTTTCCTGCTTGATGCTGGCGGGATGTGTGCAGACCAACAAAGTGCAGTATACGGATTTTCAGCCGGGACAAGTGTGGAACGATACGGACGGCAATCCGATTAATGCACATGGAGGAGGTCTGCTTTATCATGAAGGAACGTATTATTGGTATGGCGAGTATAAAAAAGGGGAAACGGTATTGCCGGAATGGGCTACGTGGGAATGTTACCGGACGGATGTAACCGGCATCAGTTGCTACTCCTCCAAAGATTTGATGAACTGGAAGTTCGAAGGCATTGTATTGCCTGCGGTAAAAGATGATCCCAATCACGATTTGCATCCTTCTAAAGTATTAGAGCGTCCTAAGGTTATTTATAATCAGAAGACAGGGAAGTTTGTTATGTGGGCGCATGTGGAAAGTGCCGATTATAGCAAGGCATGCGCCGGAGTTGCGGTGGCCGATTCGCCTACAGGGCCGTTTGATTATTTGGGAAGTTTCCGACCGAATAATGCCATGAGTCGTGACCAGACAGTATTTGTAGACGATGACGGACGGGCTTATCAGTTCTATTCATCAGAGGAAAACGCCACTTTGTACATCAGCCTGCTGACTGATGATTATTTGAAACCTTCCGGCCGATATACCCGTAACTTTATCAATTTGTCGCGCGAAGCTCCGGCGGTCTTCAAGCATGATGGCAAATATTATTTAATTTCTTCCGGTTGTACGGGCTGGGATCCGAATGTGGCTGAAATAGCTGTGGCAGATTCCATTTTAGGCGAGTGGAAAACGATAGGTAATCCTTGTACGGGACCAGATGCCGACAAAACATTTTATGCGCAAAGTACGTATGTGCAGCCTGTGATGGGAAAGAAAGATGCTTATATTGCCATGTTCGACCGATGGAATAAGACAGACTTGGAAAATTCTCGCTATGTGTGGTTGCCTGTTGTTATTCGTGATGGAAATATTACAATTCCCTGGCAGGAAAAATGGAATTTGGATATTTTTGACCATCAATAATACGATAAATAAGGCGTGTCTTTATGTTTTGGGGACACGCCTTGTTTTTCTTATGATTCCCTCCGAAAATTCTTAGATAACTCACTCTCAGTCTCATCTGTCTTGAACATGTTTCCACATTGGAGAGAAACTGATGCCTTTCGTGGTGGCGGTTTATAGGCTCGATTTCGTTCCTTGTGGAATGTCGGATAATGCCAGCAGGGCTTCCGCTTCGAAGATGCAGATTTCTCCGCGGTGCAATTCGATGAATCCGTTATTTTGCAGGTCGTTTAGGAATCGTGATACATTGATGCGGGTGTCGTTGACAATCATGGCTAAATCTTCCATCTTTATCTTGAATAGTTTTTCGCCTTGTCTGCGCCGAATGTGAGTGCGTATAAAGTGATAGATGCGTTCTTCCAATGTGCCGGGGACGGCACTCCATAGGTTGTCGTTTTGGTTTTGTCCGTAGCTGCTGACCATGTTCAGAAAGTTTAGCCGGAAGATTTCGTACTTGAACAATTCGTTGGTGACAAACGCTTTGCTGATGCTTACCATATTGATATTGCTATGTGCCACGTAACGCGAAACATAGTTCGTCCTTAAGCCAAACAATGATTGAGGCTCGATAAGGTAGGGGGCTTGGATGTATTCGGTGAAGCTGTATAGCCCATCGGCCGATGTCGTGGTTACGGAGATTTCGCCTTTCAATATAAAGTAGAGTTGTTCGCTGGGGGTGCCTTCGCGTACAATCACTTCGCCGGTCCTTTGTTGGGTAAAGTGAAATTTTACTTTGCCTACGATGTTGGTAAAGTCTTCTTTAGTCAACCCTTGAAACAGGGGAAGCTGCAACAATGTGTCGAATATGCTGGTATTCATATATGATAGATTCTCTGATATACTTATAGGAACAAATGTAGGGATAATTGGGGTGTGCAGATGTGTTGAACCGGTTCTTTTTGTTTTTTTTATTATTTCTTAAAAATGATATATATGAGCGTTTGACGTTTTGAAAAGCGGTCGGGCGCATCTTTGTTCATTATCGGTCAACTCTTATTTTGCATCGATTTGTTTTGGTTATGAAAGGGAGAAAAGCTATTTTTGCAAATAAAAACAAAGGAGGACAAAGAAATGTTATCAACTTTCAATTTTCAGCAGATGATCAGTGCTTTTATCGTGCTTTTTGCGGTAATAGATATCATAGGGGCTATACCCATCATTATCAATCTGAAAGAAAAGGGCAAAGATGTAAATGCGCTGAAGGCTACGCTTATATCTCTCGCTCTGTTGCTGGGCTTCTTCTATGCGGGCGATTGGATGCTCCAACTGTTTCATGTAGACATTGAGTCGTTTGCCATTGCAGGCGCGGTGGTCATTTTCCTGATGGCACTTGAGATGATATTGGACATTGAGATATTCAAGAATCAGGGACCTATCAAAGAAGCCACGCTGGTGCCGCTGGTCTTTCCGCTGCTGGCGGGTGCAGGTGCGTTTACCACGTTGCTGACCTTGCGCGCGGAGTATGCCAGTATCAATATTATTATCGCGTTGATACTGAATATGATTTGGGTGTACATTGTTGTCAGCATGACCGGGCGCATAGAACGCTTCTTGGGCAAAGGTGGTATCTACATCATCCGTAAGTTTTTCGGCATCATCCTATTGGCTGTCTCTGTCCGTTTGTTTACGGCCAACATCACTTCATTGATAGATGCATTGCAGAAATAGATAGATGTATGTGCTTACCGATTCTTCCAAAAACTGGGGTAGAAAAGCAGCAGCACGCAATACATTTCCAAACGGCCTACCAGCATCAGGAAGGACAGAATCCATTTGGCCACATCGGGCAGGGCGTTCCAAGAGTAGGCGGGGCTGTAATTGCCGAAAGCAAGGCCTGTGTTGCCGATGCTTGACACGACCACACCGAGTGAATCCATAAAGCCTACTCCCAGTATCATCAGGGCAAGCCAGCCTATCAGAATCAAAGTCAGATAGAGAATGACGAAGAAGGCCACCGCTAAAACAATATTGGATGCGACGGTTTGCCTGTTGATACGTATGGGGAGGATGGCGTTTGGATGGAGCAGACGGCGGAAGATGCTTCGGATGCCCTTGGCCATCATCTGCAAGCGTGTGGCTTTGATGCCTCCAGCCGTAGAGCCGGTACAGCCTCCCGCAAGCATGGCAAACAGCAGCAGGACCCATGTAAAGGGTGGCCATGAACTGTAATCTTCGGTGGAAAGGCCGCATGAAGAATGGATGGTTGTTATTTGGAACAACGATTTGCGGAAAGCTTCTTCGGCACCATAACCATTGTATATTACTAAGGCGATAGCACAGGCTGCGGTAAGGATGATGACAGACCAAAGAAACCAACGCGTTTCCTCGTCATGCCATATCTTGGACACTTTGCCTTTGGCGGCAAGGAAGATAAGGCTGAAGTTGAGGCTGCCTATCACCATGAATATGGCAATGACATACTCAATGAAAGGTGAGTTCCAATAAGCAATGCTGGCCTGTTTAGTAGAATATCCACCCGTGGCAAGGGTGGCAAACGAATGGCAGACGGCATCGAACCAATTCATGCCTCCTACGCGAAGCAGGATAGCCACCAAGAGTGTGAGGGCAAGATATACCCCCCAAATCTGCTTTACCATAATGCTAACCTTGGGGTGCAGTTTGCTTTGTGTCACTCCTGTTGCTTCGGCCGAAAACAATTGCAGGTTCCCTTCGTTAAAAATGGGCAGAATGACAAGCGCGAAGCTGACAATACCCAAACCACCTATCAGATTCGTCAGGTTACGCCAAAACAGGATGCCGTGCGACTGGCTGTCTATGTTGTCCATGATGGTGGCACCAGTGGTGGTGAAGCCGGACATAGTTTCAAAAAAAGCATTAGTGATGCTGTCCACGCTTCCGCTAAGGTAGAAAGGCAACATGCCGAACAGGGTAAATAGTATCCACGTAAAACTGGCCACGCAATAACCGTCACGTTTGTTCATCTTGTGTTCCGCTCCCCGGCTTAGCAAAATAAGCAATCCGCCTGCCAGCGTATTGATGCCCGCACATTGCAAGAAAGTGCGAACAATATCTTCTTCGTCATAATACCACGAAACGCCCGCACACAGCAGAAACATGGTTGTCTCTACCCATAGCAATATGCCCAATACGCGGAAGATAATTTTCCGGTTAATGAGGCTTCTATTCCGTTTCTTGGTCGATTGGTCGTATAATGTATCGGCTATAAATCCTTCCATTGCATGAATATTAGGATACGAGTTTGTTTAAATGCGTGGCAAAAATACGCTTGTGGATTGAATAAAACAATTTTTTGGTTTAAAAATCTTCTTCCTTTTCATTTTCGTTTGTCTCTTCAGCCTCTTCCTCATCCTCGAACAGTTCAGGGCGTTGTGGCCCATAACGCATGAAGCCTATAGCACAGATTGTTCCGGCAATGGCTCCGCCCAAATGACCTTCCCACGATGTGGTGGCTTTGGCAAATTGAGGAAACATGTCCCACACTAAACCTCCGTAGAGAAAAGTCACTAACAGTGAAATGGCTATTAGGGGCACATGTTTGCGCAGCAGGCCGCTGAAAAATAGGAAGAAGGCCAGCCCGTAAATAAGGCCGCTTGCGCCAATGTGCCAGCCGGGTTTGCCTATGATGAAGGTGAACACTCCGCATCCTATCCAAATGGCAAAAAAAATGTAAGGTGCTATTTCGCGATAAAAATAGAACAAACACCAGGACAAGAAGAATAGTGGAACAGTGTTGGCAAGCAGATGCTTGAAACTGCTATGTACCAACGGATGGGCAAAGATGCCAAATACCCCGCGTTTGGCACGCGGATAGACTCCCAGATGGGTGAAGTCCCAATCCATTCCTACCTCTAAAAATTCCAACAGATAGAGGACGAACAAAACAAACAGCGGTATGATGGCTGCCAGAAAAATACGTTGTGTTTCCGGTTTCATAATGCGTAACGGGTTAAGATTTGTTGCCAAAACAGGCAAATCGGACGCAATACTACAATTATTTATGCAAAAAGAGAAAAAAAAGGAATTTTTTATTTCGATTGATTACATTAATTTGTATTTTTGGGCATTGCTATCGGACAAGGTGGCTATGAAACCGAATATTAACCTTATTTTAAATATGCACAACTATGAGTTATTTACGATTTGACAGGACGCTGATGATTAATCTGCAAGAGTCATTGCCTAGAGAAATCCTCCGCACGAACAAATCCGGTGCTTATCACTGTACATCTATTGTGGACTGCAATACGCGCAAATACCACGGCTTGTTGGTGATTCCCGTGCCCAATTTGGACGATGAGAATCATGTGCTGCTTTCTTCATTGGACGAGACGGTCATTCAGCACGGTGCGGAATTCAATCTCGGTTTGCATAAATTCCAAGGAAACCACTTTAGCCCCAATGGGCACAAGTATATCCGGGAGTTTGATTGCGAACATGTGCCGGCAACGACCTACCGTGTAGGCGGCGTCATCCTCCGTAAGGAGAAGATTTTTGTACACCATGAGAACCGCATTCTGATTCGTTACACGCTGGTTGATGCCCATTCAGAGACCAAGTTGCGTTTCCGTCCTTTCCTCGCTTTCCGCAGTGTGCGCGAATATACACACGAGAATCCGCAGGCAAGCCGCGATTATCAGATGGTGGCCAATGGTATTAAGACTTGCATGTATCCCGGCTATCCGGAACTTTTCATGCAGCTGAACAAACCGAATGAATTCCACTTCCAGCCCGATTGGTATCGTGGATTCGAGTATCCTAAGGAACAAGAGCGCGGCTATGACTTCAACGAAGACTTGTACGTGCCCGGTTATTTCGAAACGGACATTAAGAAAGGGGAGAGCATTGTATTCTCGGCTGGCATTTCGGAGATTGATCCGGCTACTTTGTTGTCTTTGTTTGAGGATGAGGCTGCTGACCGCACTCCGCGTGACAACTTCCTGCATTGCTTGACCAACGCTGCGCACCAGTTCCACAACAAACAAGGCGATGAACACTATGTGCTGGCCGGTTATCCGTGGTTTAAATGCCGTGCGCGCGACTTGTTTATATCACTTCCGGGATTGACGCTTGCCATTGATGAGCAGTCGGAGTTTGAAGACGTAATGGAGACGGCCCGAAAAGCTCTTTATCAGTTTATGCGTGGCGAGGACTACACCTATAAAATATACGAGATAGAGCATCCGGACATCTTGTTATGGGCTGTATGGACTTTGCAGCAATATGCCAAAATGGTGTCTCGTGAGCGTTGCCGTGAGAAGTATGGACAATTGTTGGTAGACATTATGGAATATATCCGCGGACGTAAGCACAACAATCTGTTCCTTCATGATAATGGCTTGCTTTATACCAATGGTACGGATAAAGCTGTGACATGGATGAATTCTACGGCAAACGGGCGTCCGGTAGTGCCGCGCACTGGCTATGTGGTAGAAATCAATGCATTGTGGTATAATGCCCTGCGCTTTGTAGCCGATATGGAGCGGGAAGCTGGGAACGCCATTTTGGCTGACAAGCTGGATGGGCAGGCCGAAATCACCGGGAAATCGTTTGTTGACGTTTTCCGTAATGAATATGGCTATCTGTTCGACTATGTTGATGGTTATATGATGGATTGGAGTGTACGCCCCAATATGATATTTACGGTAGCGTTTGATTATTCTCCGTTAGATCGTAAGCAGAAACGTCAGGTGTTGGACATTGTAACAAAGGAATTGCTCACGCCGAAGGGACTGCGTACGTTGAGCCCGAAGAGCGGTGGTTATAATCCCAATTATGTAGGCCCGCAAATTCAGCGCGACTATGCTTACCATCAAGGCACGGCATGGCCGTGGTTGCTGGGATTCTACATGGAAGCCTACCTACGCATGTACAAAATGAGCGGCATTTCGTTTGTAGAAAGGCATCTTATCGGGATGGAAGATGAAATGAGCCGTCATTGTATCTCTACGTTGCCCGAACTGTTTGATGGCAATCCGCCGTTTACAGGAAGGGGCGCAGTTTCGTTTGCCATGAATGTGGCAGAGATACTGCGCATCTTGAAGTTGTTGGATAAATATGAACGTGCATTAAAGGAGGAGGAACAGAAATGAGAGTTTTAATGTTTGGTTGGGAGTTCCCCCCCAAGATATATGGAGGTCTGGCGGTTGCTTCGTATGGCATAACGAAGGGCTTGAGCCAGCAAGGGGATGTGGAAACCATATTCTGCATGCCTAAGCCCGCAGGCAACGAAGAACAATTCCTTAAAATAGTGGGCATGAACCAAGTCCCTATCGTATGGCGGGACGTAAACTATGATTATTTGAAGTCGCGCCTCTATGGACAGATGACACCGGAGGATTATTATGCTTATCGTGACCATATCTATGCGGATTTCTCGTACATGCATGTCAATGACTTGGGTTGTATGGAATTTGCCGGTGGATATCCGGGTAACCTACATGATGAAATCAATAATTTTTCCGTTATAGCCGGTGTTATTGCGCGCAAAGAACAGTTTGACATCATTCATGCTCATGACTGGTTGACTTATCCGGCCGGTGTTCATGCTAAGCTTGTAAGTGGGAAGCCGTTGTGCATTCACGTGCATGCTACGGACTTCGACCGTTCACGCGGTAAAGTCAACCCGACGGTTTACTCCATTGAGAAAAATGGTATGGATTATGCGGATTGCATCATGTGTGTGTCCGAATTGACACGACGTACGGTTATCAACGAGTATCATCAAGATCCACGTAAGGTGTTTGCCGTACATAACGCGGTATATCCGCTTTCGCAGGAATTGCAAGACATACCTCGTCCGGACCATTCTAAAGAGAAAATCGTAACTTTCTTAGGACGCATTACAATGCAAAAAGGACCGGAATATTTCGTGGAAGCTGCTGCAATGGTGCTCAGACGTACGCGTAACATTCGTTTCGTGATGGCAGGCTCGGGCGACATGTTGGATGCCATGATTAATATGGTGGCCGACCGTGGCATTGCCGACCGTTTCCATTTCCCGGGATTTATGAAAGGGCGACAGGTATATGAGGTGTATAAAGATAGCGATGTGTTTGTGATGCCTTCTGTTTCAGAGCCATTTGGTATCGCTCCATTGGAGGCTATGCAGTGCGGCACACCTTCTATCATCTCCAAGCAGTCAGGTTGCGGTGAAATTTTGGACAAGGTTATCAAGACCGACTATTGGGATATTCACGCCATGGCCGATGCCATTCACTCTATTTGTACGAATCCGTCCTTGTTCCACTATTTGCAGGAAGAGGGCAAGAAGGAGGTGGACGGCATTACGTGGGAGAAAGTCGGCCTGAAAGTCCGCGGCCTTTATGAGAATGTACTAAGAAATTATGGTAAATAAACAAAATACGAATAGGTAATGAGAACGATTTGTCTTTATTTTGAAATACATCAGATTATTCATCTGAAACGTTATCGCTTTTTTGACATAGGCAACGATCACTATTATTATGATGACTATGCCAATGAAAACACCATCAGCGATGTGGCGGAAAATTCTTATATCCCGTCATTGAATGCGCTCATCAGCATGGTAAAAGATTCCGGTGGCGCATTTAAGGTGGCTTTATCCATCTCGGGTGTAGCTTTGGAGCAGCTTGAGATTTATGCCCCCACGGTAATTGACCTTCTCCATCAGCTCAACGATACGGGCTGTTGTGAGTTCTTGGCTGAACCTTACTCACACGGCTTGTCTTCACTGGCCAACGAAGATTGTTTCAAGGAAGAAGTGATGCGTCAGTGTGCAAAGATGAAAGAAATGTTTGGCAAGACTCCGAAGGTGTTCCGTAACTCCAGCTTGATTTACAACGATGAGATTGGAGCGCAAGTAGCCGACATGGGCTTCAAGGGTATGCTTACTGAAGGTGCCAAGCACGTATTGGGTTGGAAGAGTCCCCACTACGTATATCACTGCAACATGAACCCCAACCTGAAATTGCTGTTGCGTGACTATAAGTTGTCGGACGATATCAGTCTGCGTTTCTCCAATTCCGACTGGAGCGAATTTCCGCTCTTTGCTGACAAATACATCAGTTGGATTGACGCACTGCCTCAGGAAGAACAGGTCATCAATATCTTTATGGAACTTTGCGCATTGGGCAAATATCAGCCGTTGTCTTCCAACATATTGGAATTCCTGAAGGCGCTTCCGGCTTGTGCCAAGGAGAAAGGTATTACTTTCTCCACGCCGACAGAGATTGTCACCAAGTTGAAATCGGTGTCTCAACTGGATGTGCCCGATCCTTTGTCATGGGTGGACGAAGAAAGAGATACCAGTTGCTGGCTGGGTAACGTAATGCAGCGCGAAGCATTCAACAAGCTGTATAGCGTGGCAGAACGCGTTCATCTGTGTGATGACCGCCGCATCAAGCAAGACTGGGATTATCTGCAGGCCAGCAACAATTTCCGTTTCATGACCACCAAGCAGTCTTCTCTGACGCTGTATCGTGGCATTTATGAATCACCCTACGATGCGTTCACCAACTATATGAATATTTTGGGTGACTTTATCAAACGCGTTGATTCGCTTTATCCGGAAGATATTGACAACGAAGAATTGAATGCTTTGTTGACTACCATTAAGAATCAGGGAGACGAGATTGCCGAACTGCATAAGGAACTGGATGACGCCAATGCTAAACTGGAGAAGCAGGCTAAGAAGCTGGCTACTGCCACCAAGAAGGCCGCAACTGCCAAAAAAACGGCTGCAAAGAAGGCCGAGTAAAAAGAACGTTTGGTGAGAACATAGAATAGGAGGGGAAGTGTGAACAAGGAAACGAGTTTAACTTCCCCTTTCTTTATGATTGCTGTAAGCCGCAGTAAGATGATACATTACTACTTCATCTTCTTTTTGTCATAATATAGTGTGCAACTTTTTCGGTATTAAGTCAATGACTGTCCCCTTTCTTCTGCCTGTTCCATGTATTTATTCTTTTTAGCCGAAAAATACCGCCAAAATGATGGTATAGTTTGATTTTTTATTACTAATTTTGGCCTCATATCTGATATGGATTGTTTTTTGAGCAGAATTTGAAGTAATAAGTAAACAAAAAGAAAGTATCATGAATAACAAGTATTGGGAAGAAGAAATAGAAACCATGCCACGCGAACAACTCCGCGAGTTACAGTTGAAAAGGTTGAGAAAGACCATCCGCATTGCGGCTCATTCGCCTTATTATCAAAAGGTGTTCAATGAATATGGCATTACGGAGGATAGTATTCGGACGGTAGAAGACATTCGCAAAATTCCTTTTACCACGAAAGCTGATATGCGTGCTAATTATCCTTTTGGCCTTGTTGCTGGAAACATGCTCGAGGATGGCGTTCGCATCCACTCTTCGAGCGGAACAACCGGAACGCCCACGGTTATAGTCCATTCGCAACATGATTTGGATTCTTGGGCTAACTTGGTTGCACGATGCTTGTATACAGTGGGCATTCGCAAGACAGATGTTTTTCAGAATAGCTCAGGCTATGGAATGTTTACCGGTGGCTTGGGATTTCAATACGGAGCTGAACGTTTGGGAGCGTTGACTGTTCCGGCTGCAGCAGGAAACAGCAAACGACAGATTAAATTTATCACCGATTTTAAAACTACGGCCCTGCACGCCATCCCCAGTTATGCCATCCGTTTGGCCGAAGTGTTCCTTTCCGAAGGTATAGACCCAACGAGTACTAGTCTGCGGACATTAGTCATTGGTGCAGAACCCCATACTGACGAACAACGCAAGAAGATTGAGCGTTTGTTAGGTGTCAAGGCATACAACAGTTTTGGCATGACAGAGATGAATGGTCCTGGGGTGGCCTTTGAATGTACAGAACAGGATGGTATGCACATTTGGGAAGATTGTTACCTGATAGAAATCATCAATCCGGAGACGGGTGAACCAGTTCCTGATGGAGAAGTGGGCGAAATGGTGTTGACCACGCTCGATCGTGAAATGATGCCTCTCCTGCGCTATCGTACCCGTGACTTGACCCGTATTCTTCCTGGGGAATGTCCATGCGGGCGTACACACCGGAGAATAGACCGCATTAAAGGACGCAGCGATGACATGTTCATTATTAAAGGTGTCAATATCTTCCCGATGCAGATTGAAAAAATTTTAGTACAGTTTGCTCAGCTGGGAAGTAATTACCTCATTACGTTGGAAACAATGGACAATCAAGATGAAATGATTGTAGAAGTAGAATTGAACGACCTCTGTGTGGATAGTTATATCGAGTTGGACCAAATGCGTAAGGAGATTACACGTCAGCTGAAGGATGAAATCTTGGTAACTCCTAAGGTGAAGTTGGTGAAGAAGGGCACATTGCCTCAAAGCGAAGGCAAAGCGGTGCGTGTGCGTGACCTGCGTGATAACAAAGAAAAGTAAGTACTGCTTTCTTGTCTGTAGAACCTATACTTCAATGCTTCATGAAGCAAGCTTCTATGCCCTATGAAGCAAACTCCTATGGCAGATGAAGTATAGTATAAATTCGGTAAGAGGAAGCCTATAAGAAAAGCACCGTCTGCACCAAATGAAAGGCAGACGGTGCTTTATTTACACCATATTATTATATACAATAGAACGGCAGTTTATTAAGGGAATCTTGTGTAGGTCACTTCCAATGTCAGTTTTTGTCCGCCTTGTTCCGGGTCTCCACCTTGCAGTTTGGTATAGCCCGGTTGTAAGTCGTGCTGTATGGCAGTTGTTACTGTAGTGCTAGAACTTGTCTGTTGCGTAGTAATTGTTACCGGAATCAGAAAAACTTTATTCCAATCCGGATTCTCTGCATTCCATTGTGCATTCCAAGTTTCTTCGTTCCAGTTCTCACCGGCTTCTTTCTCTGCCTTGGCGCGCGCAGCTTTTTTCTCATTGATGCAAGTTGTTACCAAACGTGCAATGTTCGGGAAGTGATATTGGTTCACTGCGTTACTATTGTGTGTGGTGACGAACGAGGTAAGATTGTCGTTGATTTTGTTTTCCTCAAAGAACGATTTTACTTCTTGTTTGCGTATGAGCAACACGTTGGCCGGGGCACCCATGTTGAACGTTTGAATATTGTTGCGCTCTTCGTAATTCGTGAATGTCAGTTTGACTGCGTTCAATGTGTCTTTGGAAAGTTGCTGATAGATGGAGTCATACGGCAAGGTCGCTTCAGTAAAGATGCCTGCGGGAGACTTGATGTATGTCCACTTTTTTTCATTCACCTTGGCAAGCAGTTTCTCTGAATTGGCAAACTGGTTAGCCTGTATAACCTCTTTGGTGGAGGCAAACAAGGATTGACGCCCAATGTAAGTGGAGTCATCGCCAATGTTTCCGTTCTCATCGTTCACCTTTTTCTTTAAAGCGACTCCAAGACTATCGACATAGTGAAAGCGGAATTGGAATTCCAAGTCCACACGATCTACTGATAATATAGTTCCGTCACCAAAATCATTTTTAACATAGACACCTTTGAATACGTTATCAATAAAATGGTCGGCATCATCGAAGTAATTGTTTTCTCCCCGTTCGTATGCGCGGTTCAGTTCCAAGATGTTTTCGCCGATTTCTGTATCAAGGTCGAAGGTGATAACCGGATAGTAGGTCGGATTTCCGTTCTCATCTGTTGCGTTTCTTATGGAGTCTGGTATGGACGCATCGTATGCCGTGTAGGCTTTGCGTCCCAGCAGGCGTCCTTTGTATTTCTCAACATCAATGTTGGTATAGCGGTATTGCATGTTCTCGTCATGGCGTTCCTGAATCCATTGGTCATTCAGTTCGTAGACGCTCATTCGGCATGCGTTCAGTGAATCACCAAACCAACTATTGTAGTAGACTAAGAGGCGCAAACCTTCTACTTTGTCATCGACAAGTGTGCCTTTTCCCTTCAAGGTGTCACCGGCATAGTATTCTTCATACACATCGGGAAGTATGTCCGAGAATTTGAAATCCTCTGTACAATTCAGTTCCGTCAGGAAACTTGCCGTGTAGTCACCAAATTCAGGATCGGTAAACTTGCCTACATAACCGGTATCGGTTTTTGCATAAACAGCATCTGCTACAACGGATTGAGTCGTGACATCGAAAGTCATTGTATGAGCCGATATCGCATCTGAATCTGGTAGCATGCTCATACCTAATGTATTGGTAGTGTCATCACATGCATAGAAAGTCAGGGATGCCAAAAGCAATAGTCCCAAGTTTTTCACTTTCATAGTTTTAATTTAGTTTATTCTTGTTCTTCTCCTGCCACTAAGTCGTAAAAGTTGTTACATACGTCTGCAAAAGTATCTGGAGATTGGTATTCGAGCACGGGTTTCCCGATGGTTTTTGCATATTCCAATATTTCCGGATTGACGTTCTGACTTTGTTGAATCACTCCGTCCGAGAATTCCACGGCCAGTTTGCACAAGGTGGTATAGTCGATGGGGTTTTTCAGAATCGTGAGGTCTTTCTTGTTGACGCCTTTCAGCAACAGCTTACTTGGATAGTCGGGATGGAACGGTTGTTTGAAATCTTCTTCATAAACCGAGAACACGACCTTTGTATCTCTGAAAGAAGGCTCGTCTTTGTATGCTTTCTTTATATAAAGAGGTGCCAATGCGCTAATCCATCCGTGGCAATGAATGATGTCCGGACACCATCTTAACTTTTTTACGGTTTCCAATACGCCGCGTGCATAAAAAATGGTGCGTGCATCGTTGTCTTCGTATTCTACTCCATTTTCGTCGGTGGTCTGCAAGCGGTTTTGGAAATAATCATCATTGTCGATGAAATATACCTGCATACGGGCCGACTGGATAGAAGCGACTTTGATTATAAGCGGATGGTCGGTATCATCGATAATCAAGTTCATACCCGAGAGGCGTATAACTTCATGCAGCTGGTTGCGGCGTTCGTTGATGTTGCCCCATTTGGGCATAAACGTTCTAATTTCTCTGCCTCGTTCTTGAATGTCTTGTGGCAGATGCCGGCCGGTGAGCGACATTTCTGTTTCCGGTACGTAAGGAGTAATTTCTTGTGTAATGAATAAAACCTTATTAGCCTTTGTCATAATCAATGTTCTCAATTATTTTGCAAAGGTACAAAAAAACGCTGATTACGGCAAATAGGGTTGGCTATAAAACCATATAAATTGTTAAGTGCTTGTGTTTCAATAGTGCTTTGATCCGCTTTTTGGCTTAAAAAATAGATTTTGGAAACAAAAATGCAGATATTTTTTCGTTATGTGGTAAATAATAGCTTATTTTGCACCCGTTTTTGAAAACCCTGTATTAATCAAACTTTAAAAGTAATGAATATAGTACATACTATCAAGGACTTGCAGGCCGCTTTGGAGGCTTTGCGCGCCCAGGGTAAAACGGTAGGACTGGTACCCACAATGGGAGCTTTGCATGCCGGTCATGCCTCGTTGGTAAAACGCTGTGTAGCGGAAAATGATGCAACTGTAGTCAGCGTTTTTGTAAATCCGACTCAGTTTAATGATAAAAACGATTTGGCAAAATATCCGCGTACGCTTGATGCCGATTGCCGCCTGCTTGAAGCGTGTGGTGCCACTTTCGCTTTTGCTCCTTCGGTAGAGGAGATGTATCCGGAACCGGATACACGCCATTTTAGTTATGCTCCGCTTGATACGGTGATGGAAGGTGCTTTCCGTCCAGGACATTTCAATGGCGTATGTCAGGTGGTGAGCAAACTCTTTGACATTGTAAAGCCCGATCGCGCCTACTTTGGTGAAAAAGATTTCCAGCAGTTAGCCATTATTCGTGAAATGGTTCGTCAGATGCATTTCTCGTTGGAGATTGTGGGCTGTCCTATTGTGCGTGAGGAAGACGGACTGGCTTTGAGCAGCCGCAACATGCGCCTTTCCGCAGAAGAACGTCAACAGGCGTTGCACATCTCTAAAACTCTGTTTGAGAGTCGCGACTATGCTGCTACGCATACAGTGGCCGAAACTCAGAGATTTGTAGAAGATTCGATAGCTGCTGTTTCAGGTTTACGTTTGGAGTATTTTGAGTTGGTCGATGGCGATACATTGCAGAAGATAGCCAATTGGGAAGATACGGATTATGCGGTAGGTTGTATCACTGTGTTCTGTGGCGAGGTTCGTTTGATAGATAACATTAAGTATAAAGGCTGATATAAATAAAATTAAGATTTACTAAAAGCTTTATGATGATTGAAGTTTTGAAGTCCAAAATTCATTGTGCCCGTGTAACGGAAGCCAACTTGAATTATATGGGGAGCATCACGATAGATGAAGATCTCATGGATGCTGCCAATATGATTGCCGGGGAAAAGGTGTACATTGCCGACAATAATAATGGAGAGCGTTTTGAAACCTATATCATTAAGGGTGAGCGTGGCTCCGGAAAGATTTGTTTAAACGGTGCGGCTGCACGTCGTGTGCAGCCGAATGATATTGTTATCATTATGTCGTATGCGTTAATGGATTTTGAAGAGGCCAAGTCTTTTAAGCCGACTGTTGTTTTTCCCGATCCGATGACTAATAGGATAGTGGAGTGATAAGGAAAAAAGGAATTTTATTGAAAAAGGGAGAGTCTGACTCTTCCTTTTTTGTTATTCCAACCAAGGTGAGTACCGGCTCACTATAGACTAGAAATGGAGTTATTCTATAGGTTGTATGGCACTTATCGTATTCTCTACTCGCGCTTTCGTGGTCAGTGGACGAGAATATTCTTCAATTCTTACCGTTCCTCCCATGGAAACATGTTTATTGCGATAACACATTTCGCTTTCAATCGTTTCGCGTGCGGAAAAATGAAATTCGTGTATGCCGGTTTCTTGGGCTATGTGAGCGATGTTTGTTTCATTGATTCCGCATCCGGCCATCAGGGTTATGCGTTCTTTAGCTATCTGCTGCAATTCTCTCAGCAGAGATATGCCTGCTTCGGCTGTGGCTTGTCCACCGGAAGTCAGGATGCGGTTACATCCTAATTCAATGATTTTTTCCAACGCTTGTAATGGATGACTGCATACATCGAAAGCGCGATGGAATGTGACAGACATACCTTGTGAGGCTTTCATGAGCAACTTCATGAAAGGTATATCCACTTCTCCGTTCCGAGTAAGGCAGCCGAATACGACACCATCAGCGCCTAATTGACGAGCAATTTCAATGTCTTTCAACATAATGCGCTGCTCCAAGGGTGAATAGAGAAAGTCACCTCCGCGCGGGCGGATGATCACATGAAGGCGTGTCCGTGTAAGTGCTTCCCGTGCTAAGGCGATGTCGCCATAAGATGGTGTCGTACCTCCTTCCGGAATTCCGGCGCACAACTCTACGCGATCTGCTCCTCCCGCTTGTGCGGCTAGGCAACTTTCTACAGAGTTGGCACAGACTTCAAATTGATACATCGCCTTCATGTGCAATTCTCGCTTTTTATTTGGCGTAGCTTACCGCACGTGTCTCACGGATAACGGTAATCTTAACCTGGCCTGGATATGTCATCTCATCTTGTATTTTCTTAGCAATTTCACCGGACAAGTTTTCCGTTTGTTTGTCATCTATCTTATCGGCACCCACGATGACACGTAGCTCGCGTCCGGCCTGGATGGCGTAAGTTTTTGTTACGCCTGGATAGGACATGGCTAATTGTTCCAAGTCGTTCAAGCGCTTGATGTAGGCTTCCACAATTTCGCGGCGTGCGCCCGGACGGGCTCCTGATATAGCATCGCATACTTGCACGATAGGAGCTAATAAACTGCTCATCTCCACTTCATCGTGGTGAGCGCCAATGGCGTTGCAAATGTCCGGTTTTTCCTTGAACTTTTCAGCCAACTTCATGCCATAGAGTGCATGTGGCAATTCCGGTTCTTCGTCAGGCACCTTGCCGATGTCGTGCAACAAGCCGGCACGTTTGGCTTTCTTGGGGTTTAGTCCCAACTCCGATGCCATGACAGCACAGAGGTTGGCCGTTTCGCGGGCATGTTGCAAGAGGTTCTGTCCGTAGGATGAACGGTATTTCATTTTGCCGATAATGCGAATCAATTCCGGATGTAGGCCGTGGATGCCTAAATCTATGGTGGTACGTTTCCCTGTTTCGATGATTTCTTCTTCTATTTGTTTGCGTACCTTAGCCACTACCTCCTCGATACGGGCAGGATGAATACGCCCATCTGTAACCAATTGGTGCAAAGCTAGACGGGCTATTTCACGACGTACGGGGTCGAATGCTGAAAGCACGATGGCTTCCGGTGTATCATCAACAATGATTTCCACACCTGTAGCGGCTTCCAAGGCACGGATATTGCGGCCCTCACGTCCGATAATGCGGCCTTTTATCTCGTCCGAATCGATGTGGAATACCGTCACGGAGTTTTCGATGGCTGTTTCGGTGGCTACACGTTGGATGGTCTGTATGACAATACGCTTGGCTTCTTTGTTTGCCGTCATTTTAGCATCGTCCATGATGTCGTTAATGTATGACTGGGCTTGTGTCTTGGCTTCTTCTTTCAGCGATTCTACCATGCGTTCCTTGGCTTCTTCGGCTGAAAGGCCCGAGATGGCTTCTAGTTTCTCAATTTCCTGACGTTGCAAGTGTTCCAATTCCTCTTTTTTCTTATCTACAATGACCAGTTGGGCTTCGAGATTCTCTTTCACGGCTTCGGCTTCCACTTTTTTGCGTTGGATTTCTTCCTGACGTTGGTTCAGGACAAGCTCACGTTGTTTCAGTCTGTTTTCAGCTTGTTGAATCTTTTGGTTGCGTGCAGCAACTTCTTTCTCTAAATCGGCTTTCTTGTTCAGGAATTTTTCCTTTACTTCCAGCAACTTGTTTTTCTTAATCACTTCGGCCTCGGCTTCAGCTTCCTTTAGGATGCTGTCGTATTTTGTCTTCAGACCATACTTGAAGAATACGAACGATGCCACTCCTCCCACTAGTAAGCAGGCAATGGATACTACTATTGTAACTACTGTCATCTTTTAAATGTTTTTATATATAAACAAAAACACTGCCGAAAAGCCTTTATCCTCACATCGTGGGGTAAGGGCTTCGTCAGTGCGCAAATTCTTTTCTCAGTCATCGGAAGTTGCTTGAAACCGCTTATTGGTCAGGCTCTTATCTTTGCTCTCTGAAGTGGTTCTCCAATACTTCCGTTAGTTCTTTTATCTTCTCGGTATAAGGAGTTGTGTCGTTACGGCCCTTCTGTTGCAATACTTCCAGCGCAAACTGGAAGGCTACCATGCCTAGCGTCACCTCGTTTGGTAATTCCTTATAGAATCTCCGATACGCATTTGCTCTCATATCTACCCGTTTGGCGGCTTCCCTTACCAATGCTTCTTGGTTGCGGTCAATGGTGAGGGGATAAGAAACTCCCGCCATTGTCAGGTTAATATTTATTTTATCGTCCATACATCCTCTTTCCTTTTATTCATTTAACAAAGCGATGCATTTATCGACTTCACGCACTAATTTTGACAATCGCAGTTTCGTCTCTTTCACGTCACTGCCGTTAAGGCTGATTGTCGTAGCTGTTTTTAGGTCAGTGTATTGTCTTTCCAGCTCTTTATAGGCTTCTTGAGTCCTTTGATGTTCCTCTTCTTCGTGCGCCAAGGCTTGCTTTAAATCAGCGTTTTCGCGCTTTAATTCATCGTGCAGATAGATTAAATGTCGCAGTCTGGCTTCAAAGGTATTCAATAGCTCTTTTTCTTCGTCTGTCATTACTACACCAAAATTGTACACAAAAATACAATTTACTTGTATATTACAAAAATTTTTCGGCAAAAAATGTCATTTTCTTCTGTAATATTTCTTTTTTCTCCCCTTTCTTATATATAATTATGGTGTAAGCGTGGTGAAGAAGCTTTTATTTACTTAGCGTCAGATGTAACCATCCCCAAAGTCCCAATACAATGACAAGCAGCGTCTGGATGCCATGCACGATAAGGGCGAAGAGGGCGGCGTCCGTATCACTTACCCCGTAGAGCATCATCATGGTGATGACGGCAAAATGCCACGGGCCGGCACCATTTGGGGTGGGCACAATGATGGCGAACGTTCCGGCTACAAACATCACAAGTCCTGCCTGGAAGCCTAACTCTTCAGTAAACGGAAAGCAGAAAAACGTTAAGTAGAAGTGCAGGAAATAGCATATCCACAAAAGAAGCGTATAGAGCAGATAGAGGGGAATGTTACGTACATGCCGGAGCGAAAGGATGCCTTGCCATACATCGAGCGCAATGCCTTTGACGCGTTCAAAGAAGGAAAGCATGCGTGCCAAGTAAACCAAGAGGACGATAACTCCCACTACACAGAACAGAGCCACGTAAAACCAAGGCGAGCCGAGCAGGTGAACGAACGAAGGCATTTTAGTGCCTGTTTGTCGAAAGAAAGTGAGGAACACCGGGAACTCGAGTCCTAAGGTAATGCCCGTAATGAGCAAAATACTCAAGGTGTCTGCCAAACGTTCGGTCACCACCGTTCCCAGCGACTTGGAGAATGGCACCTGGTCATAGCGCGACAAGAGACCGCAACGAGACACCTCTCCAATGCGCGGCACCACTAAGCTGGCCGCGTATGACACGCAGACGGCATCCACACAACGCTGTGCCTGAGGATTGATGCCTAAAGGTTCGAGCATCTGACGCCACCGGTAACCTCGTACCACATTGCTTAGCACACCAAACAGGAGCGAAAGCGCCATCCAGTCCCAGCGGAGACCGTGCGCCAGTGTCTCGCCCGTGCGGGCAAAGTCGAAATCGCGGTATACCCAATAGAGGATAAACGCTCCCAAAAGGATGGGTAAAACGATTTTTGCGGTCCTCGCCAACACTTTCTTCATGCGCTAACTATTAATTCTTCATTCATCATTCTTCATTCTTCAAGGAAAAGAGCTACCTTTGTGGGGTGCAAAAATACTAATTAACTTGATACATGAGATTGGTTAAGCCTAAAAAGTTTCTCGGCCAGCATTTCCTGAAGGATTTGAGCGTGGCGCGGGACATAGCCGACACCGTGGACGCATGTCCCGACTTGCCTGTCTTAGAAGTAGGCCCGGGTATGGGAGTGCTCACCCAGTTCCTGTTGACCAAAGGACGCAAGCTGAAGGTGGTGGAAGTGGATTATGAATCCGTGGCCTATTTGCGAGAGGCCTATCCGGAGTTGGAGGATGACATCATTGAGGATGATTTCCTGAAGATGAACCTTGCGCGCCTTTTCGAAGGGCAGCCTTTTGTGCTGACAGGCAATTATCCGTATAACATCTCCAGCCAGATATTTTTCAAGATGCTGGATAATAAGGAACTTATTCCTTGTTGCACGGGCATGATACAGAAAGAAGTGGCCGAGCGCATCGCCGCGGGGCCGGGAAGCAAGACGTATGGCATATTGAGCGTGCTGATTCAGGCATGGTATAAAGTGGAGTATCTGTTTACCGTACACGAACATGTATTCAATCCGCCTCCCAAGGTGAAGAGTGCCGTCATCCGCATGACGCGCAACGAAACGCAAGAACTGGGTTGCGATGAAAAGCTGTTTAAGCAAGTGGTGAAGACTACTTTCAACCAACGCCGGAAGACGTTGCGCAACTCCATCAAGCCTCTGTTGGGCAAAGATTGCGCGATGACGCAAGATCCGCTCTTTGACCGGCGACCCGAACAGCTGTCCGTGCAGGAGTTTGTAGACTTGACTAATCTGGTGATGAGCCGATGTCCGAATGACGCATTGGCTGATTGACACATTAGCACATTGAATAGGTATGGAAATAGACGAAGAATACATTGAGAAGGTCAAGGCGCTCATCGCGCAGAAGGATGCCGAGAAGGTGGTGGCGTGTCTGAAGGACTTGCATCCTGCGGACATCGCCGAGTTGTGCAACGACCTCGACATAGAAGGCGCCCGCTTTGTCTACCGCCTCCTGGATAACGAAACCGCCGCCGATGTGTTGGTGGAGATGGACGAGGATTTCCGGAAAGAACTGCTTGATGCTCTGCCTTCCGAAACCATCGCCAAGCGTTTCGTGGATTACATGGATACGGACGACGCCGTAGACTTGATGCGTGACCTGGATGAGGACAAGCAGGAAGAAGTGCTTTCGCACATTGAGGATATTGAGCAGGCGGGCGACATCGTGGACTTGTTGAAGTATGACGAGGACACGGCTGGCGGATTGATGGGCACGGAAATGGTGACCGTGAACGAGAACTGGAGTATGCCCGAGTGTTTGAAGGAGATGCGTATGCAGGCCGAGCAACTGGACGAAATCTACTACGTTTATGTCATTGACGACGATGAACGCTTGCAAGGCGTATTCCCTTTGAAGAAGATGATAACCTCGCCTTCCGTATCGAAAGTGAAACACGTGATGAAGAAAGACCCGATTGTAGTACACGTAGATACGCCCATAGACGAAGTGGTGCAGACTATTGAAAAGTATGACCTTGTGGCCTTGCCCGTAGTGGACAGTATCGGTCGGTTGGTGGGACAGATTACCGTAGACGACGTCATGGACGAGGTCCGCGAACAGTCGGAACGCGACTATCAGTTGGCGTCTGGTCTTTCGCAGGATGTAGAAACTAACGATAATGTGGTGCGCCAGACTACGGCACGCCTTCCTTGGTTGCTCATCGGTATGCTGGGTGGTATAGGTAACTCTATGATTCTGGGTAATTTTGATACCACCTTTGCAGCCCATCCTGAGATGGCGCTTTACATTCCGCTGATTGGTGGTACGGGCGGAAACGTGGGTACGCAATCGTCCGCCATCGTGGTGCAGGGACTTGCCAACAGTTCGCTCGATGCCAAGAACACTTTTAAGCAGGTGTTGAAAGAGTCTGTAGTGGCTTGTATCAACGCTACTATTATATCTTTGTTGGTATATGTTTATAACTTTATCCGCTATGGCGGGGCAGCTACGGTCACTTATTCCGTGTCTATCAGTCTTTTTGCCGTAGTGATGTTCGCTTCCATCTTCGGTACTTTGGTGCCCATGACGCTGGAGAAGCTGAAGATAGATCCCGCTATCGCTACCGGACCTTTTATCTCCATAACAAATGACATTATCGGTATGTTGCTCTACATGGGCATTACGGTGCTGTTGGCATAGCTTTTGAAAGAAAAACGAGTGTGACTCTAAAAATATTTAAGAAAAAAGTATGAAGTAATTGTTTTATTTCATTAATTTGTACTCAATTAGTGATGTAACCCCGAACGGGAAAGCTTACCCGTTTCCTAAATAAGAAATGCAATGACGGACACTCATGACACTAATCTCCCCGAAAAGCCGGTGGAGTTAGAAGAAGAAAAGAAAACAACAGAAGTTTCGGAACCCATACAGTTGGAAACTTCTGCTGAAGAAATGGTTGTGGAAACTCAACAGGAAGAAGCGCTGCAACGCCTTACCAAGGAAGATGTGATAAATAAGTTGAAAAACATTTCTGAACACATGGATGAGGTGGCGCGAGCTGAGGTAGACAGTTTGAAGCAGATATTCTACAAATTGCACAATGCTGAACGGGAAGCCGCTAAGCGGAGATTTGTGGAAGAAGGTGGTACTGTGGAAGATTTTGCGCCTCAACCGGATCCTCAGGAAGAGGAAATGAAGCGTATAATGTCCGTTATTAGGGAGAAAAGAAACGAGCAGGCAGCCGAGTTGGAAAGACAGAAGGAGATGAATTTGCAAGTCAAACTTTCTATTATAGAAGAATTGAAAGATTTGTTGGAATCGCCTGAAGACGCCAATAAAAATTACACGGAGTTCAAACGCTTGCAACAGCAATGGAACGAAATAAAGCTTGTGCCACAAGCCAATGTGAACGAGTTATGGAAGAACTATCAACTCTATGTGGAGAAGTTTTATGACTTGTTGAAGTTGAATAATGAGTTCCGCGAATATGATTTCAAAAAGAATCTGGAGATAAAGACACGTTTGTGTGAGGCGGCAGAAAAATTGGCGGAGGAACCGGATGTCGTGTCAGCTTTCTTCCAATTGCAAAAACTTCATCAAGATTTTAAGGAAACCGGTCCTGTGGCCAAGGAGTTGCGTGATGAGATCTGGGCGCGTTTCAAGGCGGCTTCAACGGTAGTGAATCGGCGTCACCAGCAGTATTATGATGCGTTGAAAGAAGCTGAACAGAATAATCTGGATCAGAAAACGGTTATCTGCGAAATTGTGGAAGGTATTGACTATGCCCAATTGACAAACTTTACCGCATGGGAAAACAAGACTCAAGAAGTCATTGCTTTGCAAAATAAGTGGAAAACCATCGGCTATGCTCCGCAAAAGATGAACGTGAAGATTTTTGAGCGATTCCGCACGGCTTGTGATGAATTCTTCCGTAAAAAAAGCGAATTCTTTAAGGCAACTAAAGAGCGGATGAGTGAGAATCTGGAAAAGAAACGGGCTTTGTGCGAGAAAGCGGAAGCTTTGAAGGATAGTACCGACTGGAAGAACGCAGCCGAAGCTTTTGTCAAACTTCAGAAAGAATGGAAAACTATTGGTCCGGTGGCTAAGAAATATTCAGATGGAGTATGGAAACGTTTTATTGGTGCTTGTGATTATTTCTTTGAGCAGAAAAACAAGGCTACAGCATCTCAACGTACTGTAGAACAAGAAAATTTGGATAAGAAACGTGCGATAATAGAAAAACTGGCGAGCATAGAAGAGAATATGGATTCTGAAAAAGCAGCACAGTTGGTTCGTGATTTGATGAAGGAGTGGAATGCAGTAGGCTTTGTCCCCTTTAAGGATAAAGATAAAATCTACAAACAATATCATGCGCAGGTGGACAAGTTGTTTGAACGCTTCAATATTAGTGCTTCCAATAAGAAGTTGAGCAGTTTTAAGAGTGTTGTCAACTCCATGCAGGAGGGGGGGATGCAAACGTTGTATCGAGAGCGTGAGCGTTTGGCGCGCACTTACGAAAACATGAAGGGTGAGCTTCAAACCTACGAAAATAATCTAGGCTTTCTGAACGCTTCTTCCAAAAAAGGGAATAGTTTGCTGAACGAAATAAACCGTAAGGTGGAAAAATTGAAAGCGGACATCGAGTTGGTAAAAGAGAAACTGAAAGTGATAGACGAAAGCATTCAGGGTCAAAATTAATAGTGTTTGTTAGGCTTTGCATAAAGAGTCATGTAGCCAAGCGTCGAAATAAAGACGCTTGGCTTTTAATTCTATTTATTCTGTATGAAAATTGGATTGTGTGGCTTTTTGATTAGAATGTTGTACGTATTACCGTTTTTGTGACAAAAAAGTGTTTTCATATTAAAAAAATAATTATCTTTGCCACATCTTTTATAAAAGAATTTGAAGAGTATTAATGTATCCAATTTTTATTAGACTATGAAACTTGCAAAGCGTTTGTGGATTGTGGTGGTTTGCACAATCTTTTCTGTTACGGGTTTTGCCCAAAGCCGTACGGGTTATTTCAATGACAATCTTCATTTAAGTAATCGTTTGAATCCGGCCGTTTTGCCTACAGCAGGCTATTTTTCCATGCCGGTATTGGGCTTGATTGACTTTGGTTTGTCGTCTGACTTTAAGAATTTCTCAACGTTGGTCAATGCACTTTCTACAGATGAAGGTATTTTGGAAGATGATGATTTTTACAACTCGTTGAAGAAAGACAATCGGCTGGATTTGAACATGAAGATGGACATCATCTCTTTAGGATGGTGGAAAGGAAAAAACTTCTGGAGTGTTAATGTCGGCTTAAAGCTCAATGCCGGTGCTTCTTTGCCAAAGTCTTTGCTCGACTTTGCGAGACAAAGTGCTCGTTATGGCGAAGGTTCTATTTCCATGGTGCCAAATGCGGACATTCAGAACTTAACGATGAAGCTGAAAGGCTATACGGATATAGGCGTCGGTTACTCTCGCCGCATCAACGAGAAATTTACAATAGGTGGACGTGCTAAGGTGCTTTTAGGTTGGGCCAATGTAGATTTGGGCGTTGACAACTTTGAATTAGACCTTGATGATCTGCCCAGTAATCCGGATAATCCAAGCAGTTGGGATCCGAATAGAAAATACGAAGGGCACACCGCAGCGCAAGCGCATGTCAAGACTTCTTACAAAGGTGGTGGATTGGAGTACAATCCGGATGGAAGTGTGAAGGAGTTCGCATTAGATGGTTTTGGAGTAGCCGGATATGGTGTAGGCTTCGATTTGGGTGTAACTTATTCTCCGATTAAACATCTTACGCTTTCTGCGGCCGTGCAAGATTTAGGCTTTCTGAAATGGCAAAAGAGTTCTACTTCTATAGCTACGGCTAACCATAGCGAGAACATCGTGCTGAGTATTGATAATTATGACGATTATTTAAGTGATGATGTATTCGACTTGGATAAATATAACCTGAAAGAGGATGAAAGCGAAAGCTATACCACAGGTTTGGGCACGACCATGATGTTGGGTGGTGAATACCGTTTGGGTGCTAAAGAGCAGTTTAGTGTGGGTGCCTTGTATTCTCTCCGGTTTGCTGAGTTGCACAATGTTTCCACTATTAGCGCGATAGTAGGTTATGTTCCGGCTTCAGCCTTTAATGTTTCTGCTAGTTATTCCTACATGCAACACACGGGTAATGTGTTGGGTGCCATGCTTAAACTGGGTGGTACATTCTTAGGTGCGGAATATGCTTTTGCCGGTCCGCAAACCTCTTATAATTTCTATATAGGTATGTCGTTCACGCTTGGTAAACGCAGTGCCGACAGATAAGGATTAAAGATATATAATAATGTAGGCGGGCGCATTGCGAATTGTGAGAAAATGCGTCTGCCTATTGTTTTTATCTGCCTATCCTTGCTTAAACAGGAAAGTATCATTGCTTACTTGTCCAACTATCCTTGGATACTTGGCTCTTTATCCAAGGATAGTTGGGCTTTCATCTTTCATATCTAAATGTAGAATGATGAATGAAAAAAAATAGAGACGAATTGTTGCACCATTTAAAATAAAAAACTTATCTTTGCTTCGTGACTTTCCGGTGTCAAAGTGTTGAGCCGTTAAAACGGGAAGGACAATATTATTTACGAAAGGTGTTATTGAAATTACCTTCTATTATCAAATCTCGCAAGTTTGTATAATTGGAATGAGGGTAATTCAATAGCACCCACACAGATTTGTACATCCATTTAATAGGAGATACAAAGGTGTGGGTGTCTGTTGTTTTATTCATTCCAATGGCAATGCGAGAGCCTGATAATAGGATAAAACAATGAGCTTCCCACACCTTTTTTGTGTTTAAACATTTCCGATGGGAACCGGAAAATACAAATTGGTGATGTAACAATGAACAGATTGAAAAAACTTTTTGGGATGGGACTTGCTGCATGCTCGTTGACTTTGACGTCGTGCGGACTATTGGACACGCCGGAATATCCGGATAGTGATTTTAGCATTGTAGGGGCATGAGAATATTATATTCCAGCTTTAACAGGTTTGGTACCTGAAAAGGGGCATGTTTACAATGCAGATGGATGGATTATTTTACAGAAGACATGCAGCTCTCTTTTACCTTGAATTCTGATAGAGGGGAAGTAAAAGGCTATGGAACCTACAGATATGACAGGCATTGTATACGACTGGGAAGTCCGCGATAAAGTGCTGTACCTTTCGAATGACTCACTGTCGTTATCCGCTTGGGGAGTGGGACAAAGAGCTGTCCCCAGTAGCGAACGGCTGTTGTTTGTGGATTTTGGTGATGTAGCCTCTCTTTTTACGAGGGAATGACATACATAAAATGAAGCGATTCTATTTTGCCTCCAAGCACCAGCCGGATAAAACGGCAGAAGCATGTTGGAGGCAAAATTAGTTATTAAAGCGTTGAAGAATAATTCAAATGAAATTCCACCACAGCTTCTATGCCTTTGCGCAGTATGTCTAGTGGCATGTTTTCGTTGGGTGAGTGAATGGCGTTCGATTCCAAACCGAAGCCCATCAGTACGGTTTTAATACCCAATACCTGTTCAAAGGTGGCTATGATGGGGATACTTCCTCCGCGGCGCACTGCCAAGGGCTTTTTCCCAAAGGCTTTCGTAAATCCTTTCTCTGCGGCCTGATAAGCGGGTAGGGTAATGGGACATACATATCCCTGACCTCCGTGCAATGGAGTAACCCGGACTTGTACGGTAGGCGGAGTGATGCTTTCCACATAGTCTACAAAAAGTTTGGATATTTTTTGATGATTCTGATGGGGCACTAATCGGCAAGATACTTTGGCATAGGCTTTTGAGGGAAGCACAGTCTTGGCTCCTTCACCAGTGTACCCACCCCAGATGCCACATACATCGAATGACGGGCGGCAGCTATTACGCTCTAAGGTACTATATCCTCTCTCACCGAACAATTCTTTCACTCCGATGGATTGCTTGTATTTTTCCTCATCGAAAGGTATGTGGGCTATCATTTCCCGTTCGGCTTGCGGCACTTCTTCTACTTCGTCATAGAATCCTGGTATCGTAATGCGTCCGTTTTCATCTGTCACTTGGCTGATGAGATTGCAGAGCACATTGATGGGATTAGCCACGGCTCCACCAAAATGTCCCGAATGCAGGTCGCGGTTAGGACCGGTCACTTCAATCTCCCAATAAGCCAGTCCGCGTAAACCGGTGGTTAGCGATGGTAAGTCTGCTCCTAACATGCTGGTGTCCGACACTAGGATAACGTCTGCTTTCAATAAATCTTTGTGTGCTTGGCAGAAAGCTTCCAGACTGGGCGAACCGATTTCTTCTTCGCCTTCGAAGAGGAACTTTACGTTATGAGTCAACAGTTTGTGCTTTACTAGATATTCAAAGGCTTTCACCTGAATGAATGACTGACCTTTGTCATCATCGGCACCGCGTGCCCAAATACGGCCTTCGCGAACTTCGGGTTCAAAGGGAGCACTGTTCCATAACTCTAAAGGTTCGGCAGGCATCACATCGTAGTGGGCATATACCAATACCGTAGGGGCATGTGGGTCAATGGCCTTTTGTGCAAAGGCCATTGGGTTTCCGGCTGAAGGCATTACGTATGCTTCATCGGCTCCGGCTTTTAATAACAACTGGCACCAACGCTCGGCGCAGGCCAGCATATCATCATGATGCTCGGGCTGAGCACTGATGCTCGGGATACGAATGAGGCTGAACAACTCGTCCAGCATTCGCGGTTCGTTTGCTTGAATGTAGTCTTTTATCATAATTGGGTAGTCCTATCTATCAAATAAAAATCAAGTATAGTCAGTGCGGCCATGGCCTCTACGATGGGTACAGCGCGAGGCAATACGCATGGATCATGACGTCCGCGGGCTTTTAGTGTTGTGTCCCGTCCGTCTATGTTCACTGTGTGTTGCTCCATTAACACTGTTGCTACTGGCTTGAAAGCTACGCGGAAGTAAATGTCTTGTCCGTTGCTGATGCCTCCTTGTATACCGCCTGAGTGGTTCGTATGAGTGGTGATACGGCCGGCATTGTTATAGAAGACATCGTTTTGCTCCGAACCTTTCTGTTTCAGCCCTTTGAAGCCGTCGCCGTACTCAAAAGCTTTGGCCGCATTAATGCTGAGCATACCGGCTGCCAATGCTGATTGAAGCTTTCCAAATACCGGTTGTCCCAAACCTACCGGGCATCCCGTAATGACACAGGTAATGACACCTCCTATGGTATCACCTTCCGCCTTTACTTCTGCAATGAGCTTCTCCATTTCTTTCGCCTTTTCCGGGTCGGGACAACGGACAGGGTTGCTTTCCGTCAACTCGAGGTCATAAGCCGTATAGTTTTCTTCTAACCTGATGGGGCCTACTTGCGATGTATAAGCTGTGATGCGTATGCCCAATTGGCGTAATGCCAGTTTGGCTAGTGCGCCAGCTACCACACGTGAAATCGTTTCGCGGGCCGATGAGCGCCCTCCGCCTCGATAATCACGTATACCATATTTGGTTTTGTACGTATAGTCGGCATGTGAAGGACGGTACACATTCTTCAGATTCTCGTAGTCTTGTGAATGCTGATTTTCGTTCCACACGATGAATCCGATGGGACATCCCGTTGATTTCCCTTCGAATATGCCAGATAGGAATTCCACTTTATCCGCTTCTTTACGTGCGGTTGTGAGGTCTGACTGGCCCGGCCGACGCCGGTTTAATTCTTTCTGAATAAAATCCATATCGATAGTGATGCCAGACGGGAAGCCGTCCAAGACTCCCCCAATTCCTTTCCCGTGCGACTCGCCGAAGCTGGTCAGCCGTACAATGTTTCCAAATGAGTTGAACATAATCAGTTTGCTTTAAATGTTTGTAAATAAGCCTGTAAGCTTCCTTAGTGCAATATAGCCGTTATTTTAATTCTAAAGGTAAGGATTATTTTTAAAAAAACGAAAAATTAAGGAAGAAAATGACAAGCATGGCATTTCTTGCCGATCACTTATATGTATAGAGGTATGATAAAGACAATTCCTTTCTCATCATTCTTCTTTTGTGATTTGCAAATGAGAGTTTATGGCTGGCTTGTATAGGAACGTCAGATTGGGATATACTCTTTTGTCGGCACATACTATCTGAATGCCACACAGAAAATGACGGAAAAAGGAAGCATGGGTAAAGAAAAACTTTGGAATAGAGTGGGGGTATGTACCTTGATAGCGCATCACTTCTTCCATGTCGGCCATCTGAAGGAAATTGCAGGATGGGGACAGGCTCTCGGCTAACTTGCCATAAGCCGGTGTGATGGCTAAGGAATAACCTTGCTCTAACATATTGATGTAAGTCTCAAGAGAAAGTTTGTCCGGAGCTAACAGCAATGCTCCTTGATAAAAATACGCATAAGCGGGTGATGCTTCCGGAGTTTCTCCAAATGCATGAGGCAGAACTGAATTAGATGGCAAGACAAATGTCTTTCCTGTACTGCCAAGCCATTCTTTCAATTCCCACTCTGCATAGTAAATGTCTTTTAGCTCCAAACGTAGCACACAATGGGGGGTAGTGTGCAATGTGTCTTCGGGTAAAAACATGCATGACATGAGGCTTTTGCCGGCATTACGCTCCAAGTAGTCCATTAGCAACACATTGTTATGTCTCACCCGTGATGCCTCCGCTATACCCAGCGTATCCGTTAAAGCTTTTCTATTGAACAAAGGATGTACTCCCTCTATGGCCCAACGTGTATAGAAGAAAGTAGAAGCTGGTATATGGGACATTGAAAAGCTCTCAATAGGTTCCTGCGCACGCATGGAGTCAAGAAAAGTTCCCGTAGAATCTTTCTCGTAACTTACGCCCGAACAATAGACGGCATCTGGCTCTAACTTCATGTCGAATTCCATCCAGTTTTCCAAACGAGTACGACCCGACACTATATTAGGTGTTAAATCAGTTTCTGCTTTATCCATATTGAGGTATAGTGTGGCTCCTATATCAGTACGTTCCTTTTGATAGATTTCACGGAAAGCGGGAAGTTGAAGTAGCGCCTTCTTTTCCTGATATGCCTCAATGGCTTGTTCCACCAGATATTTCTGAAAACTCACTACCAAAAAATTGCGTGTCATCCATACAGAAAGGAAGTGCCCTCCGGGCAGGGGATAAATGGTTAGCGTATGACCTTTATAATCAAAGTCCTTAGGAGAATAAGGGGATGAAGATAGTTTCTGTCCGAAAGTGCTGAGCATCTCCCGGTCTCCCGGAGCCAGTTTGCAATACATCACTTGATTCCAAAAGGTGTCTGGCCGATGGAAACTGATGAGTACCTCATTCATTTCGCGACTCAGTCCGTGGGGCGTTTCCTGAATGAGAGTGTCCAAATATTTTCTGACATAGGCAAAGAGGGCGGACACGCGCAGATTGTGCTCGTTTTCGCTGCATGCCATCAGGTCAACAGTACGTACGACCTCGGACATACGGTCAGTGTCGAACACTGCCACTACATCTTGAGGTACCAATTCATATAGGTCGAAACGTTCGCGTTTCTCGGCTCTATCCAACGCCCCAAATGAATACAAAACAAAACCTGCGCATAGCAGAACTATGCACACAATCAGTGTATTACGTATGGCAGGACGGGGCTTCATGGTGTCAGTTTATTATCCGACACAAAAATAAGAATCTTTTGCTAATAAAACAAAACTTTGCGGAAAAAAGTTAAAATTAAAATTCTATTTGAAGTCCATCATAGGCAAAATGAATGTTTGGAGGGAGTGTGCACTCTATTTCGGCATGAAGTCCTGCATGATGGCCCATGTGAATAAAGTAAGTTTCTTGTGCTCCGATACGCCGTGCGGCTTCCAATGCTTCGGGAATACTTTGATGTGTAGGATGAGGTTCTACGCGCAAGGCGTTGATGAGCAGTACCTCTACTCCACGAAGATGTTCATAAGATGCTTTGGGCATTGTAAGCATATCTGTCACATATCCTAGTCGTCCACCTATGCGGTATCCCAAGATTGGCAAACGTCCATGCATTACTTGCAATGGCATCACTTCTGTACGTCCCACGTAGAAGATTTCACCCTCCTGAACTTCATGTAGAAAAATACGCGGTATTCCCGGATAAGTGTGCTCTACAAAGCAATAAGGCATACGCATACGCAAGTGCTCGGCTGTATAAGCATCTGAGTAGATCGGTATATCTCCCATGCGGCCATAGGGACGCAAATCGTCCAGCCCGCCTACGTGGTCATAATGTTCATGCGTTACCAGTACCCCGTCTATTCGTCCGAAGTAACCTGAACGCAACATTTGCTCTCGGAAATCAGGACCGCAATCCATCAATAAAGTTTCGCCTGTGTCCGTATGTATCAAGGCGGAGGTACGCAAGCGATTGTCTCGCGGGTCTTTTGAGGTACATACAGAACAAGTACATCCTATTTCGGGCACACCTGTTGAGGTTCCGGTTCCTAAGAATTGAAGTTTCATACAGTCATACTATTACAAGAAATTCACTTCCGGTCGAATCTCTATCCCGAACTTGCCATACACAGCTTCTTGTACAGCCTTGGCCAGACGCATTACATCACCTCCTGTAGCTTCTCCGAGATTGACCAATACCAATGCCTGTTTGTCGTGTACCGCCACAGGACCCATACGCTGACCTTTCCAGCCTGCTTGCTCAATGAGCCACCCTGCGGGAATCTTTACGTGGTTAGTGTCTATTTCATAAGATGGCATTTGCGGATAGGCAACACGCAATTCTTCGTAAAGGGTACGGGATATAACAGGATTAACAAAAAAACTTCCCGCATTACCTTGCAAGGCTGGATCGGGCAATTTGCGTTGACGTATGTCAATAATAGCTTTACGCACATGTTTCAATGTCGCTTCGCCTTCGCCTAATTCTTGGCGTACATTGCCATAATCCAATTTGAAGCACGGATGTTTGCTCAGGCGGAAGTTTACATAGAGTATAAATATATTCTTTTTATCTTCCTGTTTGAAAATACTCGTTCTGTAACCATATTCGCACTCATGTGCTTTGTATATTCTTCTATATCCATTCGTATCCAGGGTTTCAACAGAGATTATCAAGTCTTTCACTTCCACCCCGTATGCTCCGATATTCTGCACGGCCGATGCTCCCACCTCGCCAGGTATCAGCGAAAGATTCTCGGCTCCGTACCAACCACGGCTTACACAAGTCTGCACAAACTCGTCCCAGACTTCTCCGCTGCCTACGCGCACTTCTACATAGTTCGCATCTTCGTATGTCAGTTCCATGCCTCGTATGGCTGAATGTAGAAAGGTCCAATCATAGTATGGACGAGTAAACAACACGTTGCTTCCCGCACCGATGCAAAAATAGGGTCGTTCCTTGAATACGCCTTCCTTCACCATGTGTTTCAGTTCGTCTTCCGAATGATATTCCATGAAATAGGCTGCATGAGCCTCGATGCCAAAGGTATTGTGTGATAATAATGAATGCATATTTTTAGATGAATGAAGAATCTTCTTTTTAATGTTGAATGATCTACATGCTTGAGTCCTCATATTTATAAAGTTCCCATTCCCCTTTGCGTTTCCTGAAGTAGAGAATGTTGGAGTAGCCGTTGCTCACTCCGTTTACTTTCAAGATTTTTGTTGTGGAAAGATCCTCGTTACGTTGGCCATAATTGATGTTTGAGAGCTTGTCCGTGGGCAAAGTCGGGCGAAAGGTAAACCAACGGGCACAATCCAATGTGGTTTCCAAAATAGAAAACTCATCATCAGGGTCAATCGTAATGAATTGCAAAGGTTCGTGAATGTGCTCGCCTTCATAAACGCTATCCGTGGCAAAGCGTTCGTAGAAGGTAACAAAGTTTTCGTTCCCGTCAGACTCTTCCATATCACGCAGGTTCATCGCTTCAAGCATCCATACTCCCCCTTTTGTGCGTTGGAAATAATAGCGTTTTACCTTGCGTCGGTGCAGGAATATCCATTCTACCTGCACCGATGAGAGGTTGGTATCACCTACTAGGTCCATGTCTTCTTCACGGTCGAAGAGCAATGTATAGCACGTCTGCCCGGCAAACAGAGAGTCGTGCTTCCATTGCTCTTGTGTAATCTTTAACGGAGTGTCGCCCTTATAGTAAGGTAAGGGAAAGATGGTGCGCTGGCGCTGGAAAATGGTGTCCGTAGCATAATTAAAGATAAAATCATCAAAAAGCTCGTCCGCCTCAACCCAATGAGGACCTTCGTCTTTGATTGATAAAGAATCCCTTACCAATGCATCCTGCCGTGCATTCCATGCGGCGGTATCCACTAGGGAGGTTATCGCGTCGAAAGGATCCATCTTTAGCTTACGATTCCCGCACGAAAGCAAGAACAAAAGCACGCAACATCCCGTCAGAAATTTTTTCATCAGAAGAATAATGACTACTTTCTATCAATGTTTCACTTGCCTAGACGTGCCCGAAGCTTTTCAAGCATATCCGTTGTCATTGAGGCAAGGTCATATTGTGGCTTCCAATCCCATTCCCGACGTGCGCACGAATCGTCCATGCAGTCGGGCCAACTATCGGCTATGGATTGTTTCAAGGGATCAACCTCGTATACCATTTCAAACGTGGGTACATGTTTCTTTATTTCGGCATAGATGGTTTCCGGTGCAAAGCTCATTGAGGCAATGTTGAAGGCGTTACGATGTACCAAGCGTGAAGCGTCGGCTTCCATTAGTGTGATAGCGGCATGCAAGGCGTCAGGCATGTACATCATGTCCATCAATGTGCCTTCCTTGATAGGGCAGACAAATTTCTCGCCTTTTACGGCTGAATAATAAATGTCTACAGCATAGTCCGTAGTACCTCCACCCGGAGGGGTCACATTAGAGATAATACCCGGGAAGCGAACAGCGCGTGTGTCTACTCCATATTTCAGGAAATAATAGTCACTCAACAACTCTGTGGTGACCTTTGTGATGCCATACATGGTACGCGGACGCTGAATGGTATCCTGAGGTGTCATGATATGGGGCGTATCTGCTCCAAAGCTACCGATAGAACTGGGAGTAAACACGGCGCATCCGTATTCACGCGCTACCTCCAATACATTCCATAGACCATCGATTCCAATTTTCCAGGCCATCGAGGGACGACTCTCGGCTACAACGGAAAGTAAAGCCGCCAGATTGTAAATAGTATCTATGTGATAGTCCTTCACGGCCATCTCCAGCGATTGACGGTCTGTTACATTCGCTCTTGCCGAGGGACCTGACTCCAGCAGGTCACCCTTAGGCTCGGCACCTACAATGTATCCGGCCACTACGTGTTCACCACCGTATCTTTTTCTCAATTCCATTGTCAGCTCGGAGCCTATCTGCCCTGTAGAGCCGATGACTAAAATGTTCTTCATAACAAAAAATCGTTTTACGTTCCTATTTTCCAAATTTAAATTCGGGGCACAAATATACGAAAATAGATTCAGAATATCTCTTCTTTTACAGAGTTCATTTACATCCTATCTATTTCCTCACTTTATCAATGCTCAAATATTAACGGCCAAGCATGAATATACGCTTGGCCGTCATATATAAATATGTTGTCATTTAGCTCATATTATTTCAGCACCCCAAGTTCTTTGCCGACCTTGATGAATGCCTCTATACACTTGTCCAAATGTTCACGTTCGTGTCCAGCTGATATTTGTACGCGGATACGTGCCTGACCTTTGGGCACTACAGGATAGTAGAAGCCTGTTACATAGATGCCTTCTTCTTGTAAACGGGCGGCATAAACTTGTGATAATTTAGCGTCATAAAGCATTACGGCGCAGATGGCGCTTTGTGTAGGTTTGATGTCGAAACCGGCTTCTGTCATGCGTGTACGGAAGTATTCTACGTTTTCTACCAGTTTGTCGTGCAAAGCGTTGCTTTCTTTCAATATCTTGAACACTTCTAAACTGGCGCCTATTACGGCCGGAGCTACAGAGTTGGAGAACAGGTAAGGACGGCTGCGTTGACGTAGCAGGTCGATAATTTCCTTGCGTCCTGTCGTAAATCCGCCCATCGCTCCACCAAAGGCTTTGCCTAATGTGCCAGTATAGATATCCACCCGGCCATAAGTGTTATATAATTCGCTTACGCCATGACCTGTGGCACCTACCACTCCGGCTGAGTGCGATTCGTCTACCATCACCAATGCGTCATATTTCTCTGCCAGGTCGCAAATTTTGTCTACTGGAGCTACGTTGCCATCCATAGAGAATACGCCGTCTGTCACAATGATGCGGAAACGCTGGGCTTGCGCTTCTTGCAGGCAACGTTCCAAGTCGGCCATGTCTGCGTTAGCATAGCGATATCTCTTGGCCTTACACAAGCGTACGCCATCAATAATGCTGGCATGGTTCAATGAGTCGCTGATGATAGCGTCTTCATCAGTAAAGAGAGGCTCGAATACACCTCCATTGGCATCGAAGCAAGCGGCATAGAGAATCGTATCTTCCGTATGGAAGTAGTCTGATATGGCGGCTTCCAGTTGTTTGTGAATATCTTGTGTGCCGCAAATAAAGCGTACGGATGACATGCCATATCCACGGCGTTCCATCATTTCTTGTGCGGCTTTGATAAGACGCGGATTATCCGACAAACCCAAATAATTGTTGGCACAGAAGTTCAGCACGGGCTTTCCTGCCACATCTATTACGGCCTGCTGCGGGCTTTCTATCAGTCTTTCTTCCTTATAAAGTCCGGCATCTTTAATCTCAGCGAGCGTTTGTGCCAGATAATCTTTCATTTTACCATACATGGTTGTTTTCCTCCTATTGTTTTATGTAGTTTATATTAGATTTGTTATTGCAAAGTTCTGAATTATTTCCGAGATATGCAACTATTCGTCTCCTATTTGATTATGCCGATTCAATACGCTGCAAAGGGCGCGTCAATCCTTCGCAAAACATTCCTTAAAGTAGTGCGGAAGGAAAGCTTATTGTTTCTTCATCACACTGTTCACCACCCGAATAGAAGATACCAACTTATTGGTAGAGGTGAATACATCCACATTCCATACATGGGACGAGCGTCCCCGGTGGACAATGGTTGCCACTGCACGCACCGTGTCTCCTTCATGAGCTGATGAGATATGATTGCCGCTTACTTGCATTCCTACCACAATTTCATCGGGTCGGCAAAGTAACATCGAGCCTAATCCGGCTACAGTTTCGGCTAAAGCCAGCGTGGCGCCTCCATGCAGAATGCCAAATGGTTGACGTGTACGGTGGTCTACAGGCATGGTTGCTTCTACGCGGTCATCAGATACATAAGTATATTGAATGCCCAGGTTTCCCATCAATGCATGGCTGGCCTGTGCGTTCAAAACTTCAAGTGGAATTTTAGTCGCATGAATTTCAGAGAGAATCAGTTTTTCAACGGCTTGTGCCACACCGTCTTCTTCGTTTGTAGCGGTGGTGTAATCCGCACATGCCTTTACGGAATCTACGGAATTGCCCATGGCGATTCCCATACCGGCCAACTGAATCATTGCTACATCGCATACGCCATCGCCGAAAGCGATAACTTCCTCACGTTTCATACCTAGATATTCCAACAATACGCCCAAGGTATTGGCTTTGTCAATGCCGCAAGGAACCACTTCCAGGAAATAGTCTTCGGACCTGAATGCATCGAGTACACCGTCCAGTCGTTTCTTCCAATGCTGTTCCAATCCCACTAACGCGTCTTCGTCATCGCTTACCAGCATGCATTTGCAGGGAGCAAAATCAATTGCGGTGGAAAATTCTTCTTCCGGTATAATTTGAAGTCTGTTAAGTGCGGCTTCCGCCTTTACATGTTCATTGTCCGGGTCATTCGTCAGCAACGTGTCGTCATGATAAGTAAAGATTGCGAATCCGTTTTTACGCGCTTTCTTTTCCAAATATGGAAGCATTTCTGGATTGATTCTGCGTTCAAACAACACTTCGCCATTATTGGCATTGATAATCTGACAACCGTTATACGACAAGATAAAACCTCCGTACAGTCCCAGTTCGAGCGATTTGGCCAGCGGCAATAAACCATACGTCGGTCTGCCGGATGCCAATACAATACGTACTCCTGTTTGCTGGACTTTCAGCAATGCAGACAAAGTACGTTTACTTATTTCCTTCTCATTGTTAAGAAGGGTCCCGTCTACATCGAGAACCAAAAGCTTGTATTTCATAGCAGTGTTATTTTTGAGTTGTAATTCCTCAAAGATAACTCTAATCTTTGAATTCTTGGCTTCCTCGCACTTAAAAAATGCAAATTGGCATGATAACGTCTTGATTATAACGATATATGGATGTAACCTTCTTCTAATAGTTGATAGGGAATTCCCATTTTTCGGCAATCTGTCAAAATGCGTTCCCTATAAAAAGTGGATAAAGAGCTATCTATAATAACCCTGCGTATGCTGAACAAGCCGGACAATTCGGACAGATTTCCTTTATATCCTTTAGATATATATGCATAGTCTATAGTCAAGGGAATATCGGCCTCTTTATATCTCCACCGATCATCGTTCAGCAAGCAGATTTTCACTCCTTGAAAAAGGAGAAGTTTGTCATGCAACGCAATGCCCTTCTCTGCGTAATTATTTGTTATGACCCTTGGAGAATCCAATCGAAGCCGGCTCCAATGGGTATCCAACGACCGGAACAACCAGGTCGTATCAGGCACACTATCGGCGCAAGCCAACCACGAACGAGGGCTATTGGTAAGACAATGTACAGCTGGACATCCACGGACGTTATAAAATGCCAGTCCGGTTTTGGGAGTATTATGCCAGATGCACCAAGCATTGTACGAGAACAGCAATAACGCTGAAGCCAAAGCCATGCCCATACTTCGTGCAGTGCGAGCCTGTATACTCCGATAGACAAACAATAAAGCGACATAAAACAAAGCTACCGTCCAGATGTCAATCCACCAATGATCAATAGAAGCATAGGGCCATTGTTCAATGTAACGCAATCCGTCATTTTGCAGACGGATTAATTTTTCTGTACTCCAAGCGGCCAGCTGTTGTAATGTGGGCAGAGGGGCTGATAGTAGCAAAAATACTCCTGCGTACATGACAATAGAAACCATCGGTATAACCCACAAGTTGGTGATAAGGAAATGAGTAGAGAAACGTCCGAAATAGAGAAGGACTAGAGGTGCCGTCCCTATTTGGGCGGCTATTGACACACACATCAGTCCCCATAATTTTTTAATAATCCGGTGAGACGAAGGGTATAACGCATATAGTTTGGAATAAAATATCAGGATAGCGGCTACGGCCGTGAAGGACAACTGAAAACCTACATCATACAACCAGCAGGGATTATAGAGCAACATACAAAAAGCGGTAATGATCAGCGTATTGGCGGACAGAGGCTTTTCCGTTTGCAGACAGGACAAAGCCAGAATGGAAAACATGACAACCGATCGAACCACTGAGGGTGAAAGTCCGGTGAGGAATGCGAACCCCCACAAAAGCAAAATAATGACTAAGAGCAGGATGGGCTTCAGAAAACGGAAATGCTTCCACAACGGACTGAACAAGAACCAAAACAAAGCATACAAAAAGCCGATATGCATCCCGGAAAGAGCCAATACATGACTGGCTCCCGTTACGGAATAGGTCTCAATAATGTCTTCACTCAAGTCATCTTTGTCCCCTACGGTCAGTGCTGAAAGTACAGCTAATTCTTCTTGCTGGAAACCCATATTGCGGTAAGACGCTACAATTTTATCCCGTTGGTCCATTGCCTGTTGGGTAAAAGAGCGATCTATTCGATGAGAAATACGTTTCCAATGTCCTGCCGGCACATAACCTGTTCCGCAAACTCCCCGATGTTTAAGGAAACGGGCATAATCGAATTCATCCGGGTTGTGATTATTACGGGGTGGAGTCAAACGCGCATTTATCCACAATACATCGCCTCGCCTTAGTTGACGCGAAACGGAGTCCTTCTCAAAATAGAGCAAAAACAATTTCTTTTGCTTCACACGCTTCATGGTAGAGTCATTTGCCCAAATCTCTTCAATGATGGAACGGCAAAGAATGCTTCGAGGCTTTTCCTCTGGATGTTCCTCTATAATTATTCGGTAAACCGCTTCCTTTTGACTAAACGTAAAATTTGATGCGTCCAGTTTCCATCCCATCAATGTAAACCCTAGAGCAGCACTAGCCAAGAGTATGCTGGCACTAAACAGCATGTGCCAGTTGCGGTAGAAACAAACGAGTAGAAATGTAAGTGTCAAGATGGCTCCACCCCAAAATACATTCGTTGAAAGGGCATACGGATAAATATCCCCGCATACAATTCCTATCCCCAACATGATTAAGAGCCGGAGGAAAGGATATCGCTGTAATACTTGGCTGAACAAACGTTTTTCCGGTTATAAAGACTTCAAGGCATGAATCATCTCTTGCGGAACCGAAGCGGAAAATACAGCATTCCCAGCCACTAAGATATCGGCACCGGCCTCTACAAGACGCTTGCCGGTATCCAAATTCACTCCTCCATCTACTTCTATCAATGCATTTGATTGTGTTTGCCGGATAAGCTCATGCAATTCGCGCACTTTTTCAACCGTATGTTCGATGAACTTCTGTCCGCCAAAACCGGGATTGACTCCCATTACCAATACCATATATACTTCCGGTAAGATATCTTTCAACATCAGCACAGGTGTGGCGGGATTAATGGTGACTGCCGGTTTCATGCCGGCTTCACGAATCTGTTGCACCACCCGGTGTAAATGGGCACATGCTTCGTAGTGCACATTCATTATATCTGCACCGATGGCTTTTACTTCTGAAATGAACTTTTCTGGATTTACAATCATCAGATGTACGTCCAATGGCTTGCGTGACAATCGTGCCACATGTTTCAACACCGGGAATCCAAACGAGATGTTCGGAACAAACACACCGTCCATAATATCCAGATGCAACCAGTCGGCTTCGCTTTGGTTGATCATTTCAATATCTTTCTCCAAATTACCGAAATCGGCAGAAAGGAGGGAAGGGGCTATAATTGGTTTCATAGGCTCTGTCTATATAATATATGTATAGAAAAGTAGCTATTGAACATGGAAGTCATTTCCCATTCGGAACCCACGCAACAACTCGTCAACTTTCAAACGTTTTTTGCCCGGCAATTGCAGGGAACGTATTCCTATAAAGCCGTCTGTTGCAGCAATATGCAGATAGGTTTTCCCATCTGTACAAATACTTCCGGGCGCCAACCCGTGAGATTGAACTAGCTTTTCCGTTTCAAATATCTTCAGGATGATTGTGTTCCCATCCGGTTGCTTCAACTCTGTCCACGCTGCTGGATGAGGAGCAAGTCCTCGTATAAAGTCATAAATGCGCTTTACCGGCTGATGCCAGTCTATGCGGCAAGTTTCTTTGAAAATCTTGGGAGCCGGACGAAGCTCGCCTGCCATGGCCATATTTTCTTGTGGAAAGGTCTTCACCGTTCCATTTAAGATGGCATCTACGGTTTCGGTCACTAATTGTCCGCCAAGCATCATTAACTTGTCATGCACCATGCCCGCATCATCCGTATCGGCAATAGGAATGCGCACTTGCTGGATAATTTCACCTGTATCAATTTCATGCTTTAAAAAGAATGTTGTAACACCCGTTTCCGTATCTCCGTTGATTACAGCCCAGTTTATAGGAGCCGCTCCACGGTATTGCGGCAACAATGAGGCATGAAGATTGAAAGTGCCTAAGCGTGGCATATTCCACACAACTTCAGGCAACATACGGAAAGCCACCACAATTTGCAGGTCTGCCTTCCAAGTGCGCAAAGCTTCTAAGAAAGCTTCATCCTTTAACTTCTCCGGTTGTAACAATGGTAGATTATGTTCTAATGCATATTGCTTAACCGGTGAATATTGCAACTTGTGTCCGCGTCCGGCTGGTTTGTCGGGCATTGTAATGACACCCACCACATTATAACCACCTTCAACCAGACAACGCAACGATTCCACCGCAAACTCCGGTGTACCCATATATACGATTCGCAATGCTTCTTTCTCCATCTTGCCCATTCTTATTATTAAAGTATATTGCAAATATAAGGATTTGTTTCAAATTGATAGCAGTTCTTTCACCGAAAATAACTGTCCGGACATTATTCGTCGGAGAAATGTACCAATACTTCCCGATAAGAATTGAATATTTTCGACTTGGAAACAAAACCTAAATAATGCCCTTCTTGGTCTACCACAGGCAAATTCCAAGCTTTGGTGTCATCAAAAGTCTGCATTACTTGCTCCATGTTGTCCGTATTATATAAACGGGCAGGAGGTGAAGTCATAAAACGGTTTACCGTAAACCGGTGATAAAGTTCTTGTCTGAACATGATATTGCGGATATCATCCAGTAGAACAATGCCCAGCAGCTTTCCTTCTTCATCTGTAACCGGGAAAATATTGCGGCGAGATTTGGCTATGACTTTCACCATATCTGCCAAGTCCATTTCCGGACGTACCGTTATAAAGTCTGTTTCCACTACATTTTCCATTTTCATCAACGTCAATACGGCTTTGTCCTTATGATGAGTCAGCAATTCTCCTTTTTTGGCCAGACGCATAGAGTAGATGCTATGAGGTTCAAAAACGATGATGGTCAGATAAGCGCTGACTGATACAATCATCAAAGGCAGAAACAAGTCATAACCACCGGTCAGCTCGGCAATAAGGAAAACACCGGTCAGCGGAGCATGCATCACTCCGCTCATTACTCCCGCCATTCCCATTAAAGCAAAATTCTTCTCGGGCAGATAGGCCGTAACGTCAAACTCGTTGCTGAAGTGGGAGAATACAAATCCCGCGATGCATCCTAAATAAAGTGAAGGCGCAAAAATACCTCCACATCCACCTCCGCCATTCGTGGCGCTTGAGGCAAAAACCTTGAATACGATTATCAGCATCAGGTAAACCAACAGCAGATTGCTATGACCGTAGAACAACGAGTTGTTCATTACCGTGTCCCAATCCGAATTGTTTGTTCCGTTCAGCAACAATTCTATCGTGTCGTAACCTTCACCATAAAGTGGTGGAAATAGGAATATCAGCACGCTTAGCATGATACCGCCTAAGGCCAATTTCTTATAAGGTGCTTTCAAACGGCCAAACACTCCTTCCAGCCTGTTCATGGCACGGGTGAAATACAAAGATACCAGACCACAGAAAACCCCCAGTGCAATCACATAAGGAATGCGCCCTAGTTCAAAAGGCTCGTCCAAATGAAACTGGAACATGGCTTCCTGCCCTGTGACTACATATGAAAGTGTAGCCGCTGTAACCGATGATATCAGCAATGGCAACAAAGATGTCATGGTAAGGTCTATCATTAATACCTCCAGCGTAAACACTAACCCCGCAATAGGTGCCTTGAAGATACCTGCTACCGCACCGGCTGCACCGCATCCTACAAGCAACATCAGCGTACGACGTTCCATTTTGAACAGGCTGCCCAAGTTGGATCCGATGGCTGAACCGGTCAATACGATAGGTGCCTCGGCTCCTACCGAACCTCCGAAACCAATCGTGATGGAGCTGGCTATAATGGAAGACCATGTATTATGCCGCTTGATGCGGCTCTGCCTGCGCGATATGGCATAAAGTATCTTGGTGACACCATGGCTAATGTCATCTTTTACCACGTAGCGCACAAACAATCCTGTGAGGAAAATGCCCACCACCGGATATACCAAATATAAATAATTAGCTTCGGTGACATTAAAATTGTCTGTCAGGAATTTCTGTATCCAGTGTATCAGTAGCTTTAACAGCAAAGCTGCCAAGGCGGTAAATATGCCGACCAAGAAACTGAGCACCAAGATAAAACGTTTCTCCTTGATGTTCTTCTCTCGCCAGGTCAAGAATCTTTGCAACCAGTTACTTACGTCTATTTTCATTACGGTCTGATGATTTGAATAACTCCACCCGCACTTAATTTAATGATGCTCGAAGGTTTAGGATTGCTCCGTTCCTCTTGCCGGTAACTCACAATATAATCTACGGCAGACTTTATTTCTTCGCTGATTTCGCTGAAATTGTGAGGCGAAGGTTGCCCGCTGATATTAGCCGATGTAGACACGATTGCTTTACGAAACTGCTGGCACAGCCGCTGAGAAAACGCTTCGTTGGTTACCCGTATGCCTACACTGCCATCTTCCGCCAGCAAATTTGGAGCAAGATTGCGTGCGCCCGAATATATAATGGTAAGTGGCTTATCAGCTAAATCTATCAGGTCCCATGCTATCTCTGGTACGTCTTGTACATAGAAATCTACCTTGACGGGCGTGTCTACCAATACCAACATTGCTTTGCTGTCGGCCCGTTGCTTTATTTCGTATACACGACGTACTGCCTCTTCATTGGTTGCATCGCAACCTATGCCCCAGATGGTGTCCGTGGGATACAATATAACTCCTCCCTCACGCATCACCTGACAGGCTTTCTTGATGTCCTCGTTCATTTTCGTATTCACTTTTGTCGGTAAATGAAACGCAAAAGTACAAAATTCATCTTGATAATGAAATCCTTTTCCGCAAAAACGCGCGCTCCTGCTTTGAACTGAAAGAAGGATGCAACTTGCACATGGCGCAAGCGCATCCTTCTTGATATAAAAGAAAGGAGAAAATTATATTTTAGAGGGCAGAGCGGATTGCTTCAGCCACTGCCTTAAACTCTGCATCGGACAGTTGCAGCTTCGGATTGGAAAAAAGCATGTCTTTCTCGCTCTGCATCGGTATCAGATGGATGTGTGCATGGGGAACTTCCAGACCCAGTACGGCCATGCCTACCTTTTTGCAGGGAAATGCTTTGCCGATAGCTAACGCCACTTTCTTTGCAAACACGTGCATAGCTGCCAAGTCTTCGTCATTCAAGTCGAAAATGTAGTCCACTTCCTGCTTGGGAATGACCAGCGTGTGGCCTTTCACCAGCGGATTGATATCAAGAAACGCAAAGAATTTGTCGTTCTCCGCCACCTTGTAGCAAGGAATCTCGCCTGCTACGATTCTGCTGAATATTGTTGCCATAACGATATATTGTAAAAACGAGGCAGACGCATGCGCATACATGGTCTGCCTGTCGGGTTAAAATGAAATGTTTACAATTTCGAGTTCTATCATACCTTGCGGCACTTTGATTTTGGCTATTTCGCCCACCTTCTTGCCCAGCAAGCCTTGTGCAATGGGGGTGTTGACCGAAATCTTTCCTTCTTTCAGGTTCGCTTCGCTTTCGGACACGATAGTATAAGTCATCTTCATGCCGTTCTTTACGTTTTTCAGTTCTACCTTATTTAGAATCTGTACCGAGTCGGTCTTCAGTTTCGATTCATCGATGATTTTGGCATCGGCGATGATTGCTTTCAGCTTATTGATTTTCATTTCGAGCATGCCTTGCGCTTCTTTGGCTGCATCATATTCTGCATTTTCGGATAAGTCGCCTTTATCGCGTGCTTCGGCAATAGCCGCTACTATCTTGGGGCGTTCCACGGCCTCCAATTCTTTTAAATCGGCCAACAATTTGTTGTAACCTTCTTCTGACATATAAGCCATACTGTTTTTCCTCCTATTTTTATTCGTTATTATTAGACGTATAAACAAAAAAGAATTCCAACATGTACGGCATGCTGGAACCCTCTTCCTTTTATTTTCGCGACAAAGTTAATGTTTTAATCTTTATCTTCCAAATCCCGCAGTGTGTTTTGTAACATATTTAAAGGCTTCTTCCCTTATTGATACATTAAAGCAAGGCTTTTATTTCTGTTTCCAGCTTGCCGAGGTCGTCCACTCTTTCGCTTAGTTCGTTGGCTCGGTTGACAAGGTACAGGGTCGGAATATTCTGTATGTTATAAAGGGCTACTAATGACGAGTAGACCCCGCTGGCATCACGCACGCATATCCATGGCAGGTTATCGGCCGTAGTTTTCCAATAATGTTCGTCAGCATCCAATGATACCTGATAAATTTCCAAACCGGAAGCGGCATATTTGTCATACAGCTCGCGCAACAGATAATTGCGGCTTGCCGATACGGCCGTCTGATAAATGGTAAAGTCCAGTGCCACAACCTTCCCTTTCAGCTCGCTCAGTTTACGTACATTCCCTTTCATGTCACGCAACTCAATGTCTATCACGCCGGTTTCATGCATTTCGATAGCGGGAGCCTCAGCGGTTTGCTGGGGTACGCGTGTATTCTTCATGCCCTTTATTACAATATTATAAAGGTTTTTGGAACGGTCGGCGTGAGGATAATAATTGTTCAGGCTGGTGGCTACAGCGGCAAAGCACTTAATGTCGTCACGACTGTTCAGCGGGTCAAAAATGAGGTAGTTATTCAATTTTTGAAACAAGGCGAAGTAAGCGGACGCAGTGTTGGGAGCCGAAAAAATATAACGCACTTTTACATCGTCCTTGTAACGCTGAATCATGGATAGCAGGCTGTCTTGATACACATCCACGCCAATAGTACGGCTTTGCATGGCTTGGGCTAATGCGTCGGCTTTGCTCTGTAGCTGCAATTGCATCAACGAAAGTTCCTTTATTTTCTCGCAGTTGGGTGAGCCTTCTACCGTGTAGTTCGTGGCGAAATCTTCGTAACCGGCCTTAAAGCGCAGCGTCTCGGTAGAATCTACTGAGAAATTAATGACTTTATCCTCTATACGCAAGCGATAAAATTCTGGCGATTCCGGGCGGTTCCCTTTGAAAGAGAAAGTCCCGCTTCCGGCCAATTTTACTGAATCCATTGGTACGATACCCTCCAAGGCAGAGGCTTCCAGGTAAAGTGTCTTGCCGTCAGCGCCAGCCACTTCGCCTTCCACTTTAAATTTAGGCTCCGAATCACAAGCACTCAAAGCAATAGCAGCAAGTGCCCATACAAAAAGTTTCTTCATATCTGTGCTTTTGTTGTTTCCACTAATCGGGGAGCAAAGATAAAACAAAAAAGTGAGATTGGAAGCAAATTGGGAAAATATGATTGAAGATAAATTACTTAAGGAAGGCTCTTCGTTTGTAGATTTGAAGAGAAGGCATTACTTTTGCAACCGTTTAGCGCATAATATACATATTATATATGAAGAGATGAAGAATCGGGTATTAAGCAAAATCAAAGGTCATCCGCAACTTGTGGAGGGTACGGCATATGCTATCTTGTTTACGATGGGGACTTGCCACCTGCTGAACGATATGATTCAATCGGTGATTCCCGCCATATACCCTTTGCTGAAAGATAAATTCGGCTTTACTTTTGCGCAGATTGGCATTATTACCTTGGTATTCCAATTGACTTCTTCCGTGCTCCAGCCTTTTGTAGGCCGGTATGCCGATCGCCATCCGCAGCCTTATTCATTGGCTACGGGCATGTGTTTCACGTTGGTCGGGCTGATGGCATTGGCTTTTGCGCCCAATTTCCTGTTGATACTTCTGTCGGTGGCTTTGATAGGTTGCGGCTCTTCTGTGTTCCATCCCGAAGCTTCACGTGTGGCTCAGATGGCGTCAGGAGGGAAAAAGAGTTTGGCGCAGTCCATTTTTCAAGTAGGAGGAAACGGAGGGAGTGCCTTTGGCCCTTTATTGGCGGCGCTGATAATCATTCCTTACGGGCAACATGCTGTAGGCTGGTTCGCCTTGGCGGCTTTGCTCGCTTCCTTGCTGTTGACCCGGGTGGGGTATTGGTATAGTCTGATGTTGACCGAGATTAAGATGCACCATCGGCAACGGCAGACAAATCTTTGCAATTTGCCTGATAAAACGGTGCGGAGAGCGTTGGAAATCTTGGTATTGATGATTTTTTCGAAGTACTTTTTCAACGCCTGCATGACGAGCTATTTCACCTTTTATCTGATGGAGAAGTTTGGGATTACAGTGCAGCAGTCTCAATATTGTCTCTTTGCCTACTTGGCCGCTTTTGCCGCAGGCACTTTGTTGGGTGGCTTCTTGGGCGACCGTTATGGGCGAAAATATGTCATCCTTTTCTCCATTTTGGGGGCTGCTCCTTTTACATTGGCCATGCCTTATCTCAATTTGGGTTGGACCATTGTCATGGCGGTCATTACCGGCTTGGTGATAGCTTCGGCCTTTTCGGCCATTGTGGTATATGCCACCGATTTGAAGCCGGATAAAGTGGGCATGATTGCGGGTATCTTTTTCGGCCTGATGTTTGGCTTGGGTGGCATAGGTTCGGCTTTCTTTGGTTGGTTGGCGGACTTGACGAGCATTGAGTTTATTTTCCACGTCAGCACCTGGTTGCCTTTATTAGGTGTCATTGCTATATTTTTGCCCGATGTCCGACCTGCTAGAATGACGAATTAGGAAGCCCATGAGAAACCAAATTCAAACCCTACATTATTTGTCTCCTTGTGGAGAGATGATTCTCGGCTCTTATCAAGACAGCCTCTGTCTATGCAATTGGATGATGGAGAAACATCCGGGACGTGTGTACAAACGGCTGCAAATCCTGTTGAAAGCCGATTTTGTAGAAGCATCCTCCGTGGTTATTCAAGAGGCTGTTCGGCAACTGGATGAATATTTTCGGAAGGAACGCAAAACCTTCGATGTTCCTTTATTGTTTGTCGGGACCGATTTCCAAAAGCAAGTATGGCGGCAGTTGCTTGAGATTCCTTATGGTCATACCATTTCTTATGGTGAAATGGCCCGACAGTTAGGTAAGCCATCAGCTGTGCGTGCCGTAGCAAATGCTAATGGTGCCAATGCTATATCTATTTTCGCTCCCTGTCACCGGGTGATAGGGAGCAACCATTCCTTGACTGGTTATGGAGGAGGTCTGGAAGCGAAAAGATTTCTGTTGAGGTTGGAAGGGTTAAGCTTCTAATCCCGAAAGAATAGAATGATGTTTTGAACGATTACTAATTGTTTGACTGTACGATTTATAATTGTGCAACAGTGCGATTGCTAATCGTGCAAAAGATTTATTATATATTGAGGACGTTTTCAGTATGATTGATTGGGTAATTAATATAGTTGATTGAAGTTAAATGATAATTTATCTTTTAAATGAAGAATGATGAATTAAGAATGAAGAATTAGAGTAATCAACTCCCCTCCTTCGGGAAGGAGGGGTGCCCACCGGGCGGGGTGGTAGGAAAAGCATGGTTCGACCTATTTATATAATAAGAAGAATAGGAGTCGCTAAAGCGGCCTATTTATCCTACCACCTCCCCCTTCGGGGACTCCTCCTTCCAGAAGGAGGAGAGTTCCGTTGCCATTCTTCATTCATCATTCTTAATTCTTCATTTAAAGCACGCTTGCGCGCGCTAAATTCCCATTTAACAAAATCGTAAATTGTAAATTGCTAAATCGTAAATGAGCTAAATTCCCATTTCTCCCTCTTTTCTGATAAGAGGAAACAACATGTTATTAATCAAAAAAGGGCATACCCTTGTGGGTATACCCTTTTAATAGGTTAGTTTACGATATGTTACATAAACAGGTTTGCATTGCCATTCATTGACGCATTGCGTGATAAGTGACTTTGAATGGGTTGAGGCTGCATATCCAAGTTGTTGTTATAAACTCTTCTTGGAGTAAAACCATGCTTGATAGATCTCATGTTCAAACCGAAAGATGTAATAGACTTAGTCGCTGCAGCCGTATTTGAACCCCATTCCAAGAAATTCCAATAGCTGGTCAGATAAGAATAACCATTCCCGGTATTAACTACGTATACCATTGCATCGTATTTCCCTTCGTTGCTCTCATCGTTCAAGAACTTAAGAGTCCCCGATTTTGTAATACCACCAATTAAACTTTCTTCGTTAAACTCACCGGTTTCACTATTATAGGGGAATACAAATACTTGGAAACCTTGAAGTGAGGCTACTTCTTGTGCACTGAAGCGTATCCAACCCGTTTGAGTATCATAGCTCAACAGCATGGTATCATCGTAATCAGCAGCTCCGGATAAGCCTTTTACCGCCAAAGTTGTTTCATCCACTTTGCTGATTGTAGCCGGTATTTGCAATGTTTCACTACCATCGCTGAATGGGATAATCCAGTTTCCTACGTAGTCGTCTATTTTGCTGCTTTGAAGCTGGTCAAATTCGCTCTGACCCCAAAGGAATGTTTCTGTAACGGTTGCCAAATCAGCTACTTTCTCACCTTCTTCATCTCCTATATAGAAGCGGAAACCTAAGTTCAACGTACCGGTAGTTTCGTCGTAAGATGAAAGTGTAGAAACGCCTTCCAGATATACCGGATTACCAAAGGTTGTCATTCCTGTATTTTGTGTATCAGGAATATCAACGGTGCCATCTTCAAAGTTTACATGGAAGTAGATGTGAGCCTTTTCTGCATCGGAATACAAGTTCGGCATGCGGTAGAAGGTCGAGTCTTCTTCTGCTATTTGTATAGCTTGCATCCAACTTTCACCACGCAGTTCTGAAGTGAAGAAACCAGTTGCTTCGGGTAAATCTGACCATGTATAGTCGCGGTCGTAATCTGTTCCCATCATAGACGGGTCAAGATAAAGCAGGAATACGCCATTACCAAACGTGTAATATCCATAACCGCCGATATTGTGATATACAGAACCAAGATCGAACATCTTGGATGTCTCTGTATATGTGCCTAGCGGATAAGTCGCATTACCCGGTTCAATAGGACCATCGGCTGTTGAAAGGTTGCCGGCTACAGAACCGAATGTATTCCATGTTGCATCTTCTTTCGGACCTTCACCATTTACCATTTGGAAGTTGAGTGCAGTCGGAGCAATATAGTATCCGGCATCACCATATGTTTCACCATCCAATATAATATAAGGTAAGTTGGAGTCATCAGCATAGATTTCTACGCCCCATTGTTCCATAAAGTATTCGTTATTGAATGGACTTCTGAAACGGTACATTTTGGTGGTTTGTTCTTTCTCTACTGTGATTCCGGTGATGTTCATCGGACTGGAACCAAATGCTTCGAATAGATTTTCTACCAAAACAGCTTCTTCTGATACAACTTCCCAAACTTCAACTTTTTCTTCAGGATACAGCAGAGACAGTGTAACAGAGGAGCGACCGTAAGGTGTTCCTTCGGCAAAGCTTAGCTCTATTTCGTAGGTAGTGCCACGGACAACATTATTATAATCAATTGTGACGCTAGATGTGGAAGAACCTTCAGCAAAACTTACACTACCCGGTACGGTAAATACATTTTCACCTCCTTCGGTATAAGTAGATTTTAATTCGGCATTAATAGCGCCTACAGAGTCGGTACGCATTACGTTCAAAGTAATACTGCCTTCTGGTCCTTCTAATTCATACTCAGTAACGGTAGAAGGAGTGAAGTATACACCAGCTCCTTGCACAGCTCCCGCCGGTGTATATTCTATATCGTCATCGCAGGACGTCCATGCCAGTGTAAACATGGCGGCCAGCATGAGTAATAAGCTATTTATCTTTTTCATATTTCAATATTCATTAAATCAGTTCTTGTTTTGATTATTCACCGGCCAAAGTACCTATCGGAGTAGGACCTGTTACGGTAGCGGTCGGATCCGGATTGTTGGTCTCTTGCAGGGCTACGTTAGCGTTCAACTCGAAGATGGGGATTACCAGATTCCAGTTGGGCTTCATGCCTTTGCAGTTGATCTTGAATACGTCAGACGGAGCGTTGGTGCCTTCGTAATTCTGGATTACGTCCGGTTGCAGACGCTTGGCACTTGCAAAGCCTTGACCTTCACCCCAGAATTCAAGACGCATCTGCCACATCACTTCAAGCTGGAACGTACGGGCATCGCTGGTGTTGAAGTTGTAGTTCGGGTCACGATAGTTTTTCATGAAGCTGTTCAGAGCGGTTACGCCGGCTGCTACGCCTTGTGTCATACCGATAGCTTCGGCTTCGATGAGGTACATTTCCTCTACACGCATAATGGGTACGTCTACGGCTGCACCTACGCTGTAGGTCATGTAGTCACCACCACCGCAACGGAACTTGAGGGCTTGGTAAGGACGGCAGGTGTTCTCCAACCAGTCATCATCACGTATAGTCTTGTAGTCATAATAATCTCTCTTGGCAGGGTTGACAAACAGACGCTTGCGGATGTCGGTGTCGGACATACGGTCGTACAGTGAGCGGTCAATACCCGGCATTGACAATGAAGAGTAGCCCCAGTCTGCTTCGCTAGACATGTGACCGGTGAAGTTACACAGGTTCGCCATGTTTTCTGCTGAATAATGCAGGTACCACATCCAAGCCTGGTTGGCGGTATTGAAACCGGTGGTCGGATCGTCAATCTGGCTCTCTGTGATAGGTGAGCAGCCGGAAGTGTCAATGGCCATGCGGGCATACTTGGCAGCATTTTCGTAGTCCTCATCCCACAGGTAGACTTTCGCTTTCAGACCGTAAACGACAGCCAGACTGGGGAACAGACCGGAAGAAGGCGTGTAGTTGGCCAGACATTCTTCGGCGGTGTTCAGGTCAGAGAGGATGAATTCCATCATCTCGTCATGCGTCAAACGAGGATTGTTTTGCGCCGTGGCGTTGTCGGTCGTTTCCGTAATCTTGGGAGCGGTCAGTCCCAATACACTGCTGCAATCGGTATAGATGTTGGCCTTCGGCTCGAAGAGCACCATCAGCATGTAGTAATGGAAAGCACGGTTGGCGTAAGCGATACCTGCATTACCTCTCATCACATCGCTCAAACTCTCATCGCTGAGGTCTACAGCGGCAATGATGTCGTTGGCAGACTTGATGAACTGATACAGCGTGAACCAAGGCAGGTAAGCGTTGTAAGTGCTTTCGCCGGAACCACGGTTAAACGTGTTATATTCCGAGAACCAGTCGTAACCGGAGTTGTCGCCAAGCGGATACATGTCGCCCAGCATCTCGGTCTGCGCAATCATGAACAAGGGATAACCCATGTCTGTTTCATGAACCTGTTCGCCATAGACCAAATACCATTGTACCATTTGTGCGGGAAGACCGTTTACGGCAGCTTCCAAAGCAGAGGCGGACGCTCCGATTTGCTCGGAAGTGGCGGTGTTGTCTTCCGGAAAAGTCTCTTCAATACAGCTTGTCAGTACCGTAGCCGATACGGCCAAAGCCGATAAAAATTTGAATATATTCTTTTTCATATTAATAAGTCTCTATGTTTGAGGTTTAGAATTTGAAAGTCACACCACCCGAGATGGTACGCATCGGCGAGTAGTAGGTGTTGTTGGTTGTCGTATCAAACGACTGGCGCGGGTCGAAACCTTTACGCTTTGACCAGTAGTAAACGTTCTCAGCGGACAGATAGACGCGCAGCGAGTTGATGGCCAGTTTTCTGGTCCAGCTGGCGGGTAACGTATAACCTACGTTGATATTCTGCAAGTTCAAATAGCTGGCGTTGGTAAGGAAACGGGTAGAACCTGCGGAAGCTCCGCTATACGTATCTCCGAACTGGAAGCGCGGAATGTCCGTATCGGGGTTCTCCGGTGTCCAAGAGTTCAACAAGTCTTTGTGGAAATTGAAGCCGGTGTTGGACGAAGTCGGTGAAGACATGAACGTGGCATATGTGCCGTCGTACTGCTTGCCGCCCAGACTGTACGTGAAGTTAATGCTGAAGTCCACGCCGTAAGCCTGCAACGTAGTGCCGAAACCACCATATACTTTCGGAAGTGTGCTTTCTTCTGTTACGTAGTAGTCGGCTTCAGAATACGTGCTTGTTGTTGTATTGCCGATAAAGTTTCCTTCCGCGTCTGTCTTCATCTTGTACCACATGGAAAGACCGGTCTCCGGATCTACGCCGGCATATACTTTCTCTCTCCAAGTATAAATGGGAAGACCTTCCGCGATGAAGAAACTGCCGTTGGTGTAACCTTCGTAAGCTTTGCCTTCAATGCTGTAGCTTACGTCCGTCTTTTTGCCTTCGTCCAGCATGGTGAGGCGATTTTTCAGTGTAGATACATTGAGGTTGACATCCCATTTGAAGTCGCGGGTATTGAAGATATTTACGCCCAAGTCGATTTCCACACCTTGGTTGTTCATGTTACCCACATTGTCGAAGTAGCTGCTGTAACCCAATGACGGAGCTACGGAGAACGAGAACAACATGTCCGAAGTCTTGCGGAAGTAGTATTCGATGCTACCGGTTACACGGTTCCACAATTGGAACTCGGCACCCACGTTGAAGTTCGTGTTGGTTTCCCACGTGATGTCTTCTGAGCCTTTAGTATTGAAAGAAGTACCGATTTCGCCCGAAGAGTTGATGATGTTGAACACATCCGTGTAGCGGTACAGACCGATGTTGTCGTTACCTTGCGAACCGACAGAAGCTTTAATCTTCAATTCCTGCACCCAAGGAGCGTTGAACCAGCTTTCCTTGTTAATCAGCCAAGCGGCACCTACTGACCAGAATGTACCCCAACGGTGGTCGGGAGCAAAGCGTGAAGAAGCGTCGCGGCGGATAGAACCCGAACCGAAGATGCGTTCATCGTAGTTATATTGCAGACGGGCGAAGTAGCCTTCGTTGTTGTGGCGGCTCTTGCCGGAATAAGCAGACTGGCCGTCTACCACAGCACCACCCAATTCCTGATTGTCCTGTGAGAACATTTTCGACTTGCTGGCTTGCAGAATAGCATAGCGATAGTCGTAGTATTCGTGACCCAGCAAGATGTCGAAGTTGTTGCTGCCGAACGAGCGGGCGTACGAAATCAATTGTTGCAAGTTGTAGTCATACGTGCGGGTATGATATTTTTCTACCGTACCGCCTGTTGTATCAAACTGTCCGTAGTAGGGATTATATACATAGGTACCGCGTGTCTCATCCAAATTCACCGTACCGTTCAGCGTAATCTTCAGTCCTTCAATCGGAGTGATGTCCACAAAACCATTGGCGGTAAGGGCGTTACCTTCGGAGTTGCTTGTGTTCAGCATGTTGTCCATCAACGGGTTGGCATCGCTGAGTTGCGGACGTGCCATACCGGCGTTCATGCCGTTACCATAGTCCATCATTTGGAAACCATTCTCATCGATCATGATGCTGCCGTCCGCGTTGCGGAGGTAACCCGGATAGATAGGAGCCATTTGCGTGGCATATGCCCAAACGTTACCACTTGAAGTACTTGAACCGTTATTGTTCAAAGAGTTCTGGTCGAAACGGGCGTATGACATGTTACCCCCAATCTTCAACCATTTTTTTGCTTGATAATCGGCTCTTAAACGAGCGGAGAGTCGTTTGTAATCAGAGTTTTCTGTGATACCTTCATTACCCAGATAACCCAAAGAAGCGTAGAAAGACGATTTTTCGTTGGCCGCACTAACCGAGAAGTTGTATTCCTGACGCAGGCCGGTACGGGTACTGAGGTCCATGATGTCATCCGGTATCAACAGATAATCCTTTCCGTTATAATTGACAACACGACCCAGCGTAGCATAAGGATTCAGTTTGCCGTTCTGGCCAATCAGATATTGACCGTCGGGTACTGTATATACATTGTAGCCTACACCACCGTTACCCATTGAACTGCACAGGTTGGCGTTAGCTTGTCTCCATGCGGCATCCGCACTCATACCTTGAGCCTGATAGTAACGATTCAAAGCACCATAATGCATTTCATAATATTGCGCAGGACTTGTGATGACATCGTATTGCTGCAAAGCACGTGTATTGGCACCCCATTTGGCATCGAACGTAACAACGGCGTCACCTCGTTCGCTGGCACGTTTGGTTGTGATGATAACCACACCGTTAGCACCGCGTGCACCATACAAAGCATTGGAAGCGGCATCTTTCAACACAGTCATAGACTCTACATCGTTCGGGTTCAGGTTAGCCAGGTCCCCGCTGTAAGGAGCGCCATCCACAATAATCAACGGGTCGTTACCTGCGTTCAGAGAGCTGAAACCACGGATTTTAATTTTAGAGGAGGCACCGGGAGCACCATTATCAGAAGTCAGTGTCACACCCGGAACGGCACCCGCCAAAGCATTCGTAACGCTCGTTACCTGCGACTGCTCCAGTTTCTCATTGTCCAGCACCGTAGCCGAACCGGTAAATGCTGATTTCTTGGCCGTACCGAAAGCCACCACCATCACTTCGTCCAGCATCTCGGAGTTAGTCCGCATCACCACTCTCAGGTTAGGCTTGATGGCAACTTTCTGTTCCTCCATGCCTATGTAGCTGATAATCAACGTATTCGCAGAACTTGGTACATTCGAAATCCGGAATTTACCATCTACATCAGTAATAGCGCCGAGTTGCGTATTCTCAACCCTCACTGACGCTCCAATAACTGGCTGCCCGTCTTCCTCAGAAATCACGACACCCGTGACCGTCTGATTCTGGGCAGTTACTAAGCCTATCCCGACAAACAGGCAGGCCAATAACAGCATTAATTTTCTTTTCATAAATTCTCTCTTAAAGTTTAACTTTACATTAATTGTTTCTTAACTCTAACGAAATGCAAAATTATTAATAAATATGTAATAGGCAATTGTTTTTAGCGAAAAACCTACAAAATCTGTCAATTTGTCATTCGGATACGCGTTTTTATGTTCAAAAGCAGCTTTTATTGTTTGGAAAATCTAAATGGGTGCCTTCGTACTATCAATATGCAAAGTGCTCTTTTTATGTAAAAGTATAACAGCTCCATACTTTTTATACAAAAACGTTAAAAGTGAGCTTCTAAAACATGATGAAAAACATTATTGAAGAACATGAATTGCCCGATATAATTAGTGCGTTAACTCGTCTAACAGGCATGAAATGCGGCTTTGGAAGGCATTGCCCAGACCGCAAAAAGAGCCTGTCCGATTCAGGTGAAATCTTCAAAAACAGTTGCCGCTAAAAAGACGTTTGATATGAATAAAATAGTTTACAAACTGGTCTACAACCGAAAAAAGAGACTGAATAAGCAGGGATTGGCCCTGGTGCAGGCGGAAGCTTACCAAGGTAACCGGAAAAAGTATTTTTCCACCCACGTATATTTGAAACCGGAGCAATGGGATAGCCAACGGATGGTGGTGAGAAAGCACCCTAACAGGCATTCTCTGAACCGATTCCTACGCGATTATTTGGCCGAGATTGAAAGAATGGAGTTGGAGTTATGCCGGCAGGGCAAACCTGTTTCGCTGGAGACAATTAAATATTTCGTCCGGAAGGGAGGAAGCCAACAGTCTTTTTTGGCTTTCTATGAAAAAGAGCTGGAGGAAGGCGGTCTGAAAGAATCTTCCCGGCGCAATCATCGCTCCACGTTGGCATTGCTCAGGGCCTTCAGAAGCGAAATTCTCTTCCCGGAGTTGACTTACGAATGGATATGCTCTTTTGAGTATTTCCTCAATCAGCGCGGGTATCATGCCAACACGATAGCCAAACACTTGAAGCATTTAAAGCGTTACATCAACCTGGCTATTAATAAAGATTATCTGAGTGAGCGGCAATATGCTTTCAGGAAATACAAGATAAAGACGGTGGAGCATCGACATACCCACTTGACTCCGGACGAGTTGCACCGGCTTGAGCGTATGAGGCAAAGCGGAGAATGTGGCCGATATAAAAAGACGTTGGACGCCTTTCTCTTCTGCTGCTATGTCGGCGTGCGTTATTCGGACTTTATTCGCCTCCGGGGCGTAAATTTGGTGAAGATGGACAAGGAGACTTGGCTGATTTATCGGGCCATAAAGACAGGGGTAGAAGTTCATCTGCCTCTAAATCTCCTGTTCGAGGGCAAAGCCATTGCTATCTTGAATGAATATGCGAAAGACCTGGAGGCATTTTTCTGCCTGAAAAACAACTCGAATGTAAACAAGGAGCTGAAACGGATTGCACAGATGGCCGGGCTGGAGAAACGGGTCTCGTTCCATACTGCCCGACATACGAATGCCACCTTATTAATATATAATGGTGTGAACATCACCACAGTACAGAAGCTTTTGGGCCACAAAAGCGTGAAGACTACGCAGGTGTATGCTTGTGCGCCCAGACTGGTCGCTTGATAAATACTTCTGTAGCAAGAAGTTAGGATTGGGTTCAATATAATCCTATCGTC
>CALUOR010000098.1 GCA_944322285.1 uncultured Bacteroides sp.
TGTGTGTGTGTGTGTGTGTGTGTGTGTGTGTGTGTGTGTGTGTGTGTTTAAAATAAATCCGCACATACACAAGTTTTCAGCCCACTTTTTCTCCTGAAATACAGAGAAATACGTCCGTTTTCCACTGGCGGCGGAAGCGGTCAGTTTCTGTGTATTTAGGACTGAAAAACGCATGTTATTTTCCGGTTATTTTGTCGTTATTAGAGGTTGTTGCGCCAAAGGTACGCATTTTATCGGATTATTTGGTATATGGAGTGCAAATTTTTTGAGTTCGGAGGGAGAAAATGATAATTTATCTGTCCAGAGAACGCAGACAACACAGAGCACGCAGATGAACGCAGACTTATATTTTTCCCTTTGTGCAGACAGGCGAAGCCCTTTATTTTCTGCGAGCCTCTGCGCCAGTCAGCGTTGTCTGCGTTCTCCTGATGCAGTCGCTAAATTCCCATTTAACCACCATCCTTACAGAAAGCGGAATTCCATAACAGCTATCAAAATGCTACTGTTTCCGGCATTCCGCTTACTTATCATTTTTACAAAATCCGCAAACTAGAAAGGCGAGAAAACGCTTGTTTCAGAAACACTTAAGTATTTCCGTCCAATCAGTTAAGTGTTTGGGGTCGGAACAGTTAACTGTTTCGGACAATATACTGCGCCGGTTGAGCGCAAAAAGCGCGGTATTTCAGCGGAAATCCTTCGATGCTCTGCCAAAAATAGTTAATTTTATCCTAATAAACCTTTCAAACTCCAGAAAATACGCCTCTAGAATTTGTAAACATTCTGATAAAAAATGTCGTATCTTACTGAAAATAAAAAGATAAGCGATTTCAAAATCCGTTCTTTTCGTTCAACCTACCCTTTGCTCCGAAACAAGCGATTCTCAGCTATTAGAAAATACAAAGTGTCACGAGTGACAAAATGACAATTCAAAATCCATTTCGTGATGCATTCCCTGCATGATAAATAATTAAGTAACTAATCAAAATTATCTTATAGCACACAGATGACACAGATGAGACTGATTTGCACAGATTATTTTTTTAATAACATCTGTGGTCATCTGTTAAATCTGTGTTATCTGTGTGCCATAGTATAAGTTAATTCTGTACACTTACCTACAGCACTCCTTTGGAGGAAGGAAGCTCATAATGATAAATATCGCGCCGGACAGCCATTTTCAGGGCGCGCGCCAAGGCTTTGAAGATGCCCTCTATCTTGTGGTGCTCGTTGACGCCTTCGGCCTTGACGTGTAGGTTCATCCGGGCCGCGTCGCTCAACGACTTGAAGAAATGGAGGAACATCTCGGTGGGCATCTCCCCTATCCGCTCGCGCTTGAAGTCGGCCTGCCACACCAGCCAGGGACGCCCGCCGAAGTCCAGGCACACCTGGCACAAGCAATCGTCCATGGGCAAGGCGTAACCATAACGCTCAATACCCCGCTTGTCGCCTAAGGCCCGGTACAGGCATTCGCCCAAAGCCAAGGCCGTGTCTTCGATGGTGTGGTGCTCGTCCACGTGCAGGTCGCCCTTCACCCGGATGGTCAGATCCATCCCCCCGTGCTTGCCTATCTGCTCCAGCATATGGTCGAAGAAGCCCAGCCCCGTGTGGATGTCGCACCGTCCCGTCCCGTCCAAATCGAGGGAAACATATACATCCGTCTCATGCGTCACCCGGTGCACCTCCGCCCGCCGCTCGCCGGCAAAGAGGAAATCGGCCACCCGGTCCCAGTCCGTCGTGGCCAAGGCACACACCGCTTCCAGGCCGGGGCTTAACGCCGATTTATCCTCCTGAAGCAGGATGGCTCGGCATCCCAGGTTTTTGGCCAGCTCCACGTCCGTGGGACGGTCGCCTATCACGAAACTGCCCGCCAGGTCATACTCCGCATTGTCCAGGTATTTGGCGAGCATCCCCGTCCGGGGCTTGCGCGTGGGGGCGTTGTCTTCGGGGAAACTACGGTCGATGCATACGTCGTCGAACGTAATGCCTTCGCCCGCCAGGGTCTGCATCACGAGGTTGTGTACGGGCCAGAAAGTGTCCTCGGGGAAGGAGCTTGTGCCCAGCCCGTCCTGATTGGTGACCATGACGAACTCGAAATCGAGCTTGCTCCGGATAAAGCCCAGGTTGCGCATCACTTTGGGGTAAAACTCCAGCTTCGCGAACGAATCCAGCTGATAATCTACGGGCGGTTCGACAACCAATGTCCCGTCCCGGTCTATAAATAATACTTTTTTCATAAAATGATAATTTAGCGTTGTGTTTAATGGCACACAGATGACACTGATGAGACAGATTTACACAGATTTTAAAGGGCTTCGCCATGTATCTGTCATTCTGAGCAACGCGAAGAATCTCCCGAACACACTGGGAGATGCTTCACTCCGTTCAGCATGACAAAAGAAATCTGTGGTCATCTCGTGAAATCTGTGTCATCTGTGTGCCATCTAAATTCCCATTTACCTTACTTATATTTCTCCAACGCCTCCAGCAGCTTTTCATTCTCCAGACGGGTACCCACCGTGACACGCAGGCAATTTCCGCACAAGGCGACCGAATTCCGGTTGCGCACGATGACACCCCGACTCACTAAGTAATCATAGACGGCGCAGGCGTCGGTGACACGGGCCAGGAAGAAATTGGCGTCGGAAGGGAAAATCCGCTCCACGCAAGGCAAGGCACGGAAACGCTCTTCGAGCCACGCGCGTTCCTCCTTCAACGTCTTCACCCAACGGTCTACCTCATAATGACGAAGCACCATCTCGGAGGCCTGTTTCTGGGTCAGCAGGTTCACGTTGTAGGGATATTTCACCTTGTTGAAGAGGGCGATGATGTCCTCGGAGGCGAAAGCCATGCCCAGGCGGATGGCCGCGCATCCCCAAGCCTTGGAAAAGGTCTGGAGGACTATCAGGTTGGGGTATTTTGCCAGGTCGGGCAGAAAAGAGCGCGCTTCGGAAAAGTCGATGTACGCCTCGTCCACGATGACAATTCCCTCGAAGCCCCGGAGCAGTCGCTCTATCTCCGCACGACACAGGTTGTTGCCCGTCGGATTATTGGGCGAGCAAAGGAACATCAGTTTGGTGCGCTCGTCGGACGCGGCCAGCAGGTCTTCGGCCTTAAACTGGAACCGGTCGTCCAGCAAGACTTTGCGATAGGCCACTTCGTTGATGTCCGCGCACACCTGGTACATGCCATACGTAGGGTCGATGGCCACCACGTTATCCACGCGGGGCTCGCAGAAGACGCGGTATGCCAGGTCGATGGCCTCGTCGCTCCCGTTGCCTAAAAAGATGTTTCCCACAGGCACGCCTTTGATTTTTCCGATACCTTTCTTCACGTCCCGTTGCAAAGGGTCGGGGTATCGGTTGTTCGGGGTGTTGTACGGATTCTCGTTGGCGTCGAGAAAGACGGAGGCCGAGCTTCCGCTATATTCATCGCGCGCGGAGGAGTATGGCTTCAGCTTCCATATATTGGGTCGAACTAATTCTTGTAAAGGTTTCATAACAACAAATATATTAAATGATAATTTAGCGTTGTGTTTAATGGCACACAGATGACACTGATGAGACAGATTTACACAGATTTTAAAGGGCTTCGCCATGTATCTGTCATTCTGAGCAACGCGAAGAATCTCCCGAACACACTGGGAGATGCTTCACTCCGTTCAGCATGACAAAAGAAATCTGTGGTCATCTCGTGAAATCTGTGTCATCTGTGTGCCATCTAAATTCCCATTCACCTCTCCAGCTCCGCCAACCGTACGGTGACGGCATTCTTGTGCCCGTCCAGGCTCTCGTTGGCGGCCATAAGCTCGATGGCGGGTCCTATCCGCCGAAGGCCTTCGGGCCGTATCTCCTGGAAGGTCATCTTCCGGACGAAGCTGTCCAGGCACACGCCACTATAGGCCTTGGCATAGCCATTGGTGGGCAAGGTGTGGTTGGTGCCCGAAGCATAGTCGCCCGCACTCTCAGGGGTAAGCGAGCCTAAGAATACGGAGCCGGCATGGGTGACGCGTCCGGCCAGCGCGGCGTAATCCTCAGTCTCGATGATGAGATGCTCGGGAGCGTAGTCGTTGGTCATATCGAGAGCCTCGTCCATATCGCACACCACAATCAGCTTGCTGCTCTCCAACGAGCGGGAAGCGATGTCCTTGCGGGGCAATAGCTCCAACTGGCGTTCCACTTCCTTCTGTACGGCCAGTTGGAGTTCCTTGGATGTGGTCACGAGGATGGCCTGGCTGTCCACCCCGTGCTCGGCCTGGCTCAGGAGGTCGGCAGCCACAAAGACGGGATTGGCCTTGGCGTCGGCCAGCACCTCTACTTCGGAAGGGCCGGCAGGCATGTCGATAGCCACGTCGCGCAAGCTCACGAGTTGCTTGGCCGCAGTGACGTATTGGTTTCCGGGCCCGAATATCTTGTACACTTTGGGGACGCTCTCCGTGCCGTAGGCCATGGCGGCTATGGCCTGCACGCCTCCGGCCTTGAACACCCGGCGCACTCCGGCCACACGGGCGGCCACGAGCACGGCGGGATGCACCTTGCCCGAACGGGCGGGCGGGGTGCAGAGCACAATCTCCCGGCATCCGGCTATACGGGCAGGCACGGCCAGCATCAGCACGGTGGAGAAGAGGGGAGCCGTCCCTCCGGGAACGTAGAGGCCTACGCGCTCGATGGGCACCGATTTTTGCCAGCAGGTAACGCCCGGCTGAGTTTCTACTTCTATCGGCTCGAAACGCTGGGCGGCATGGAAAGCCTCGATGTTGCGGGCCGCCAGGCTGATGGCGTCCTTCAGCTCTTGGCTCACCAAAGTTTCGGCCTCGTCAAACTCCTGCGGAGTGACTTCCAATGTTTCGAGCTGCACTTTGTCAAACTGCTCCTCATATCGGAGCACGGCCTTGTCTCCCTCGGCACGCACGGTGCGGATGATGTCGCGCACGGTGTCGAACAGGTGTTCGGTATTCATCACGGGGCGTTTCAAGAGTTCCGCCCACTTCGATTTTTCAGGGTAATCTACGAGTATCATAATATTAATGTGCTAATATGCTAATGTGTTAATGTGCCTATGTGCCTATGTGCTAATGTGCTAATATGCTAATGTGCCTATGTGTTAATGTGCCAATGCGGCAATGTGGCCATATGTGAATATAGTAACGTGAATTATGCTGCAAGGCATTAGCACATTGGCATATTAGCACATTAACACATTAAATTATCATTTTCTCAATGGGCAGCACCAGGATGCCTTCGGCGCCCAAAGCCTTGAGCTTGCCGATGATTTCCCAAAAGCATTTCTCGTCCAGCACCGTGTGTACGGAGCACCAACCTTCTTGCGCCAAGGGCATCACCGTGGGGCTTTTCATGCCGGGCAGGAGGGAGACGATGGCGTCCACTTTCTCGCGCGGGGCATTCATCAGGACGTACTTCTTGTCCTCGGCGGTCTTTACGGCGTCGATGCGGAAGAGAAGTTCGCGCAGGATTTCGCGTTTCTCTTCGCTCATCCGCTTGTGGCCGATGAGCAGGGCTTCCGAGCGCATCACGACCTCCACCTCCTTCAGGCGGTTGCTCACGAGCGTGGAGCCGGAGCTTACGATGTCGAAGATACCGTCCGCCAGCCCAATGCCGGGTGACACTTCCACGGAGCCGGTGATGACGTGTATCTCGGCCCGCACACCCTGTTCCTGCAAGTAGCGCGCGAGGATGCCGGGGTAGGACGTGGCTATCTTCTTGCCCTCAAACCAGCGCACACCGGGATAATCCACATCCGCGGGAATGGCCAGCGAGAGGCGGCACTTGCTGAAGCCCAGACGCTTCACGATGTCGGCGTCCTCGGCACGTTCCATAAACTCGTTCTCGCCCACGATACCCACGTCGGCCACGCCCGTGGCTACGGTCTGGGGGATGTCGTCGTCGCGGAGGAAGAGTACCTCGACGGGGAAATTGGACGCCTGCACCAGCAACGTGCGCTTGGAGGTGCTCAGCTTGATGTCCGACTCTTCTAACAATTGCATCGTCTCTTCATACAGACGGCCTTTGGATTGTACGGCTATTCTTAGCATGGTCTTGTTCATATTTAATATTTAAAGTTATTATTCCAAATAAAAAAAGGAAGCTACCGCAACGTTTCGGCCAGCTTCCTTTCCGCATATCTTCTTGTTGTCTTCACACACGCATACGCCCTTCGCCACCGAAATGTCTATCCGTTGGAGCAATGATGATGGTGATGGTGTGCTGCTAAATTTCTCATAAAACCTTTCATTTCGCGACAAAAATAAAGCATTCCATTCAAACCTCCAAACTTTTATCACAAAAGTTTCAGAATTTGTACACGCAATCCACTCCGAAGATGTTTTTCCGCCCGTCCCGCTCCCACTGGCGGCAATAGAACACGTCGGCCTCCCAGCGTTCGGAGAAGAGCGGAAGGGTCAACCCCGCCCGGTAGCGCATGCGCGCCACATCGAACCGCTCGCCCCGCCCCAGCCCATTGTACATTTCCACCGAGGCATACGGTTCCAGTTTACAACGCCGGATGTCGTAGGCCAGCTTCAGGCGCGAGCGGAGGCGGAATTCTTTTTCCTCCGCATTCCACGTGTGCTGGAAGCGTTCGCGCAGGCTCAGCTTCAGGCGCATCCATTTCCCCGAAAGCGTCCCGTCGGCATGGTATCGGTGGCGGAACTTCCAGCCCTCGCCGCCCCGGTTGCGATAGTGTACCTCATAGCCCGCCCCCAGTTTGAGGAAGGGCAACACCTCGTACTTGGCGGCCACGTCCAACCCCAGGCGGTCGGTCACGCCCACATCCTGCTTGGTGCGCCACTCCAACCCGCCGGCCACCTCCCAGCGTTCGTTCACTTCGTATTGCGCCCCCATTTTGAGCCACGTGGTATTGTCCGGCTCCCCGGCGGACACAAGCGCCGGAAGACAGGCCAGGCCCAGCGTCAAAGCCATCAAAAAGCGGTGTTTCTTCATCTTTTGTCTGCATTATATATAAGGGAAGCGAAGATAAAGGGAGATTCTGGAAAAAATCTGTAATAAGAATGTAAAGCTAATTTTTAAATAAACGGGATATGAGTGAAGATAAAAAAAAAGTGTATCTTTGCACAAAACGAATAAATACAATTATCTAAGGGAGGCTTGATTATGAATACAGCAGAATTTAATGCAGAAAGAATCTTCCATACCGAACTTTTTCATCTGGGCAACGAGACCAAACGCCGATTGATTGAGCTGCTGGCCTCTTCGCTTACTTTCGCCCCGGTCGACATGGAGGAAAAAGCTAAGAAAGACCAGTTGCTGGACAAAATATGCGGCGCATGGCGTGACGACGACTCATCAGCCGAAGAAGAGATAGAGAGCCTGCGCAAAGCACGGACACAGAGTGTGACACGTAAAATCATTGATTTATGAAAGGCTATCTGCTCGATACAAACATTTGCATCTATTTATTGAAGCAACGGTATGACATTGAAAAAAGAATAAAGCAAACGGGATACTGGATTCAACGCTAAGCTCACTCCTCCTCTTCTTCCTCCCCTTTCGGCATCAGCCGGGGCGAGATGTGCTTCTTAGGCGTGAGGCTCATGCCGCGGAGTTGCTCCGCCTGGCGGACGATGTTGCCCGGACCTTGCGAAAGCTGGCCAGCGGCACGGTCGTAGTCCCTTTGGAGGGCGGAGAGGCGGTCGCCGATGGCGAGGAACGTGTCCGTGAAGCCCGCCAGCTTCTCGTAGAGGGCGGTGCCGCGACGGATGATTTCCTGCACGTTCTTCACCTGATACTCGCGCTTCCACAAGTCCAGCGAAAGACGCAGGGCGCTGATAAGGTTTGTGGGACTCATGAGAACCACTTTCCGGCGGTAGGCATACTCCCACAGGGTGGGGTCGGTCTGCACGGCCAGCAGGTAGGCGCCCTCGGTGGGGATGAACATCATGACGAAATCCGGCGCATTGAGGTCGTAGCGCGAATAGTCCTTGCGGCTCAGCTCGTCGATGTGGGCGCGGACGGAGGCCATGTGCGCCTTCAGGTGGCGGGCCTGCTCGTCGCGGTCGGAGGCGGCGGTATAGGCGGCGTAGGCGGTGAGTGAGACTTTAGAGTCGATTATCATTTCGCGGTCGTCGGGATAGCGCACAATGATGTCGGGCTGCATGCGCCGGCCGCTCTCCTCGCTGACCAGCGTCTCGCCCCGCTCGTCCTTGAGGAACTCCTGACGGAAGTAGTGCTCGCCCTCTATCAGGCCGCTGGCTTGCAGGATGCGCTCCAAGATGGCTTCGCCCCAATCGCCCTGCATCTTCGAGTCGCCCTTCAAAGCACGGGTCAGGTTGTTGGCCTCCTCGCTCAGGCGTTGGTTCAGCTCCACCAACTCCTTGATGCGCTCGCCCAGCGAGAAACGCTCCTTGGCCTCGGCGGAGTAAGCGCGCTCCACCTGCTGGCGGAAGTCCTTCAGGTTCTCGCCCAAAGGACGGAGCAGGTGGTCCATCTGCTCGGCGTTCATGCGTTTGAAGTCCTCCGTGCGGCTCTGGAAAATACGGTTGGAAAGGGCTTCAAACTCGGCGTTCATGCGCCGGCGCAGGGCCTCGGTTTCTTTGTCCATGCCGCGCCGGGCGTACAGGTAACCCGCGATGGCACCCACGGCCAACCCGGCTACGAGCGAGAGGACGATTACGACCGACAGCATCACTCGGTCAGCGTTTCGTTGCCGTCCGGCGTTATCAGTATCTGGCTCTCCCACTGGGCGGAAGGCAGCCCGTCGTCGGTCAGGACGGTCCAACCGTCGGCCTCGTCGATGAAGACTTCGTACGTGCCCATGTTTATCATCGGCTCGATGGTGAACGTCATGCCGGGCACGATAAGCATACCCGTGCCGCGGCGTCCGAAGTGCTCCACGTCCGGCTCTTCGTGAAACTTGATGCCGCATCCGTGACCACACAAGTCGCGCACCACGCTATAGCCGTTCTTCTCGGCGTGCTCCTGGATGGCGGCTCCCACGTCGCCCAGGCGCGTCCAAGGCTGAGCCATGCGCACGCCTATGTCGCGACACTCACGGGCCACTTCCACCAGCCGACGCATCTCGGGGCTGACGTCGCCTATGAGGAACATGCGTGAGGCGTCGGAGTAGTAGCCCCGGTAAATGGTCGACACGTCTACGTTGACGATGTCGCCACTCTTCAGCACTTCGCGCGTGCTGGGGATGCCGTGGCACACCACGTCGTTTATGCTGGTGCAGACGCTCTTAGGGAACCCGTCGTACATGAACGGGGCGGGGATGGCGTCGTGGTCTGTCGTGAAGCAGTACACCATGTGGTCGATGTCGGCGGTGGTCATGCCCTCGCGGATGTTCTCCGCCACGTAGTCCAGCAGGGCGGTGTTGATGCGCGCGCTGGCGCGGATGCCTTCAATCTGTTCCTCAGTACGCAGCAGGTTCCGCTGGGGAAGGCGGACACCCTCGCGCTTATAATGTTGAATCTTGGCCTCTACTTCATCGGGGTAGCCTTTGGGGGTGAAGCGGGCGTTTTTCATCAGTCTTTTCATTGTTCGCTGTCTGTTTTCAAATCGTAGCGCAAAGATAATCTTTTTTTTTTAGAACGGGCAAATTTTTTAGAACAGGCAACTATTTTTTAGAACAGACTTTCAGAATAATCAAAAAAAGAGAAAAAAACCGTCGTCTTACAAAAGCCTTACAGGCCTTACAGATGACAGATGACAGTTTAGGAAAAACCGATTTTTAGCCCGTTTTGCGGGAAAAGAGAAAAAAGTTAAATATTTTAATATATTATATATATAATATATATATTATATATATAATATATTACTGTAATATCCACTTTTTTCATTTTTCCAATTTTCCATTTCACAAAACTGTCATCTGTCATCTGTAAGGGCTGTAAGGGTTGTAAGAACCGTAAGATTTTTTTAATAAGTAAGTGTACAGAATTAACTTATACTATGGCACACAGATGACACAGATTTAACGGATGACCACAGATATTATTAAAAAATAATCTGTGCAAATCAGTCTCATCTGTGTCATCTGTGTGCTATAAGACAATTTTGATTAGTTACTTAAAAATAAAAAAGAGGGAGACAGCCTAGGAATCAACACGACTCAAAAAAAGAAATCATCCTAACTCATTGGCTATCAGCGCTAAAATACGATTTTCCGAAAAGCGGACAAAAAAAACGGCTTCCCCACCCCCGATTTTTTGGCTATGTTTGGCGAAACGTCTATCTTTGCAAAACTGAAACAAGGGAAGTGTTTCGCCAAGCGGGGGGAGGCGCGGCGCTTTTCATTTCAGAGGGGGATTTTCTGGCGGTAGCGTTCGTAGCGGGCGGTGATGTCGCGCACGAAGTTGTAGGTCTCCACGCCGCGGAAGTAGCCGTGGCGGCACACGGAGTCGGTGTAATAACGTTCGTCGGACTTCAGGAGGATGAACTTCTCCACGTTGTCACGCCATACATATTTGTCCTTGCCGTACTTCTCGGCCAGAGCCATGGCGTCCAGTACGTGCCCGATGCCGGAATTGTAGGAGGCGAGCACGAAGTTTGTCCGCTCCGGTTCGGGGATGGAGCGGAAGCTGCGGGCGGTCTGCCCAAGGTACTTCACGGCAGCGCGCACGCTTTCCTCGGGGTTCTGCTCGCGTCCGGGAGGCACGCCCATGGCGCGGGCGGTGGAAGGCATGAGCTGCATCAGGCCTCGCGCTCCGGCCCATGACACGGCGGTGGTGTCGAAGTTACTCTCGTTGTAGGCCAAGGAGGCCAATAGGCGCCAGTCCCAACCTATCGAAGGGGCGTATTTCTTGAAGAGGGCGTCGTAGTGGGAGATGATGCCCCGGCTCAGGGAGAGGATGGGCGTATGAGGCGTGGCTTTGCTCTGCTCGAAGTAGCGTTTCTCGCTGGCCTCGTAGTCGGGTGAGGAAGCGTTGGCTCGGTACCAACGGTCGGCAGCTTCGGCCAGCAGGGGGCAGTCGGGGCGCACGGCCCAGGAGGAACGTTGGTCGAAGCTGAGGGGCAGGCTGACATCCAGCTGGGGAAAATAGGTGCGGTTGAGCCGGGCCACGTCGTCATCGCTCACGGTATAGGGAATCTCGCCCCGAGCCACTTGTGCGATGAGGTCCTCGTGCGTCACGCTATCGCCCCTCACCACGTGTATGCGGATGCCCCCGCCCAACTCCCGGTCGAGGTTAACCAAGCGGTCGTGGTACTTGCCGGGCTTCACGTAGATGTCCTTGCCCACAAGTTGGGTGACATCACTCAGCGGCTTCACGCCCCGCGCGCGGCGTTGCACCAGCACCTGGTGGGTGATGATTTCCTCACCGCAATAGCGCAGGCTGTCCTTCCACTCCTTCGTGACGGGCAGGGCGTAGGCTATAAGGTCGCCCTCGCCGGAAAGCAGCATACGAATCATGTCCCGCACACTGCGTGCCACCTTCACTTCCAACTCCAATCCCAGGCTGCGGGCGAACTGCTCGGCCAGTTCGTACTGAAAGCCCATGTCCTGCCCGCGGTACATGAAGTAGGACGTGGAACTGTAAAGGGTGAGCGCCACCAGCCGGCCCGTGTCCTGTATCTGGGGCAGGTCGTGGGGCACAGGTACGGCGGGCGCAGGTTTCCGTCCTCCTCCCCCGCAGGCAAAGAGCAGAAGGAGCAGGAGACTTATTAATGAAGAATGAAGAATGAAGAATTTTGTTTTCATAAATGATAATTTAGCGTTGTGTTTAATGGCACACAGATGACACTGATGAGACAGATTTACACAGATTTTAAAGGGCTTCGCCATGTATCTG
>CALUOR010000099.1 GCA_944322285.1 uncultured Bacteroides sp.
AATATCGGCAACTATCAGCGGCTCAAGCCGGTCAATGAAGCCTATCAGAAAGCCAAAGACAAGACCGCATTCCGGGCAAAGCATGAAGCCGAGCTGGTGATCTTTGAGGCAGCAAAGAGTACGCTCCTTGCCGTTCAGGGTGATAGAAAACTTCCCAGAATGAAGGCTCTACAAGCAGAACAAGAACGGCTGACCGAAGAGCAGCAGCGGCTCTATGACGAAAGAGCCAAGCTCAAGAAGGAAGCCAAGCAAATCGACACTATCAAGGCGAATGTCGATAGTTATTTGAGGCCCATTGCATCTCAGGAGCAGAAAACCAAGAGAAGAAGCGAACTGGAATAATGAAAAGCTCATCAATCCATCAAGAGTAACGGATTGATGAGCTTTTTCATATTGAATTAAGGCTTGACCAGTGTTATAGCTCTTCGTCTAATATGTTCAGACATTTCCCACAGACGATACGATTATATAGCTCGCGTTCTTGAAACTTTTTTGTGAATTATCAGAGGAACTAATTGAAAACACCGAATATGTATGCTATAATTTAAGCTGTATATCTGTATCCACACTGGTGCATGAAAGCTTGAGGTGTAATATGAAGATAAGCTATAAACGGCTATGGGTACTGCTTATTCAAAAAGACATTACGAAAGTTACACTAAAAAGGGATGTCGGCATCTCTGCCGGAACAATGTGTAAGCTTAACAAAGGAGAGGAAGTAGCTCTTTCTGTCCTTCTGCGCATTTGCGATTACTTGGACTGCGACATTGGCGATATTTGTGAGGCTGTAAAAATTGAAGGGGAATAAGTCCATTTTTTTGTACTTTGTATTTGCTATACTTATGTTGAGAAGCTGTAAATCTAATTCCACGAAAGGAGGGGTCATTCATGTGGTGCAACAACTGTAATATTGAAACTAACGATAGCATTTGCCCTCTTTGTGGTGCTCAAACTATTGAGGACCTCCCCGTGGAAATATATTGGTGCGACCATTGTCACACGCCAATAATTCAAACAGCATCTCAAGCGGATAAAGGTACTTGCCCCCTCTGCAAGGGTAAAACAAAATATATGACCGCTGACCTTCGTCCTGTATTTCCCGAGGAGCGGTTACTTGTTGAGCTTCTTCTGAAAAAAGAACCGCATCAGTATATTGAGAACTCGGTATGGGCAAGCAACAATCGTTATTACATTGATGGCAAATCTATTTCAATTCCTAACGGGCTATACCAAAATGTTGACACTGATAAAATCGCAGAGCTGCTGCATCAGTACCAGAGTGAGAATACATACAAGTTTTTTGATAAGCACATGGCGACCTTCGTCTCGGCTAACCGTGACCGGTTAAATTATCTCATAGATGAAGCACATAACTTCATTCGTAAAGCTGCCAAAAACTTCCCCGAAGAAAGAATCGTTTTGTCTTTCTCAGGAGGCAAAGATTCGACAGTTACAGCAGATTTGGCGGTTAAGGCTTTGAGCAACCCGTCGCTTGTTCATATATTTGGAAACACGACATTAGAGTTTCCAAGCACAATAGAGTATGCTCAGCGTTTTCGGGATAACCATCCTGATGCAATTTTTCAGGTAGCCAAAAATGACGATCAGAACTTCTATGATGTCTGCGAAGATATAGGACCACCTGCAAGAATGATGCGCTGGTGCTGTTCTATGTTCAAAACAGGACCAATTACAAGAGTAATAAATAGTTTGTACCGTAGTCAGCAAATACTCACATTCTATGGAATTAGGAAATCGGAGTCTGTAAGCCGGAGCAAATATAATCGAATTGAAGATAGTGCCGATGCTGTAAAGATTCAGCAGCAAACAGTGGCATCTCCGATTTTCTTCTGGAAAGACATAGATATTTGGCTCTACATAATCGCAGAAAATGTAGACTTCAACGACGCTTATCGTCTCGGCTACGATCGTGTAGGCTGTTGGTGCTGCCCTAACAATAACCAACGCGCTCAGTTTTTGTCAAAAATCTATATGCCTGAGCAATCCAGAAAATGGCGTAACTTTTTGTTGGAGTTCGCAGAGAAAATAGGAAAACCAGATCCCGAAGTATATGTAGATACTGGAAAATGGAAAGCTCGTCAAGGCGGCAATGGTCTTGCATCAGCAAGTGATGTAAAGATTAGATTCACAAACTGCACAGCCGAAGATCATGCCAAAATATACCGGCTGGTCAGACCATTTGATGATGAGCTTATAGGGATGTTTGTACCGTTTGGACGAGTAGCACCTGAACTGGGTAGAAAGTTGCTAAGAGAAGTTGTTGTTCTCGATCACAAAACAAAAATCCCAATTCTCTCTCTCCAACCTTTTAGTCAAGACGGTTATGAATATGCCGTAAAAGTTAGAACAATGAATGTTGCAGACCATGACGATTTACAACGCATGGTTGGGTATCAAATAAGGAAATTCAACGCTTGTAGAAAGTGCTTGAAATGTGAGTCGCTTTGTCGAGCTGGTGCCATTACTATTAGCAGTTTCGGTTACTTCATCGACCCGGAAAAATGCGTCCATTGTAAGGCTTGTATGACTGCAAAGTATCTTGACGGCGGCTGCATGATGGACAAATATCTTAGGACAAAGTAAGCAATGGAGGTTTTTTTATGGCAATGAAGTTTCGTGCCCATGATACATTTTTTATAAGAAAAGGTTGGCTTAGCAAGGGCATGAAGTATGTCCAGAAGAAACCAGATGTGTTCGTTGCTAAAGACGAAAACCCTATGGATGTCCTCGGAATAGGCGCAAACATGGTTAAAGCTCTCCGCTATTGGCTTCAAGCAGTGGGCTTAACCGAAGAGCCGAGCAGCGGCAAGCGCGTTCAAACCTTTACTTCTCTCGGAAATAGTGTCTTTACAAATGATCGCTACATAGAAGAATTGGGTACGCTATACCTACTCCATTATCGGTTATCTTCAAATAAAGATGAGGCAACTGCGTGGTATTTTTTCTTTAATGAGTTTAATATGACGGAGTTCTCAAGAGATGACTTCGTAGAGTTTTTGCAGAGACGCATCCGCATGGAAGAAGGCGAGGTAAGTGTTGCAATACGATCCCTCAACGATGATTTCTCGTGTATCATAAATACTTATTTACCGCGATATAAATCCAACCCCAATCGCATAGCACCAGAGAGCAACATTGATTGTCCATTTGGAGAACTCGGACTGATCGACACACTCAGCAAAGAAAAGAAAACATATCGGAAAGCGATACCTCTCGCAAACTCAATCGATCCATGGATCGCTTTAGCTGTAATTGTTGATCAGGCAAAAGGAGCTAAAGAAATTAGCCTCAATGAATTACTAACTGCTCCCTGCAACATTGGCAAGACCTTCAATCTCGATGCAATCTCCATGCTTGATGTTTTATATCAGGTTGAGAGAATTGGAAAAATTAAAATTAACAGAACTGCCGGTTTGGATGTTATTCACATTTTAGAAGACCTTACATTCCAGGACTGTGTTGATGCGTATTATACAGGCATAAACAAGCAGTGACAGGAGATAGAACTATGAGCAAAATGATCTCTGTTGCATCAGGTTTCCAGTATTCGGTTAATATTGGATATGACCTGAGCAGCAATGAAAAACTGAAAAACTTCATACCTACAAAGTCATCACTCGGTCTCCTTGAAGAAATCCTTCTAAGCACTGCTGAGACATCCACTGAGCGTTCTCGTGTTTTGATCGGGGCATATGGCAAAGGAAAGTCACATATCGTTCTGACTATCCTCTCAATCCTGATGAAACGCGACTTGCGTTTATTTGAAAAACTTCTCCCTAAACTGGAAGAACACCCAAAGCTAAAACAGTGTGTTCTCAATTATTATGAGAGTCCAAATAAAATACTTCCGGTTGTAATAACAGGTAGCAACACAAGTTTGTCCCAAGCTTTCCTACTGGCATTGCAAAGAACGCTCTCGGATAACGATCTTCTTGATGTCATGCCGGAAACGAATTACAAAGCTGCTATCTCTGTTATTGAAAGATGGGAAAAAGATTTTCCCGAAACCTATACGGCATTTGAAGCAGCTATTGATATGCCGGTTGCTGCATTTATAAATGCGCTTTCTACTTACGACATCTCTGCTTATGAGCAGTTTGAACGGGTTTATCCGACACTGACCGCAGGAAGTGTTTTCAATCCCTTTCTTGGTTTTGATGTTGTTGAACTATACGAAAGTGTAGCTAAGGGTTTGATGTCCAAAGGCTTCACCGGAATGTATGTGGTTTACGATGAATTCAGCAAATATCTTGAAGCAAATATTACGGAAGCATCTTTGAGTGATACAAAGATGCTCCAAGACTTTGCTGAAAAATGTAATCGAAGTGGCAAGATGCAGCTCCACTTGATGCTTATTTCCCACAAAGAAATTGCGAATTATATTGACAAACTGCCCAAGCAAAAAGTTGATGGGTGGCGTGGGGTGTCAGAGCGTTTCAAGCATATCCACTTGAACAACAATTTCTCTCAGACATATGAAATCATCTCATCCGTAATTCAAAAAGATGAGACTTTGTGGAGCGCCTTTATCAAGGAACATGAAGATGATTTTGGAGCAATTTCCCAGCGATATGCTACCCATCCGCTATTCTCTGAGAACAGCGATGAATTGAATATCGCATTATATGGCTGCTACCCTTTACACCCTGTTTCGACATTTATTCTGCCGAGACTATCTGAGCGCGTTGCGCAGAATGAACGCACTCTATTCACTTTTCTCTCCGCAGCGGGAAGTGCAACACTACCGTCTTACTTGGCGTGTTCAGACGATAGGTTTGAGTTTATTACCCCGGATGTCATTTATGACTACTTCGAGCCGCTTTTCAAGAAAGAAGTTTATGCCGGTGAGATACACCAGAACTATCTTTTAACTGCAAACATACTGTCACGGATTTCCAAAGAGTCTTTAGAGGCAAAAATCGTAAAGACGCTTTCTCTGTTCTATGTGCTTGGGCAATTTGATAGGCTAAAGCCCACAAAGGATGAGATCGTTGGCGTTTTCTCTTCTGCTTATACGGTGCCTGAGATCACGACTGCCATAGATAATCTTATTGAGCGTGATTATGTTATCTACCTCAAGAGAAGCAATGATTTTTTGAAACTGAAACAAACCTCTGGCGTAGATATTAAGCAGAAAATACACGATTATGCTGAATCTCACGCAAAAAAGGTTTCCGTAAAAGAAACCCTCAATGCCTCGAACTTCGACAACTATATGTATCCTTCCCGATACAACGATGACCGAGAGATGACTCGCTTCTTCTCTTTTGTGTTCATTGACGAAAGCGAGGTAAGACCCGATACAAACTGGGTTATTAAGAGCGAATCCATTGATGCAGATGGCGTGATTTACGCTATCATCCCACATAGTGAGGACTCCATAAAAAAATTAAAGGAAATCCTCCTCGATACAAGCAGAGAATGTGATAGGCATATCTTTATTTTGCCTAATCATTTCACAAGCATTGACGAGGCTGCGCATGAATATGAAGCTGTTTCTTTCCTGCGAGAGACTGCTTCTGACGATCCAGTATTGTTCGATGAGTACGATGTTGTGTATGAAGATTTGCGTGAAGTGATTAGTAACTTTATGTCTATTTATACACACCCTGAAAAATACAAGGCAAGCTATATTTTCAATGGCAGGATTCGCAATATACAACGGAAAGCTGCTCTAACAGAACTAATGGCTGACATATGTGATGATGTTTACTCCCTCACCCCAATTATTTGCAATGAGGCAGTAAATAGAGATGTCATCACAAATATTGCAAGCAATAGCCGGAGTAAGTTAGTTGCTGCACTGCTCCGTAACCAACTTGAAGCCAACTTGGGACTTTCTGGTACTGGGCAAGAGGTTTCTATCATGCGAAGCACATTGCTCAGAACAGGTATATTGGTGGAGCAAGGAGGAATGCCATCGCTTGACTTGCGTCCGGGCGATCCTAACCTTGCGAATATGTTAGAAACCATCGAGAACTTTGTCCTGAGTGCAAGACATAATGAGCGAATTGGATTTGATGTCCTGTACGATACTCTTACTCTTCCAGAGCATCATATTGGATTACGCAAGGGCTTGATTCCGATTTACTTAGCTGTTGTCCTCCATGAGTACAAACAACAAGTCGTGATATTGGATAAGTTTGGACAAGTTCCTACATCAGCAGATGTTCTTCTCCAAATCAATGCCGATCCCAAATCTTTCTCCCTATCTTATCTTGACTGGGATCCTGAAAAGGAGAACTTTGTAGAGCTGTTGGCTCAAGCATTTGCAAATCATATCATAGATGCAGAAAAAGGTGCAAACACATACGATTACATCGCAAATGCAATGAGACGCTGGGTGATGTCTCTGCCAAAGTATGCGAAAGAAATCAAATGTCAGCCTAACGGGAAAAAAATTGATAGCAGGCATTTGTCATTGTTAAAGCTATTGAAGCAAAATACGAGTAGCTACGAACTGCTTTTCGATAAGCTTCCCAAAGCATACGGATATGCTGAGACTTTTTCGGCTGGATTGGCAGAAAATATTATTGCATCGAAAAACTTCATTGACAGACTTATTTCTGATTTGAAGAAGTCTCTGATTGCTCAGACCAAAGAGATTTTCATGCTGCCTCAGAACGAGCCACAGGCTAATAAAATGTCCTTAGCATCTACCATTAAGGAGTGGTGTGACTCTCTAAGTCCTTCCGTATTCAATCATATCTTTGCTGATGGCACGGATAAATGCCTTGTCTTGTTTAGGACTGTCACGAACGATGAAGATTCTTTCATTGTCCGTCTTGCAAAAGCTTCGACCGGCTTGAGGATTGAAGACTGGGATGATGGCACTTGCAAGACATTCACCAACAAACTCCAACAATATAAGCAAACCGCTGAAAGCTATGAAGGCGAAGCTGTACAAGAAAGCGCCGATTCTTCTAACTACAAGGTAACATTTGTAAATGCTGATGGATCCGCCACTACTAAGAGTTTTGAACGAGTAGCATACAGCAATCGTGGCAAACTTCTCTACAACCAAATCACTCAATCGTTGGATTCCATGGGACACGCCATTTCGGAACAGGAAAAGCGTCAGATCATCATGGAAATATTGCAAAAACTATGTTAAGGAGGTGAGCTGATGGCTTACTTTGATAATGCTGCAACTACTTACCCGAAACCTGAAATCGTTTATCAGAGTATGGATCAGTTTCAGCGTCATACCGGTGGCAGCTTTGGACGGGGCAACTATGGATTTTCAAGTTCCGCAAAGAGCATAGTTGACGATACAAGGGCTGCCCTCCAACAACTTCTTCATTGCCCTGCAAAACAGGTTATCTTTGAGCCATCAGCTACCATCTCTCTTAACATTATCATTCAGGGAATTATCGAAAAAGGCGCAAGGAACATATACATAAGCCCCTTTGAACACAATGCGGTAACGCGCACCCTTCACCATTATGAAACGATGGGTTTGGTTAAGGTAGTTGAATTAACGGTAAACAAGGATCTTTGCTATGATATTCAACGGATCAGATTTCAGTTTGAGAATACGAAGCCTGATTTAGTCATAGTCAGCCACGCAAGTAATGTGATTGGTCTAGTTGCACCGGTCGAGGAAATATTTACGCTTGCAAAAGAGTTTCACTCGCTTACTCTTTTGGATATGGCTCAAACAGCAGGTCTTGTTGACTGTGATATTGGGAAAGACATTTTTGATTTTGCGGTATTCGCTGGTCACAAAACTCTGCTGGGTCCGACTGGTATATCAGGGTTTGTAATGAAACCAACCATTGACCTTGAACCGGTTTTCTTTGGAGGAACAGGGTTCGATTCTGCAAATCAAGATATGCCGGGATCGTTACCAGAGAGATTTGAATTTGGTACGATGAACACCATTGGAGTAGTTGGACTAAATGCGTCAGTTAAATGGATATTGCAACAGGGAATAAACAATCTTGCCGCAGCAGAGTTGAAAAACAGAGCAAGACTAATTGAGATCCTGAACGAATATGACTTTATTTCTGTTGTTGGAAACTGTGACGGACGAGATTATGTCGGAATTGTCTCTTGTGTGCTTAATGACATAAGCAGTGACACCGCAGGACAGTTATTCAGCGAAAGAAACATTTCAGTTCGTACTGGATTGCAGTGCGCCCCTGCTGCGCATAGGTTCCTTAATACCTTCCCAGCAGGAACGGTACGGTTTAGTGTGAACTGCTTTACAACTGACGAGGACTTTGATGTTTTGAGAGAAGCACTTGATGACATCAATGATAATCTATAAGGAGATCGCATCATGAGCTTACAGGATGTTAGTGTAAAAAATGAATATCGTTCCCTTATAGACAATGTTGTTCAAGAGTTCTATATCCCATTGCTGGAACAGGCAAAGGTCTACAAAAGAGCAGTCGGTTTCTTTTCTTCGTCCTCTCTTGTAGAGATCACAAAAGGAATAGCAACTATGGCTTCAAATGGAGGTAAAATACAGATTGTTGCTTCTCCGTACCTCTCTGATGAAGATATAGAAGCCATTCAGAAGGGTTATGCAGAACGCAACAGCATTATCGAAAGGGCTATTCTGCGCCAAATAACCGGGGAGCAAGTTGATTACTATTCCATGCAGAGACTCAATCTTCTTGCTTGCCTGATTGCAGATGGGATTTTGGACATTCGCATTGCATACACAGAGGGGAAAAACGGTATTGGAATGTACCATGAAAAAATGGGACTTATCGAAGACGGTGAAGGAAATATTGTAGCCTTCTCCGGATCGATGAACGAATCTGCAACTGCAATGTCCATCAATTACGAAACAATAGATGTTTTTAGAAGCTGGGGCGATCAAAACGAAACTGACCGCGTAAGGCTAAAAGAGAACGCATTTTTCTCTATTTGGAATGACAGTGAACCTAACATCAAAGTCTTGGAGTTTCCCAGCATATCACAAGCTCTTATTGATAAATACAGGAGGTCCCCGCCAAACTTTGACTTGGATAAGGAGCAGTTTCCATCGAAAGATTCAAAGATTCGCACACTGAAAGACGGAAATATTGAAATCGTAACGAGAGCCATAGGACCCCGCATACCTGAAAATATCTCTTTACATGATTATCAAAAAGAGGCTATTGCTTCGTGGGTAGGAGAAAATTATCACGGTATATTTGATATGGCAACAGGTACAGGCAAGACATTTACCGGACTTGGTGCAATTTCAAAGCTTTCCGAAGACTTGAACGACAAACTTGCAGTTGTAATCGTTTGCCCTTATCAGCATCTTGTTGAGCAATGGGTAGAAGATATTGTCCGCTTTAATATGAAGCCCATCATCGGATATAGCAGCTCACCACAGAAAGACTGGAAACAACGATTATCGAAAGCTGTGAGGGACCAGAAGATTCGAGTAGACAAAAGTTTCTTCTGTTTTGTATGTACTAATGCTACATTCACGAATAGTTATGTTCAGGAACAAATAAGTAAAATACATTCACCCGTCTTGCTTGTCGTTGACGAAGCACATAATTTCGGTGCAGCTTCCTACGCAAGATTATTAGACGATCGTTTTACATACCGGTTGGCTCTGTCGGCTACCCTTGAAAGGCATCGCGATGAGGAAGGCACCGCGCTCCTATATGCCTTCTTTGGGAAAAAGTGCATTGAGTATTCTTTGGATCGAGCAATAGAAGAAGATAAGCTCACACCGTATAAATATTATCCTGTTGTTGTTCACCTAAATGATGACGAACTTACAGCTTATGAGCAATTATCCTATGAAATGTCGAAGTGCGTCATTAAAGGTAAAAATGGAAAGTATAAACTCAACAAGCATGGCGAGATTCTGGCACTGAAACGGGCAAGGATTGTAGCTGGTGCGTCTGAAAAGCTTGATGCTCTCAGGGAAGAGATCAGACCTTATATTCACGACAATAATATACTGGTGTACTGTGGTGCAACCAATGTGTTGGACGAGAACGCCGATTATACATCCTCTGATACAGGAGATATTCGGCAAATCGAGGCAGTAACTCGTATTCTCGGTAATGAGTTTGGTATGGATGTAGCTCAATTTACATCCAGAGAAAATATGGAAACGAGAGCAGCAATCAAGGAGCAATTCCAGCGTGGAGATCGGCTTCAAGCAATAGTGGCGATCAAGTGCTTGGATGAAGGCGTCAATATTCCTGGTATTCGGACTGCTTTTATCTTGGCAAGCACAACAAATCCCAAAGAGTATATTCAGCGTCGGGGGCGTGTACTAAGGAAAGCGCAAAACAAACCTTATGCAGTGATTTATGACTTTGTGACCTTGCCCCGACCTCTTGATTCAGTGTCATCGCTAACAACTGAACAGGCTCAAAGAGATCTAACCCTTGTGAAGAATGAACTGGCAAGGATAAAAGAATTTGGACGCTTATCTCAGAACTCAATGGACGCAAACAACTTGATCTGGGATATTCAGGAGGCATATCATATTACCGACGAAGAATCGGAGGAAGGTGGTTTCGAGTATGGAACAGATTGAGATAAACGAGAAGGCTGTTGAGCGCCTGAAACGCAAAATCATCCTTCAAGAAAATCAGAATCTCAAAACAAGGGCTATGACCGATCAGCAGATGGTCGCATGGATTAAGAAGCAGATCGAGGAGGAAGCGCAATGTTACTCGAATCGATAACACTGGAAAACTTTAGACAGTTCCGTCATGAATCCATCGACTTTGCACAGGGCGATAACGGGAAAAATGTCACGATCATAATTGGTGAAAATGGCACGGGTAAAACAACCTTCGCCCAAGCATTCTTTTGGTGTATGTATGGAGAGACAGAGTTTTCCGATAAGAATATGCTTAACAAACTTGTCGCAGCGGAGATGAAACCAGGTCAAGAAAGCAAAGTTCAAGTCATTCTCAAGCTGCGTCACGGAACTGTAAATTATACGCTCATGCGGGAGCAGACTTACCGTAAAGACTACTCAAATCGTGTCAAGGGCGATAATACGGTCTTCGATATTGCAATTAAAGACGCAAATGGCAATACATCCTATGTCAAAAAATCGCAATGTGAAAGTGAAGTTAAAGGAATCCTCCCGAAAGAATTGTCCAGATATTTCTTCTTTGACGGCGAAAGAATCGAGAAGATGAGTAAAGACATTTCAACCGGAAAGAAAGCCACTGACTTTGCAGAAGCAGTAAAAGGGCTTCTTGGATTGAATGCTATGTACAGTGCTATTCAGCATTTTAATCCGAAATCCAGACTTGGCGTTATCGGCAGTTATGAGAGTAGCTATGACTCCCACAGCAACTCAAAAATACAAGAGTACACTCAGACTATCGAACGATGCAAATCTGAAATAGCTAAAATTGATGCAAGATTGGAAGAACTGGAAGGTCAAATCGAGCAAGCAAGTGCGCGGAAGGCTGAAAAGACTGAGGAAATCAAGCAGTACGCAGAAGGTGAAGAATTACAACGCCAAAAGGAACGGCTTATCCAAAAGATAGCAAGAGCGAAGGACTCTAAAGCAAATGTTGTTAAAGCAATTTGCAAGGACTTTAACAGCAACATGAGTTCCTTCTTCTCGGTTGCACTGATGTCTCGCGCACTTGAGCTTCTGTCCGACAGAGACTTCACTGGCAAGGACATTCCGTATATGCACGCAAAGACTATTGAATATTTGCTGAACCAGAAAGTCTGTATTTGCGGGACACATTTGGATGAAGGCTCAGTGCCATACACTAAAGTTAAGGCGCTTATCGACTTTTTGCCCCCTCAGTCCATCAGCAATATGATTAGCGACTTCAAAAAGGAAGCTAAGCGCCGTGCCAACGCTCAGCAGGATTTGTTTTCCCATATAAGTGATAATCTTGCTGTGATAAGCCAGCAGGATGAAGAAGTCACTGATCTTCAAGATGAACTACATACTATCGAAGGGAAACTTAGCGGTGGAGATGTTCGGAGCAAAGTCCGGGCAATCAACAGTGAGATTCAACTGTGCGACAAAGTTATCAGAGAAAGTGGAGCCGAAAAGGACCGTATCCTTTTAAGAAAAGGCGGTTATGAGTCTGAGGCTGAACGAGCAGACACAGAGCGTCGTAATCTTACCTTGTTGGATGATAAAAACAAGAAGATTGAGATCTACAAAGCATACGCCGAACGCATTTACCAAGAACTTCTTGAAGTTTATGCCACCAGCGAGGCTGAAATCCGCAGCAAATTGGAGACTACCATCAACGAAATATTCAAGCAGATTTATGAAGGTGGATTATACTTAACCATTGATGAGAAATATCATATTTCTGTATATGCAAATGACTATGATGGGGATGTCGAAACATCCACCGCTCAAAGCATCTCGGTAATTTTTGCCTTCATCACCGGCATTATAAAGATGGCTCGTGATAACAGAAACGCTTCGGATGATGATGCCAAGCTCCTGTCTTCTGAACCTTATCCTCTGGTGATGGATGCTCCCCTATCTGCTTTCGATAAGCGGCGTATCAAGACTGTTTGTGAGGCGCTTCCCAATACAGCGGAGCAGGTTATTATCTTTATCAAGGATACTGATGGTGAACTTGCAGAAGAGTACATGGGCGACAAGATCGGCTGTCGGCATTACTTTGATAAGAAAAATGAATTTGAAACTGTGTTGGTGTAAGGGGGTGGGCAAATGTTTGATAAACAATATCGCTTTCGTGGCAGACACGCTGTTCGTGTGGATGCTTTAACAAGCGTCTTTGACAGCAACAGCAAAGCCAAGTTATTTGATCGGAATGTTGATGTGTACGCAAATGCTCCGTTAGTCGGTTTCCTCTATGGCAGAACCGCTGAGCAAGATGATACTCGGAATCCTGAGACAAATCAGGTCTACAACCAAAATGTTATGGGCGATCGTGTTATCTATTCTCAGGAAGAACTCCAATTCAATTTTAGATTGATCATGTTGCTTGACAAAGATTATGAGCCTAACGAAGATGAGCGAATCGACAAGGCATTTAAGCACATGGGAGAAAATCCTGATGATGAAGCTCGTTTTGACAGTTATGTTCGCGGCGGCGTAGATGTCCTTTATGAAAAACTTATTGAAGGAGTATCATCGCCGGATGAGTATGTAACAAGACTTTATGACTTTATTGAAGAGTTTCAAGAGAAGTTCAACGATGAAATATCAAGTGACGATATTTTGAAGCTTTGTTCTAAGTGAAATGTGGTGAATAGGGATGGAAAACCGTCAAACGGCATATGAAAAACTGATAGAGCTTGCCGAAAAGCAGGGCTATGTGACATTTGATAATATCATGGACTGTGCTGACGAATATTCCCTCCCTATTCAAGACTTTGATTGGCTCAGCAACTCTATTACAACTCGCGGAATCCTCGTTTATAGCGAAGCTCCTACTCGTAATGTTCCTTCCGATGAAGATGATTTTGATGATTTTGCACAGAGTGATTATGATGCAGTATATACTCGCATCATCGAACTGAGTCCTTCTCTTGAATCCTTCGTATCTTATGTGAGAATGGTGATACCTCCACAAAGGGGGGAAATCAGGCAACTCAAATATCAAATTGTTGATGGCAATACATATGCACGAGAACGAATGATTGAAATGCACTTGCGATTAGCTTTGCGAGTGGCATTGCAGAGAGCGGAAACATATGATATGGACATAGAAGATGCCATAGGATATGCTTGTATAGGGCTTGTAATTGCGGTTGATAAATATGATCCCGATACATCAGGAGCGTTTGCTTCATACGCATCTCTCTGGATGATTCAAAACATTTCTCGTGTACAAAGTACACAGCGACCTTTAATTTATTATCCCGTTCACCAGAAAGAGGGATATTTCGCTATGTACCCCGTGCTGAAAGCGCATGATTGCATAGGTTGTGAGCGGTTAAATGAATGCGCTTATGCCATTTCGATGGTTCAAGAAAAAATCGAATGCTCTCCGGATGAAGCAAAAAAGATCCTTGACCAGATGATACCCGATGCCCAAATAGAGGATCTTCTTGAATTATTTGAGAAGTACGATGAGAAAGACACTCCCAGAGACACACTCATTGACGCATTATTAAGCAATCTCTCCGAAGAAACCATTCTCTCTGATGAAGATGCACTGTCCACTGTTCAAAAGAATGCTCTTAAAGAGGAAGTCGCTTCTGTTCTGAGCAAACTAACACCAAAAGAGGAAAGAGTTCTCCGTTTAAGATATGGGTTCGATGGGCACGAACGAACACTTGAAGAAGTGGGCGCTGAGTTTAATGTCACCCGTGAGAGAATCCGTCAAATCGAGGGGAAAGCACTCCGCAAACTAAGACACCCATCAAAAGCGAAAAAACTCAAGGAATATTATTAGAGCAATCACTCGAAAGGAGTCAGACTTGGACTGGGATCAATATTACGAAAAGTTCTACGACTGGACTACGAGTACACAGATCAGCCGGATGTCATCCCTGACTTCTTATGGTGCATCCTCAGAGGTTGCCGAGGTTGCTCAGGAATACATGGACGAAAAGGCTGCATCCCGTCTCATCAAAAAAGCAGTGGCGTATGGAGTTCAGTTTACGCCGGAAGAGATTTATGACCTATCCGGTTGCTGCAACACAGAAGCTATGAATGTACTTCTTGATTCCTCGAAATGCAGATTCACAAAGGAGCAGTTAGAAGACCTTTACGGTGCAGTCGATGATGAAGTCCTTGAAAGAGTAGCTGCGAGGAACAAGATAAGCCTCTTTGAAGATGACGAGGACGAAGAAATTGATGATGAGACTGTCGAGGAAGAGTTCTTCGATGAGCCGGTTGCTTCTGCCCCTAAAATCGGCTTCTTTACAAAGCTTTTCGCAGGAATCGGAATTGCTGATGCACTCTCATCCTCTCACGCTTCTCATCCGGGACATTGTACCGGCGATTGTGCGAACTGTCCTCCCCATTATGGCTATCGCTATGGGCGATGGTATTATGGTCATGGTCATGTGCATGGCTGTGAGTTCGGCGGGAACAAAGGCGACGGAAGCCTGTAACGGAGTCATACATGTTGGGCTATAAGAAAAAGCCTCAAACGCAACCAAAAGGCGCGTTTGAGACTTTTTCTCAGTCAACAGACATCGTTTTCGGATTGATAATTGTGACCGGCTTGCCTTGCCGCTGGGCATACTGGACTGTCTTGCCCGTCCCGCTTGGTCTGCCGTCCCATACAGCTATGATGAAGTCTGCCTGATCCACCATGTAGCGGTTTCTCTTGTGCATACAGTCAGGGGTGTAGTGATGCTGGATCAATGTCTCCTTGTCGCACTTGGAGGCAATATCGAAATAGCGGTCTCTCTGTTCCTCAGTCCACTTCTCAGCCTGACTTTCACAAGGAATTGCGCTTTTAAGAGTAATGCCTTCATAGTTTGATTTAAGACCAAGTACAATTTCCGCTGCGTACATATCAACGCCGAGTGCCATGCCGCTGATGAAATGGGTAACGCCTTCCTG